>NZ_RFFG01000249.1 GCF_003696215.1 Actinomadura harenae | reverse complement strand
GGTCCCGGCCGGCAGCGGCACGGGCGACGCGAGCGGCGCGGCCGCCGGGAACCCCGTCGCGGCCGGTGCGAGCGGCGCGGAGCGGGCGGTGTACCTCGGGACGGGCGGGGACGCGTGGAGTTCGGTGACGGCCGCGGAGTTCGCGGCCGAGGTGGCGCGGCTGGCCAAGGGCCTGATCGCGGTCGGGGTGGAGCCCGGTGACCGGATCGCGCTGATGGCGCGGACCCGGTACGAGTGGACGGTCCTGGACTACGCGATCTGGGCGGCGGGCGGCGTGACCGTCCCGGTGTACGAGACGTCGTCGGCCGAGCAGGTCGCCTGGATCCTCGGCGACTCGGGCGCGTGCGGGATCTTCGTCGAGACGGAGGAGAACCGCTCGGCGGTGGCGTCCGTCCGCGGCGACCTGCCGGAGCTCTCGCACGTCAGCGGCATCGAGCCGGACGACCTGGACCGCCTCGCCTCCTGGGGCGCGGCGGTCTCCGACCAGGAGCTCCTCGCGCGGCGGCGGTCGCGCCGCGCGTCGGACCTCGCGACGATCGTCTACACGTCCGGGACGACCGGACGGCCGCGCGGCTGCGAGCTGACCCACGCGAACTTCCTGGCCACGGCGCGCAACGTGGTGCTCGCCGGGGTGCCGGAGATCACCGCGGACGGCGCGTCCACGCTCCTGTTCCTGCCGCTCGCGCACGTGTTCGCGCGGCTGGTGCAGGTGGGCTGCGTGGAGTGCGGGATGGTGCTGGCGCACGGCACCCCCGGCACTCTGCAGGACGATCTTGGAACGTTCCACCCCACCTTCCTGCTGGCCGTTCCGCGGGTGTTCGAGAAGGTCTACAACGGCGCGGCGCAGCGGGCCGAGGCCGACGGCAAGGGCAGGATCTTCGCCGCCGCGGCCGACACGGCCGTCGCCTACAGCCACGCCCTCGACGCCGGGCGCGTGCCGCTCGCCCTCCGGGCCCGGCACCGCGTGTTCGACGCGCTGGTCTACCGCAAGCTGCGGGCGGCGGTCGGAGGGCGGCTCCGGTACGCGATGTCCGGGGGCGCGGCGCTGAACGCCCGGCTCGGCCACTTCTTCCGCGGCGTCGGCGTGACGATCATCGAGGGCTACGGGCTCACCGAGACCACCGCCCCGATCGTCGGCAACCGCTTCACGCGCGGCGGCAACCGCATCGGCACGGTCGGACGGCCCTTCCCCGGGACCGGCATCCGGATCGCCGAGGACGGCGAGATCCTGGCGCGCGGCGTCAGTGTCTTCCACGGCTACCGGAACAACTCCGAGGCGACGGCGCAGGCCATGGACGGCGGCTGGTTCCGCACCGGTGACCTGGGCGAACTCGACGAGGACGGCTACCTCACGATCACCGGGCGCAAGAAGGACATCCTCGTCACGGCCGGTGGCAAGAACGTCGCCCCCGGCCCGCTGGAGGACCTCCTGCGCGCCCACCCGATCATCGACCAGGCCGTGGTCGTGGGCGACGGCCGCACCTTCGTCGGCGCCCTGCTGGCCCTCGACGAGGAGGCCCTCCCGGCCTGGCTGGCCACGCGCGGACGCCCCGTCCCCCGCAGCGGCGACGCCCTCGACCTCGCCGCGCTCCGCGACGACCCGGAGGTGCGGGCCGCCCTGGACGCCGCGATCGCGGACGCCAACACGACCGTCTCGCGCGCCGAGGCGATCAAGAAGTACCGCGTCCTCGACCGCGCGCTCACCGAGGCGGACGGGCACCTCACCCCGAGCCTCAAGGTGCGCCGCCACATCGTCACCGCCGAGTTCGCCTCCGACATCGACGCCCTCTACGCCCCCTGATCCACGACGCCCCCTGACCCACCCCGCCCGCCCGCGGCGTCACCACCGACATCATCACCGTCAGATGAGGGCGGAGATGGCCTCGGGTATGGGGACGTCGCCGTTGACGAGTTCCAGGGTGGCCCGGTCGACCTTGGGTTCGGCGAGGAGGGCCGCGATGACGGCCGCCACGTCGTCGCGGGTGACGGCGCCGTGGCCCACCGGTGGCGGCGCCAGGGTGACCCGGCCGGTGCCGGGGTCGTTGGTCAGGCCGCCGGGGCGGACGATCACCCAGTCGAGGTCGCGGTCGCGCAGGTCGTCCTCGGCGGCGTTCTTGGCGTTGACGTAGGCGGCCCACACGTCGTCGCCGCCCGGCGCGGGCGGCCTGCCCGCGCCCATCGTCGAGATCTGGACGAAGCGCCGGACCCCGGCGCGCTCGGCGGCCTCGGCGAGCAGGGCCGAGGCGCCGCGGTCGACGCTGTCCTTGCGCGCGGCGCCGCTGCCCGGGCCC
>NZ_RFFG01000248.1 GCF_003696215.1 Actinomadura harenae | reverse complement strand
CCCGCTGCCGTCCCGGGAGGCCGCCGCCGTGGGCGCGCAGGCCGCCCGCGCGCTGGCCGCGGCGCACGCGGCGGGCGTCGTCCACCGGGACGTCAAGCCCGCCAACGTCATGCTCACGGCGTCCGGTGTGAAGGTCGTCGACTTCGGTCTCGCCCTCGGGGCGCGCACGGCGGGCGGCGCGCTCCTCGGCACGCCCGCCTACGTCGCGCCCGAAGTCCTCGCCGGGGCCGAACCGGCGCCGTCCGCCGACGTGTACGCCCTCGGGGTCCTGCTCCGCGAGACGCTCCCGCCGCCCGTGCCGTCAGGCCTGGCGGCCTTGGTGGGCCGGTGCCTGGACGCCGACCCCGGCCGCCGTCCCACCGCCGCCGGGGTGGGCGAGGCCCTCGCGGAGGCCGCCCACCTCCCGCCCATCGCGTCCCCGTCCTCCTCCACGCCTCCGCCGGACGGCGCGGACGAGGAAGCGGACGCCGCCACCGGCGTGATCGGTGACCGTCCGGCCCCCGCGAACCCGACGCGGATCCTGGACGAGCCGGGCCCGCCCCCGACCGGCCCCGACCGGACGTCCCGGCGGACGCTCCTGATCGGCGGGGGAGCGGCCGCCGCGCTGCTCGCCGTCCTCGTGCTGCTCGCCGCGTTCACCGGCGGCGGGCGGCCCGCCGCGTCGCCGGGCCGTCCGGCCGCCACGGCGCCGTCCACGCCGTCCACGCCGTCCACGCCGGTCTGCGCGGTCGCGTACGCGGTCACCGGGCAGTGGGCCGGCGGGTTCCAGGCCAGCGTGCGGATCACCAACCTCGGCGCCAGGGCCCTCGACGGCTGGCGCCTGAGCTGGACGTTCGCCCGGGGCGAGCGGATCACCCAGATCTGGAACGGCACCCGGACACAGACCGAGGGTGAGATCACCGTCACCGCCGCGGACTACAACCGCGGCATCGCCCCGCACGGAACCGCCGAGTTCGGCTTCCTGGGAACGGCCTCCGGCGGCGCGCCCGAACCTCGCCCGGACACCTTCACGTTGGATGGATCACCCTGTCGACAGGCGTGAAGCGCTTGTCCGACCGGCGATCCGGAATGCACGATGAGGTCATGCGGATCTCTTCGGTCGTGCTCCTCGTCTGGCTCGTCATCGGCGCCGTCGCTGCAGGCCAGCGCCACTACTACGACCGTCCCGTCAAGGATCAGCTCAAAGACTGCAACCGGAGCGGGACGATCGCGGTGACGGTGGTCGCCGGGCCGCTCAACTACATCGGGCTCAACCCGAAGATCTCCTGCAAGCACCTGCCCGAACCCAGCAAGTGACACCTGCCCGAACCCGGGACATGACACTGCCCGAACCCGGGACATGACGCGGCCCCGCGCCCGAGCCGGGATCACCGGGACGGGCACGAGGCCGTATCGCCGCCCCACGGGGTGCGCCATGGGCGGCGGTCCTCCTGGTTGAGCCTCCGGCTCCGAGGGTTCGCCTGGTGGCTCGCCCTCGGCCGGACGCTCGTGCGAGCGGGGCTCGCACGGGGTGAGGTCTTCGCGTGGTGCATGGCCGAAAAATCGGCCATGCCACGTTACGCGACGATCAGGAGTGGGTTCTCCAGGAGCTGGGCCAGGCGGTCCAGGAACTTGGCCCCGGTCGCGCCGTCGGCGGCGCGGTGGTCCACCGAGAGCGTGATCGTCATCCGCTGCCCCGGGACGACCTGGCCGTCCCTGACCACCGGCTCCGCGCGGACGGCGCCGACCGCGAGGATCGCCGCCTCCGGCGGGTTGATCACGGCGGAGAACGAGTCCACGCCGAACATCCCGAGGTTGCTGACCGAGAACGTGCCGCCGGTCATCTCGGCGGGGGACAGCTTGCCGTCCCGGGCCTTGGCGGCCAGCTCGCGGGTCTCGGCGCCGATCTGGGACACCGACTTGCGGTCCGCGTCCTTGATCACCGGGACCAGCAGGCCGTCCTCGACCGCGACGGCCACGCCGACGTGGACGCGCTTGTGCACGAGCAGGGCGTCCTCGGTGTAGGAGGTGTTGACCTGCGGGTGCTCGCGCAGCGCCCGCGCGGACGCCTTGACGATCAGGTCGTTCACGCTGACCTTGACCGGGGCGAGCGCCTCGTTCAGGGTCTTGCGGAACGCGACCAGGGCCTCGGCGTCCACGTCGCGGTTCAGGTAGAAGTGCGGCGCGTTCTGCTTGCTCTCGACCAGGCGGCGCGCGGCGACCTTGCGGAAGCGGTTCAGCGGGACGCGCTCGACGTCCTCGTCCGCGACCTTCGGGGCGGCGGCGGGCTTCGGCGCCGACGCGGCGGCCGGAGCCGGAGCCGGAGCCGCCGCCGGAGCGACGGCGGCCGGGG
>NZ_RFFG01000247.1 GCF_003696215.1 Actinomadura harenae | reverse complement strand
GGGCCCGGGTGGCCGCGACGGGCCGGACGGTCCGCCGCCCCGCAGCGGCAGGCCCGGGGCCGGAGGCGGGGGCGGGGGCGGGGGCGGGTCCGGGTTCAGAGGCGGGGGCGGGGCCGGAGGCGGCTTCGGGGGCGGACGGCATGGCCACTCCTCGCGGGGGGACGTCATGAACCTAAGTACACAATGAGTCTAATAGTCCGGACATCGCGGGCCCCGCTCGCCCGCGGCCCGGCGCGTCGCGCCGGTGCGCCCCCGATCCGCTGTCACGATTGACGGATGGATCTCGCGCTGCTCGCCGGCCTGCTCCTGGGGGCCGTCCTCGGCGTGGTGGTCGGATACGCCCTGGCCACCGGCCGCCAGGGGGCGCTGATCGCCCGCGCCAAGGCCGCCGAGGAGAAGCTCGCCTACGCCGAGGAGCGCATGGCCGGGCACTTCGAGAACCTCTCCGCCAAGGCGCTGGACGCGTCCAACCAGCGGTTCCTGGAGCTGGCCGACGCCCGGCTCAAGGTCGCCGGGGCCGAGGCCGCGGGCGAGCTCGACCGGCGCAAGCAGGCCGTCGAGCACCTGGTCGCGCCGCTGCGCGAGACGCTCGCCAAGGTCGAGGAGCAGCTCCGCGAGGTCGAGACCGGACGCCGCGAGTCGCACGCGATGCTCGCCAAGCAGGTCGAGTTCGTCCGGCAGAGCGGCGAGCAGCTCCGCACCGAGACCCGCTCCCTCGTGCGCGCGCTCCAGCGGCCCGAGGCGCGCGGACGCTGGGGCGAGCTCCAGCTCCGCCGCGTGGTCGAACTGGCCGGGATGACCCACCACTGCGATTTCGACGAGCAGGCGTCCGCGGCCACCGAGGACGGCACCGTCCGGCCGGATCTGGTCGTCCGGCTGGCCGGCGGCAAGAACATCATCGTCGACAGCAAGGTGTCCCTGGCCGCGTACCTGGAGGCCGCGTCGACCGGCGAGGCGTCCGCCGAGCGCGACCGGCTGGACGCGCACGCCCGGCATATCCGCGACCACGTGGACCGGCTCGCCGCCAAGGCGTACTGGCAGGCGTTCAGCCCGGCGCCCGAGTTCGTCGTGCTGTTCGTCCCCGGCGAGGCGTTCCTCGCGCCCGCGCTCGACCGCGACCCGGCGCTGCTGGAGTACGCGATGCGGCGGCGCGTCCACATCGCCACCCCGACCACGCTGATCACCATGCTGCGGACGGCGTCCTACGCGTGGCAGCAGGAGGCGCTCTCGCGGAATGCGCGCGCGGTGTTCGACCTCGGCAAGGAGCTGTACGAGCGGCTCGGCACGATGGGCCGCCACGTGGACGAGCTGGGCCGCTCCCTCACCGGGGCCGTCCGCGCCTACAACCGGACGGTCGGCTCCCTGGAGACCCGCGTCCTGGTGTCCGCGCGGCGGCTGAACGACCTGGGCGTCGTGGAGGACAGGCTGGAGGCCCCGACCCCGGTCGAGGACGCCCCGCGTCCCCTGTCGGCCGCCGAGTTCACCGCTCCGGCCCCCGAGGCGGGACCCGGGGCGGGACCCGAGGAGCGCCTCGGAGGGGACGCCGAATCCCGCGCGCATCCCGCGCTGGGCGCGGAAGCGGTAGGTTTCGGCGGACGGGCCATCCCTGATCAACACGATCGGCGGGAGAGGTGGCAATGAGTACTTCGACGGTTCGTGAGGCGCCGGACGGCGCCTCACCCGGGCCAGGGGGTCCAGTGCGGCAGAACGCCTCCTCGCGCCGGTCGTCCCGGCCGTCCGGCAGGGCCGGGACGGTCACCCTCACCGGACGCGGCGGGGTGGCGCTCATCCTGGCCGCCGCCCTCCTCGGCGCGCTGCTGGCGCGCTGGGTCGACGTCTCGCCGCTGGCCGGGGGCCTGTTCGTCGCGGGCTGCGTGCTCGCGGCGCTGCTGACCCGCCCGGCCGACCTGCCGACGCTGATCGTGAGCCCGCCGCTGGCGTGCTTCGCCGCGACCGTGGTCGCCGAGCTCGCCGCGGACGACGGCCCGCTCACCCGGACGATGTCCCTGGGCCTGCTGAGCGCCCTGGCCGGGATCGCGCCGTGGCTGTTCGCCGGCACCCTGCTGACGGTCGGCGTCGCGATCCCGCGGGGCCTGCCCGGCGCCTTCCGCGACCTGCGCGCGCGCCTGGCCCGCGGCCGCACCCTCGCCGAGGACGACGACGTCGACCCCGTCCGCTGGGAGGAGCCGGCGAGCCGCCCCCTCCCCCACGGCGACGTCGACTGACAGTGATGATGGAGGTGAGCACCTCCCGTCCGGGGTCTGACCCGCCGACTGACTGACCTTGGGTCCTCAACGGGATCTGTCGGCCCTGGTCGGGAGGTGCTCGTGTGCACTCACCGGACG
>NZ_RFFG01000246.1 GCF_003696215.1 Actinomadura harenae | reverse complement strand
AGATGTTCGAGAGGTTCACCGACCGCGCGCGGCGGGTTGTCGTTCTGGCTCAGGAAGAGGCCAGGATGCTCAATCACAACTACATCGGCACCGAGCACATCCTCCTGGGTCTGATCCACGAGGGTGAGGGTGTGGCCGCCAAGGCGCTGGAGTCGCTCGGGATCAGTCTCGAGGCGGTGCGGCAGCAGGTCGAGGAGATCATCGGCCAGGGTCAGCAGGCGCCGTCGGGGCACATCCCGTTCACGCCGCGGGCGAAGAAGGTGCTGGAGCTGTCGCTGCGCGAGGCGCTGCAGCTGGGGCACAACTACATCGGCACCGAGCACATCCTCCTGGGTCTGATCCGGGAGGGCGAGGGTGTCGCGGCCCAGGTCCTGGTGAAGCTGGGCGCGGATTTGAACCGGGTGCGGCAGCAGGTCATCCAGTTGCTGCACGGGTACTCCGGTGGCAAGGAGCCGGCGTCGTCCGGTGGTCCTTCGGAGTCCGCTCCCTCCACCTCCCTTGTGCTTGACCAGTTCGGTCGGAACCTGACGCAGGCTGCCCGTGAGGGGAAGCTTGACCCGGTGATCGGTCGTGACACCGAGATCGAGCGTGTGATGCAGGTGTTGTCGCGTCGCACGAAGAACAATCCGGTGCTGGTCGGTGAGCCGGGTGTGGGTAAGACGGCGGTGGTCGAGGGGCTGGCGCAGAAGATCGTCAAGGGTGAGGTGCCCGAGACGCTGAAGGACAAGCAGCTCTACACCCTGGATCTGGGCGCGTTGGTGGCCGGGTCGCGGTATCGGGGTGATTTCGAGGAGCGGCTGAAGAAGGTCCTGAAGGAGATCCGTACTCGCGGTGACATCATTTTGTTCATCGACGAGCTGCACACGCTGGTGGGTGCGGGGGCGGCGGAGGGTGCGATCGACGCGGCGTCGATCCTGAAGCCGATGCTGGCTCGTGGTGAGCTGCAGACGATCGGCGCGACGACGCTGGACGAGTACCGCAAGCACCTGGAGAAGGACGCGGCGCTGGAGCGCCGTTTCCAGCCGATCCAGGTCGCCGAGCCGTCCCTGTCGCACACGATCGAGATCCTCAAGGGCCTGCGTGACCGGTACGAGGCGCACCACCGTGTGTCGATCACCGACGCCGCGCTGGTCGCCGCCGCGCAGCTGGCCGACCGCTACATCTCCGACCGGTTCCTGCCGGACAAGGCGATCGACCTGATCGATGAGGCGGGGTCGCGGATGCGGATCCGCCGGATGACGGCGCCGCCGGACCTGCGTGAGTACGACGAGAAGATCGCCGATGTTCGCCGGGAGAAGGAGTCGGCGATCGATGCGCAGGACTTCGAGAAGGCCGCGGCGCTCCGGGACTCGGAGAAGCAGCTGCTGGCCAAGAAGGCGCAGCGGGAGAAGGAGTGGAAGGCCGGCGACATGGACGTCGTGGCCGAGGTGACCGAGGAGCTGATCGCGGAGGTCCTGGCGACCGCGACGGGCATCCCGGTGTTCAAGCTGACCGAGGAGGAGTCGGCGCGGCTGCTGCGGATGGAGGACGAGCTGCACCGCCGGGTGATCGGTCAGGAAGACGCGATCAAGGCGCTGTCGCAGTCGATCCGGCGTACGCGTGCGGGCCTGAAGGACCCCAAGCGCCCGGGTGGGTCGTTCATCTTCGCGGGCCCGTCGGGTGTGGGCAAGACCGAGCTGTCCAAGACGCTGGCGGAGTTCCTGTTCGGTGACGAGGACGCCCTGATCCAGCTGGACATGTCGGAGTTCATGGAGAAGCACACCGTGTCCCGGCTGTTCGGGTCCCCGCCCGGATACGTCGGATACGAGGAGGGCGGGCAGCTGACCGAGAAGGTCCGCCGCAAGCCGTTCTCGGTGGTGCTGTTCGACGAGATCGAGAAGGCCCACCCCGACATCTTCAACAGCCTGCTGCAGATCCTCGAGGACGGCCGACTCACCGACGCCCAGGGGCGCGTGGTCGACTTCAAGAACACCGTGATCATCATGACGACGAACCTGGGCACCCGGGACATCTCCAAGGGCCAGTCCCTGGGGTTCTCCCGGCAGGACGACACCCAGGGGTCCTACGACCGGATGAAGTCGAAGGTGTCGGAGGAGCTCAAGCAGCACTTCCGCCCCGAGTTCCTCAACCGTGTCGACGACATCGTGGTGTTCCACCAGCTCACCCCGAAGGAGATCATCCAGATCGTCGACCTGATGATCGCCAAGGTCGACGAGCGCCTCAAGGACCGCGACATGGGCATCGAGCTCCAGCCCGCCGCCAAGAACCTGCTCGCCGAACGCGGCTACGACCCCGTCCTGGGCGCCCGGCCCCTGCGCCGCACCATCCAACGCGAGATCGAGGACAACCTCTCCGAAAAGATCCTCTACGG
>NZ_RFFG01000245.1 GCF_003696215.1 Actinomadura harenae | reverse complement strand
GGCGCCGTCGACGGCCGCGGCGGCGCGGGCGGCGGCGTCGACGTTCGCGCGGCCCGGCGTCGCCAGGACGTGCTCGCCGACGACGGCACCGGTGAGGTCGGCGACGGCGGCGATGATCCGGCGGGGGGTGACGTCCAGTCCGGCGACGTGCGCGGCGGACGGCACGATCCGGTACAGCTCGGCGGTGCGGCCGGGGGTGCCCTCCCGCACGCCGTCCCGCATGACCAGGCCGCTGTCCTCCAGGCGGGCGAGGAGCTGGGACGCGGTGGGTTTGGAGATGCCGGTGAGGCGGGACAGCTCGGGCCGGGTGAGCGTCCCGCGGGCCAGGAGCACCTCGAGCGCGGCGCGGTCGTTGATGGCCCGCAGCAGGCTCGGGGTGCCCGGCGTGGGCACGGACGAGTCGGACGGCACGGTCATCGCGGGACGGCCTCTCTGAGTTAGGAAACTTTCCTAACCTGGCCCTGAAAGTAAGGACTCCTTCCGAACCCGTCAACCCCTCGTCACCGTTTCGTTGCCCTTCCGCCGCCCCGCGGGCAAGGGAGAAGCGGGGCCGTCCCCGGTGCCGGGACGGCCCCGCCTCGTGAGGGGGTGTCAGCGGGACAGCAGGTCGCGCGCGATGTGGGTCACCTGGATCTCGTCGGTGCCCGCGTAGATCTGGAAGGACTTGGCGTCCCGGGCGAGCTGCTCGACGCGGTACTCGCTCATGTAGCCGTTGCCGCCGAACAGCTGCACCGCCTCCTGGGTGACCTCGGCGGCGGCCTGCGCGGCGTACAGCTTCATCGCCGACGCCTCGGCGAGCGTCGGCGTGAGGCCCTTGCGCTGCATCTCCACATGCCGGAACACCAGGTTCTGGACGTTCAGCCGCGCCACCTCCATCTTCGCCAGCTTCAGCTGGATCAGCTGGAAGTCGCCGATCGGCTTGCCCCACAGCTCGCGCTTCCTGGCGTAGTCGACCGACAGGCGCAGGCACTCCTCGATGACGCCGAGCGCCATCGCGGCGACGCCCGCGCGCTCGGTGACGAAGTTCTGCCGGGCCGACTCCCTGCCGCTCTGTGAGCCCGTCCCGCCGCCGGTGAGGAGCCGGTCCGCGCCCGCGCGGACGTCGCTGAGGAACAGCTCGCCGGTGGGGGAGGAGTGCAGGCCCATCTTGCGCAGCGGCTTGCTCTGCTCGAGCCCCGGCATGCCCCGGTCCAGGACGAAGGTGAGGATCTCGCGGTCGCGCGGGTCGCGGCCGTCGTCGAGCTTGCAGTAGAACACGATCGTGTCGGCGTGCGGGCCGTTGGTGATGAACGTCTTGGAGCCGTTGAGGACGTAGCCGTCGCCGTCGCGGCGCGCGGTGGCCTGCATCCCGCCGAAGGCGTCCGACCCGGAGTTCGGCTCGGTGATCGCCCACGCGCCGACCTTGTCCATGGTGAGCAGGTCCAGGCCCCACCGCCGCTTCTGCTCGGCACTGCCCCGCTTCATGATCGTCCCGGCGGCGAGGCCGAGGCTGACGCCCATCGCGGTGACCAGGCCCGGCGACACCTTGCACAGCTCGACGATCGGCAGGATGTTCAGCGATGCGTTCACGCCCCCGCCGCCGGACTTCTCCCCGTCCCCGCCCTCACCCTCACCCTTGCCCTCGCTCTCGCCGGAGGCGGCGCGCTCCTCCTTCTCCAGCCGGGCGTTGAAGGAGGTCCGCGCCATCTCGTCCATGCCGAAGGTCCGGAACAGGTCCCGGACGAGGTCGTAGGGCGGCAGGTCCCCGGCGTCCAGGGCGTCCATCCGCGGACGGACCTTCTCATCGACCCACGCGCGCACCGCGTCGCGGATCATGACGTCCTCGTCGGACCATTCGATCATGCTTCGTCCCGCCTTCGTCGGACCGGTTCGTCCGGTCCATCCTGGCAGACGAAGAAAGTAAGCGCTTATTTTAGTCAGGGTGTTCAGTGGTTCCCGGACACCACGATCTCCGGCCGGAGCCGCACGCCCGCGCCGAAGTGCTCCCGGGGAGGTGGACCGCCGGCGGCGGAGTGCTCTCCGAGACCGCCGGCACCACCGACCGGGTCACCGCCGTCACCGCCGGTTCCCCCAGGGTCACCGGCGCGCTCACCTCCACCCTCGGTCTCGCGTTCGGCGGCAAAGATCCGTCACTTGATGAGATGGCCGAACTACAGTGAGTCGCCGGTGCGGGTGTCGCGCTTCGACCCTGCCCGGTGCGCCGCAGGGGCGCGCACATCCAGGAGCATTGCAGGGGGAGTCTCGTCATGAGCAGGAACATCACCGGCGTCATGATCCGTCTCGGCGCCGCCGTTCTGGCCGTCGGCCTGGCCGGCCCGGGCACCGCGGTCGCGGGCACGGCCGGCACCGCCTGGACCACCTCTGCCGGGCCGGCGGCGG
>NZ_RFFG01000244.1 GCF_003696215.1 Actinomadura harenae | reverse complement strand
ACGAGCGACAAGTGATGCCGGGCTCGCCTCAAGGGGCAGGTGATCTCACCGCGAGGCCAGGTAGCCGAGAATCCGCCAAACCGAACGAGAATCGGTGAGAATCCGCCAACTCAACTGGGACGGGACAGCCACTTTCGCTGAACCCTCGCCAGATAGGCGAACCCGCTCGCCACTTCCACCGGTCCCTCGCCACTTCCCGTGGGTCAGGACACCCCCGGCCACGGCAACACGCCCCCTCGTTCTTCCATGTGGTTGATAAGGGTGATTCTCATTCACTCGCATCATCTCGCATGGCTGAGTTGCGCAAATCTTGAAACATGTTTCGAGATTTGCGCAACTCAAACGAGAGGCAGTCTGATGTGTCGACGCGCGGGCGTGCGGTAGTGGCGGGGCGTGTGGCGGCGTTCAGGCTGATCTGGCTTCGGGGTCCGTGCTGGGTTCCGCATTGCGGGGGAGGGGTCCGGTGTGGACCAGGCGGCTGCCGGTGCCCGACTCCGACACCCCGGTCCGGTCCCGGATGGAGACCGACCGGCTGGTCGCCCGCCGCGAGGTCGAGCTGCGGGAGAAGACGTTGTACCGGATGCTGAACGAGACGGCGGCGCGCATCGAGGAGCTCCTGGATGTCAACATCGAGGACCTGAACCTGACGGGCCGCCGCTGCCTCGTGAAGGCGAAGGGCGCCTGGCACCGAGTCACGCTGGCGCGGCCAGGTCCGCGAGGACCTGGTGTTGGAGGCGGGCTACTGGGACGCCGGGACCGTGCGGCTGCTGCCGCGCCTGCTCAAGGACCGCGTCCGGGGCCGGTGTTCAGCCCCCGTCGTCGTCCCGGGCCCGGCAAGGTGCTGGAACCGCGCGATATGTGTCCCGTCACCGGATGCGCCCGCCTGTCCTATGGGCGGGCCCACACGCTGTTGGACATGCACACCGCGTTCGGTGGGCCGGGGACCGGGGGGATCCGCACGAGATCCGGCATTCGGCGCTGACGCATCTGGGCGAGGGCGGCGCGAGCCTGCTGATGCTGAAGGCCAAGTCGCGACACAAGAGGACCGAGAAGGTGCGCTGCTACTTCTACCCGTCGCCCGAGGCGATCGCCGAGGTCACCGGTCTGTCGGGCCCGGCTGACGGCTGTTGCTGATTGGCCAACGCGCGCTCATCGTGCCTCGTCCCACCGCCCCGTCACCAGTTCCAGCCGACTGTGGCCCAAGCAGGTCCCGGCAACGTTGGATCAGTGTGATGATCGGTGGAAGCGAAGGGTGGTAGCTCATGGCCGAGGGTTGGTCGTTTGCCTCTGCTCGGGAACCGGCCAAGTTCGGGTGTGCTGAACAGCGAGACTCTCCCGAGGTTGAGCACGCGCGTACTTCCACCGCGGACAGCTTCTTCTGTGGCCTGCCCAGAGCTGTCACGCTGTGCGGGCTCGCCGAAGAGGAGTTCGTGGCCATCCTGCGCCACTTCGAACCAGACGCGGAGCATGCCTGTCCGCGGTGTCGGGCCGAGGCGTTGTCCGCTCCGACCGTGCCTTGCGGACAGGAACGCCTATACGACCGGGTGCTGGAGGCAGCTCCAAGCCCTCTGCTCACCCGGCTGCTCCAGGCATTGTGCACCGGCGCCGAGCTCGGCATCTGGATCAACGGACCGGCGGAAATGCAGGCCATCTACGCCCACCTCGATCGCATCACCGAGGGCCGGGACGCACTGCTGCCCCTGCTGACCGGTCGGGACTACGTAGGTGTCGCACGAGTCTCCCATCCCACCGGCGAGTTCATCGTCGTGCTCCCCGAAAGCAACAAACCCGTCATCGCCTGGGCCGCCACCAACACTTCCGCGCCGGTGCTGTCGACGAACATCTCACACGGCCAGGGTGACCCGCCGCCAGGTCGCATGTGCCGACCTTGATTCCGGGGTGGAGGAGTGAGGCATGGTGCTCTTGCTTGCCGAGGATTCTTCGAACTGACCCGCATGATCACGCGGTTTGATCCGCGTTTAGGAGTCGCGCTGGTGGTAATCGCTGCTGGTCGCCCAGGACATGTTCCCGGCCCTGAGGCTTGGCCGCACCAGTCGCGATCAACCATCAACGATATATCGATAACCTCATAAGTTTGCTAAACGACGCCAGGGTCTGGCAGAGCCTACATACGACAAGAAACGAGCCGAGGGCAAGAAACACAACGCCGCCCACATCTGCCTGGCCCACCGCCGCACCGACGTCCTGTTCGCCATGCTCCGCGACAAACAGCCCTACCAGCTCGATCACAGACCCGCAGCACGACCCGCACGACACCGAGAGCCCGATCAAGGTCAAGATCGGCCGCCCTAGGATCGGTCATCTGGGCCGCCCCGGCGAAGTTGGAGGCTAGATCGCTTGGTTCTCGAGCGCCAGGCCGGTGCCGGCGGCTGATCGGTGGAACGTCTCCTCGTACTCGGCCGGAGGAACGTTCCCACAATAGGAATGTAGCCTTTCGGAATTATACCAGGCAACCCATTCCATGGTGGCCATGGTC
>NZ_RFFG01000243.1 GCF_003696215.1 Actinomadura harenae | reverse complement strand
GGGCGTGGGCGACGCGCCGTCCCCGGCTCGACGCGGTCGCCGCCCGGCTGCGGCCGTCCGTCCGGGTGACGGTGTCGCACGCCGTCACCGACCCCTGGTCACTGCACGCGTGACGCCCCGAGCGGTTCAGCCGCCCGCGAGCGGCGGGACGATCGTGACTACGCTGTCGGCGCCGACCTCGGCGGCCGCGCGGTCGGCGCGTTCCACGGGGTCGTCGTCCACGTACACGTTGAAGTAGCCGAGGGGCTCGCCGTCCTCGCCGAGCAGGCGGCGGCGGTGCGCCGGATGGGCGCGGGCGAACCCCTTGATGACCTCGGCGAGCGGGCCGTCCGGGACGTCGAACTCGGTCTCGCTCCCGTGGGTCCATCCGGCCGGCAGCAGGATCCTGGCCATCTCAACCTCCCGACTCGTCACGTCCGAAACCGGGACCGGCGCCGGACGCCGCGCACCGGAATCCGAGCGCGAAGTTGGACCATCCACCCGGGTCGCCGTGCATGCGCTCGCTGCACCGGACCTGGTAGCGGAAGTTCATCCACGAGCCGCCCCGGATGACCCGGTAGCGGCCCATGACGCGGCGCAGGGCGGCGTCGCAGGGCGCGTCGTCGGCGTACAGCTGGGACGGTGTGGCGGTCCACTCGTACACGTTGCCCGCCATGTCGGAGCATCCGTGGACGCTGTCACCGGCGGGCGAGAACATGCCGACCGGTGTCGTCCGGGGCAGGGGGCCGTGCTCGCGGCAGGTGTCCCGCCACCAGTCGAGCCAGGCGTCCAGGGCGTCCAGGCGTCCGGCGTGGAGTTCGGCGGTGTTCGCCCGGCCGGGCGGCCAGGTGTCGCCCCAGGGCCAGATCCGGTACCGGACGCCGCGGGCCGCCAGTTCCCACTCGGCCTCGGTGGGCAGCCGCTTGCCCGCCCACCAGGCATACGCGGACGCGTCGTTCCAGGAGATGTGGACGACCGGATGGTCCGCGCGATCGGCGACGCCGGTCCCGGGGCCGCCGGGCGTCCGCCAGCACGCGCCCGCGCGCTCCTCCCAGAACCGTTCGCCGTACACCATGCCGTACCCGGCACGCTCGGCATCGGTTACATATTCGGTAGCGTCTGCGAACTCGGCGAACTGGGCGACGGTCACGGGGCACCGGTCGATCCGGAAGGCGGGGACGTCGACCTCGATCTGCGGCGTCTCGTCCGCGAACCACGCCCCGGGCAGCGGCTGCGGTTCCGACTCCAGCCAGCGGGCCATCCAGGGAGGCGACCCGAGCCGGAAGACCGCGCCCGGGACCACCGCCATCCCGGCCGTCTCGTCCCTCGGGATGCCACGCAGCACACTATATATATTAGTAGTGAATCGGCCGGGCGGGAAGGAGCACGCGATGACCGCAGGGCAGGACGCGGGGCAGGACGCGGCCGCGTTCGACGCGCGCGCGGACGCCTGGGACCGGTGGCGCGCAGCCCCGTGGAACCGGCTCCGGTTCCGCCTGGTCGCGCACACCCTCGCCCGCTCCGCCGGGGTGGCGGCGGGCCGTCCGCTCCGCGTGCTGGACGTCGGCGGCGGGGACGGCGGCGACGCGCTGCCCCTCGCGGACCTCGGGCACCACGTGACCGTCCTGGACCATTCCGCCGCGCTGCTCGCCCGCGCCGAGCGCGCCGCCGCGGACGCCGGGCTCACCGGCCGGGTGCGCGCCGTCCTCGGCGACCTGGCCGAGGCGGCGTCCCTCGGTCCCGTGTTCGACCTGGTCCTGTGCCACAACGTGCTGCACTACCGGGACGACCCCGCGCGCTCGGTGGCGGCGGTGGCCCGGGCCGCGCGCCCGAACGGGGCGGTCTCGCTGCTGTCCCCCAACCCGGCGATGGACGTCCTGTCCCGCGCGGTGCGGCTCGCCGACCCGGACGCGGCGCTGGCCATGCTGGACGCGCCGACCCTGCGGTCGGAGACGTTCGGCCGGGAGATGCGCCGCGTGGAGGCCGACGACGCCGCGCGCGTCCTCGGCGCGGCGGGCTGCGTGGTGACGCACCGGTTCGGGATCCGGTGCGTCAGCGACCTCGTCGCGGACGACGGCCTGAAGCACGACCCGGCGTTCGCCGAGCGCCTGGAGCGGCTCGAGCTGGCGCTGTGCGACCGCGAGCCGTACCTGCGGACGGCCCGGTTCTGGCATCTGGTCGCGCGGCGCGTCCGCTGACGCGCCTCCGGCTCATCCCGGGTTGGTGCCGGTGAGCAGGACGACCTCGCCCGGCGGGCGCACCGGGCCGTCCGGGAAGCGGGCGGCGAGCACCTGCACGGCTTCGCGGTGGACGGCGTCGCGGGTGCGCTCGTCCAGCCCGGAGTACCAGGAGAGCAGTTCTCCGGACGTCCGGACGATCAGCACCCACGCGGCGGCGGCGTGCTCGGCCTCGAAGACGGCCGCGCGGCCCGCCTCGGCGCGGACGCCGGTGAAACCGGCCGACTCCAGCAGCGCCGCCCACTCGCGTGGGACGCGGCGGCGGGCCGCGCGGGTCCTGCGGGCGGCCCGGTCCGCC
>NZ_RFFG01000242.1 GCF_003696215.1 Actinomadura harenae | reverse complement strand
CGTCGCCGCCGCGCTGTGGGCCGAGGGGCACGGCGCGGGCCCGTCCGCCGCGCCGCCCGTCGTGCCGTCCGGGCCGGGCGCGGTGCGGCTCGACCTCGGCGTCCCGGTCGTCCGGCTGGACGGCGCCGTCCCGCCGCTCACGCCCCTCGTGTCGTCGCGGCCGCCGGAACGGCCGTCGCTGCCCGCGACCGACCCGGTGACCGCCGAACTCGACGCGTTCCTCCGTGAGGCCGTCGACAGCGCCACCCACGTCATGGACGCCCTCCAGAACGCGACGTCCCCGAGCCCCACCCCTCCGGACCTCACCCCTCCGGACCCCGCGCCTCCGGAGACCGTGACCCCGGTGCCGTTGTCGTCGCCCGCCGTCCCGCAGGCGCCCGTGCACCCGGAGCCCCCGGGGCCGCCGCTCGTCCCGGCGCGGCCGACGCCGACGGAGCTGACCGTCCGGCGGACGTTCTCGCTGGACACGATGCCGTACGTCCGGGACCACGGCATGATCCCGCAGCCGGTCGGCTGGCCCGACGCGTCCGACCGGTTCCCGGTGGTGCCGCTGACGACGCTGCTGGAGGTCATGGCGGACACGGCGTGCGACCTGGTCCCCGGCCTGGTCTGCGCGGGGATGGAACAGGTCCGGGCGCTGCGCTGGGTCACCGCCGAACCGCCGACCGAGACCGAGGTCTCCGCGCGGCTCCTGGAGACCGGCGCGGACGGCGTCCACCGGGTCGAGGTCGTCGTCAAGGGGCACACCGACGGGATCGTCCTGCTCGCGCCCCGGCACCCGCGCCCGCCCGCCCCGGACCGGACGCCGCTCACCGGCGAGGGCCCGCCGCCCGTCCCCGCGGAACGGTTCTACGCCGAGCGCTGGATGTTCCACGGGCCGCTCTACCAGGGCGTCCACGAGATCGGCGCGCTCGCCTCGGACGGCGTGCGCGGCGTCCTGACCGCCCTGCCGACCCCCGGCGCCCTCATGGACAACGTCGGCCAGCTCGCCGGCCACTGGATCCAGGTCAACGGCGACAGGGACCAGACGGTGTTCCCGACCGGCATCGACCGCGTCACCTGGTACGGGCCGCTGCCGCCGCCCGGCGCGCGGATCCCCGCCGTCGTCCGCACCCGCGCCCTGACCCCGACGACGCTCCGCTGCGACGCCGAGCTGACCGGCCCGGACGGCCGGATCTGGTGCCGCGTCGAGGGCTGGACCGCGCACCGCTTCCACACCGACGAGCAGACCTGGCGGATGAAGTTCACCCCCGAGGTGTCCGGCACCGCCGAGCCGCAGCCCGGCGGCTGGATGCTGGCGCGCCCCCGCTGGGACAACGGGTCCTCGCGCGAACTGCTCATGCGGTACTACCTCAACGCCGCCGAGCGCCCCGGGTACGAGGCCCTCACCCCACGCGAGCAGGGACCCTGGCTGCTCGGCCGGATCGCCGCCAAGGACGCCGTCCGGCACTGGCTCTGGGAGCAGGGCCACGGCCCGCTGTTCCCCGCCGAGATCACCATCACCGGCGACGCGTCCGGACGGCCCCGGGCCACCGGCGCGTTCGGCCCGCCGCCCGAACTGTCGGTCGCCCTGACCGGCGAGCTCGGCGTCGCGCTCGTCCGCGCCGCCGGACGGCCGTGCCACATCGAGATCGCGCCCGCGGAACCGGCGCCGGGCGGCCGTCCGGCGGGTCCCGCGGGGACGTCCTCGCGGGAGCTCGACGGCCACATCGTGACCTGGACGCTCCCGGGGCCCGGCACGGGCGGCGGGGACACCGACCACACCAAGGGAGAGAACACCACATGACCACCCAGAACACCGCCGAGAACACCGCCCGGACCGACGTCCTGTCCGAGGTCGTGGCCATGCTGGCCGAAGTCGTCGGGGAGGACTTCCTGCTCGAGCAGACCGTCGGCCCGGACACCACGTTCAACGCCGACCTCGCGCTGGAGAGCATCGAGTTCGTCGCGCTCGCCGAGAGGCTCCAGCGGCACTACGGCGCGCGCATCGAGTTCGCCGCGTTCATCGCCGGACTGGACCTCGACCAGATCATGGCGATGACGGTCGGCGACCTCACGTCCTACATCGAGGCACGGCTGGCCGCGTCCCCGGACGGCGCCCCCGACGCGTCCGCGGCGTTCGCCTAGGGGGACGGGCACCGTGGCCTACGTCCGCGCGCGCGGCGTCCGGTTCCACGTGGTGGACCTCGGGCGGGACACGGGCCGGTCGCCGGTGGTGATGCTGCACGGGCTGTTCACCGGATCGGCCGCGTCCTGGTTCTTCACCTCCGCGCCCGCGCTCGCCCGCACCCGGCGCGTCCGGCTGCCGGACTGGCGCGGGCACGGCCTGACCGAGCGCACCCCGACCGGCTACGACACCGCGACGATGGCCGACGACCTGGCCGCGCTCACCGCCGACCTGCCGCCGTTCGCGATCGCCGGGCACAGCTACGGCGCGACCGTCGCGGTCCGCTTCGCGCGCGCCCACCCCGGCCGCGTGACGGCCCTGGCGCTGGTCGACCCGCCCTTCGCGGCGGCGGACACCCTCGTCGCCCCACCACGCCCGGCCG
>NZ_RFFG01000241.1 GCF_003696215.1 Actinomadura harenae | reverse complement strand
CGTGCCGCGACCGTCCTGAACGGCCGCGGCCCCCTCGCCCCCGCGGACCGGCGCCGCTCCCGCGGCGACCTGCCGCTGCGCGTCGCCGCGGGCGGCGCCCCCGGCGACCTGGACCTGCCCGCCTACGACCCGTTCTTCCTGCTCGGCGTCCAGCCGGACGGCGCGCGCATGTGGAGCTGGGACGGCGCCGGCCACACCGAGCGCGACCTCGGCCCCGGCCTCCACATCGTCGTCAACAACGGCCTGAACGGCGAGGGCCACCGCGAGGGCGGCGTCGAGGACGCGTTCATGCACGCCCGCCTCGCCCACCTGCGCCCGGTGCTCGCCGCCGCGCCCCGCCCCGAGCCGCGCCCGGGCGGCGACGCCCGCGACTGGGCGCCCTGGCTGGCCGAGCTCGAGGGCGGCGGCCTCGAACGCACCGACCGGCGCACCCTGCTCCCGCTGCACGAGTTCGAACCCGGCCGCGTCTGGGGCACCACCTCGATCAGCCTCGTCGCGCTCGCCCCGGACTTCGTCCGCTACGACTTCTCCGCCCGCCCCGGCGACCCGTCCGCCTGGACGACCATCCTCTGAGCCGCCGCCCCGGGCCCGCCCTGGGCCCGTCATGGCCCGCCGCGGGCCCGCCGCGGCCCGGTTCCACCCCGGTCATCCGTCACCTTCGTCCGGCATTCCCGCTTCGGGACCGTCCGGCGCGCCCCGCGGACCGCTCGGCGGCGCGCCCGACCTTTTCGGGGGTCGCGCACGCGGCCGGATGACTCTGGGTGCTAACTTCGCTACCTAGCGCGATCTTCGCCGGGCGCACCCGGTGCCGCCGACCGTACGGGGACGCGCCCAGGGCATCACGCAGAGCGGGGGAAGCGCAGATGGCAGCACGACGACGGGGGACGGTGATCGCCGCGGGTCTGGGGGCGGCCGCTCTCGGACTGGCCGCGTGCGGCGGCGGAGGCGGGGGCGGCGGGACCGCCGGGGGGACGCTGAAGGTCGTCGGGTCGTCCGACCCGGACCACATCGACACCTCGAGCGTCTACACCACCTGGGGCAACCTGCTCGCCCGCCAGTTCTCGCGGAACCTGTTCAACGTCAAGGCCGCCGACAACTTCGACGACGCGATCAAGGTCGTGCCCGACGCCGCCGCCGAGATCCCGACCACCGACAACGGCGGGCTCAGCAAGGACGGCAAGACCTACACGATCAAGCTGCGCGACGGCATGCAGTGGGACACCAACCCGGTCCGGCCGGTGGTCGCGGGCGACTTCATCCGCGGCATCAAGCGGATCTGCAACCCGGCCAAGCCGTCCGGCGGCATGGCGTACTACACCGAGACCATCGAGGGCTTCAGCCAGTTCTGCGCCGGCTTCACCAAGGTGAGCGCGACGGACGCGGCGGCGATCGCCGCCTACCAGAACGGCCACCAGGTCCCCGGCCTCCAGGCCAAGGACGACAAGACCCTGGTGGTCAAGCTGGTCAACCCGGCGAGCGACTTCACCAACATCCTCGGCCTGACGTTCTCGGCGGCGGCCCCGGCCGAGTACGACAAGCTCATCCCGGACAGCCCGGAGTTCCGCACACACACGATCTCCGACGGCCCGTACAAGATCACCTCCTACCAGCCGAACAAGCAGATCACGCTGGCGAAGAACACCGCCTGGAAACAGGACTCGGACCCCATCCGGGAGCAGAACCCCGACGGGATCCAGATCACGATGGGGCAGGACTCGCCCGAGACCGTCCAGCAGCAGATGGAGTCCGGCGCCGCCGACCTGTCCTGGGACCAGACCGTCCCGACCGGGCAGATCCCGAGCCTGAAGTCGAACTCCAACTTCAAGATCATGGACGGGTCGTCCAGCAACCCCTACATCGTGTTCAACACCCTCAGCCCGAACAACGGCGGGGCGCTCGGCAAGGTCGCGGTGCGGCAGGCGATCCAGTACGCCGTCGACAAGGCCGCGGCGATCCAGATCTACGGCGGCCCCGACGTCAGCAGCGTGCTGAACCAGGTCATCCCGCCGCGCAGCGTCGGCTACAAGCCGTTCAACCTGTACCCGACGCCGGACAACTCCGGCGACGCCAACAAGTGCAAGACGATGCTGAGCGGCGCGGGGTACCCCAACGGGCTCACGCTGAAGTTCCCCTACCGGGTCTCCAGCAACCACCCGAAGATCGCCCAGTCCGTCCAGGCGAACCTGGCCCAGTGCGGCATCAAGGCCCAGCTCACGCCGGACACCAACGGCACGTTCTACAGCAAGACGCTGGTCACCCCGGCGGACGCCAAGGCCGGCAAGTGGGACATCGCCGGGCCCGGCTGGGTGCCGGACTGGTACGGCAACAACGGCCGCACCAACATCGTCCCGCTGTTCGACGGACGGCACTACGGCCCGAACTCCACCAACTACGGCGGCTACAACAACCCGGCCGTGAACAAGCTGATCGACCAGGCGCTCGAGGCCACGAACGTGGACACGGCCGCGAACTCGTGGGCGCAGGCCGACCGGCAGATCATGCAGGACGCCGCGGTCGTCCCGCTGATGAACCAGAAGTACCCGATCTTCCACTCGTCCCGGGTGAAGAACGCCAAGTACCTGCCGCAGTTCCAGGGCTACGACTACAGCCTCATCAAGGTTCAGTGACCGCCGTCCCGGCCGGGCCCGCGCCGCGCGGGCCC
>NZ_RFFG01000240.1 GCF_003696215.1 Actinomadura harenae | reverse complement strand
AGCGGGAGCCTCCGGCGGCCGGGCGCGGGGGCGGCGGCCGTCCTGCGGCGGTTCGATCCGGACGCCCGGGCCGGGGCCGGGGCGGCCTTGCGGCGGCGACCGGACACACCGGACGCGCCAGACGAACCGGAGGGAGCGGAGACCGGGAACCGGTCGGGGGAGGCGAGGTCGGCGAGGACGCGGCGGCCGCGCGGCTCCCAGTCCGCGCCGAACGCGGCGTAGGCGGTCTTCTCGACCTCGTCCGCGAACAGCGCGGCGTCGGACGGCCGGACGCGCGGGTCCTTGGCCATGCCGGACGCGACGAGCGGCCGCAGCGGCTCGGGGACGTCCTCCTGCGGGACGGCCGCGCCGAGGTGGCCCGCCTCCGGGTCGCCGTAGGGCCGGTGCCCGGCGACGGCCTCGAAGAAGACGCAGGTCACGGCGTAGACGTCCGACGTGGGTGAGGTCTCGCCGCCGTGCCACAGCTCGGGCGCGCGGTACAGCGGGGACGCGGTCCCGGCGTGGTCGGCGACCCCGAAGTCGACCAGGACGGCGCGTCCGCTGTCCCGGACGAGGACGTCGCCGGGCGTGCAGTCGCCGTGGACGACCCCGACGGCGTGCGCGGACGCGAGCCCGAGCAGCGCGTCCCGCAGCAGGACCAGTCCGGCCTCCGGCGTCGTCCGCCGCTCCCGGCGCAGGATCTCGCGCAGGCCGACGCCGTCGACCCGTTCCATGATCACGGCGGTGCCGCCCGCGTTCTCCACGAGCTGGTAGGGGCGCGCGACGCGCGGGTCGCGCAACCGCCCGAGCGCGCCGGCCTCCCGCCGGAACCGCTCGCGCGCCGTGCCGCTCGCCGCGGGCTCCAGGTACCGGACGACCACGGTGGACCCGGACGTGCCGTGCCGCGCGAGGACCGTCCGCCCGTGCCGTCCCCGGCCGAGCTCACGGACCTCCTCGAACCCCGCGACCCGCCACTGTGCCACCCCGACCCCCTTCGGCCTCCCCGCGGACCGTCCCGGAGGCGACGGAGGGGGAGCTGATCTGTCCGGGATTATTGCGTGATGCGCAGCTCAACGCGAGTGCGAGGCACCCGAACGGGACCGCCGTGAGGACGTACCGGTAGTCGAACTCGGCGGTGGCGGCGGGCAGGACGATCAGCCCGGCCGCCGCGACCCAGGGGCCGGCGGCGAGCCGCCCGGGCGGACCACGCCTGACCAGCGCCACGACCAGTCCGGCCAGCAGGACCGCCCCGACCATCGTCCCGCGCAGGAACACGACGCCCTGGTAGGCGTGCGCGAGCCCCGCCCAAGGCTGGTAGACCCGCGTCCGGACGGGCCCGAGCTCGTACCGCGCGGCCCTCCGGTACAGATTTCTCACGTACTTGCTGTTGGGGTTCGCGGCGAGCTCCGCCGGGCGTGTCCCGAACAGGTAGCGGTCGTAGGTGAGTCGGTCGGGGAAGACCGTCCGGTCCCACGCGAAGGCGCGCAGGGTGTCATGGCCGACGGCCCTCAGGTAGTCGAGGGGCTGCGCCGAGATCGCGCGCAGCGCGAACCGCTGGGCCAGCCGGTTCTTGCGGACGCTGTACCGGGCGCCGTGGATCCTGTTCAGGGGCGACGACCCCCGCCAGATGTAGTTCTGCGAGATCATCCGCCGCTCCGGCGGGATCTTCGTGCACAGCCGCCGCAGCTCCGGGGGCGGCCGCATCTTCGGGCACTCGGCGAACGCCATGACGCGTCCGTACAGGAACACGCCCGTGCTGCGGCTGAGCCCGAACTCCCCGTAGACCGACGAGAACCACAGCCCGTACGCGAAGACCGGCGTGGCGCAGGCCGCGAGCGCGAGCCCCGTCGCCCCGGCCCGCTTCCACCACGCGAGCGGCCCCATCAGCGACTTCAGCAAGGGCACCCGAAGCAGGACGGCCAGGACCACTCCCACCGCGATCGCGATTCCCGTAGGCCGCGTGACGACCGACAGGCCCGCGCACAGCCCTCCGGCTACGACCGCCCACAACGGAGGAGGGCTCCGCCACAGCACCAGGGCCAGGGCGGCCATCCCGAACAGCAGGAACAGCGTGTCCGACAGGACGAGCCGTTCGAGTTCGATCTCGTAGGCGTCGAAGAGCACCGGCGCCGCCGCGAGCGTCGCGCCCCACCGGGGCACCCCGCACCGGCACGCGACCGCGTACACGAGGACGGCGACGAGCAGCCCCATCACATGCTGGGTCGCCATGACCAGCGTCAGGCTGTGGAACGGTTTCAGCAGCCACAGGTACAGGGAGTACCCGCTGGGGCGGGGCAGGCCGGGTGTGCCGGTGACGGCCTCGTCGAGGTAGGTGATGCTGTCGGTGAACCAGATCGCGGGCCGGTACCCCAGTGCCGCGACCACGCGGAACAGGGCGGCGACCAGCAGGACCAGCAGGAACGGGGCGTGCCCGCCGAGTCGTCCCCTGGACGGGGTGAGGGGGATCCCGGGCCGGTCGAGCGTGCTTCCGGGCACGGCGACGGCCCCCCGGTGCCCGCGGAGACCGGTCCTGGACCGTCCCTGGAGCGGCCGGAGCCTCGGCTCGCCGTCCGCGGCGAACGGCCGGAGCCGCCGGAGCCGCGCCCAAACCACCGCCGATCACCCCCGAAGGGGGATCTACCGGTAAACCGGGAAAGCCGACCCTCCCGGCGGGCAATCACCTCCTCAAGACTCGCCCCCGCCTCCCGCGCCGCCGCCCGGCGCGCCGCCCTGCCCGCCCGGCGTGTCGGCGGCCTCGCCGTCCCGGGGGGCGGGCGCGA
>NZ_RFFG01000024.1 GCF_003696215.1 Actinomadura harenae | reverse complement strand
GGCCGGCCGCGGCCTGGGGCGCCGTCGCCGCCGAGCGCCGCTCCGCCGAGGCCGAGGCGACCGTCCGGCAGGCGATGACGCAGCGGGACCAGATGAGCGAGGCCCGCGACGACGCCCTGCGCGCCGTCGAGGACGCCGTCGCCGCCCGCCGCGCCGTCGAGTCCGAGCGCGACCGGATGACCGAGCAGGCCGGCGAGCTGTCCCGGGCGCTGGAGGGCGCCCGCGGCGAGCTCACCCAGGCCCGCGGCGAGACCGGCCAGGCCCGCGGCGAGACCGCGCAGGTCCGCGCCAAGCTCGCCGACGCCGAGATGCAGGCGCAGAACCTGCAGCACGCCGTCGCCGCGGCCGCCAAGGAGTCCGAGGAGGCCCGCAACGTCGCGCAGGCCGCCGAGACCCGGATGCGCGCCGCCGAGGCCCGCGCGAACGAGGCCGAGCGCCGCACCCAGGAGTTCGAGGTCCGCGCGAAGGCCGCCGAGAGCCGCGCCGCCGAGAGCGAGCGCCGCACCCAGGAGGCCGGGCAGCGGGCCGGGGAGTCCGACCGCCGCGTGCAGGCCGCCGAGAGCCGGATGAAGGCCGCCGAGTCGCGCGCCGCCGAGGCCGAGCGGCGGCTCGCCGACGGCGACCGGCGCGCCGTGGACGCCGAGCGCCGCGTGGACGTCGCCGAGGCCGAGCGCAAGCAGGCCCTCGACACGGCCGCGCAGACCCTGGAGGCGGCCAAGAAGGCCGAGCGGGAGCGGGACGGCGCGAACGCCGCGCTGGAGGCCGCCGAGCGGCAGCGGGAGGGCGCCGTCCAGGCGCAGGCCCGCTCCGACTCCGAGCTGACCATCGCCCGGGGCCGCGCGGACACCGCCGTCCGCGAGCGCGACCAGGCGTCCTCGGCGATGCGGCAGATCGCCACCGAGCGGGACGCGATCGCCGAGAAGCTCGCCGAACGCGACCAGTGGGTCGACCAGCTCGCCCAGGCCGTCACCGAGCAGCGCGCGCAGATCGCCGAGCTCACCCAGGAGCGGGACGCCGCCAAGCAGGCGTCCGAGCAGGCCCGCGGGCTCATCGACGAGCTCACCCGCCAGCTTCGGACGATCATGCCCACCGGGGCGCCGCCGCGCTGACCGTCCCCGCACGTCCCCGCACGTCCCTACGCCGCCCCAGGCCCTGCTCTCAGGGCCCGGCGGCCTCGGACCCGCGGATCCGCCCCACGGCCCCCGTGGGCGCCCTCCGGACTCCGGACGGGGCGCCCGCGGGGGCCGTGGCGGCTCCGGAACGCCACCGTCCGATGACGGATCGCTCGTGTCGGCCCCGGAGACGGGAGCGAGACGGGGCCGGGGACCGCCCGGAACGCCCCGATGTGGGGAGGGACACGCCTGTCCGGGGCCGTCCCGGATGTGCCGCTGCCGACGAGTGATATTCTGGTGGCCCGTGGACAGTGCGGTACCGATTTCCGGTCCATCCGCCTCGTATCGACCACGGGAGAGTCTTCTTGCCTTCGGCCACCACTGGTAGCTCACGTCCTACCAAGCATCTGTTCGTCACCGGCGGTGTCGCCTCCAGCCTCGGCAAGGGACTGACGGCCTCCAGCCTGGGACGTCTTCTCACGCTTCGCGGCCTTCGGGTCACCATGCAGAAGCTCGACCCCTACCTCAACGTCGACCCCGGCACGATGAACCCCTTCCAGCACGGTGAGGTGTTCGTCACCGACGACGGCGCGGAGACCGACCTCGACGTCGGCCACTACGAGCGCTTCCTCGACACCGAGCTGCACGGGTCGGCCAACGTCACCACCGGCCAGGTCTACTCCAACGTGATCGCCAAGGAGCGGCGCGGGGAGTACCTCGGCGACACCGTGCAGGTCATCCCGCACATCACCAACGAGATCAAGGACCGCATCCGCGGCATGGCCGACGGCCAGGAGGTCGATCTCGTCATCACCGAGGTCGGCGGCACCGTCGGCGACATCGAGTCGCTGCCGTTCCTCGAGGCCGTCCGGCAGATCCGGCACGAGATCGGCCGCGACAACTGCTTCTTCCTGCACGTCTCGCTGCTGCCCTACATCGGCCCGTCCGGCGAGCTCAAGACCAAGCCGACCCAGCACTCGGTCGCGGCGCTGCGCTCCATCGGCATCCAGCCGGACGCGATCGTCTGCCGGTCCGACCGGCCGATCACCGACGGGCTCAAGCAGAAGATCAGCCTGATGTGCGACGTCGACCGCGAGGCCGTCGTGTCCGCCGTGGACGCCGCCAGCATCTACGACATCCCGAAGGTCCTGCACGCCGAGGGCCTGGACGCCTACGTCGTCCAGCGGCTCGGGCTGCCGTTCCGGGACGTCGACTGGGGCTCCTGGGACGAGCTGCTCCAGCACGTCCACCAGCCGTCCCGCGAGGTCACGATCGCGATGGTCGGCAAGTACATCGACCTGCCCGACGCGTACCTGTCGGTCACCGAGGCCCTGCGCCACGGCGGGTTCGGCAACGACGCCCGGGTGAAGATCCGCTGGGTCAAGTCCGACGACTGCGAGACCCCCGAGGGCGCCAAGCGCGAGCTGGACGGCGTCGACGGCGTCCTGATCCCCGGCGGGTTCGGCGTCCGCGGCATCGAGGGCAAGCTGGGCGCGATCCGGCACGCCCGCGAGAACCGGATCCCGCTGCTCGGCATCTGCCTCGGCCTCCAGTGCATGGTCATCGAGGCCGCCCGGCACCTGGGCGACCTGCCGGACGCCGGCAGCGCCGAGTTCGACCCGGCCACCGCGCACCCGGTCATCGCGACCATGGCCGACCAGCTGGACGTCGTGTCCGGCGAGCGCGACATGGGCGGCACGATGCGGCTCGGCCTGTACCCGGCCGACCTCGCCGAGGGCTCGATCGTCCGCGAGCTGTACGGGGAGGCCAAGGCGTCCGAGCGGCACCGCCACCGCTACGAGGTCAACAACGCCTACCGCGACCGGATCGAGGAGACCGGGCTCCGGTTCTCCGGCCTGTCCCCGGACGGCCGCCTGGTCGAGTACGTCGAGCTGCCGCGCGAGGCGCACCCGTTCTTCGTCGGCACCCAGGCGCACCCGGAGTTCCGGTCCCGTCCGACCCGTCCGCACCCGCTGTTCACGGGCCTGGTCGGCGCGGCGATCGAGTACGCCGACGCCCGCGGGGCGGGCGCGTCCGCGCCGACCGCCCGGTGACGGGGGCGGGGTTCGGCCCCGAGGACGTTCGCGACGTCCCGGAGCGCTGGCACACCGAGGGCTCCGACGAGGTCTTCGCCGGGCACATCTTCCGTGTCCGGCGCGACCGGGTCCGCATGCCGAACGGCGCGGGCACCGAGCTCGTCGGCCGGGACGTCATCGAGCATCCCGGCTCGGTCGGCGTGATCGCCCTGGACGACCGGGGCCGCGTCCTGCTGCTGCGCCAGTACCGGCACCCGGTCGGGCGCTTCCTTTGGGAGGCCCCGGCGGGGCTCCGCGACGTGGACGGCGAGCCGCTGCACGTGCTCGCCGCCCGCGAGCTGCTGGAGGAGGCCGGGTACGAGGCCGGCCGCTGGGACGTCCTGGTGGACCTGTTCCCCTCGTCCGGGATGTCGGACGAGCGGACCCGGATCTTCCTGGCTCGCGACCTCGCCGAGGTCCCCGCCGAGGAGATCGACTTCGAGCGGGTGCACGAGGAGGCCGACATGCCGGTGGTCTGGGTGCCGCTGGACGAGGCCGTCCGCAAGGCCCTGAACGGCGACCTGCACAACATGATCGCCGTGACCGGGGTCCTCGCCGCGCACGCCGCCGCCGTGGACGGGTTCGCCGGCCTGCGCCCCGTGGAGGCCCCCGAGGACTGACCGCGCTGACCGACCGCGCTGACCGACCCGCGGACCTCCACCGCCGGGTGAGCCGAATCGTTACCGTCACGCCCCGCCGTCCACCGGACGCGCGGGGCGTTGACGTAACCCCCCGGGCCCGGAGGGGGCATGATGGGGCGCGGGGGACGGCGTCCGCGCGTCACCGGCACCCGCCCGCCCCCGAGCCCCCGAACGCCCGTCCAGAACGAGGTCCGCACTGACTCCGAGCACGACCGGCCGCAGCGCAGCGCCCCCTGGGAACACCGCCTCGGGGGCCGGCCCCGGGGGTGCGGCCTCGGGGGCCGGCCCGGGGACGGCGCTGGAGTCGACCGTGCGCACCTACCTCGGGCACCTCGCCGTGGAACGGGGCCTGGCCGCCAACACCCTCAGCTCCTACCGCCGCGACCTGCGCCGCTACGTCGAGGTCCTGACCTCGCGCGGCCGGGACGCGATCGACCGGGTCACCGAGGACGACGTCCGGGCGTTCCTCGTCGGCCTGCGCGAGGGCGACGCCGACCACCCGCCGCTCGCGGCCGGGTCGGCGGCCCGCGCGGTCGTCGCCGTCCGGGGCCTGCACCGGTTCGCGCTGCGCGAGGGTCTCGCCGCCGACGACCCGGCGCGCGAGGTCCGGCCGCCGACCCCGCCCCGGCGGCTCCCCAAGGCGATCTCCCTGGCCGAGGTCGAACGCCTGCTCAACGCCGCGTCCGGGCCGGACAGAGGCGACCGGGGCACCGTAGGGGACGCCACGGCCGCCGCCCGCGCGCTCCGCGACCGCGCCCTGCTGGAGCTGCTGTACGGCTCGGGCGCCCGCATCTCCGAGGCCGTCGGCCTGGACGTCGACGACGTCGACCTCGGTGAGGGCTACGCGCGTGTCGCGGGCAAGGGCGGCAAGACCCGCATCGTGCCGATCGGCGAGTACGCGCGCCGCGCCGTCGAGGCGTACCTCGTGCGCGCGCGCCCGGAGCTGGCCCGCACCGGACGCGGCGGCCCCGCCCTGTTCCTCAACGCGCGCGGCGGACGGCTGTCCCGCCAGGGCGCGTGGATGGTGCTGCGCGCCGCCGCCGACCGGGCGCGGCTGACCGATGTGTCCCCGCACACACTGCGTCACTCGTTCGCGACCCACCTCCTCGACGGCGGCGCGGACGTGAGGGTCGTCCAGGAATTGCTCGGACATGCCTCGGTGACGACCACGCAGGTCTACACTCTGGTAACGGTTCAACTATTGCGCGAGGTCTACGCCACGTCACATCCGCGGGCACGCGGCTGACAAAACGCGACGCATCGACCGCGAGTCGAGTTGAGACAGCGGCGACGGGGCCCTAGAGTCCCCGGACTGGTAGGCATCTTCAAGCCGCCGGGGAGGGATCTGGTGACACGCACTGAGGCTGCGGACGGCCTGTTGTCGTCCGCCACCATCGAGACCGATCCGAGTCGTGCCCTGGGGCCGACCCAACGTCCGGTCCCGATCTTCCCTGAGCCCGAGCCCCTCCCGGAGCACGGGCCCGCGCGGATCGTGTCGATCTGCAACCAGAAGGGCGGCGTCGGCAAGACGACGACCACCATCAACCTGGGCGCGGCGCTCGCCGAGTACGGCCGCCGCGTGCTGCTGGTCGACTTCGACCCCCAGGGGGCGCTGTCGGTCGGCCTCGGCAAGGGCGACCCGCGCCAGCTCGAGGTGACCATCCACAACCTGCTGCTCGAGCGTGACACCGAGTGGGAGGACGTGGTCATCGAGACCGGCGTCGACGGGATGGACCTGCTGCCGTCCAACATCGACCTGTCCGGCGCCGAAGTGCAGCTGGTCCACGAGGTCGGCCGCGAGTACATCCTCGCGGGGGCGCTGAAGTCCGCCATCCCGGACTACGACTACATCCTCATCGACTGCCAGCCGTCCCTCGGCCTGCTGACGGTGAACGCGCTGGCCGCCAGTGAGGGCGTGCTGATCCCGCTGGAGTGCGAGTACTTCGCCATGCGCGGCGTCGCGCTGCTCATGGAGACCATCGACAAGGTCCAGCAGCGCATCAACCCGTCGCTGGAGATCGACGGCGTCCTCGGCACGATGTACGACTCGCGCACCCTGCACACCCGCGAGGTGCTCGGCCGCATCGTCGAGGCGTTCGGCGACAAGGTCTTCCACACCGTGATCAACCGCACCGTCCGGTTCCCGGACGCCACGGTCGCGGGCGAGCCGATCACCTACTTCGACCCGTCCTCGATGGGCGCCAACGCCTACCGCAGCCTGGCCCGTGAGGTGCTGGAACGCTGGAAGACGGGGGTCTGAGCGGGCTCCGCCGTCCGTTACCGTTCTCCCTGTGCACCCGCCCGCCCCGCCGCCGACCCAGGCCGACGAGAAGGCCGACCCGATGGCCGACGCTCCCGACGACGACGCCCTTCCCGGCGATCTCGCGGACGAGGCGTCCGGTGAGGCCCCCGGCTCCGGTTCCGGTCCCGCTGAGGACGCCCGGACCGGTGAAGCCGGAGGGGCCGCCGGGGAGGGGGACGGCAAGGGGTTCCGGGTCGAGCTGGAGAACTTCCAGGGCCCGTTCGACCTGCTGCTGGGGCTGATCTCCAAGCACAAGCTCGACATCACCGAGGTGTCGCTGCACAAGGTCACCGACGACTTCATCGCGCACATCCGAGCCCACGGCAAGGACTGGGACCTCGACCAGGCCAGCCACTTCCTGCTCGTCGCCGCGACCCTGCTCGACCTCAAGGCCGCCCGCCTGCTGCCGTCCGGCGAGGTGGACGACGAGGAGGACCTGGCGCTCCTGGAGGCCCGCGACCTGCTGTTCGCCCGCCTGCTCCAGTACCGGGCGTACAAGGAGGTCGGCAAGTACCTCACGGAGCGGATGGCCGACGCGGCCCGCCGGTTCCCCCGGATCGTCCCGATGGAGCCGCGGTTCGCGAACCTGCTGCCGGAGGTGCTGATCGGGCTCGGCCCCGACCAGTTCGCCCGGCTCGCCGCCAAGGTGTTCACCCCGAAGGCCCCGCCCGGCGTGAACGTCGAGCACATGTACCAGCCGAAGGCGAGCGTCCGCGAGCAGGCCGAGGTGGTCATCGCGAAGCTGCGCGCTCTGGGGCAGGCCACGTTCGACCAGCTCACCGACGACGCCGAGGGCACCTTCCAGGTCGTCGCGCGGTTCCTGGCCCTGCTGGAGCTGTACCGCGAGCGCGCCGTGACCTTCGAGCAGGACGAGCCGCTCGGCACCCTGCACGTCACCTGGATCGGCACCGACGACGGGGAGATCTCGGTCGGCGACGACTACGAGGGCTCCCGCGACCCCGCCGGCAAGCCGTCCGACGAGACCGAGGAAGACACCGATGACTGACCACCCCGAGGACGCTCCCGAGCCTCCGGAGACGTCCGGGCCTCCCGAGACGCCCGAGACGGCCGGGGTCCCCGAGGCGCCGCCGGCCCCTGAGGCGCCTGAGGCCGGGGACGCCGGGGAGGCGCCCGGCGCCGGGGAGGACGGGCCGTCGCTGCGGGCGCAGGTCGAGGCGATCCTGCTGGTCGTGGACGAGCCCGTGGCCGAGATCACCCTCGCGCAGCTCCTGGAGCGGCCCGTCCCCCAGATCTCCGCTACGCTGCGTGAGCTGGCCGCGGAATACACCGACCAGGGTCGAGGGTTCGATCTACGGGACGTGGCGGGCGGCTGGCGCTTCTACACTCGTGACATCTGCGCGCCGGTGGTGGAGAGGTTCGTCACCGACGGGCAGCAGGCCCGCCTGACCCAGGCGGCGCTGGAGACCCTGGCGGTGGTCGCCTACCGGCAGCCGGTCAGCCGCGCCCGGGTCTCGGCGGTGCGCGGCGTCAACAGCGACGGGGTGATGCGGACGCTGGCGCTGCGCGGCCTGATCGAGGAGGCCGGGCAGGACCCCGAGTCCCAGGCCGTCCTGTTCCGCACCACCGGGTACTTCCTGGAGAGACTGGGGCTGCGCGGCCTGGAAGAGCTGCCCGAACTTGCCCCCTACCTGCCCGATGACCTGCCAGAAGAGATAGTCGAGGAAGCGTGAGCGACAACGAGGGCGTGCGCCTGCAGAAGGTCCTGGCCGAGGCCGGGATCGGCAGCCGCCGCCACTGCGAGGAACTGATCGGCGAAGGCCGGGTCGAGGTCAACGGCCAGCGGGTGTTCCGGTTCGGTGAGCGGGTCGACCCCGAGAGCGACGTGATCAAGGTGGACGGCCGCCGGGTGGAGACCCGGTCGGAGATGCGCTACTACATGATCAACAAGCCGCGCGGCGTGGTGTCGACGATGAAGGACGAGCGGGGCCGCAAGTCCCTGGCGTCCTACGTGGAGGTGCCCGAGCGGCTGTTCCACGTCGGACGGCTCGACACCGACACCGAGGGCCTGATCCTGCTCACCAACGACGGGGAGCTGGCGCACCGGCTGACCCACCCGAGCTTCGGTGTGAGCAAGATGTACCTGGCCGAGATCCACGGCCCGATCCCGCGGGACCTGGGCCGGCGGCTGCGCAAGGGCGTGGAGCTGGAGGACGGCTTCGCCAAGGCCGACGAGTTCCGGATCTTCGACCAGGTCGGCAGGCGGATCCTGGTGGAGATCACCCTGCACGAGGGCCGCAAGCACATCGTCCGGCGGCTGCTGAAGGAGGTCGGCTTCCCCGTGCAGCAGCTCGCTCGCGTAGAGTTCGGACCGCTCAAGCTCGGCCAGCTCAAGCCCGGCCACATGCGGGCGCTGAGCGTCCGCGAGGTCGGCGAGCTGTACAAGGCCGTCGACCTGTAGGCACGGGCCTCCGGGCCGGGGGCACGGGCGGACATGATCGGCGAGGACGGGGAGGTACCGGTGGCGGTGAGGGCGGTCCGCGGCGCGACCCAGGTGGAGGCGGACGACCGGGACGAGATCCTGGCCGCGACCACCGAGCTGGTCACGGCGGTGATGGAGCGCAACGCGCTCGGTACCGACGACGTGATCAGCGTGCTGTTCACCGCGACTCCCGACCTGACCGCCGAGTTCCCGGCGCTCGCGGCGCGCAACCTGGGGTTCCAGGAGGTGCCGCTGATGTGCGCGAGCGAGATCGCCGTCCCGCACGGGCTGCCCCGCGTGATCCGGCTGATGGCGCACGTCGAGACGGACCGTCCCCGCGCGCAGGTGCAGCACGTGTACCTGCGCGGGGCGGCGGCCCTGCGCATCGACATCGCCCAGTAGCCGACACCGCTCAGTAGCCGACACCGCCCAGTGACCGACGTCGCTGAGTAGCCGACGCCCCTCGGTGACCGGCATCGCCCGGTAGGCGGGTCCGGGCCGCCTCCCGGGCCCTTCGCCGGATCGGGTCTTCGGGCCCTGCGGAGTGGGACGATCCGGCCGCCTGGGCCCAGTAGGCTGGATCGGTGGCAGAGACCCCAGTCCCCGAGCGTTCCGAACCCGGCGAGCCCGGCCCCGGCCGCGTGGTCGTCATCGGCACCGGCCTGATCGGCACGTCGATCGCGCTGGCCCTGCGGGCACGGGGCTCGGAGGTCTATCTGTCCGACCGGGACGCCGCCGCGCTCGACGTGGCCGTGCAGATCGGCGCGGGCGAGGCGCTTCCGGTGGGCGGCCTCGGCGGTCCCGCCGACCTGGCCGTGATCGCCGTCCCGCCCGCCGCCGTCGCCGTGACCCTGCTGGACGCGCAGAAGCGCAGGCTGGCGGAGGTCTACACCGACGTCGCGAGCGTGAAGGCGCTGCCGCTGGCGCAGGCCGCCGACCTGGGCTGCGACCTGGCGTCCTACGTGCCGGGGCATCCGCTGGCCGGACGGGAGCGCTCCGGGCCGTCCGCGGCCCGCGACGATCTGTTCCTCGGCCGTCCGTGGGCCCTGTGCCCCGGCGGCCGCACCGCGCCGGACGCCGTCGCGGCGGTCGAGGGCCTCGCGCGGCTCTGCGGGGCCATGCCGGTCACCGTGGACGCCGAGCACCACGACCGTTCGGTCGCGCTGGTGTCGCACGCCCCGCACGTGGTGTCGGCGGCGGTCGCGGCCCGGCTGACCAGCGCGGACGACACCGCGCTCGGCCTGGCCGGGCAGGGCGTCCGGGACGTCACCCGGATCGCCGCGTCCGACCCGAGGCTGTGGATCGGCATCCTGGCCGCCAACGCCGAGCCGGTCGCCGACGTCCTGGAGGCGGTCGCGACCGACCTGGCGGTGGCCGCCTCGCTGCTGCGCGACGGCAGCGAGGGCGCCGCGACGCACGTCGCCGACCTGCTGCTGCGCGGCAACGCCGGGCGGGCCCGGATCCCGGGCAAGCACGGCGGCGACCAGCGCAGCTACGCCACCGTCACCGTCGTCATCCCGGACCGTCCGGGCGAACTGGCGATGATCTTCCAGGCGGCGACGATCGCCGGGGTCAACGTCGAGGACATCGCGATCGAGCACTCCCCGGGCCGCCCGCTCGGTGTGCTGGAGCTGTCGGTCCAGCCGGAGGAGGCGGCGAAGCTGGCCGACGAGCTGCGCGCGCGCGGCTGGTCGGTGCCCGGCTAGCAAGTACCCTGGAACGCTGGCCGTCGCGGGCACCCGCCCCCGGCGTCCCCCGGCGCCGCCATTTCGGCGCCCCAGCACCGCACCAGACATCGAAAGGGAGCGATCGTGTCGCTCGTCATCGCCATGGACGGCCCGTCCGGGTCCGGCAAGTCCAGCGCCTCCAAGGGCGTGGCGCGCGCCCTCGGCCTGCGCTACCTCGACACCGGCGCGATGTACCGCGCCATGACCTGGTGGATGCTGGAGCACGGCGTGGACGTCGAGGACGGCGAGGCGGTCGCGGCCCGCGCGGGCGAGGCGGCGCTGGTGTCCGGCACCGACCCGAACCGTCCGACGATCGAGGCGGACGGCACGGACGTGTCCGGGCCGATCCGCACCCGTGAGGTCACCAACGCGGTGAGCGCGGTCAGCCGGGTTCCGGCGGTGCGGGAGCGGATGGTCGCGCTTCAGCGTGAGATCATCGGTGCCGGGGGCATCGTGGTGGAGGGCCGTGACATCGGCACGGTCGTCGCGCCGGACGCGCCGGTCAAGGTCTACCTGACCGCCAGCGAGGCGGCGCGGGCCGCGCGGCGGGCCAAGGACCTGGCGGCCGACCCGGGCGCGTCGGTGGAGGTCACCCAGGCCGAGCAGGCACGACGCGACGAGCTGGACTCCACCCGGAAGGCGTCCCCGCTGGCGAAGGCGGCGGACGCGCATGAGATCGACTCGACCGAGCTGAGCCTCGACGAGGTCATCGAGGCGGTCGTCCGCCTCGCCAAAGAGCAGTACTGAGCGGGCTCGGCAACGAGCGCACGAGCGAGCCGGGGGACGCCGGGAGGCGTACCCGTCCGGCGAGCGGGGACATGAACGTGACTGAGAGCGAATACGACTTCGACGCCGCCGACTTTGATGTCGCCGACCTTGAGGCGGAGGCCCTGGAAGGGGGCTTCTCCGAGGAGGGCGAGGGGCCCGCGCCCGTGGTGGCCGTGGTGGGCCGTCCGAACGTCGGCAAGTCCACCCTGGTCAACCGGATCATCGGCCGCCGTGAGGCGGTCGTGGAGGACGTGCCGGGCGTGACCCGGGACCGGGTCGCCTACGACGCGACCTGGTCCGGACGCCGGTTCACCGTGGTGGACACCGGCGGCTGGCTGCCGGACGCGGCGGGCCTGGCCGCGGCGATCGCCGAGCAGGCCCGGATGGCGGTGGACCTCGCCGACGTGGTGATGTTCGTCGTGGACGCCACCGTCGGCGCGACCGACGTGGACGAGGCCGTGGTGGAGATCCTGCGCCGGTCCGGCAAGCCGGTGGTGCTGGTCGCCAACAAGGTCGACAACATCGGCACCGAGTCGGACGCGGCGCTGCTGTGGAGCCTCGGCATCGGCGAGCCGCACCCGGTCAGCGCCGTCCACGGGCGCGGTTCGGGCGACCTGCTGGACGCCGTGCTGGAGGCGCTGCCCGAGCAGGCCCCGAAGGAGCGGTTCGGCATCGAGGCGGGCGGGCCGCGCCGGGTGGCGCTGCTGGGCCGTCCGAACGTCGGCAAGTCCAGCCTGCTGAACCAGCTGGCGGGAGAGAAGCGGGTCGTCGTCGACTCGGTCGCGGGCACCACCCGCGACCCGATCGACGAGGAGATCGACCTCGGCGGGAAGACCTGGCGGTTCATCGACACCGCCGGGATCCGCCGCCGCCACCGGGAGAACCAGGGCGCCGACTTCTACGCCACGCTGCGCACGCAGTCGGCGCTGGAGCGCGCCGAGGTCGCGGTCGTGATGATCGACGCGAACGAGCCGCTCGCCGAGCAGGACCTGCGGATCATCTCCATGGTGATCGAGTCCGGCCGGGCGCTGGTCATCGCCTACAACAAGTGGGACCTGCTCGACGAGGAGCGCCGCCACTACCTGGACCGCGAGATCGACCGGCAGCTGCACAACGCCCGCTGGGCGCCGCGCGTGAACGTGTCGGCCCGCACGGGACGGCACATGGAGAAGCTCGTCCCGGCGATCGAGACGGCCCTCGCGGGCTGGGACTCGCGCGTCCCGACGGCCAAGCTGAACCAGTTCTTCGCCGACCTGGTGTCGTCGCACCCGCACCCGATCCGGGGCGGCAAGCAGCCGCGCGTGCTGTTCGCGACGCAGGCCGGCGTCCGGCAGCCGCGGTTCGTGCTGTTCACGTCCGGGTTCCTCGAGGAGGGCTACCGCCGGTACATCGAGCGGCGGCTGCGCGAGGAGTTCGGCTTCGAGGGCACCCCGATCGCGGTGACGATGAAGATCCGCGAGAAGCGGGGCAAGCGCAAGTAGCGGGAGCGCGCCGTGGCCCGTCCGGGGCTTCCCCGGGCGGGCTTCGGCATGTCAGGATGCCTGTGACGCCCTGAGTAAGTTTTCCATTACTCGCGGACCGGTGGTCCGGTGGGGCGTGACGCGACCGGGCGAGGAGTGTGACGTGAGGCTTCTGCTGCTGGTGCTCGTGGCCGCCGGGTTCCTGGCCGCCGGCTTCTACTGGCGGCAGCCCTGGATCGGCGCGGTCGGCCTGCTCGTCCTGTTCGCGGGCATGTTCACCGACCGCGACGACGTCGCGAACGACGACGAGAAGGGCAGCTTCGAGACGACCAAGTCGGTCCGCAACATGCGCTCCCGCGACCGCTGACGTCCCTCAGAATCCGTGCTCGTCGGGAGCCACGCGCTGGTCGGAGCCGTCGTCCGGTTGGCGCGCGTAGCGGCCGTAGGACGGCCTGAGCGGCTGCGTGACCGCCGTCTCGTCCCTGAAGCCGGACGCCTCGGACGGCTCGGCGGCCACGTCGCGGACGCCGACCACCGCGAACCGGCCGAGCGCCACCGCCGCGAAGAACACGATCACCACGCCGAGCCCGGTGAACCCGCCGAGCTGCTCGGCCAGGTGCCGGCCCTTGGTCGCGCCGAGCGGGTCGCCGATGCCGTTCACGTCCCACAGGACGGCGGTCTGCGTCCCGACGGCGAACCAGGCCCCGCCGAGCGCCGCGAGCCACCCGCCGAGCGAGGCGACCACCCGGTTCGAACCGGCCGCCACGACGAGCCCGCCCAGCGCGGTCGCCGCCCCGGGCGCGACGCACAGCTCCAGCCGGTCGGTGCCGTAGATCCACGTCTCGTCGGGGTGGAAGCCGAAGTGCGCGTACGGCCCGGCAAAGGGCAACAGCGCACCCCAGCCCCCGAGTAGCACGAGCAGAACCCCACTGAACGCCCCGCGACTCCGGGGCACCCACATGTTCCCACCCATAACGGCCGCCTCCCGACCAGGTAGCCCTATTCAAGTTTCAACCCGCCTTTACCCCCCACCCCACCCTTCATGCGTGAGGTCCGCCGGGCCGGGTCAGGCGATGGTGCGGGCGGTGCCTTCGGGGGTGGACGGGTCGAGGTGCCAGTTGATGATGCGGGTGGGGTGGATGCGGATCAGGTCGTCGCTGAAGAAGCCCTTGCCGATGTGCATCTCGCCCTTGACCATTTCGGCGCGGCCGCGGATCTCGACGCCGCGGCCCCAGCCGGGGCGGACGGCGTCGGGGTCGTCGGGGGAGGTCAGGTCGTCGACGAGGAACGAGACGGCCGGGTTGGACTGCGCGTTGCGGTACTTGCGGCTGGCGGCGTTGTCCGGGCCGCCGATGTCGATGGTGCCGTCGTCGTTCAGGCGGAATCCGACGGGACGCGAGTTCGGCGTCCCGTCGGGGGCGACGGTCGCGAGGCGGCCGAGGTTCTGCGTCGTCAGGTAGGCGCGTTCGGCGGCGGTGAAGGGATCCGGTGTCGTCATGCTTCCGACGGTAAGACCTCGACCTGACTTGAGGTCAACCGAGCGCGCCGCGGACGAACGCGCCCATGTCGGCGATCGCCGCGCGGGACTCCGGGAGGAGGGGGCCGAACATCTGGAAGACGTGGATCTGGCGGTGCCAGACCTGGAGGGTCGTCGGGACGCCCGCGCGGACGAGCCGTCTCGCCATGGTCTCCGCGTCGGTGTACAGGAGCTCGGTCGAACCGGCGGTCAGCAGGACGGGCGGGAGCCCGGTGAGGTCGGCGCGGATCGGCGAGATCGCCGGGTCGGTGAGGTCGAGGTGGGGGAGGAGGTCCTCCACCAGGCGCTCCAGCAGCGGGCCGGGCCCGGACGGGTCGAGCCGCGTGTTCGGGTGGGCGAGCTTGGTGCCGAGGTGCATGTCGAGCATCGGGGACAGGGCGACCAGTGCGGCGGGGAGCGGCAGTCCCTCGTCGCGGGCGCGCAGGGCCGTCGCGAACGTCAGGTGGCCGCCCGCCGAGTCGCCCATGATCACGATGTCGGACGCGTCGCGGTCCTCCAGCAGGCTCCGGTAGGCGGTCAGGCAGTCCTCGACCTCGTCCTCGAACGGGACGTCCGGGATCATCCGGTAGTCGACCGACAGCGCGGGGACCCCGGCGGCGGCGCTGAACCGGGAGACCATCCGGCGGTGCGTGTTCAGGCCGCACGAGACCCAGCCGCCGCCGTGCAGGTAGAGGATCGCCTTGGCGCGATCGGGGCCGACGCCCGGTCCGTGCGTCCACTCGGCGCGGAAGCCGTCGAAGGCGACCGGCGCGAAGTGGGCGTCGCGCGGCGGGCGGGCCCGTCCGGCCAGCCTGTCGAGCACCGCGGCGCGGCGCAGGGCCTTCTCGGTGAGGGGACGCTCGGCCGCCTTCGCCAGTCCGGGCCGGACCAGGCCGCGCACGCCGGCGGCGACGGCCCGCGAGCGCAGGCTCGCCGTGCCCTGCCTGTCGATGACCAGCGTGGTGGGCTCCGCAGGGGTCACGTCCGCTCCCTCGTTCCGCCGCCGTTTCCGAACGCGATTCTGATCGTCCCATCGCGGGGTGCCGGTGAACAAGCATTCGTTCCGGTGCTGCAGAAGCAAGGGGACCGCAGAAGCAAGGGGTTGGCCACTGTTCGCCTTGCAGCTTCTGGTCGATACTCCGGATGTGGCTTGCAGATGCGAGGGGTCTAGGGTGATCCGCGTGACGAACTTCCGGATCAGTGAGGCCGCGGCCCTGCTCGGGGTCAGCGCGGACACCGTCCGCCGGTGGGTGGACGGCGGACGGCTGCCCGCCGTCCGGGACGAGCACGGCCACCGGATCGTGCCGGGGGCCGACCTGGCCGCCTTCGTCCGCGCCCAGGCCCGCGAACCGGGGGAGAGCTTCTCCTCCGCGCGGAACCGGATGCGGGGCATCGTCACCGACGTGGTGCTCGACACGGTCATGGCCAAGGTCGAGATCCAGGCCGGGCCGTTCCGGATCGTGTCGCTGATGAGCCGCGAGGCCGCCGAGGAGCTGAGCCTGGAGGTGGGCGTGGTCGCCGAGGCGGTCGTGAAGTCCACCACCGTCGTCGTCGAGCGTCCCGACGCGGGCTGAGCCCGCACCCCCTTCCCCCCCGTTTGAGAACCCCCGAGGAGTCGTTGTGCTGAGACGTGCATCCGTGGCCGCGGTGGCGGCCCTGTCCCTGGCGGCCCTCGCCGCGGGCTGCGGCGACACCAAGGACGACAAGTCCGGTAAGTCCGGTGGATCCGGAGACAAGACGCTGACCGTGTTCGCCGCCGCCTCGCTGACCGAGACGTTCACCCGGCTCGGCAAGGACTTCGAGGGGACGCACCCCGGGCTGAAGGTCCGGTTCAACTTCGGCGGCAGCTCGGCGCTCGCGCAGCAGATCACGCAGGGCGCGCCCGCGGACGTGTTCGCCGCCGCCAGCGGCACGACCATGAAGACCGTGGCCGACGCGGGCGACGTGTCCGGGCAGCCGACCGTGTTCGCCAAGAACCGGCTGGTCATCGCCGTCCCGAAGGGCGACCCTGGCAAGGTGCACGCGCTCGCCGACCTGGCCGGGGCCAAGCTGAAGGTCGTGCTGTGCGCGGAGCAGGTGCCGTGCGGGGCCGCCGCGAAGCAGGCGCTCGCCGCCGCGCGCCTCACGGTCAAGCCGGTGTCCCAGGAGCAGGACGTCAAGGCCGTGCTGACCAAGGTCCGGCTCGGTGAGGCGGACGCCGGGCTCGTCTACCGCACGGACGCCAAGGCGGCGACCGGGCAGGTCGAGGGGATCGAGTTCCCCGAGTCGGCCAAGGCGATCAACTCCTACCCGATCGCGTCGCTCGCCAAGGCCCCGCAGTCCGCGCTGGCCAAGGAGTTCGTCCAGTACGTCCTGTCGCAGCCGGGGAAGGCGGCGCTGAGCGAGGCCGGGTTCGAGTCCCCGTGACCGTCCTGCGCGGGCGGCGGGCACGGCGAGGGGAGGCGGCGGACCGGGTCCGGGGGCGTCCGCCGCTCGTGCTGATGCTGCCCGCGCTGGTCGGCCTGGTGTTCCTGGTCCTGCCGCTCGCAGGGCTGCTCGTCCGGGCGCCCTGGGGGACGGTCGGGACCCGGCTCGGCCAGCCGCAGGTGCTGGAGGCGCTGCGGTTGTCGCTGGTCAGCGCCACGATCGCGACCGGGCTGTGCCTGCTGTTCGGGGTGCCGCTGGCCTGGCTGCTGGCGCGGGTGCCGTTCCCCGGCGTCCGGCTGGTGCGGGCGCTGGTGACCGTCCCGCTGGTGCTGCCGCCCGTGGTCGGCGGCGTCGCGCTGCTGCTCGTCCTCGGACGGCGCGGCCTGGTGGGGGAGTGGCTCGACCGCGCGTTCGGGATCACGCTGCCGTTCACGACGTCCGGGGTGGTGCTCGCCGAGACGTTCGTGGCGATGCCGTTCCTGGTGATCAGCGTGGAGGGCGCGCTGCGCGCCGCCGACACCCGGTTCGAGGAGGCCGCCGCCACGCTCGGCGCCGGGCGGTGGACGGTGTTCCGCCGCGTCACGCTGCCGATGGCCGCGCCCGGCGTCCTGGCGGGCGCGGTGCTGTGCTGGTCGCGCGCGCTCGGCGAGTTCGGCGCGACGATCACGTTCGCGGGCAACTTCCCCGGACGCACCCAGACCATGCCGCTCGCCGTCTACCTCGCCCTGGAGACCGACCCGCAGGCCGCGATCGTCCTCAGCCTCGTGCTGCTGGCGGTGTCGGTGGCCGTGCTGGTGGCCCTCCGCGACCGCTGGACCGGTGCCGCGTGACGGCCGCCGAACAGGCCGGAGGCCTGGACGCCCGGATCGTCGTGCGGCGTCCCCGGTTCGATCTCGATCTCGTCCTGACGGCCGCGCCGGGCGAGGTCGTGGCGCTGCTCGGCCCGAACGGCGCGGGCAAGAGCACCGCCCTGCGGGCCCTGGCCGGGCTCACCCCGCTCGCCGGCGGCCACGTCCGCGTGGACGGACGGGACCTCACCCGCCTGCCGCCCGACGAACGCCGCGTCGGCATGGTCTTCCAGGAGTACCTGCTCTTCCCGCACATGTCCGCCCTGGAGAACGTGGCGTTCGGGCCGCGCGCCCAGGGGACGGGCAGGCGCGAGGCGCGCCGCCGGGCCGCCGAGTGGCTGGAGCACGTCGGGCTCGCGGAGCAGGCGTCGGCCCGTCCGCGCGCGCTGTCGGGAGGGCAGGCGCAGCGGGTCGCGCTGGCGCGGGCCCTGGCCGTCCGGCCGGGGCTCCTGCTGCTGGACGAGCCGCTCTCCGCCCTCGACGCCCACACCCGCCTGGAGGTGCGCGCGGCGCTGCGCCGCCATCTCGCCGGGTTCGCGGGCGCGGCCGTCCTGGTCACCCATGATCCGCTGGACGCGCTGACCCTCGCCGACCGCCTCGTCGTCGTCGAGGGCGGACGGCTCGTCCAGGAGGGCGCCCCCGCCGACGTCGCCCGGCACCCCCGCACCCCGTACGTGGCGCGGCTCGTCGGGCTGAACCTGTTCCGGGGCCGCGCGGACGGAGGATCCGTCGTCATCGCGGACGGGCGCCTGAAGATCGACGCCGTGGCCTCACCCGAGGGTGATGTTTTTCTCGCTTTCGAGCCGTCCGCCGTCGCGCTGTACCGGTCCCGCCCGGACGGCAGCCCCCGGAACCTCTGGAAGGCCCGCGTGGCGGCGGTGGAGAGCCGCGGCGACCGCTTCCGGATCCGGCTCGACGGGGCCGGTCCGGACGCCTCCGGAGGGGACGGCCCGGACGCGTCCGGAGGGGACGGTCCGCAGGTCTCGGCGGACGTGACGGCGGCGGCCGTGGCCGAACTGGGCCTCGCGGAGGGCAGCCCGGTCTGGGCCTCCGTTAAGGCCACGGAGGTGCGGGTATATCCCGCCTGAGCGGGGTGCGTCAGCGGTCGAGCGGGCTCTCGGGGCAGAGCCGATTCCCGGTGACATCAATCACAAATGGGCTCAGCCTGCCCCAAAACTCCTCTGGATTGGTCCAGACCAAATGGAAAAAGCCGCGGGATTTGCTCATGATGCAAACATCCTGCGAACAGCTGAAGGAGTTGCCCGTGTCCAACCAGGAGATCCCCGGCCTCGACCAGGCCCCGACCAGTCACCGTGAGCTCGTCGACTGGGTGCGTGGGATCGCCGAGCTGACCCAGCCCGAGCGAGTCGAATGGTGCGATGGTTCGGATGCGGAATGGGAGCGCCTGACCTCGCTGCTCGTCGAGCAGGGCACCTTCAGGCGGCTCGACCCGGACAAGCGGCCGAACAGCTTCTACGCGGCGTCCGACCCGTCGGACGTGGCCCGCGTCGAGGACCGCACCTACATCTGCTCCGAAAAGGAGGAGGACGCCGGCCCGACGAACAACTGGATCGCCCCGGCGGAGATGCGGGCGACCTTCGCCGACCTCTTCCAGGGGTCGATGAAGGGCCGCACCATGTACGTGGTGCCGTTCTGCATGGGCCCGCTGGGCGGCAACATCTCCCAGCTCGGCGTCGAGATCACCGACTCGCCGTACGTCGCGGTCTCCATGAGGATCATGACGCGGATGGGCGAGGGCGCCCTGCGGCTGATCGAGGAGCGCGGCTCGTTCGTCAAGGCCGTCCACTCCGTGGGCGCGCCGCTGGAGCCGGGCCAGGCCGACGTCCCGTGGCCGTGCAGCACCACCAAGTACATCTCGCACTTCCCCGAGACCCGCGAGATCTGGTCCTACGGCTCGGGCTACGGCGGCAACGCCCTGCTCGGCAAGAAGTGCTACGCGCTGCGCATCGCCTCGACGATGGCCCGTGACGAGGGCTGGCTCGCCGAGCACATGCTCATCCTCAAGCTCACCCCGCCGGAGGGCGAGACCCGCTACGTCGCGGCCGCGTTCCCGTCCGCGTGCGGCAAGACCAACCTCGCCATGCTCGAGCCGACCATCCCGGGCTGGAAGGTCGAGACCATCGGCGACGACATCGCCTGGATGCGGTTCGGCGAGGACGGCCGGCTCTACGCGATCAACCCCGAGGCCGGGTTCTTCGGCGTCGCGCCGGGGACGGGCGAGGCCACCAACGCCAACGCGGTGAAGACCTTCTACGGCAACTCCATCTTCACCAACGTGGCGCTGACCGACGACGGCGACGTGTGGTGGGAGGGCCTCACCGACGAGCCCCCCGCGCACCTCACCGACTGGAAGGGCAACGACTGGACCCCCGAGTCCGGCGTCCCCGCCGCGCACCCGAACGCCCGCTTCACCACCCCGGCCGGGCAGTGCCCGATCATCGCGCCGGAGTGGGAGGACCCGAAGGGCGTGCCGATCTCGGCGATCCTGTTCGGCGGCCGCCGCGCCACCGCCGTCCCGCTGGTGACCGAGTCCTTCGACTGGCAGCAGGGCGTCTTCCTCGGCGCGAACATCGCGTCCGAGAAGACCGCCGCCGCCGAGGGCACCGTCGGCGAGCTGCGCCGCGACCCGTTCGCGATGCTGCCGTTCTGCGGGTACAACATGGGCGACTACTTCGGCCACTGGCTGAAGATGGGCCGTTCCACCGACGTGGAGAAGCTCCCCCGCATCTACTACGTCAACTGGTTCCGCAAGAACGCCGACGGCAGGTTCATCTGGCCGGGCTTCGGCGAGAACAGCCGCGTCCTGAAGTGGATCGTGGACCGGCTCAACGGCAAGGCCGACGCAGCCAAGTCCGCCATCGGCCAGCTGCCGACCCGCGAAGCCCTCGACCTCACCGGACTGGACCTGTCCGACGAGGACCTCACCACCCTGCTCACCGTGGACACCGCGGTCTGGAAGCAGGAGGCCGCCCTGGTCCCGGCCCACTTCGAGACCTTCGGCGACCACCTGCCCAAGGAGCTGTGGGCCGAGTACGAGGCCCTGGTGAACCGCCTCGGCGAGTGACCCCGCCCGGCGCCTCGGATCCGAGGCTCGGGTGATCTCGTGACGATCGGGGCCGCGTCCTGCCGGACGCGGCCCCTTCGCGTGATTAGGGTCGGGCGCATGTGGCATGACCTGATGCACATCCAGATCCCGGTGGCCGACAAGGCCATCCGCACCTTCGCGGTCTACCTGCTCATCGTGGCGCTGCTGCGCCTGGCCGGGAAGCGCGAGCTCGCCCAGCTGAACGGTTTCGACTTCGTGGTGATGCTGCTGCTGTCGAACGTCGTCCAGAACGCCATCATCGGCCCGGACAACTCGCTGTGGGGCGGCGCGCTCGGCGCGATCCTGCTGGTCGGCGCGAACGCGGTGTTCGTCCGGATCGTCCTGGTGGTGCCGTGGCTGCGGCGGCTCGTCCACGGGAGTCCGAGCATCCTGGTGTGGAACGGGCGGTGGCGCGAGCGCACCCTGTTCCGGCTCGGCCTCGGCAAGCCGGACGTCATCCAGGGGATCATGGAGCAGGGCGGCGACGGCCTGCACGACACCCGCCTGGTCACGCTGGAGCCGAAGGGGTCGCTGATCGTCCGGCTGCGGGAGAGCGAGCAGAACTCCGACAAGACCGACATGGCCGATCTTCGGGCCCGGCTGGACCGGATCGAGGCCCACCTGGCCGCCTTGGCCGCCCGCCCCGACACCCGCTGACCCCGTCCGGACACCCGCTGACCCCGTCCGGACACCCGCTGACCCCGTCCGGACACGCGCTGACCCCGTCCGGACACGCGCTGACCCCGTCCGGACGCGCACCGGACGGATCGGGGCACTCCGGAGCCGCCGGACGCCCAGTAACCTCGCAGGTATGTCGAGGTTGGAGTTCAGGGTCCACGAGCTGACCGTCGGGCAGCTCGCCGAGCGCAGCGGGGTGGCGGTCTCGGCCCTGCACTTCTATGAGTCCAAGGGGCTGATCAGCAGCCGCCGGACGGCGGGCAACCAGCGCCGCTTCACCCGCGACACGCTGCGCCGCGTCGCGTTCGTCAAGGTCGCCCAGCGCGTCGGCATCCCCCTGAACCGGATCCGCGACGCCCTCGCGACCCTCCCCGAGGAGCGCACCCCCACCGCCGAGGACTGGGCCCGTCTCTCCGAGACCTGGCGCACCGAGCTGGACGACCGCATCGCGCAGCTGGAGAAGCTCCGCGACGAGCTCACCGACTGCATCGGCTGCGGCTGCCTGTCGATCAGCACCTGCGCGCTCGCCAACCCCTACGACCGGCTCGGCGACGAGGGCCCCGGCCCGCGCCGCCTCCTCGTCGAACGCCACCGCGGCCGTCCCGCCCCGGGCGGCAAGTCCGCCACCACCGCCGCGACCGCCCCCTGCGCCGACGCCTGCTGAGCCCGGCACCGTTCTGGGGGAGCGGTGCCGGGCTCGGTGCCTTGCGGTGCGGTGCCTTGCGGTGCGGTGCGGTGCGGGTCAGCGGACGCGGCGGCGGCTGCGGTCGTGCGGGTCCATGCGGCGGGGGATCGGCTCGCGGCCCGTGGGCTGGCACGGCGGGGCGGGCGCGGGCTCCTGGGCGATGTCGCGTTCCACCGGGTCCTTCTCGAGGTGGAACTCGGTGCCGTGGTGGGCGAGGACGAGGCCCGGGCCGTCCAGGAGCTCGTAGGTCGCGGTCTCGCCGGTCACGGTGACCTTGATCAGGTTGCCGCGGTAGCGCATGCGGAACGCCAGGCGGCTGATGCCGCCGGGCAGGCGCGGCGCGAAGCGCAGGTCGCCGCGGGTGGCCCGCATGCCGCCGAAGCCCGCGACCAGCGCCGTCCACGCGCCCGCGAGGGACGCGATGTGCAGGCCGTCGCGGGTGTTGCGGTTCAGGTCGTGCAGGTCCATCAGCGCGGTCTCGCCGAGGTAGTCGTGCGCGAGCTCCAGGTGCCCGCACTCGGCGGCGACGACGGCCTGCGTCTGCGCCGACAGCGACGAGTCCCGGACGGTCAGCGCCTCGTAGTAGGCGAAGTCGCGCGCCTTCTGCTCGGGCGTGAAGTTCTCCCCGCACAGGTGCAGGGCGAGCACGAGGTCGGCCTGCTTGACGACCTGCTTGCGGTACAGGTCGAAGTACGGGACGTTCAGCAGCAGCGGGTACTGGTCGGGCTTGGTCGCGGCGAAGTCCCAGCGGGCGTGGTCGGTGAACCCGTCGCACTGCGGGTGGACGCCGAGCCGCTCGTCGTAGGGGATGCGCATGCGGTCGGCCGCGTCCCGCCAGGACGCCGCCTCCTCGGTGGTGACGCCCAGCCGGTCGGCGACGTCCGGGTGGCGCATGGCGGTGTCGGCGGCCTCGCACAGGTTCCGGCGGGCCATGAGGTTGGTGTAGACGTTGTTGTCCACGATGGCCGTGTACTCGTCCGGGCCGGTGACGCCGTCGATGCGGAACACGCCCTCGACGTCGTGGTGGCCGAGGCCGCGCCACAGCCGCGCGGTCTCCACCAGGATCTCCAGCCCGACCTCGCGTTCGAACCGTTCGTCCTGCGTGGCGTCCAGGTAGCGGACGACGGCGTCGGCGATGTCGGCGTTGATGTGGAACGCGGCGGTTCCGGCGGGCCAGTAGCCGGAACACTCCTGGCCCCGGATCGTCCGCCAGGGGAACGCGACGCCGGACAGGCCGAGCTGGCCCGCGCGCTCCCGGGCGAGCGGCAGCGTCATGTGCCGCCAGCTGAGCGCGTCGGCGACCGCGTGCGGATAGGTGTAGGTGAGCACCGGCATGACGAACGTCTCGGTGTCCCAGAACGAGTGGCCGTCGTAGCCGGGTCCGGTGAGGCCCTTCGCGGGGATCATCCGGCGCTCGGCGCGGGCGCCCGACTGGAGGATGTGGAACAGCGCGAACCGGACGGCCTGCTGGACCTCCGCGTCACCGTCGACCTCGACGTCCGCGCCCTCCCAGAACTCGTCGAGGAACTCGCGCTGCTCCTTCAGCAGCCCCTCCCAGCCGGTCTGCCGGGCCGCCGCGAGCGCGCCGACGACCTGGTCGTTCAGCGCCGACCGGGACCGCTGGCTGGACCACCCGTAGGCCATGTACTTGATGATCCGCAGCCGCTCGCCCGGCTTGAGGCGGGTCGCGACGGTGAGCCGGCCGATGTCGGGCAGGCTCTCCAGCGCGTGGTCGGCGGCGTCCGGGCAGGTGACCTCGTGCGACATGCCCGCCGCCATCCGCAGGCCGCTCTCCCGGGTGCGGTGCACCAGGACGACCCGGTGCCCGTTCGACATGTGCTCCTCCGAGATCAGCGGCTGCTCGAGCATCGCGCTGGCCCGGGGGTCCTTGCCGAGGTCGGGCAGCGCCTCGTTCGCGACGAGCTCGCTCTGCAGGACGATCCGCACCGGGTCGTCCACCGCCTCGACCTCGTAGCAGATCGCGGCGACGGCGCGCTGTGACAGCGACACCATCCGGGTCGAGGTCACCTTGACACGGCGGCCCGCCGGGGACGTCCACTCGACGTCCCGCGAGAGGGTTCCGGCGCGCATGTCGAGGAGTCGTTCGTGGAAGTGGACCCGTCCGTAGCGGACGTCGAGCGGCTCGTCGTCCACCAGCAGGCGGATGACCTTTCCGTTCGTCACGTTGATGACGGTCTGCCCGGTCTCGGGGACGCCGTAGGCGACCTCGGCCTGCGGCAGCGGACGCCGCTCGTAGAACGAGTTCAGGTAGGTGCCCGGCAGGCCGTGCGGCTCGCCCTCGTCGAGGTTGCCGCGCAGGCCGAGATGGCCGTTGGACAGCGCGAACACCGACTCGCTCTGGGCCAGCCGGTCCAGGCGCAGCTCGGGCTCGCGCACGCACCAGGGCTCGACCAGGAACTGCGGCTGCGGCGCGCTCGAAACGCGGTGGTCCGACGCGCGGTGGTCCGACTCGGTCACTGGTCCCCCTTGAGAAGTTCGGAGAGGTCGCCGACGACGACGTCCGCGCCGTGTTCGCGCAGGCCGGCGGCGTGGTCGGCGTCCAGCCGGTTGACGCCGACGACGTAGGCGAAGCCGCCGCGGTGCCCGGCCTCGACCCCGGCGAGCGCGTCCTCGAACACGACCGCGCGGGCGGCGGGGACGCCGACGGCCTCGGCGCCGGCGAGGAAGGTGTCCGGCGCGGGCTTGCCCGGCAGCTGGCGTTCGGCGGCGACGACGCCGTCCACGCGCGCGTCGAACAGCCCGGTGATGCCCGCGACCCGCAGGACCTGCACGGTGTTCGCGCTGGACGACACGACGGCGGTCTTCAGCCCGGCGGCACGGGCCGCGCGGACGAAGTCCACCGACCCCTGGAACACCTGGACGCCGTCCTCGTCGATGAGCTTGAGGACCAGCTCGTTCTTGCGGTTGCCGAGCCCCCGCACGGTCTCCGCGCTCGGCGGGTCGTCCGGGGAGCCCTCGGGCAGGTGGATGCCCCGCGACTCCAGGAACGAGCGGGTGCCGTCCTCGCGCTTCTTGCCGTCCACGTACGGCCCGTAGTCGTTCCGCACGTCGAACGGGACGAACGGCTCACCATGCCGCAGCGCCCGGTCCTTCAGGAACTCGTCGAACATCTGCTTCCACGCGGCCGCGTGCACGGCGGCCGTCGCGGTCAGCACTCCGTCGAGGTCGAACAGGCACGCTTCGACCCCCTCCGGCAGTCCCAGCAATGTTTCCCCTAAGTCGTAGGCTTCGCGATCACGCTTCCCCGTGGCCAAGTACATACCCGGAACAAGGACGTTCGCCGCCCTGTTGGCGGAACAAGAGGGGTAGGACCTCGGGCAAGCGATGCATACGACGAGTGAGGAAGACCTAGTGACCAGCACCCAGCAGGCGAACATCGGTGTGACCGGCCTGGCAGTGATGGGCCGCAACCTGGCGCGGAATCTGGCGCGCCACGGTTACACCGTCGCGCTGCACAACCGCACGGAGGCGCGGACGAAGGCGCTCGTCCAGGAGTTCGGCGACGAGGGGACGTTCCTCCCGGCCGCGACGGCGGAGGAGTTCGTCGCGTCGCTCGAGCGTCCCCGGCGCGTGGTCGTCATGGTGAAGGCGGGCGCGCCCACCGACGCGGTGATCGAGGAGTTCGCCGCGCTGCTCGAACCGGGCGACATCATCGTGGACGGCGGCAACGCGCACTTCCTGGACACCCGCCGCCGCGAGGCCGCGCTCCGCGAGCGCGGCCTGCACTTCGTCGGGACGGGCGTGTCCGGCGGCGAGGAGGGCGCGCTGAACGGCCCGAGCATCATGCCGGGCGGCTCCGCCGAGTCGTGGGAGGCGCTGCGTCCGCTGTTCGAGTCGATCGCGGCGCAGGTGGACGGCGAGCCCTGCACCACCCACATCGGCCCGGACGGAGCGGGCCATTTCGTCAAGATGGTGCACAACGGCATCGAGTACGCGGACATGCAGCTCATCGCCGAGGCCTACGACCTGCTCCGGCACGCGGGCGGCTTCGAGCCCGCCGAGCTCGCCGAGATCTTCCGCGCCTGGAACACCGGCCGTCTCGACTCCTATCTGATCGAGATCACCGCCGACATCCTCGCGCACACCGACCCCGAGACCGGCCGCCCGTTCGTGGACGTCGTCCTCGACCAGGCCGAGCAGAAGGGCACCGGCCGCTGGACGGTCCAGACCGCCCTCGACCTCGGCTCCCCGGTCAACGGCATCGCCGAGGCCGTGTTCGCCCGGTCCACCTCGGGGCACGCCGACCTGCGCGCCGCCGCCCGCGCGCTGCCCGGCCCGTCCCGTGAGCCGGTCGCCGACCGCGCCGCCTTCGCGGAGAAGGTCGAGAAGGCGCTCTACGCGTCCAAGATCGTCGCCTACGCGCAGGGGTTCAACGAGATCCAGGCCGGGAGCGCCGAGTACGGCTGGGACATCGACCTCGGCGCGACCGCCGCCATCTGGCGCGGCGGCTGCATCATCCGGGCCGCGTTCCTCGACCGGATCCGCGCCGCCTACGCCGCCGACCCGGCCACCCCGACCCTGCTCGCCACGCCGGACTTCGCGGAGGCGCTGGCCGACGCGCAGGACGCCTGGCGCGAGGTCGTCGCCGTCGCCGTCCGCGAGGGCATCCCGGCCCCGGGCTTCGCCGCGGCCCTGGCCTACTACGACTCGCTCCGGGCCGACCGCCTGCCGGCCGCCCTGATCCAGTCCCAGCGCGACTACTTCGGCGCCCACACCTACCGGCGCGTCGACAAGGACGGCTCCTTCCACACCCTCTGGGCCGACGACCCCCGCAAGGAGATCGACGCCTGACCCACCGGCCGGAGACGGCTCCCGCCCGGCGCGCGGGCGGGGGCCGTTTCCTTCTTTCTGAGCCGAATGTGAGCAGAAAAGATCGCTTTGGCATGGAAAGTCGGAAAACCCGTCCGGCCGGTGTCCCGGCGGGCGTCCGGCGGCCCGCAGGCCCCGGGGAGGGGCGCATCCGGGGGGTTATTTGGCGTGGGCAGTGCGTGGGGAGGGGCAGGATGGTTACGTGAACCTTCTCGACCAGTTGCCTTCCGGAAACGACGCCGACGCTGACAGCCTCTTCGAGGCGTTCGAGAGATGGGTGTCGGGGCGGGGGATCACGCTGTACCCGGCGCAGGAGGAGGCGCTGATCGAGGTCGTCTCCGGGAACAACGTGATCCTGGCGACGCCGACCGGGTCGGGCAAGTCGCTGGTGGCGGCCGGGGCGCTGTTCGCGGGCCTCGGACGCGACCAGGTGGGGTTCTACACCGCGCCGATCAAGGCCCTGGTGTCGGAGAAGTTCTTCGACCTGGTGGAGATGTTCGGCCGGGAGAACGTCGGGATGATGACCGGGGACGCCTCGGTCAACCCGGACGCCCCGATCATCTGCTGCACCGCCGAGGTGCTCGCGAACATGGCGCTCCGGGACGGCCGGGAGGCCGACATCGGCGTGGTCGTCATGGACGAGTTCCACTTCTACGCCGAGCCCGAGCGCGGCTGGGCCTGGCAGGTGCCGATCCTGGAACTGCCCCAGGCGCAGTTCCTGCTGATGTCGGCGACCCTCGGCGACGTCGAGTTCCTCCGCAGGGACCTCGCCCGCCGGACGGGCCGGACGACGGCGCTGGTCACCTCGGCCGACCGTCCCGTCCCCCTGAAGTACGACTACCGGCTCACACCGCTGCACGAGACGATCGAGGAGCTGCTCGGCGAGCAGAAGGCCCCGATCTACCTGGTCCACTTCACCCAGGCGGCGGCGATCGAGCGGGCGCAGTCCCTGATGAGCATCAACGTCTGCACCAAGGAGGAGAAGGCGAAGATCGCCGAGCTGATCGGCAACTTCCGCTTCACCACCCGGTTCGGGCGCAACCTGTCCCGGTTCGTCCGGCACGGCATCGGCGTGCACCACGCCGGGATGCTGCCGAAGTACCGGCGGCTGGTCGAGCGGCTCGCGCAGGCCGGGCTCCTCAAGGTCATCTGCGGCACCGACACCCTCGGCGTCGGGGTGAACGTCCCGATCCGGACGGTCGTGTTCACCGCGCTCAGCAAGTACGACGGCCATCGGGTGCGGCGCCTGCGCGCCCGCGAGTTCCACCAGATCGCCGGACGCGCCGGACGCGCCGGGTTCGACACCATCGGCTACGTCGTGGCGCAGGCCCCCGAGCACGTGGTCGAGAACGAGAAGGCCCTCGCCAAGGCCGGGGACGACCCGAAGAAGCGCCGCAAGGTGCAGCGGAAGAAGCCCCCGGAGGGGTTCGTCGGCTGGGACGAGGAGACCTTCGCCAAGCTCCAGCAGGCCGAGCCCGAGCGGCTGACGTCCCGGTTCCAGGTCAGCCACGCGATGCTGCTGTCGGTGATCGGCCGTCCGGGCAACGCGTTCCAGGCGATGAAGAGCCTGCTCACCGACAACCACGAGGACCGCGCGTCCCAGCGGCGGCACATCTCCCGCGCCATCGCGATCTACCGGTCGCTGCTGGCCGGGGGCGTCGTCGAGGCCCTGGACGAGCCCGACGAGCAGGGCCGCTACGCGCGGATCGCCGTCGACCTCCAGGAGGACTTCGCGCTCAACCAGCCGCTGTCGGCGTTCGCGCTGGCCGCGTTCGAGATCCTCGACCCGGCGTCCCCGACGTACGCGCTGGACGTCCTGTCGGTGATCGAGGCCACCCTGGACGATCCGCGCCAGGTGCTCGCCGCGCAGGAGAACAAGGCGCGGGGCGAGGCCGTCCAGGAGATGAAGAACGAGGGCATCGAGTACGAGGAGCGGATGGAGCTGCTCCAGGACGTCACCTACCCCAAGCCCCTCGAGGAGCCGCTCGAGGCCGCCTACGAGGTGTACCGGGCGGGCCACCCGTGGGTCGGCGACCACCCGCTCAGCCCGAAGTCGATCGTCCGGGACATGTACGAGCGGGCGATGACCTTCACCGAGTACATCGGCCACTACGACCTGGCGCGCACGGAGGGGCTGCTGCTGCGGTACCTGTCCGGCGGGTACAAGGCGCTCCAGCAGACCGTCCCCGAGTCGATCAAGAACGACGACCTGATCGACCTGATCGAGTGGCTGGGCGAGCTGGTCCGCCAGGTCGACTCCAGCCTGCTGGACGAGTGGGAGCAGCTCGCCAACCCGTCCGACGACGACCTCGCGGCGGCGTTCGAGGAGCGCGTCACCCGCGTGACCGCCAACACGCGCGCGTTCCGCGTCCTCGTCCGCAACGCGCTGTTCCGCCGCGTGGAGCTGGCCGCGCTCGAGCGCTACTCCGAGCTCGGCGCCCTCGACCCCGACTTCGGCGCGGACGCCTGGGCGGACGCCATGGACGGCTACTTCGAGGAGCACGAGGAGCTCCTGACCGGCCCGAACGCGCGCGGCCCGAAGCTCCTCCAGATCGAGGAGGTCCCGGAGGACGCGCTGTGGCGCGTCCGCCAGGTCTTCGACGACCCGGAGGGGAACCACGACTGGGGCGTCAGCGCCGAGGTCGACCTCGCCGGATCCGACCAGGAGGGCGAGGCCGTCATCCGGGTCACCGCCGTCGACCGCCTCTAGTCAGGGCGCGCGGCGGGCGTCGGCCTCGATCTCGATCTTCATCCGGGGGTCGGAGAGACCGCACTCCATCATCGTGGCGGCCGGCCGGGCCTCGCCGAAGGCCCGGCGCAGGGCCGGCCAGCAGGGCTCGAAGTCCGCGCGGTCGGGCAGCAGGTAGCGCACCCGCACCACGTCCGCGAACGTGCACCCGGCCTCGGCCAGCGCGGCCGCGATGTTGCGCAGGCACTGCTCGGCCTGCGCCACGACGTCGTCCGGGATCGTCATGGTGGTGTAGTCGAACCCGGTCGTCCCGGACACGTGCACCCGGTCGCCGTCCACCACGGCGCGGGCGTAGCCGATCTGCTCCTCGAAGGTCGAGCCGCTGAGGATCACACGTCGCTCTGTCATGCGCCGAACGCTAGGTGACCAGCGACGATACGTCTAATACGTCCACGGGCATGACCTGATATCTCTGGACGTATGGAGCGTCCCGAACTTCCCCTTCCGCAGCTGCACGCCTTCGTCGTGCTCGCCGAGGAACTCCACTTCGGCCACGCGGCCGCCCGCCTCGGCATCGCCCAGCCGCCGCTGAGCCAGCAGATCCGCCGCCTGGAGGACAAGGTCGGCCACCCGCTGTTCGGCCGGGGACCGGGACACGTCGCCCTCACCCCGGCCGGACGCGAACTGCTGCCCGCCGCCCGGCGGGCCCTCGCCGACCTCGCCGGCGGCCTCGCCGCCGCGCGGGCCGTCGGCGACGGCCGGGCCGGCCGTCTGCGGATCGGCTTCTCCGCCTCCCTCGCCCTGACCGTCCTGCCGGACCTGCTGCGCACCCACCGGGAGCGGTTCCCCGGCGTGCACCTGGACATCCAGGAGATGACCACCGCGCCGCAGATCACCGCCCTGCGCGAGAAGGCCATCGACATCGGCCTGCTGCGAGAGCCCGCCGCCGAGGCGGGGCTGCGTTTCAGGACGGTTCTCCGCGAGCCCTTCGTGGCCGTGCTCCCGGCCGCCCACCCGCTGGCCGCCCGGCGGTCCGTCCCGCTCGCGGACATGGCGGACTCGCCCTTCGTGCTGCTGCCGCGCGCGGTCGGCCCGCACCTGCACGACCAGATCATCGCCCTGTGCGCCGAGGCCGGCTTCACGCCGCGCGTCGCCCAGCGCGCGGTGGAATGGCAGACCGTGTGCGCGCTGGTGGAGACCGGCCTGGGCGTCTCCCTGGCGCCCGCGAGCATCCGCCGCATCCGCCTCAAGGGCGTCGCCTTCCGAAGGGTCGACCCGGGTGCGGCCCGCACCCGGGTCGCCGTCGCCTGGCGCGAGAACGACCCGAACCCCCTGGTCGCGCACCTGCTGACGACCATCAGCCCGGATCCGCCGGAGAAGCGTCAGGACTGAGGAGTCGCGTCGGGTGTGGGCGTGTCAGGCGGCCTGGGGTGGGATGCGGCGGGTGACGTCGTCGCAGAGGGCGTCCAGGTTCACGCCCGCTCCCGTGAGGGCGCGGGCCGCCGGGACGCGGCGGTCCTGGAGCAGGCCGAGCAGGATGTGCCCGGAGCCGATGTACTTGTGCTTCAGGCGCAGGGACTGCCGGAGGCTGAGTTCCAGCACCTTCTTCGACTCGGGCTTGAACGGGATGTGGCCCTTGGGGGCGCGGTCCCGGCGGGGTCCGCGCGGGGCGTCCAGGGCGCCGGGGCCGAAGGCGTCCTCGGCGGCGTCCCGGACGGCGTCGATGTCGATGCCGAGGACGCGCAGGGCCTCGGCGTCGAGGCCGTCCCGGTCGGGCAGCGCGTCGACGGCGTCCCCGGCGGCGCCGCGGAACACGCCGCAGCCGCGGAGCGCCTCGCCGGCGGGGCCCTCGTTGCGGGTCAGGGCGAACAGCAGGTGCTCGGTCCCGATGCCCCGGTCGCCCCGGCTGCGGGCCTCCTCCTGCGCGGCCTTGACGACCTCGCGGGCCTCGGTGCTGAACCGTTCGAACATGGTCTAGGTCTCCTTCCTGAGGATGCGGCGTCCTCCGCCGTGCTTCTTGTGCACCGCCTGCCGGCTGACGCCCAGGCAGACCGCGATCTCCTGCCAGGACCAGCCCTGCTCGCGGGCGTTGTCCACCTGCAGCGCCTCCAGCCGTTCGGCCAGGTCGCGCAGCGCGCGGACGGCCCGCAGCCCTACGGCCGGGTCCCTGCTGCCCGCCTCCTGGGCGAGCCTCACTCCGTCGCTCATAGTGTCAATGTAGGTTGACGCGGCGGCCGTGTCAATGAAGGTTGACGACTTCGGAAGGGGAAGGGCGTCAGTCCGCGGGGCCGAGGAGGGTGGTGAGCAGGTCGTCCAGGCTGACCATGCCCACGGTGCGGCCGTCCTCGCGCAGGACCAGGCCGAGGTGGCTGTGCTGGTCGCGCAGGATCGCGACCGCCTCGGCCACCGCGGTCCCCAGGGACAGCCGGGGCATCGGGTGCGCCAGACCCCCGGCGGGCGTCTCCCGGTCGCGCGCCCGCGCCAGATAGGCGTCCCGGACGTGCACCATCCGCGCCGCCCCGCCGTCGGACGCCGTGATCGCCGGGTCGGCGACGACCAGCCGTGTGTGCCCGGTGCGGACGGCGGCGTCGATGACGTCCTGCGGGGACGCCCCGGCGGGCACCGACACGATCCGCGCCGTCGGGATCACGAGGCCGGCGAGCGGCGCGCGCGGCGCGTCCAGCGCGGCGGTCAGCAGGTTCAGGTCGGTCTCCGCGATGAGCCCGAGCCGCCGCGACTCGACGGCCAGGCTGCGCAGCTGCTCCGGCGTCCGGGACAGCTCCGCGTCGTCCTTCGGACGGACGCCGACCAGCCGCAGCAGCAGGTTCGTCACCCCGTTCAGCGCCGCCAGCGCGGGCCGGACGAACCGGGCGAACCCCCGGAACGGCGGCGCGAGCACCATCGCCGACCGCTCCGGATCGATGATCGCCCACGACTTCGGCGCCATCTCGCCGAGGACCATGTGCAGGAACGTCACGAACGCCAGCGCCAGCACGAACGCCACCGGATGCGCCGCGCCCTCCGGCACCCCGATGTGGCGGAACAGCGTCGCGAGCGTCTCCGCGAACACCGGCTCGGACACCACGCCGAGGCCCAGCGAGCACATGGTGATGCCGAGCTGCGCCCCCGCCAGCATCAGCGACAGCTCACGGATCCCCGCGACCGCCGTCGCGGCCGCGCGGCTCCCCTCGGCCGCCGCCTTCTCCAGGCGCGGCCGCCGCGCCGCGACCAGCGCGAACTCCGACGCCACGAAGAACCCGTTCCCCGCCAGCAGCGCCAGCGTCAGGAGCACCCCGACCGGAAGACTCATCGTGTGCCCTTCCCGTTCGGGACGCCAGGGGTGGTCGACGGCGGGGTGGTCGACGGCGGGGTGGTCGACGGCGGGGTGCCGCCGAGCGGGACGACGCAGATGCGGATGAGCTCCGGCACGTGGCGGTGGATCGTCAGCACCTCGACCACGGCCTCGCGCGGTGGTTCGCTCAGCCGCTCCGGATGGAGCCGGATCCGGACGACGTCGCCCGGCTCGGCGACCCGGCCGAGGCGCTGGAGCAGCAGGCCCGCGACCGTCTCGTAGTCGCCCTCGGGCAGGTCGATGCCGGTCTCGTGCTCGACCTCGTCCACGCGGAGTCCGGCGTCGGTGGTCCACCAGGCGCCGGTGCGGATCGCGAGGTCGGGGTCGGCGTCGATCTCGTCGGCGATCTCCCCGACGAGTTCCTCCGCGACGTCCTCCCAGGTCAGGAGCCCGGCGAAGCCGCCGTACTCGTCCACCACGCAGGCCAGGGGATCGCCGTGGCGGCGCAGCTCGGCGACCACCTGCGGCAGCGGCAGCGACGACGGCAGCAGGACGGCCGGACGCACCAGGTCGCGCACGGGGGTGGTCTCGGCCTCCTCGGGGCTGAGCCGGATCAGCTCGTCCAGCCCGATCACGCCGAGGACGTCGTCGACGCTGCCGCCGACCACCGGGTAGCGCGAGTGGCCGTGCGCGGTGATGACGTCGGTCAGGTCGGCGGCGAGGGTGTCGGCGGGGATGGTCACGACGTCCACGCGGGGGACCATGACCGCCTCGGCGTCCCGCTCGGAGAACTCCAGGGCGCGTTCCAGCAGGTCGGCCTGGCTGTCGCCGAGCTGCTCGCCGGACTCGCCGATGATGTGCCCGAGCTCCTCCAGCGTCGCGCCGTGGTGCAGCTCCTCGACCGGCTCCATCCCGGCGGCCCGGACGAGCCGGTTCGCGGCCGCGTCGAACAGCCGGACCAGCGGGCCCGCGACGGCCAGGTACACCAGCGTCGACGGGGCGAGCGCCCTGGCCAGCGCCTCGGCGCGGGCCAGCGCCAGATTCTTCGGGAACAGCTCGCCGAGCACCATCTGGATGACCGTGGCCAGGACGAACCCGGCGGTCACGGAGATCCCGCCGACCGCGCCCTCCGGGACGCCCGACGCCCGCAGCGCGGGGGCGAGCAGGTCGGCGAGCGCGGGCTTGGCGATGAAGCCGACGACCAGCGCGGTCACCGTGATGCCGAGCTGCGCGCCGGACAGCATGAACGACAACCGCTCCATGACCCGGACCGCCCGCTCGGACGCCCGGTCACCGGCCGCCGCGCGCTCCGCCAGCACCGGCCGGTCCGCCGTCACGAACGCGAACTCCTGCGCCACGAAGTACCCGGTCGCCGCCGTCAGCAGCAGGACCGCGAGCAGTCCGAGCGCCGCGGTCATCCCCGCCCTCCTTCCGCGCGCCACCCGCCCGCGCGCACAGATCCCCGGTACGTTCCCAGAACTCGATCTTCCCTACCCTTTCGCATCCGCGCCGCCGGGACGTCCACCGGGGCGCGCCCACGGGGCCCGGGGGAGGGACGCGCGGGGAGGGAACGTGGTTACCGGTCGTCGGGTCGTGGAATGAAACCATCGCCTCGGCGTCGACGGTCCCCGCCGCGTCCTGCCGAGCGTCCTCCCTGCCGTGCGCCCATGAGAGAGCGAGGGGCAACGATGCCCAAGCCGTTCGCGTCGTCCGCCGACCTGTCCGCCAAGCCCCAGACCCTGGAGATCCTCGCGGACGGCGTGTACGCGCTGACCGCCGAGGGCGACCCGAACGTGGGCGCGGTCGAGGGCGAGGACTTCGTGGTCTGCTTCGAGGCCCTCGCCACCCCCACGGCCGCCCGCGACTGGCTGATGGTGCTCCGGGCGCACACGGACAAACCGATCAGGCATCTCGTCCTCTCGCACTACCACGCCGTCCGGACGCTCGGCGCGAGCGCGTTCGGGACGCCGTCGATCATCGCGCACGACAAGACCCGGGAACTGATCGCCGAGCGCGGCAAGCAGGACTGGGAGTCGGAGTACGGGCGGATGCCCCGCCTGTTCAAGGACCCCGCGAGCATCCCCGGCCTGACCTGGCCGACCACCACCTTCTCCGACGGCCTGACCATCGACCTCGGCGGGGACCGGGGCGCGCTGGAGCTGCGGTACTGCGGGCGCGGGCACACCGAGGGCGACATCGTCGCCTGGCTGCCCCGGCACCGCGTCCTGTTCGCGGGCGACCTGGTCGAGACGCAGGCCGCGCTCTACACCGGCGACGCCTTCCACCGCGACTGGGCGGGCTCGACCCTCGACCGGGTCGCCGCGTTCGGCGCGGACGCCCTGGTCGGCGGACGCGGCGCCGTCGCGCACGGGCGCGAGGCGGTCCGCGCCGCGGTCGGCCAGACCCGCGACTTCCTCGAGACGATGCTCCGCGAGGTGCGCGACGTGCGCAAACGCGGGGGGACGCTGCGCGACGCGTTCGCCGCCGTCCACGCCGAGCTCGAACCGTCCTACGGCGGCTGGCCGATCTTCGAGCACTGCCTGCCCTTCGACGTCTCCCGGCTCTGGGACGAGCTCGACGGCATCGAGCGCCCCCGCATCTGGACCGCCGAACGCGACCGCCAGGTCTGGGCCGAGCTCCAGGACTGATCCGATGTCCGGGACCGCGTCAGCGCCGGGAGGCACCGGGGCGGCGGCAGGGGTGGAGGCCGTCGCGCCCGTGCTGGTCGTGGGGGCCGGGCCGGTCGGCCTGACCGCCGCTCTCCTGCTCGCCCGCTGGGGCCTGCGCGTGGTCGTCCTCGAAGGCCGTCCCGGGTGGACGGCGGTCGGCTCACGGTCGATCTGCCAGCAGCGGGACGTCCTGGACATCTGGTCGTCCGTCGGCGCCGGCGCGATCACCGACGAGGGCCTGACCTGGACGACCGGCCGCGTCTTCCACCGCGGACGGGAGGTCACCTCGTGGAAGTTCGCCGCCGCTCTCGGCGCCCTGCCGCCGTTCGTCAACATCTCGCAGAGTCGTACCGAGGAGATCCTGCAAGCCCTGGCCGACGCCGACCCCCGCGTCACCATCCGCTGGGACCACGAGGTCACCGCGCTGGAACAGGATCCGTCCGGAGTCACCGCACATTGCGTTCCCAGCGCATTCACCTCCGCTCCTGCCGTGGTCCCGGGGGACGCTGTGCGTGGGTCTTATGCGGTGGTGTGTTCGGGCGCGCATTCCGGGGCCTTGCGCGAGGGGCTGGGCGTCGCGTTTCCCGGGGAGAGCGGCGGTGACCGTTTCCTCATCGTCGATCTGCGGACCGACTGGCCCGGCCGCGAGACCGAGCGGCACTTCCATTTCGACCCGCCGTGGAACCCCGGACGGCAGGTGCTCATCCATCCCTGTCCCGGTTCGGTGTACCGGATCGACTGGCAGGTGCCGCCCGATTTCGACCTCGACGCCGAACGCGCCGACGGACGCCTCGACGCCCGCATTCGGCAGGTCGTCGGAGAGCGTCCCTACGAGGTGCTGTGGGCGACGGAATACCGGTTCCATTCGCGCGTCGCGTCCCGGATGGCGGTGGGCCGCGTCCTGCTGGCCGGGGACGCCGCGCACCTCTTCGCGCCGTTCGGGGCGCGCGGCCTCAACTCCGGCGTCCCCGACGCCGAGAACGCCGCCTGGAAGATCGCGTTCGCGGTGCGCGGGTGGTCGCCGCCCTCGATCCTCGACACCTACGACATCGAGCGCCGTGCCGCCGCCCTGGAGAACCTGGACGTCACCGCGACGACCATGCGCTTCCTCGCGCCGTCCACGGCCGCGGAGCGCGCGCACCGCGCCGACGTGCTCGACCGCGCGTCCGCCGACCCCGCGAGCGCGGGCGAGATCGACTCCGGACGGTTCGCCGAGCCCTTCTGGTACGACCGCTCGCCGCTGACCGTCCCGGACGCGTCCCGCCCCTGTACGGGCCGTCCGGCGCGCGGGGCCCCGCCGTCCGTGGCCCCGGGGACGATCGTTCCGGACGCCCCGCTTCCGCCCTCCGCCGTCCCGCTCGACTCCTGGGACGCCGGTGGACGGCCCGCGCGGCTGCGGCACCTTCTGCGCGGCGGGATCACGCTTCTCGCCGACGCCTCCCTGCCGTACCTGGAGCTTCTGGCGGCCGCCGAGAGGGCGACCGCCGCGCCCGTCACCTGCCCGGTGCCGAGTTCCGTCGAGGAGGCGCTGCCGGATCTGCGTCCGGGCGAGCTGTGGGTCGTCCGGCCGGACGCGCACATCGCCGCCACCCTCCAGGACCCCACGCCCGACGCCGTCGCCGCCGCCGTCCGGAAGGCGCTCGGGCACGACTGACCGTGGGGTCGTCCTAGGTGCCGGTGATCAGGACGACGCCGACCGCGACCACGCAGGCGGCGGCGATGCGGCGAGCGCCCATGCGTTCGGCGAAGAACACCGCCCCGATGACGGCGCCCGCGATGACGCCGGTCTCGCGCAGCGCCGCCACGGCCGCCAGGGCCCCGCGCGTCTGCGCCCACAGCACGATCCCGTACCCGGCCATCGCCAGGACGCCGCCCGCCAGGCCCGTCGCCCATGTCCGGACGGGCAGCCCCGACAGGGTGCCCCGCCCGCGCACCGCCAGGACGAGCCCGATCGTCAGCGGCGACTCCAGGGCGAACAGCCACGCCGAGTACCCGCTCGCCCCGTGTGCCGCCCGGACCCCGATCCCGTCCAGCACGGTGTACGCGGCGATGGACACGCCGGTCGTCAGCGCCGCGAGCACCGCACGCGGGTCCCGCGCGCGCCCGTCGGCCGCCGCGGGCGCCGTGAACGCGAGGACGGCGAGGCCGCCGCAGATCGCGGCGACACCGGTGAGCTGGACCCAGGTGAGGTCCTCGCCGAGGGCCGTCGCGGCCACCAGGGCGACGAGCAGCGGGGCGCTGCCCCGGGCGAGCGGGTACACCTGGCTGAAGTCGCCCAGCTGGTACGACATGAGCAGAAGCCCCATGTAGATCAGGTGCAGCGCCACGGACCCGAGCAGCCAGGGCCAGGCCGCGGCGGCCGGAACGGGGACGAGGCCCAGCAACGGGACGACCAGGACCGCCTGACCGATCCCGATCAGGGCGAACGACGCCCACCGGTCCGAGGCGCCCTTGGCGATCGCGTTCCATGTCGCGTGGAGCACCCCGGCGAGAATCACTGCCAGCGCTGTGGTCATGCCCCACACCCCAGCGCGGGACGGCCGATCCGGGCAGGCTTTTAGACTGGGCCTAAATGATCGAACTGCGTCTCGACGTCGAGGACCTCGCCGACACCCGCCTCGTCATCTCCCCGCTCGCCGAGGCGGCGCTGAGCCTCCGGATCTGGCTGCTTCCGCACTATTACGCGCTCCAGCTCCCGTGGCTGCGGTCGGCGACCGCGGCGCTCGGCGACCTGGACATCGGCCTGCTCCTGGCGCTGGTCGGCACGCACCGCGCCGTCCCCGACTTCCTCACCGGCCGCCCGGACGACCCGCTGCCCGACTTCGCCGCCGAGCTCGACCGCGTCCGGCGCGTCCCGCCCGGCAAGCTCGCCGCCGACATCCGGGCCGCGCTCCAGGGACGGCCCGCGCCCGCCGTCCTCGCCGCCGGACTCGAACGTCCCGCCCGCCTCCGCGACCACCTCGCCGACCTGCTCGCCGCCTACTGGGACGCCGTGCTGGCCCCGCACTGGCCGCGGATGCGCGGCGTCCTCGAGGCGGACCTGCTCTACCGCGCGCAGCGCCTCGCGCGCGGCGGCGCCCGCCTGCTGTTCGCCGACCTGGACCCCGCGATCCGCTGGCGCTCCGGGATGCTGAGCCTCGACCTGAGCTACCCGCACCCCGAGGTCCGGATCCCGGTCACGGGACGCGGCCTGGTCCTGATGCCCGCCGTGTTCGTCCGGACGCCGTCCCTTCCCCTGAGCACCGACGAACCTCCCCTGGTGTCGTATCCGGCCCGGGGCGTCGCGACGGTGTGGGAGACGGCGCCCCCGGCGCGTCCCGGCGTCCTGACCGACCTCGTCGGGCGTCCCAAGGCGACCCTCCTGGCCTGCCTGGACGGCCCCGCGACCACCACCGACCTCGCCCGCCGCCTCGGCGTGACCCCGGGCGCGGTCTCCCAGCACCTCGCCGTCCTGCGGGACGCCGGCCTGGTGACACGCGCCCGCGCGGGACGTTCCGTCCTGTACGCGCGCACGCCCCTGGGCGATCGCCTTCTCCGAACCTGCTGAGGTTTCTGGGGCGAAATGTGCGGGTGTTGCGGGGATCCCGTCCGGCGCTGGAAGCGGTCGCGGCACCCGTGATAGTCACGAAAGGTCCACCGGACGCACGCCCCGACGCGGTGGGAGCCGCCATGACCGACGACCACCCCCGGCCCGTCTTCGACCCCTCCCTCTCGGGGGCCGAACGCGAGCTGCTCGCCGCCGTCCCCGAACGCCTCGTGGCCGCGAGCCTGCCCGCCCCGCCGCCGCCGGAGCGGCCGAGCCCCGCCACGATCGCCGCCCGCCTCATCTGGATCCCGGTCTTCGCGTTCTTCTACGGCGTCCTGCCGGGCGGCTGGATCCGGCTGTTCTTCCTCGCGTCCCTCGACGACGACGACCTGCTCAGCGGCGCCCTGCGCTGGGGACGCGGCGCCGTGCTCGCCATGCTCGTCCTCCCGGTCGTCCAGGTGACGCTGCTGCTCCTCGGCCAGCCCGAGGCGGCCGCCGCGCTCGCCGCCGCCGGATTCGCCGGCTGGACGGTCGGCGCCCTGCGCCACCTGCGCGAACCCGAGACCACCCGGGCCGCCCGCGACCACCACGGCCGGTACCTGCTCCCCGCCGACTTCGACCGTCCCGCCGCCCGGCTCCTGGTCCGGGCGCAGCGCGCGATCGACGCCGTCCTCGGCTCCCAGGCCCAGGCCGCCGGACTCCTGGACGCCATCGACAACGCGACCGAGCTCCCGCGCCAGGAATGGGCCATCGCGTCCGCCCTCGCCGAACACACCCGGCTCCGCCGCGAACGCCGGGCCCAGCAACCCGAGCGCCTCTCCGCCCCGGTCCGCGCCCTCCTGGAACCCCAGCGGCGCGCCCTGAACCTCTCCGTCCGTTCGATCACCCGGCGGATCGAGGCCTTGGAGGCCTACGCCGGCTCGGCCCACGCGGCCGACGAGGCGTTCCACGAATGGCGCGTCCTGCGCGACCTGCCCGAACAGAACGCCCGCTACCGCGACCTCCTCGCCGAGACCGTCCGCGACACCCTGGCCGTCGAGGTCATCGACCGCCTCGAGTCCGACGCGCGGCGAGCCGAGGCCATCCTGCGCGACCGGGTCGCCTCCGCCATCGGCACCGGCCTCGAACTGCCCCCGCCCGACCCCTCCTGACCAGCGAACCCTCTGTCTTCATGGTCACACCTCAAAGACCTCGGTGACCGAATTACTGTCACTCTGCGTTAGGAATCCGAGCCGTTTCGAGGTCGCCGAAGCGGCCTCCGGCGTGCTGCACGGCCACTCCGCCTCCTCACCTCCCGGCGACCCTGGCACCGGAGCCGCCGCCTCCTCGGATGGGCGCGTCTCTTGGCCCCGGCCGTCCGCGCCTTGCCCTGAAAAGCCTTGACGCTTGGGGGTTCCCGCTTCCGGCGACCGTCCGCCGAAGGCATGCGGGCACTCCGCCGCCCGGCTTTCACGGACGTCTCGGGAGACATCTCGAAGACTCCCGCCGAGGGCTTCGGCGCCGCGTGCAGGGGCTTCGGCCCCCCGATCGGGAAAACGGTTGTTCGACGCGTTCGTGTGTTGAGCGATGAGGTGCGAAAGTCCGCTACCGTAAAGGGCGTTGAATCAGAAAGGAACGCATGGCTGAGAAGGTCATCTTGGTAGACGATCTCGATGGCGGCGAGGGCGAGGATGTCCGCAAGCGCGACTTCGAGATCCTGGGGCGGATTTTCACCATTGACCTGTCCGACGAGAACGACGTGCGGCTGCGTGAGACCCTCGACACGCTGACCCGCTATGTCGAGAAGTCGCGCGAGGTGAAGCAGGCGGGGCGCTCGCGCAAGCCCCGGAAAAGCCCGGTGAAGCTCAAGGGCTTCACCAACGCCGACGTCCGCACGTGGGCCAAGAACGAGGACCTCGAGGTCCCGGACCAGGGTGCGCTGCCCGACGCCGTCTACGAGGCGTTCGTCCAGGCGCACCCCGAAGCCAGCCCAGACGCGTAAGCAGGGAGTCCCCGTGGCACAGAAGACCATCGTCGTCATGACCGACGACCTCGACGGCGGCGACGCCGAGGAGACCGTGTCCTTCGCGCTCGACGGCGTCGGATACGAGATCGACCTGAACGCTGCGAACGCCGCGAAACTGCGCGAGCGCTTCGAGCCGTTCGTGGCGAACGCCCGTAAGGCGGCCCGCCGCCCGGCGAAGCCGTCGCGCAGCGCGGGCAACCGTGAGCAGAGCGCAGAAATCCGGGAATGGGCCAAGCAGAACGGCATCCCGGTGAACGACCGCGGCCGCATTCCGGCCAAGGTGATCGAACAGTACAACGCCACCCACTAGCACCACCCATCGGACCCCCTTCCGGTCCGATTCAGTCCCTGCGCCCGCGAATTAGGCGGTACGGCGCGAAGCCACCAGGGACACCACCACCCGACCACCCGAAAACCCCCCGAACCCCCGCGCGCCCGCGCCTCGCGCCCTCGCGCCCCGCGTTTCTGGCGTTCGTGGGCCGCGCTTCCGTTCGCCGCCCATCCCGCATGCCCCGCGCGCCATGCTCCGTCGTGCCGGTCGGCGGCCGTGCCGTGGTGGTTACGGGAGTTGCGCGGCGGCGGCCAGGTAATGGGGGGTCTGCGGGGCGGTGGTGGGGAGTTCCGGGCGCCAGGTGTCCACGGGGACCAGGCCGGGGGCGAGGAGCGGCAGGCCGTCCAGGAGGCTCGCGATGGCGGTGGGCGTGCGCGGGATCAGCGGGAGGGAGCAGCCCTCGGTGTAGCGGGACGCCACTTCCGCGGAGGCGGACGGCGCGTCGGTCAGGTGGGAGATGACCAGGGCGCTGCCAGGGGCGAGGGCGGCGGTCAGGGTCCGGACGGCGTGCCAGGGGTCGTCGGCGTCGGTGAGGTGGTGCAGGACCGACGTGAGGAGGACGGCGACGGGCTCGGACGGGTCGAGGAGGCCGTGGTCGAGAGACTGCGCGACGAGGTCCTCGGGCTTGCGGAGGTCGGCCTGGAGGGCGGCGACGTCGCCGTCGTCGACGAGCAGGGCGCGGGCGTGGACGAGGACGAGGGGGTCCTGGTCGACGTACAGGACGCGGGCGCCCGGGGCGTGCCGGGACGCGATCTGGTGGATGTTGTCGGTGGTCGGCAGGCCGCAGCCGATGTCGAGGAACTGGCGGAGGCCGAGGCCCGCCAGTTCCCGGACGGCGCGCCGGACGAAGGCGCGGTTGGCGCGGGCGGCGTCCACCAGGCCCGGTTCGATGGTCAGCAGTTCCACGACCAGTTCGCGGTCCACGGCGTAGTTGTCCTTGCCGCCGAGCAGGCAGTCGTAGATCCGCGCGGGCCCGGCCAGTCCGAGCCCGCCCCCGTTGCTCATCGCGTGTCGTCCTCCCAGGTCAGGGGAAGCGCGTGTAGTCCCCGCACGCTCAGCCCCGTCTTCCATTGCAGGTCCGTCTCGGGGACGGCGATCCGTGCCTCCGGCAGCCGCGCGGTCAGCGCCCCGAGGGCCGCGCGGAGTTCCAGGCGGGCGAGGTGCGCCCCCAGGCAGTGGTGGATCCCGTGCCCGAACGCCAGATGCGGGTTGTCGGGACGGTCCAGGACGATCCGCTCCGGGTCGTCGAAGACCGTCGCGTCCTTGTTGGCGAGGGGACGGGACGCGTAGACGGTTTCCCCCGCGCGCACGAGGACACCGCCGAGTTCCACGTCCCGGACGGCCACGCGCGGCATTCCCCTGTCCGAGCCCAGCGGGACGCAGCGCATCAGTTCGTCCACGGCGGTGGGGAGCAGGGCGGGGGAGGCGACGAGCCGGTCCCAGAGGTCGCGTCGGGTCAGGAGCGTGTGGACGATGGTGGTGAGCTGGTTCGCGGTCGTCTCGTATCCGGCGACGAGGAGGCCGACGCCGAGGTCCAGGAGTTCGGGCTCGGTGAGGCCGCCGTTCTCGTCGCGCGCGCGGACGAGTTCGGACAGGAGGTCGTCGGACGGTTCGACCCGGCGCCTGGCGATGAGCTCGGAGAGGTAGCCGTCGAGGTGGGCGTGCGCGGTCTCGATCTCCTCGCGGGTGAACGCCGTGCTCGACAGGAACGCGTCGGACCAGCCCTGGAAGCGGTCGCGGTCCTGCGGGGGGACGCCGAGGAGCTCGCCGATGACGGTGATCGGGAGCGGCAGCGACAGGTCGCGGACCAGGTCGGCGGGAGGACCGGCGGCGGCCATGGCGGCGACGAGGTCGCGGGCCAGGCCGTCCACCCGGGGCGTGAGCGCCCGGGCGCGCCGGTGCGTGAACGCGGGGACGGCGAGCCGCCGGATCCGCTGGTGGGCGGGCGGGTCCATGTCGATGAGGAAGGTCTCGCGCCGGTGCGCGCCCGGCGTCCGTCCGACGGCGAGGGCGCGGCTGAACACGGGGTCGGACAGGACGCGGCGGACCTCGTCCCAGCCCGTCGCCATCCAGCCGTCCGGCGACTCGACGCGGACGACGCGGGCAGGGCATGGCGGGGAGTCGGACTCGTTCATCCGGTCACCTCCGTCCGGCCCGCCGCCTGGATCGTCGTCCGTGGGGAGGAGCGTAGAGGCCGGAGGTAAGCCGAAGGTCAGCGCGGGGGCCGATCACGCGGTGTCGATCGCGGCGGGCGATCCGGGCGCGGACGGTGACGGCGCAGGCAGGAGCGGTCCCGGTCCGCACTCGGATCCTGACTCTTCCTGACCGTGGCCATATTCGGACATGGTCCGTTTCACCCCTTCGCCGGACGTGCGCCACCATGATCGGAACGGAGGGAGGGCCGGTGGAGATCCGGATGCTCGGGCCGCTCGAGGTGACGGCGGACGACGGCGCGCGCGTCGAGCCGTCGCAGCCGCTCCAGCGGGCCGCGCTCTGCGTGCTGGCGGTGCGGGCGGGACGTCCGGTGTCGGCGCGGGCGCTGGGGGATCTGCTGTGGGGCGACGACGCGCCCGGACGCGGCGCGGGGGCGGTGAAGACGTGCCTGAGCGGCGTCCGCCGCGCGCTGACCCGGGACCGGCTGCCACTCGGGCACGGCGGGTACCGGCTCGTCCCGCGTCCCGGCGACACCTTCGACCTGGCGGTGTTCCGGGACCTCTCCGCGCGCGCCCGTGAGGCCCTGGCCCGCGCCGGGGCGACCGGGGGCGCCGCCGAGGGGGAGCGGTGCCGGGAGGACGCCGCGGAGCTGTTCGGGCGGGCGCTGGCCCTGTGGCGTGAGCCGGTGCTGGAGGACCTGCCGGAGACGCCGTCGCTCGCGGGCGTCCGGGCCGGGCTGCTGGGCGAGCGGCGGCGGGTGCGGGAGGAGGCGGCGGAGACGCTGCTGGCGCTCGGCCGCCACCGGGACCTGGTCCCCGACCTGCGGACGTGGCTGGAGGACGATCCGCTGAACGAGTCGTTCTCGGCGGCGCTGCTGCTGGCACTGCACCGGTCCGGGCGGAAGGCGGAGGCGCTGCGCTGCTACGACCGGACGCGCGCGTCGATCAGGGCCGCGACGGGGAGCGAGCCGGGCAGGGTCCTGCGGGATCTGGCCGAGCGGGTCCGCCAGGACGACGCGGACGAGGGCGACGGGACGCGCGCGTGGTCGGTCCGGGAGCTGCCGCCGCTGCGCCAGCTGCCGCCCGACCTGCGCGACTTCACGGGGCACGATGCCGACCGGGACGCCATCGAGGAGCTGCTCCGCGCGGGCGCGACGGCGCCGGTCCCGCCGACCGTGCACGTCACGGGCCCGCCGGGGATCGGGAAGACGGCGCTGGCGCTGCACGTGGCGCACCGGGTCGGGGACGCGTTCCCGGACGGCCAGATCCACGTCCAGCTCGCGGGGGCGTCGATGGTGCCGCGCGAGGTCGTCGCGGTGCTCGGGGAGGTGCTGCGGGCGCTGGGCGTCCAGAACGGCGACATCCCCGACACCCTGGACGGGCGGGCCGCCCTGTACCGGTCGCGGCTGGCCGGGCGGCGGGTGCTGGTCTTCGCCGACGACGCGGCGGACGCGGCGCAGGTCCGGCCGCTGCTGCCGGGCGAGCCGGGCAGCGCGCTGCTGGTCACCGGCCGGTCCCGGCACCTCGGGCTGGACGGCGCGCGGGTCGTGGACGTCCGTCCGCTGGGGCCCGCCGAGGCGGTGGACCTGCTCGCCGAGATCATCGGGCCGGAGCGGGTCGCCCGCGAGCGTCCCGCCGCGGACGCGATCGCGGCGGCCTGCGACGGGTTCCCGCTCGCGCTGCGGATCGCGGGGGCGCGGCTGGCGGCGCGCCCGGCGTGGCCGCTGTCGCACCTGGCGGGCCTGCTGGACGGTCCCGGGCGCCTGGACCAGATGGTGGCGGGCGACACCGCCGTCCGCACGCACATCGAGCACGCGTACGCCGGGCTGGACGAGCCGACGCGGCGGGCGTTCCGGATGCTGGCGCTCGCGGGCCCGCATCCGTTCGCGCCGTGGGTCGCGGGCGTCCTGCTCGACACGGCCGACGCGGGCGGGGTGCTGTCGGAGCTGGTGGACCGCTGCCTGCTCACCGCCTGCGGCGTGGACCGGCTCGGCCAGCCCCGCTACCGGATGCACGACCTGCTGCGCGAGTACGCCTCGGAGCTGCTGCACGGCGACGCGGACACCGAACCGGCGCTGGAGCGGCTGGTCGTCGCGTGGCTGGAGCTGGTGGACGCCGCCGACGACCGCGCCCCGCGCGACCCCTACTTCCCCGCGCCCGCGCGGTTCCGCCGGCACACCGTGGTCGCCGCCGACCTCGTCGGGCGGCTCGTCGCGCCCGACCCGGCGGCCTGGATCGAGAGCGAGATGCCGAACCTGCGGACGATCGTGGAGGTCGCCTGCGCCGCGAACCGGCACCGGCTCGCGACGGGCATCGTCATGCGGCTCGCCGCGCACTCCCACCTGCACCGCAAGCATTTCGAGGTGGAGTACCTGTGGAAGCTCGTCGCGCGCGCCGCGACCGACGCCGGTGACCCGGAGACGGCCGCGTACGCCAGGTTCCGGGGCGCGGCCGTCGTGGCGGGCGACCAGTCCCGGCCCGGCGACGCCCTCCCGATGGTGGACGAGGCGGTCGAGGTGTTCGAACGGGTCGGGAACCACCGCGACCTGTCACGCGTGCTCGGCCTGCGCGGCTCCTGCCGCCTGGCTCTGGGCCGCGCCGAGGAGGCGCTTCTCGACGCGGAGCGCGGCCTGGCGCTCGCGGAGCGGACGGGCGAGCGGCACGCGGAGCTGAGCTGCCTGCGCGTGCTCGGCCTCGCGCTCAGCAGGCTCGGCGAGCACCGGCGCGCCGTCGCCGCGGCCGAACGGTCCCTCGCCATCGGCCGTGACCTGGGCGAACCCGCCTACCAGGGCATCGCGCTGTTCAGCCTCGTCCGCATCTACGCCGAGGCCGGACGCCACGACCGCATCCCGGAGCTCTGCGCGGAGGGCCTGGTCCTCACGCGGAGCATCGACCACGTTCTGGGCACGGCGTACTTCCACGAGCAGTGGGGGTACGCGCACCAGGGCCTGGGCCGGCACGAACTGGCCGTCGAGCGGCTGAGCGTGGCCATCGACCTGTTCGCGTCCCAGCAGGCGGCCGCCGCCGAGGCCGCCTGCCGCGAGCGCCTCGCCGAGAGCCGCGCCGCCCTGCGGGCGCTGAAGGCCGTCAGGAACCGGAAGGCCGTCCAGAACTAGAAGAGGGTCGGGGGCTCCGCCGGGACGGGCTCGGGCAGCGGCTCGACGTCCGGGACGAGCGCCCGCACCTCGTCGTGGAAGCGGCGGGCCAGCGTGAGGGCCCCGGCGTTGTCGGGCGTGTGGACGAACACGGTCGGGGAACGGCCCTCGCGCAGCCACGCGGCCGTGACGTCCACCCAGTGCCGCCAGCCCTCGACGGTGCGGTCCACGTCGTCCCGGCCCAGGTAGCGGACGATCGGACGGTCCGTCAGCGCCCGCGAGCGGCGCGGGAGGCGCGGCTTCTTCGTCCAGGCGTCCCGTTCGGCGTCACTGGTCGGAGGGTCGGCGAACATCGTGACCGTGTCGAACGGCACCCATTCGGCGTCCACGCCGGCGAGGACGCGTTCGAGCATGCGCCCGGCCCGCTCGTCCTCGAAGAACGCCCGATGCCGGACCTCGACCGCCAGCCGGGCCGAGCGCGGGAAACGGCGCAGGAACGCGTGGAGCGTGCCCAGGTCGCTGGGCCCGAACGAGGCGGGCAACTGCACCCACAACGCGTGCGCACGAGGACCGAGGGGTTCCATCGCCGTCAGGAAGGCCCGCATGTCCTCGTCGGCCCCGACAAGGCGATGCTCATGGGTGACGGTCTTCGGCAGTTTCACCACGAGGCGGAAGTCCGGGGACGTCTGCTCGGCCCAGGACGCGACGGTCTCCACGGACGGCGTCGCGTAGAAGGTCGTGTTCCCCTCCACGGCGTTGCACCAGGAGGCGTAGGCCCGCAGACGCTCGTTCGGCGGCAGCGGATGTGGGAGCAATCGTCCTCTCCAGGGCGCAAGAGTCCACATCGCACATCCCACGTGAAGCCGCATGGCCACGACCGTATCCCGATCACCGGCGCGCTGCGGCCGTGACCTGGAGCTCTGCCCGCCTCCTAGGCGCTGGCCTCCTCGTCGCCCTCGTCGGTGACGGCGTGCAGCGGCTTCTCGGGGACGTCCTTGTACTGGCGTTTGTTGATGGCTCCGGTGTCGAGCAGGCTCTGGAGGGCGAACAGCGCCATCTGCGCCTGCTGCGGGGTGGACAGCCCGGCGTCGCGGGCCAGCGCGACGTCCCGGGAGTCGGCGACGAGCCGGTCGATGAAGCGCAGCCGCTCCGGCTCCGGCGAGATCGAGGCGTAGCGGCGGTCCAGGGCTCGTCTCCGGCCGTCCGGGAGCGCGGCGATCCTCTCGTCGATGATGTTGTCCCGGTTGACGCAGAGGACGCCGAGCCGCCAGCCGGAGCAGCCGAACCGCTTCGAGAACGAGTGGACGCCGACGGTGTTGCGCGGCAGCGCGGACATGAGCGACGGGAGGCCGCCCGCGACCGTCCCGGACGCGTCGTCGGAGACGATGATCAGGCCGGGGTTGGCGGCGCGGACCGTCCGGACGATCCGGTCGAGGGTCTCGGGATCGGGTGGCGCGGACGCCGGGCCGGCCAGGTGGAGGGCCTTGACGTCCGGGTCGTCCAGCCGGGCGAGTCCGGCCTCGTCGAGGCGCCGGGAGGGGAGGCCGTCGCGGCGCACGGCGCTGATCCCGACGACGTCGAACGCGTACCGGTCGAGCCGCAGGAACTCCAGGTAGGGCGCGGAGACCGGCACCGTGGTCGCGACCCTGTCGCCCCGCCGCAGCACGCCCGCGACCTGGAGCGAGTCGAACAGGTAGCAGAGGGCGGCCGTGGCGCCCTCGGTCGCGAACAGGTCGAACGGCCGTTCCGGCGGCCGCCCGCCGAACATCGTCCGGACGAGGTGGGCGCGGACGACCGCCTCCACGTGGACGAGCATCCGCGGCGGCTCCGGGCGGTCCTCGCCGAGGACCGCGTTCGCCAGCTCGTGGACGAACCCGTCGGCGTCCAGGCCGAGTTCGGACGCCGCGTGGTCGAGGGAGCCGCTGAGCAGGTTCGCGCCCGGCTCGGCGCGGCGCGCGTCCAGGAAGCCGGTGAGGCGGGCCGCGATGCCGTCCTTGCGGGGGCGTCCGCCGAGCCCGTCGCGTTCGCCCCAGGCGTGCCGCGACTCGTCCAGGGCGAACCGTCCGAGCAGGAGGAACGCGGCGCGCGGCTCGGTCGCGAGCCCGTCCGGCGTCCCGTCCTCGGACATGGTCCCCTCCTCTGCCGCGCCCGGTTCGGCTCCGCCGCGCCCGGTTCGACGATCTAGGGCGCTCCTCTCCCCGAAAACCGGGCAGGAAGCCCCTTGGGCGCCCATGAGCTGGGAAAGCCGGAGGAAATAGACAGGCGAGGCTGTTCAGTCTCGCCTTGACAGTCTGGGCTGCTGATATACGCTGGGGCCATGGAGAGGTCCGCCGGGGAGGCCCCCGACCAGGTCGGCGAGACGGCCGTGCGTGCGGCCCGCGAGGTGCGGGTGGTGTTCAGCCGCCTGCGCCGCAGGCTGCGCGAGATCGGCGGGAACGGCCTGCTCACGCCGTCCCAGGCGTCCGTGCTGAGCAGGCTCGGCCAGGGCGAGGTGATGACCGCGAGCGAGCTCGCCGCCGCCGAGGGCGTGCGGCCGCAGTCGATGGCCGCGACCGTCGCCGCGCTGGAGGAGCTCGGCGTGGTCCGGCGCGACGCCGACCCGCACGACGGACGCCGCCAGCTCGTCTCGCTCAGCGAGGGCGGGCACGACTTCATCGCGGGCAGCAGGCAGGCCCGCGAGGAGTGGATGGCGCGCACGCTGCAGCACGACTTCACCGAGGCCGAGCGGCGGACCCTCATCGAAGCGCTCGCGCTGCTGGACCGGCTCGCCCAGTCCTGACCGGCCACCGGCAGCCGCGACCCGACCACCGAGGAGCAGGACCCATGGCCGTCACCACGATCGACGAGCGCACCGCGCTGGTGCTGATCGACCTCCAGCGGGGCGTCGCCGCCATCCCGACCGAGCCCCACCCCGGTCCGGACGTCGTCGCCCGCTCCGCCGAGCTCGCCGCCGCGTTCCGCGCGCGCGGGCTACCGGTCGTCCTGGTCAACGTGACCTTCGCCCCGGACGGCTCGGACTTCCCGCCCGGACGCGTCGAGGCCGTCCGTCCCGGCGGCGACCTTCCCGAGGGCTGGGACCTCATCCTCGACGAGCTCGACCCGCAGCCGTCCGACATCCGGGTCACCAAGCGCAACTGGGGCGCCTTCCACGGCACCGACCTCGACATCCAGCTCCGCCGCCGGGGCGTCACGCAGATCGTGCTGACCGGCATCGCGACCAGCATCGGCGTCGAGTCCACCGCCCGCGCCGCCCACGAGCACGGCTACCACGTCACGCTCGCGACCGACGCCATGGCCGACCGCTCGGGGGCGTCCCACGAGCACAGCGTCGAGAAGATCTTCCCGCAGCTCGGCGAGACCGGCACCACCGCCGAGATCCTGGACCTCCTCGCCAAGACCCACTGATGAGGACTCACTGATAGGGACCGGCTGAGAGGTCCCGGCGCGCGGGACCTCTCAGCCGGCCGTCCAGAGGGGCAGGCCCGGGGTCTGCCAGGCGTGGCCGTCGGAGGTGACGGCGAACGCCTCGATGCCGGGCAGGCCGGCGACCCACGCGCGGGCCTCCCCGCCCATGGCGAAGCCCGCGGTGGCCAGGGCGTCCACGTGGGTCAGATGGCGGCCGACCAGCGTCAGCGAGGTCAGGCCGGTCGCGGGACGGCCGGTGCGCGGGTCGACGATGTGGTCGCCGCGTTCGGACGTCCCGGACGTCGCGACCGCGATGTCGTGGCCGGTGACGACGGCCATGAGGTCGCCGCGGCGGTGCGGGTGCGCCAGGCCGATCCGCCACGGGCGGCCGGGCCCGGCGGAGCCGCGCGCCTGGACGTCGCCGCCCGCGTTCACGCAGTGGTCGGCCGCGCCCGCCTCGAACAGCAGGTCCGAGGCGGCCTCGGCGGCCCAGCCCTTCACCATCCCGGACGGGTCGAGCCGCCCGTCCGGCGTCCAGGTGAACCGGCCGCCGCTCTCCTCGGCGATCTCCGCGCACAGCGCGAGGACCTCGCCGACCTCGGGCGGGCAGGCGTCGAGGGTGAGCGTCCCGGCGGCCAGGCGGCTGATCTGGCTGTCCGGACGGTAGGTGGAGAAGACCGCGTCCACGTGGCGCAGGTGCTCCTCCGCGGCGTCCAGGGCCCGGTCGATCGCGGGCGTCATCGGGGTCCGGACGTCGAACGAGAACACCGTGCCCATCACGTGGACGACACGGACCTCGCGCGCCGCCCCGGTCGCGGCCCCCGGGCCGCCGCGCTCACGCACGGGCCTTGTCCAGCGCGCTCTGGAGCGAGTTGATGTAGCCCTCGCTGGTGTACGTCGCCCCGGAGACGGTGTCGATCCGCGCGTTCCCGGCCGCGAGCGCCTCCTGCGTGAGCTGCGGGACGGCCATCGCGGCCAGCCGCCGGTCGCGTCCGTTCTCCGACGGGGTCTGGAGCACCTTCACCCCGGTCAGCTTCCCGCGCGCCACGGTCACCGCGACCTGGACGGGCCCGTACCGGGTGTCGATGACGCTTCCGGTGTAGGTGCCGCTCGCGCCGGACTTCGCCCCCTGCTTCGGCGGCGCGGACGAACCGGAGGACCCGGTGGAACCACCGGAACCACCGGAACCGGCGGAACCCGGCGCCACGGGCGGCGCCACGGTCACGGCCCCGCCCCCGCCGGACGCGCCCTGGCCGGACGCGGCTGCGATGCCGTTGTGGTGCGGCTTCAGGGCCAGCAGCAGGCTGACACCGGCGACCGTCGCGCTGGTGGCGAGGACGGCTCGGCGCATCATGCGCTCTCCTCCCCGAGCCCGCCAGGGGCCCGTGATCGGAACTCGTGGTCGGAAACGATGGTCACCGCTCCTGGTCAGAACTCGAACGACTCAGAACTCGAAGGACTCGTGGTGGACGTGCCGGGACGGGACGCCCGCCTCCCGCAGCGCCCGGTGCGCGGCGTGCGCCATGCCGGGCGGGCCGCACAGGTACACGTCCCGTTCGGCCACGTCGGGCACGACCGACCGGAGGGAGTCCCCGGTGAGCGGGAGCGAGTACTCGGCGGGGTCGTCCACGAAGCACAGCACCCGGCGGTCGCGGCGGGCGGCGATCGCCTCCAGTTCGTCCCGGAGCGCCAGATCCTCGGGGCGGCGGGCCAGGTAGATCAGGGTGACGTCGCCGCGCAGGGTCTCGAACAGCGCGCGCAGCGGGGTGATCCCGACGCCGCCCGCGAGCAGCAGCACCCGCCGCCGCGTCTGCTTGGTGTCGGTGAACGCGCCGTACGGGCCCTCCGCCCACACCCGCGTGCCCGGACGGAGCCGGACGAGCCCGCGGCTGTGGTCCCCGGCGGCCTTGACGGTGATCCGGAGCTGGCCGTCCCGGGCCGGGGCCGACAGCGAGTACGGGTTCGCGGCCCACCACATGCCCGGCGCGAGGAACCGCCACCGGAAGAACTGCCCGGGACGGGCCGCGAGGTCGTCCAGGCGGTGCCCGGTGATGTACACCGACACGACGCCCGGCGACTCGAACCGCACCTCCGACACCCGCATCCGGTGCCGCAGGTTCCGCGTGGTCGGGACGGCGAACCGGTACCAGGCCAGCACCAGCGAGACGCCGATGAACAGCGTGTACCAGAAGTACCGCGCCACCGGCTGGTCGACGAACTGGGCCCCGTTGGCGAGCTGGTGGAAGAACACCAGGAAGATCGACAGGTAGGTGCCGAGGTGGAGCAGGTGCCAGACCTCGTACCGCAGGCGGCGCCGGGCCACCCGCGCCGAGGTGATCCCGACCGCGAACATCAGCAGCGTGCCCAGGGTCGCCTTGAGCATCTCCGGGTAGTGGAAGACGAGGTCGCCGGTCTGCGCGATCACGTTCTTCCGGTCCGTCAGGGCGTACCCCCAGATGACCAGGACGATGTGCGCGGCGGCCAGGCAGACGGTGTAGCGGCCGCCCGCGGCGTGCCAGCGCGCGAGCCGGTCGGTGCCGACGCCGCTCTCCAGCGCCGGGACGCGGGCCATGAGGGCGAGCAGCACCGCGCAGCCGTAGGCCGCGAGGAGCCCGGTGATCCGGGCCCCGTCGGTCAGCCACCCGGCGGCCCCCACCACCGAGTCCGTGCCGTGCCACCACAGGGCCAGCACCGCGAGGGCGCCGGCGTAGATCGCGCCGAGCACCCATCCGGCCCGCAGGCCCCGCCGACGCGGCCCCGCGTTCGTGCGGCGCGTGCTCGGCACGGCGTGCCCGGAACGGACCGCGGTCATGAAGAGCCCCCCTTTCGATCGGCGTCCCGTCACAGTGCCAGCCGAATCTCTGAGAACCCTCAGAACCAGCGTCGTATCGCCTGATTCTGAGCCGGTTCAGAGGGAACGCACAGGAAGGGGAGCGAAACTGAGGGCACCATGGACCATGATCGAGGACTGAGCCACGCCGACGGGTCGCCCGTCCGCGTGCTCGTGGTGGACGACGAGCCGGACCTGACCGACGTGCTGGGGCGCGTCCTGGCCCAGGAGGGCTGGCAGGTGCGGACGGCCGCCGACGGGGCCGGGGCGATCGCGGCCGCGCGCGAGTTCCGGCCGGACGCGGTGGTCCTGGACATCATGCTCCCCGACATCGACGGGCTGAGCGTCCTGCGGGAGCTGCGGGCCGCCGCGCCCGAGGTCTGCGTGCTGTTCCTCACGGCCCGGGACGCCGTGGAGGACCGGGTGGCCGGGATCACCGCGGGCGGCGACGACTACGTCACCAAGCCGTTCAGCCTGGAGGAGGTCCTCGCCCGGCTGCGCGGGCTGCTGCGCCGGGCCGGGCTGACCCGCCGCGCCGCCGCGTCCGCGCTGCTCACCGTGGGCGGGCTCAGCATGGACGAGGACGCCCGCGAGGTCACCCGGGACGGCGCCCTGGTGGAGCTGACCCCGACCGAGTTCGAGCTGCTGCGGTTCCTGATGCGCAACCCGCGCCGGGTCCTGAGCAAGGAGCAGATCCTCGACCGGGTGTGGAGCTATGACTTCGGGGGCCGCGCGCACGTCGTCGAGCTGTACGTGAGCTACCTGCGCAAGAAGATCGACGCGGGCCGGACCCCGATGATCCACACCGTCCGCGGGGTCGGGTACGTGCTCAAGCCGGAGCCCCGGTGACGGGTCCGGCGAAGCCGCCGGCGGCGGGCCGGGCGCGGCAGCAGGTGGCGGGTCGGGCGGAGCGGGTCCTCAGGGCGCTGCTCCCGCGGACGCTGCGGGCCCGCCTCACGCTCGGCCTGGTCGCGCTGCTGGCCTTCTGCTGCCTGGCCGTCGGGGTCGCGACCGTCACCGCGCTGCACGGCTTCCTCGTCGGACGCGTCGACGAGCAGATCACCGCCCTCGGCCCGCGCCTGGCCGCCGGGCTGGAGCACGAGCGGCGGCCGGACGCCGACAACCGCATCCCCGACACCCGCGGGGTGCCGCCGAACACGTTCGCCGCGCGGCTGTTCGGCGGGAAGGTGACCGCCGCCGGGGTCGTCCACGACCGGACCGTCGAGGGCGTCCCGATCAGCGAGGCCGACTCCCGCGCGCTCGCCGCGCTGCCCCCGGACCGCGAGCCCCGCACCGTCCACCTGTCGGCGCTGCACGGCTACCGGGTGGCGGCCTACACCGGCGACGACCACGACGTGCTGGTCACCGGGCTGCCGCTGCGGCCGGTGGAGGAGACGACGCGGCGGCTGGTCCTGGTGGAGGCGGCGGTGTTCGGGATCGTCCTGGCGCTCGCGGCGGCGGCCGCGGCGGGCTGGGTGTGGCTGACGCTGCGTCCACTCCGCCGGGTCGCCGCGACCGCCTCGCGGGTCGCCGAGCTGCCGCTGGCCAGCGGCGAGGTCGCGCTGCCCGAGCGGGTCCCGGACGCCGACCCCCGCACCGAGGTCGGACGGGTCGGCGCGGCGTTCAACCGGATGCTCGGGCACGTCGCGGACGCGCTCGCCCGCCGGCACGCCAGCGAGGAGCGGCTGCGCAGCTTCGCCGCCGACGCCAGCCACGAGCTGCGCACCCCCGTCGCGACGATCCGCGGCCACGCCGAGCTCGCGCTGCGCCGCCGGGACGGCGACACCGACCGCGTCCCCGGCGACGTGCGGCACGCCCTCGGCCGGATCCAGGCCGAGTCGGTCCGGATGGGCGACCTGGTGGAGGACCTGCTGCTCCTCGCCCGGCTCGACACGGGCCGCCCGCTGGCCGCCGAGCCGGTCGACCTGACCCGGATGGTCCTGGACGCCGTCGCCGACGCCCGTGCGGCGGGCCCGGACCACCGCTGGGCGATGGAGCTGCCCGAGGAGCCGGTGACGGTCCGCGGGGACGAGCACCGGCTGCACCAGATGCTCGCGAACCTGCTGGCCAACGCCCGCACCCACACCCCGGCCGGGACGCGGGTGACCGTCCGGCTGGAGCGGCCCCGGGCGGGCGCGGGCGCGGGCGAGGGCTCGGGTGCGGTGCTGGAGGTCCAGGACGACGGGCCGGGCGTGCCCGCCGACCTGCGGAGCGAGGTGTTCGACCGGTTCGTCCGGGGGGACAAGGGGCGGTCCCGCGCGTCCGGGTCCACCGGGCTGGGGCTGGCCATCGTCGCCGGCGTGGCCGCCGCGCACGGCGGCCGCGCCGACCTCGACTCCGCCCCGGGACGGACCGTCTTCCGCGTCACGCTGCCAGGACGTCCGCCGGAGTGACCTCGGCGGGAGGCGTCTCGCGGCGGCGGGGGCGGACCGCGCCGAAGGCGGCGAGGGCCACGACCCCGGCGACGCACAGCCAGGCGAACGTGTCGCCGACGACGTCGTAGACGGTCGTCCCGCCGCGGGTCGGGACGTAGGCGACGGTCGTCTCCGCCCCGGCGGCGAAGGTGTCGGCGGACGCCAGCGTCCGTCCCTGGCGGTCGAAGACGCCGCTCGCGCCCTGGCCGTCCTGGCGGAACAGCGCGTACCCGCCCTCGACGGCGCGCAGCGCCGCCTTGCTGGTGTGCACCTCGCCGTACTCGCGCCAGTCGTGCGACGGGACGAGGACGATGTCGGCGCGGACCCGCATCATCGCGGGGTAGTCGGCGTCGTAGCAGATGACGTTCGCGAGCCGCCCGTACGGCGTGTCCACGACCGGGACGTGCCCGTCGCCGGGCTTGAAGGTCTCCGAGCCGGGGATCGGGTGCGCCTTCTGGTAGGTCCACAGGACCGCGCCGTCCGGGCCGAGGAGCAGGGTCTCGTCCTTCCCGAAGTGCGGCGCGGTCGCGCCGAACACGTTCAGGCCGATGTCCAGGTAGACGCCGTCGCGGCGGGCCTCGGCGCGGGCGGCGTCGATCGCGGCGCGCTCGTCGGACTCCCGGACGGACAGGGCGTTCTCCGGCCACACGACGATCTTCGCGCCCGCCGTGGCCTCACGCCGGGTGCCGGTGAGCAGTTCGTTCTGCGCGGCGAGCATCGCGGGCCGGAAGGTCGCGTCGGGCGCGTTGGCGACGTCACGGCGTTCACCGCCGACCGCGCGGATCGCGGCCTTCTGGGCGGCCCGCACCTCAGGACCCGGCCCGACCCCCGCGATCCGCACGGTGTGCTTCGCGTCGGAGAAGAACGCCAGCCGCGCGCCGCCGACCGCGACGACGGCGAGCAGCACGGCCGCGAACACCCCGACCGGACGGACGGCCCGGCGCGTCCGGTCGGCCCAGGCGAGGTTCCCGACCGACGCGGCCCAGGAGATCAGGAACCCGATCCCGTACACGCCGGTGACCGAGACGACCTGGAGCAGCGGCAGCTCGCCGAACTGGGTGACGCCGAGGACGCCGAACGCCGTTCCGAACGGCGTGACCAGCGTCAACAGGAACTCGGACGCCGCGACGGCCGTGGGGAAGACCAGCAGCGCCGCCCATGTCGGCAGCCTGCGCGCCAGCCATCGGTCCAGGACGTACGGGATCGTCCGCAGCGCGCCGATCGCGACCCCGGCGAGGAGGATCACCGGGCCGGTCCCCAGTTTGGACTCCCACGCCCAGAACAGGGCGCCGGCGATGTTCGCGGCCCAGATCCCGGGGACGGCCGTCCAGGCGCGGCCCGTCCGGGAGAAGCGGAGCAGGAGGAGGGGGAAGATCCAGGCGGCGAGGGCGATGTCCCAGCGGCCGCCGACCGCGAGCAGCAGCAGCGCGGTTCCGGAGAGGAGGAGAGCGGTTCTTTGCATGCCCTCAACGCTAGGTAGGCGGCCCCTCACGGCGCGTCCTCCGCGATGGCGAACCCGCGGAGGCCCCGCGCAACCTTCGATGCGCCGCGCGGACGATGCGCGGCCGCACCCGCGCGACCTAGGGTTGGCGGCGATATGAGCACAGATGCCCTGGCCGTCCTGCGCGGCACACGACTCCGGCTCGCCGGTCGCCCCTGGCTGACCGACGCGGCGCTCGGCGGCGGGCTCAGCGTGCTCGACGCGCTGACGCTGCTCGCCGGCCGGCACTCCGCGCCGAGCCCGGCGGGCCTGCTGCTGTGGGCCGCGCAGACGGTCCCGCTGCTGTGGCGTCGGCGGTGGCCGCGGGCCGTCCTCGCCGCGATGACCGGCCTGTTCACGCTGTTCGAGATCCTGGACCCGGTGCCCGGCAAGACGCCCGGCCCGTACTTCCTGATCTTCGGCGTGTACGCGGTCGCCCGGTACCGCCCGGTACGGGACGGCGCGACCGCGACGGTCCTGGCGCTCGCCGCCGCCACCGCCGTCGAACTCGCCACCGGACGGGCCGAGCCGCCGCGTCCCGACTCGCTCAACCCGGACTCGGTCACGGCGTTCGCCGCCTACTTCGCCGCCGCGTTCCTGCTCGGCTGCGGACGCCGCCGCATCGAGGACGACGCCCGCAGCCTGCGCGACCTGAACGAGCGGCTGCGCGCCGAGCGGGAGACCAACGCGCGGCAGGCCGTCGTCGCCGAACGGGCCCGCATCGCGGGCGAGCTGCACGACGTCGTCGCCCACCACGTCAGCGCGATCGCCGTCCAGGCCCGCTCGACCGAGGACGTCCTCGTCACCGCCCCGGGCCCCGCCGCCCAGGACACCGGGGACATCGCGCTGGAGGGCGTCACGCGCATCGCCGAGACGGCCGACACCGCGCTGGTCGAGATGCGCCGGATCCTCGGGCTGCTGTCGGTGGGCGGCGAGGGCGAGGCGGCCGAGCCGTCCCTCGCGCACCTCGACCGGCTCGTCCAGGCGGCCGAGGCCGCGGGGTGCCGGGTCACCGCTTCCGTGGACGGTTCGGCACTCGCCCTCGCGGCGGCGTTGCAGGCGTCCGCGTACCGGGTCGTCCGCGAGGCGATCACGAACGTGCTGAAGCACGCGGGTCCGGTCGGGGTCCGTGTCGCCGTCGGGTGCGACGCGTCCGCGCTGCGGGTCGAGGTCGTCAACGGGCCGCCCGGCGCGGACCACCGGCCCGTGCCGGGCTCGGGACGCGGGCTGGTCGGCATGCGCGAGCGCGTCGCCGCGTTCGGCGGAACCCTGGAGACCGGCCCGGCGCCCGACGGCGGCTGGCGCGTCGCCGCCACGATCCCCCTGGAGGGCCTGCGATGACGATCCGCGTGCTGCTCGTGGACGACCAGGACATGGTGCGGGCCGCGCTCCGCGCCGTCCTCGACCGCCGCGAGGACCTGACCGTCGTGGGCGAGGCCGCCGACGGCGAGCGGGCGGTCGAGGCGGCGGCCCGGCTCCGCCCGGACGTGGTGGTCATGGACGTCCGGATGCCCGGAGTGAACGGCGTCGAGGCCACCCGCCGCATCCTCGCGGACTGGCCGGGCGACGCGGGACCGGCGCCGCGCGTGCTCGTCCTCACCACCTTCGACCTGGACGAGTACGTGCACGCCGCGCTGCGCGCCGGGGCCTCGGGGTTCCTGCTGAAGAACAGCCCGGCCGAGGAGTTCGCGCAGGCCGTCCGGGTCGTGGCGGCGGGCGAGGCGATGCTCGCGCCGAGCGTGACCCGGCGGCTGATCGGCGTGTTCACCGCCCTGCCCGCGGGCGCCGACGCCGGAGCCGGGCGGCCCTCCGGCCGCGGCCGCCTCGACCTGCTCACCGACCGCGAACTGGACGTCCTGCTCCTGGTCGCGCGCGGCCACTCCAACCAGCGGATCGCCACCGAACTCGGCCTCACGCAGGCGAACGTGAAGAGCCGCGTGAACCGGATCCTGGTCCGCCTCGGCCTGGAGAACCGGGTGCAGGCGGCGATCCTCGCCCACGAGGCGGGACTGCTGACCGATCACGCGCCCTGACAGGTGAGGACGGCCGCCGGCCCAAGGAACCGGCAAGATCCGCGCCGTCAAGGGTAAAACATGGCCGGACCAGGACATTAGGGCTTCCCAGACGGTCTTCTCGGGCGCACGCTCCAAGCACGGAAGCAGGGCGCCTAGCACGAGGGAGGCCCTCTCATGAACGTCCCGACAACACCACCCCCGGCCGTGTCATCGTCACCCCTCCGCGTCGAGGGGACACCGGAGCCGACGCCCTCACGAGCCCTGTGGATCGTGAAGTGGCTGCTGCTCATCCCGCACTACATCGTGCTCTTCGTGCTGTGGATCGGGGTCCTGGTGGTGTCGGTCATCGCGTTCTTCGCGATCCTCATCACCGGCCGCTACCCGCGGGCGCTGTTCGACTACACGGTCGGCGTCCTGCGCTGGTACTGGCGCGTGAGCTACTACGGGTACGGGGTGCTCGCGACGGACCGGTACCCGCCGTTCACCCTGGGCGAGGCGCCCGACTACCCGGCCCGCCTGGACATCGCCTACCCCGAGCAACTGTCGCGTGGCCTCGTTCTGGTCAAGTGGTGGCTGCTGGCCATCCCGCACTACCTGATCCTGGGCGCGTTCACCGGCGCGGGCATGTACACCGCCCACATGGGCATGGTCTGGCGCGCGCCCGGCCTGATCGGCGTCCTGGTGCTGATCGTCGCGATCGCGCTGCTGTTCACGGCGAAGTACCCGCGCGGCCTGTTCCACCTGCTGATGGGCCTGAGCCGCTGGACCCTGCGCGTGTCGGCGTACGCCCTCCTGCTCACCGACACCTACCCGCCGTTCCGGCTGGACCAAGGCCCTAACGAGCCGATGCAGTAGGAAACTCGGATCGACGCAGTAGGAGACGCGAGCCGCAGGAGTAGGCGCTACTCGATGAGTCCGGCGGTGGTCAGGCCGGCGACGATCTCGTCGACGTCGGCCTGGGCGCGGCCCGCGGCCTCGGGGTGGGCGTCGACGAGCGCGCGGGCCGCCTCGCCGCTGGACGCGCCGTCCAGCAGGGCGGACAGGACGAGGTGCGCGGTCGCGTTGAGCTGCCAGTAGTCGCCCGTCCGGCCGTCGAGGAGGACGGCGGCCGGACGGTCCCCCTCCTCGGAGCCGGGGACGGGGACGAGCGTGACGTGCTCGGGCAGGCGGACGGTCATACGGGCCTCCTCAGGCGGACAGAGCGCGGGGACGGTCACTCCGTGCGGCGGACGCGGCGGACGGCGATCGGCGCCGTGACGGCCGTGACCAGCAGCGCGAGAGCGAAGGTCGCGGCGACGGCGGGCAGCGCGGGACGTCCGAGGACCAGCGCCCGGACGGCCGTGACGCCGTGGGTGAGCGGGTTCGCCTCGGCCACGGCGCGCAGCCATGGCGGCAGGGACGCGACGGGCAGGAACGCGTTCGAGGCGAACATCAGCGGGAACATCGCGAGCCCGGCCGCCGCCTGGAGCGTCTCGCCGCGCCGGAACCAGCAGGCGAGCAACATGAACAGCCAGCCGAGCCCCCATGCGACGGCCAGCGAGACCGCGACGGCGAGGACGAGGGCGAGCGGCCCGCCCCGGCTCCGGAACCCGAACAGCGCCCAGGCGAGCACGACCAGTGTGACCAGCCGGATCAATCCGCGCACCAGCCCGGCGGCGCTCTGCGCGACCAGCACCGATCCGAGCCACAGCGGCAGCGTCCGGAACCGGGAGATGAGGCCGCCGCCGAGGTCGTCGGTCAGCCGCGTCGCGGACTGGAGGCCCGACTGGAGGGCCGTCGTCACCATGAGCGCCGGGACGAGGAAGTCGATGTACGGGACGCCCCGGGGAAACCCCGGCACGCGCGCGAGGCCCGACAGCGCCTGCCCGAAGACCAGGAGCATCGGCAGCGGCTCGACCAGTGTGAGCAGCAGCAGGCGGCGGTCGGACAGCATCGCCTGGACGGTGTGCGCGGTGAGGACGCCGATCTGCGCGGGGACGCTCGCGCCGTCGCCGGGGGCCTGTTCCCGGCGTTCCGCGGCGCGCTCCGCGACGGCCGTCATGCCGCGCCCCGGACCGGTCCGCCCGGCGCCGCGTCCGGTGCCGTGCCGGGTGCCGTGTCGGGTGCTGCATCCAGTGCCGCGTCCGGACCGTGGCCGGTGGCGAGGGCGAGGTAGACCTCGTCCAGGCCCGGTTCGCTGAAGGTGAGGTCGCCTGGGTCGATTCCGGCGGTGTCCAGGGCGCGCAGGACGTCGGTGACCTGCCGGGACGAGGCGGCGGCGACGGTCAGCGTGCCGCGCGCGGGGTCGAGCGCCGCGACGATGCCGTTCGCGCGCAGGGCCCGGTCGGCGTGGGCGGTGTCGGCCGCGTCGGCTGGGCGCACGGTCACCGAGCGGCTCCCCACGCGGGCCTTCAGCTCGCCCGGCGTGCCGGACGCGACGAGCCGTCCGCGCCGCAGGACGGCGACGACGTCGGCGAGCCGGTCGGCCTCGGCGAGGTCCTGGGTGGTCAGCAGCACGGCGGCGCCGTCCCGGGCGAGGCCCCGGACGACCTCCCACAGCGTTAGCCGGGACACCGGGTCGAGCCCGGCGGTCGGCTCGTCCAGGACGACCACCTCGGGCCGTCCGGTGAGCCCGGCGGCGAGGTCGAGGCGGCGGCGGGTGCCGCCGGAGCAGGCGCGCAGCGTCCGCCCGGCGACCTCGGTCAGGCCGAACAGCTCGAGCAGCCCGTCCGCGCGGGCGCGGGCGGCGCGGTGGCCGAGGCCGTGCAGGCGGGCGAGCAGGACGAGCGTCGCGCGCGGCGTCATCCGGTCGTCCAGCGCGGCGAACTGCCCGGCCACGCCGATCCTGCGCCGCACCCGGTGCGCGTCGGCGACCACGTCGAACCCGGCGACCCGGGCGGTGCCGGACGTCGGCCGGGCGAGGGTGGTCAGGATCCCGGCGAGGGTGCTCTTGCCCGCGCCGTTGTGCCCGAGCAGGCCGAGGACCGTGCCGTGCGGGACGGTCAGGTCGACGCCGTCCAGCGCGGTGACCTCCCCGAACCGCTTGCCGAGCGCCGCCGTCTCGATCGCGGACGCCGGAGTCCGGGCCGCTGCGGACGCGACCGTCATGACGCCTCCGGACGGGACGCGCGGACCTCAGGGAACAGCCGGAGCAGCACCAGCCGGACGACCGTGTCGTAGTACCTGACCAGTGCGAACGCGGTGCCGAGCCCGGCCGCTGCCGCGATCCCGGCGGGCGCCGACACCCCGGGGACCCGGGCGGCCGACAGCAGCAGCCCCGGCACCGCGAACCCCAGCAGCAGGACGTTCCGCAGGATCAGCGGGTAGCTCATCGCCGCGCTGTGCCCGCCGAAGCAGCCGCACTCGGCGAACACCCGCCCGCGCACGGCTCGCAGGACGACCCCGATGAACAGCGTCAGCAGCGCCGTGGCCAGCGCGAACCCGGCGAACGCGGTCGCCGGCAGCGCGGTGAGGACGGCGGCGACCGCCTCCGTCGCCGCGAACGCCGCCGCGAGGGCCGTGACCGAGCGTCCGTCCCGCTTGGTCAGCATCCGGACCGTCCGGACGAAGTTCCCGAATCCCTCGCCGTTGTGCAGCTTGGTGTAGCCCGCGTACCCGAACACGAACACGACCGCGCCCTGCGTGAACGCCAGGACCAGGCCCGCCGTCATCGCCGGCCCGCCGAGACCACCAGGACCTTCGCGAACGCGCCGACCTCGGCGTTCTCGCCGATCGGACGCCCCTCGGCCTCCACCCACGCGTGCGCCTTGAACGGCTCCAGCCGCACCCCGGTGCACCAGTCCGGCCACGTCCCGCCGAACCGGCAGAGCAGCGCGGTCGCCACCGCCCGCTGGAGGCACACCTGGCCCGCGCAGCGGACGCTGACCGCGACCACCGCCCGCCGCGCCTCGTCCGTCCGGGCCGCGCTCGCCGGACGCGCGCGGCGGCTCGCCAGTGTCAGCACCCGGCCGAGGCGGGCGGGCGGCAGCGCCGCCACCGGACGCGCGACCGCGACCGCGATCCGCGCCGCCAGCCTGCGCCGCCACGGCACCCGCTCGGCGGTCTCCAACGTCATGGGCATCGTCATGCGTGCTCTCCTCCTCGGGTTCGGACGCCGCCCGCGGGGACCTGGATCGACCGCGCCCAGACCTCGCACGCGACCGTGCTCACCAGGGGCACGAACGCCAGCGCCGTCGGCGGCGGGACGGTCAGGGCGCGGCGCAGCGCGTCGAGGTCCACCAGCCCGCGCCGGGCGAGCCGGGAGTCCTCGAACAGCGACAGCAGGTCGGCGCGGTTCCTGCGCAGCGCCCGGTACGCCTCCGCGCTGTACTCCGACTTGGTCGTCCGGCCGAGGAACGGCGCGGGCACCAGCCCGCGCAGCGCCTCCGACAGGACGGGCTTGTACCGGGTCAGGTCCACGCGGTCCCGGTGGCGCAGGGACAGGACGGCCTCCACGACGCGGTCGTCCACGTAGGGGGCCTCCCAGGCCATGCCGGTGACGCGCGACGTGTGCCGCATGGCCGCGCCGCACTCGCGGACCTCCTGGATGAGCGAGTGCTGGGAGCGTCCGGGGGACAGCGGCACCGCGCGTCCGGCGGCCTCGCGCAGCGTCGTGCGGGCCGCCTCGACCGCGTCGCGGGTCGCCCAGGGCGGCATCAGCCCGCCGAGGCCCCAGGTGAACGCGGGGGCGGCCGCCAGCGTGTGCGCCTGCGTGGTCAGCCGGTCGGCGGACGCGGCGAGCCAGTCCGCGAACGAGGCGTTCTCCCGCAGGCCGCGCAGCAGGGGGCCCGTCCGCCAGCGGTACAGGGCCCGGTGCGCCCGCAGGTGCCGGACGGCCGCCAGCGGCCTCCGCCGGGCCAGTTCGTGCAGGTGGACGGGTTTCGACAGGAACAGCTCGTCCCCGCCGTGCCCGGTCAGGTGGACGCGTGAACCGCACTCGGCGATCTGCCGCGTGGTCGCGCGCAGGGCGGCCCGCGTCCGGATCCACGCGAACGGCTCCTCCAGGTCGTCGACGTGGTCGAGCAGACCGGAGAACCAGGTCGGGGTCGTCCCGCGCCGGAACACCAGGTGCTCGCCGGGCAGCATCCCGGCGGCGCGTTCGGCCCAGACGCGGTCCTCGTCGGCCGGGTCGTGGGCCTCCATCCGGGACGTGACGAGCCGGTCGGCGTGCTCGGCGGCGAGGAAGCACAGGCTGGTGGAGTCCATGCCGCCGGACAGGTCGGCGCTGACGACGCCCGCGCCTCGTACGCGCGCGCGGACGCCGTCGCACAGCGCCTCGCGCACGAGCGCCGCCGCCTCCGGCAGAGGAAGGTGCGGTTCGGGTGGATCCCACCGGCGGACGACCCGTCCCCTCCCGTCCGGGCCGATCTCCAGGGCGGTGCCGGTGGGCAGGGACTCGACGCCGTGCCACAGGCTCGCCTCGGAGAGCGGCCACGGCGGCCAGGGCGCGATCAGCCGGGCGGCGAGCAGCTCGTCCCGGACGGTCGCGCCCAGCGCCCGCACCAGCGGGTCGGGGCGGTCGGACGCGACGACGACCTCCCCGACCCGGGCATGGAAGACCTGCCGCGCGGACGACAGCGACCCCTGTACCCACGTGCGCCGGTTCATGCTGACGACCAGGTGGAAGCAGCCGCCGAACGCGCGCGCCGCCGCGGCGACGTCCCTGGGCGCGTGCGCCCTGGCCAGCACGTGCGACAGCCCGCGGACGGTCGCGGTCGACGGGCCGAGCAGCACGGCGGCCCGGTCGCCGAGCACGGTGTGCCGGATCTCGCCGAGGGCCAGGTCCCGGTCGCCGAGGATCCAGGGCCGCCCGGACGGATGGCGGAGCAGGGGGGCCGGGGCGGCCGCCGCGAGGGCGGCGACGGCGGGCCCGGACGGACGGTCGGGCAGCACGATAAAGCGCACGAGTCATTCCCGGGGGCATGCGAAAATGGCGGGGACGGCTGGCCCGACGATAAGTCGAGCCATTCTTCTGGGCGGGGACACCGGCCCCGTGATTTCGGGGCCGGTGTCCTTGTCTCACTCCGCCCGGACCGGGTCGGAGCGAGCCGGCAGGGCTCAGCCGCTCACGCAGTTGAAGTAGACGCAGTGGCCGTTCCACTCGAAGCCCCAGCTCGGGTGGCCCAGCGTGACCTTGGTGAAGTTGCCCAGACGAGTCAACTCGGGAGCCATGTAGCGCATCATCGCGCCCCTTTCGGAATCAAGAACGACCGAGGATGGATCGTTCTCGGCTTGTTTGCTGACTGGCGATAGTGAGCTTAGTGACAGAATTTGTCAAAAGGCCACACGATGGCCTGTCCGGATCCGGCCCCGGCATTCTTCTGTTGCCTTGAGGTCAAGCGGGCGGGGCATTTCATCCGGTTTTATCGCGACGTTTCGCCGGGCCACCCGCGCGCCCTTCGGGGCACCGCCCGGTGGGCCCGGCATCCACCGATCGGTCGATGCCCGGATCCACCGCGGTCCTGGCGGGCCGGTGGATCCGCCGGGCCGCGCCCGAGCGGCATGCTCGTCCCCGTCACCAGCCGAAACGATGGGATGCGAGGGGGAACATGCCGGTCATCGAGGTGCGGAACCTGCACAAGCGCTACCGCGGGAAGGTCGCGGTCGAGGACGTGTCGTTCACGGTCGAGCGCGGCGAGATCTTCGGGATCCTCGGCCCGAACGGGGCGGGCAAGACCACCACCGTCGAGTGCGTGGAGGGGCTCCGGCGGCCCGACCGCGGCACCGTGTCGGTCCTCGGGTTCGACCCGGTCCGGGACGCCGCCGAGGTCCGGTCCCGGCTCGGCGCGCAGCTCCAGGAGGCCCGCCTGCCGAACCGGATGCGCGTCCGCGAGGCGCTCGACCTGTACGCGTCCTTCTATCCCGAGCCCGCCGACTCCGGCGAGCTCATGGACGTCCTCGACCTGACCGCGCAGCGCGACACGGGGTTCGCGAAGCTGTCCGGCGGGCAGCAGCAGCGGCTCTCGATCGCGCTCGCCCTCATCGGCGACCCCGAGGTCGCCGTCCTGGACGAGCTGACCACCGGCCTCGACCCGCAGGCCCGCCGCGACACCTGGGCGATGGTCGAGCGGATCCGCGACCGCGGCGTCACCGTCCTGCTGGTCACCCACTTCATGGAGGAGGCCGAGCGGCTCTGCGACCGGCTCGCCGTGATCGACGCCGGACGCGTCGTCGCCGTCGACACCCCGTCCGGGCTCGTCGCCCGCGTGGAGCCCGAGGGGCGGATCCGGGTCCGGTTCCGGCCGTCCGCGCCGCTGCCCGAGGCGCTGCTGCGCGACCTGCCCGAGGTGCGGTCGGTGGAGTGGAGCGGCGAGCAGGTGCGGGTCACCGGCACGCCCGAGGTGCTGCACGCGGTCACCTCCGTGCTCGCCCGCAACCAGATCATCGCCGCCGACCTGCGCGTCGAGCAGACCAGCCTGGACGACGCCTTCGTGGCCCTGACCGGCCGCACCCTGGAGGACTGACCGTGCTCGCCAAGATCACCCTGATGGAGTTCCGGCTGTTCGTCCGGGACGTCGTCGGCCCCGCGCTCATCGTGGCGCTGCCCGTCGCGCTGCTGCTCGGCTTCGGGTTCATGCCGGGCGGCACCAAGGCCAGCGAGGACCTGGCCGGGCAGAGCGCCGCCGAGTACATCGCGTCCATCGACGTCGGGATCGTCCTGGTCGTCCTCGGCTTCACGATCCTGCCGAGCGTGATCTCCGACTACCGGGAGAAGGGCGTGCTGCGGCGGCTCGGCACCACGCCGGTCCGGCCGTCCCTGCTGCTCGCCGCGCAACTGCTGATCTACAGCGTGTCCGCGCTGCTCGTCGTCGCCATGGTCGTCCTGCTCGGCGACATGATCTTCGGCACGCCGGTCCCGGAGCGGCTCGGGTCCTTCGTCCTCGCGGTCCTGCTCGGGATGGGCGCGCTGTTCGGCATCGGCCTGCTCGTCGCGGCGGTCGCGCCGAGCGGCAAGGCCGGGACGGGGATCGGGATGGCGCTGTTCTTCCCGAGCATGCTCTTCGGTGGCGTCTACATCCCGCGCGAGAAGGAGGCCGCCGCGATGCGGGCGGTCGGCGACTACACCCCGCTCGGCGCCACCCTCAAGACCGTCCGGGACTCCTGGCAGGGCCTCGACCCGCACCCGTCCCAGCTCGTGGCGCTGGCCGCGTACGCTGTGGTCGCCGTGGCGGCGGCGGTGAGGTTCTTCAGGTGGGAGTCACGATGACGGAGTGGGAACGGCGGCAGGGCCGGTGGGTCCACGTCGTTCTCTACGGTGTGCTCGCCGCCTCGACGCTGCTGGCCCTCCTCGCCGAACCGGCCGGCGTGTCGGGCGCGCTCACCACCGTCGGTCTCGCCGCCCTCGCGGGCGTCTGGATGCTGGCGCTGCTCACGCTCCGGCCCCACGTCATGTCCCGCCCGGTCGGCGCGTGGATCTACTACGCCGGGCTGGTCGTCCTGTTCGGGGTGCTGATCTGGCGGTCCACCCTGTTCGGCCTGTTCGCCTGGACGGGCTACGTCCAGGCCGGATGGCTGCCCGGCCGCGGCCGGTACGTCGGGACCACCGTCACCGCGTTCCTCGTCGCCAGCACCTACGTCGGCGGCGTCCAGCACCTCGACGCCCGGACCCTCCCGCTCTTCCTCGTGTTCGGCGTAGTGGGCGCGGCGGTCGGCGGCGCGTTCATCTTCTTCATCCACAAACTCGGCGAGCAGAACGCCCGCCAGCGGACCATGGTCGCCGAGCTCACCGAGGCCAACGCCCGGCTCGAGGCGGCCCTGGAGGAGAACGCCGGCCTGCACGCCCAGCTCCTCACCCAGGCGCGCGAGGCCGGGGTGCTGGACGAGCGCGCGCGCATGGCCCGCGAGATCCACGACACCCTCGCGCAGGGCTTCACCGGGATCGTCGCCCAGCTCGAGGCGGCCCTCCAGAACCCGGGGCAGTGGGAGCGGTACGCCCGCCAGGCGCAGGGGCTGGCCCGCGAGAACCTCGGCGAGGCCCGCCGGTCCGTCCAGGCGCTGCGTCCCGAATCGCTCGAACAGGCGGTGCTGCCCGAGGCGATCGGGCGGATGGCCGAGCGCTGGACGGCCGCCAGCGGTGTCCCGGTGAACGTCGAGACGACCGGCGACCCCGGCCCGCTGCACCCGGACGTGGAGGTCGCGCTGTTCCGGGTCGCGCAGGAGGCGCTGACGAACGTCGCCAAGCACGCCTCGGCGTCCCGCGTCGGCCTCACCCTGTCCTACCTGGGCGACGTGGTGCTGCTGGACGTCCGCGACGACGGGGTCGGCTTCGCCCTGGGCGGCGCCCGGCGCGACGGGTTCGGGCTCTCGTCCATGCGGCAGCGGATGCTGGGCGTGGCGGGCGGCCTGTCGGTGGAGAGCGCGCCGGGGGAGGGCACGGCGGTCAACGCGACCGTGCCCGCCGTCCCGGCGGGGGAGGGGAACCGGTGATCCGGCTGCTGATCGTGGACGACCATCCGATCGTCCGGGACGGGCTGCGCGGCGTGTTCGGGGCCGTCCCGGACTTCGAGGTCGTCGGCGAGGCGGCCGACGGCGCCGCCGCCGTCGAGCTCGCGGACCGCGCCGACGTCGTCCTCATGGACCTGCGGATGCCCGGCGTCGGCGGCGTCGAGGCCATCGCGCGACTGCGCGAGACCCGGCCCGACGTGCGCGTCCTCGTCCTCACCACGTTCGACTCCGACTCCGACGTGCTGCCCGCGATCGAGGCGGGCGCGACCGGCTACCTCCTGAAGGACGCCCCGCGCGAGGAGCTCGTCCGGGCCGTCCGGGCGGCGCACCGCGGCGAGTCCGTGCTGTCCCCGGCGGTCGCCGGACGGCTGATGGCGAGCGTCCGGCGCCCGTCCGACCAGACCCTCAGCCCCCGCGAACGGCAGGTGCTCGCCCTCGTCGCGGGCGGTGCCACCAACCGCGACGCGGCGCGCGAGCTGTTCGTCAGCGAGGCCACCGTCAAGACGCACCTGCTGCACATCTACGACAAGCTCGGCGTCCGTGACCGCGCCTCCGCCGTCGCCGAGGCGTACCGGCGCGGTCTGCTCGCCTGAATCGAACTTTTTCGGCCGCCTTCCGGCCGCCGTCCGCCGGAGTCCTCAAGATCGTCGGAAACCCCGACGGCGTAAGGGCTCCCGGCGATCTTGAGGTCCCGGGCGAGGGGGCTTCGCGTGCTTTGTTCCGTGCTTCACCCCTCTGACCACCGGTTGTAGCTCCGACACCGTGTAGGACATACTCGTCCCGCTAGGGCATACACGTGCCGGGTACAGGCATATCGACGTGTCCGGACGTGTCGCCATGAGTCCGTCCGGTCCGCCGGAAGGGGGGAGCGCGATGCAGCCGTTCGTCGCCGCGCTCGCACTGCTCGGCCTCACCGCCGCCCTCGCGTGCGGCGTGTACGCGATGTCGGCGTACACCGCGCTCCCGGGAACCCCGGCCGCCGCGCCCTACCTGTCCGGCGGCCTCCCCCTCGAGCACGCCGTGTCCCGCTACCACGTCCGCTGGTACGTGATCACCCTGGTCTTCCTCGCCTTCGACATGGAGATGGTCTTCATGTACCCGTGGGCGCTGGTCGTGACGTCCGTCGGGCCGAAGGCCGTCGTCGAGATGTTCGGCTTCCTGGCCCTGCTGCTGGTCGGCGTCCTGTACGCCTGGCGGGAGGGCGCGTTCCGATGGGCCTGAGAGCACGCCTGCTCCGCTACGCCGCCGGGCGCCCGCGCCCGCTCGTCGTCGCCGTCCCCGGTTTCACCGGCGTCCGCCTCGCCGTCGAGGCCGACCTGCGCCGCCGCGGCTGGCGCCCCGCCCTCGCCCCCGCCGAGGCCGACCTCCTCATCGTCTGCGGCCGCCCCGGCCCGGACCTCGCCCGCGCCATCGACACCGTCTGGGACCAGATGCCCAGCCCACGCGCCCGAGCCGACGCGCCCACGGCGTCCGACGTCCCGTCCGCCCTGGACGCCGCGTCCGCCCACCTGGCCGACGAACCCGCCCAACTCGAGGACGCCGCCCAACGTGCCTCCTACACCCCCGAAACGTCCATGGACCACAGCACCATGGACCACGGGGACATGGATCACGGGGACATGGATCACAGCGCCATGGGTCATGGAGACATGGACCATGGCGCCATGGGCCACGAAGGCCACGAGTCCATGGACCATGAGGCGATGGGCCACGAGTCCATGGGCCACGAAGCGATGGGCCACGAGGGCCATGGCGGCCATGGTGGTCATGGCGGGGGTCATGACCATCACATGATGGGGGCGCCGCACGGGCTGGCGATGGCGGATCGCGCGCCGGACCGGGACGGGCTCAAGCTGGACGTTCTGCATGTGCCGTTCGGGCCGGTGCTGGCCGACTGGCCCGCCGGGCTCAAGGTGACGTTCACGCTGCAAGGGGACGTCGTGCAGGCCGCCGAGGTGGAGCACCTCGCCGGGGACGCGGGTGCCGGGCGCTTCTGGGACGGGACGAACGTCGTCGCGGCCCGGCTGGACGCGCTGGCCCGCCTCCTCGCCGTCGCCGGCTGGACGGGACAGGCCGCCCAGGCGCGCGTCCTCCGCGACCAGGCGCTCGACGGGAAGGTCGAGAAGGCCCGGTTGGAGAAGTTCGTCCGACGCACGCGCCGTTCGCGGACGCTGCGCTGGATGCTCCAGGACGTCGGCCTCGGCGAGACGAACGCCTGGACGCGCGCGTCCGGCTGGCTCGCCGAGATCGGCGGCGAGACGCGTCCGGACACTTCGGCGGCCACCCCGCCGCTCGGTGAACTGCTCGTCGGCCTGGACGTCGCGGCGGCCCGCCTGCTCGTCGCCGCGCTCGACCCCGACACGGAGGGCGCGGTGGCGGAACATGTCTGAGTCCCTGCTGGTCCTGCCGCTGCTCGTCGCGGTGCTGACGGTCGCGGCGGCGGCGTTCGACGCCGTCCTCGGCGCGTCCGCGGCCGGGGTCCCGGGCGCCTGGCGGGCGTGGGACGCGCCGCTGCGCGAGACCGCGCGCCTGCTGGTCCGGCAGCGGAGGAGCACCCTCGCCGCCGACCGTCTGCTGCGCCGCGCCGGGGTGCTCGTCCTGCCGGTCGCGGCGGTGCTCGCGGCGGCGGTCCTGCCGCTCGGCGGCGCCCGCGCGGCGTCCGACATGTCCGTCGGGATCGTCTGGTTCAACGCCATGGAGGTCGCGGTCTGGGCGGGCGTCTGGCTCGCCGGATGGGGCGTGAACTCGGCGTATCCGCTGGTCGGCGGGTACCGGATGATCGCGCAGGGCCTCGCCTACGAGCTTCCGCACATGTTCGCGCTGATCACGGTCGCGGTCGGTGCGGAGTCCCTGCGCTTCTCCGACGTCGTGACCGCGCAGCACGACCTCTGGTTCGCCGTCCAGATGCCGGTCGCGTTCCTCGTGTACCTGCTGTCCGCGCTGGCGATGGCGTTCTGGGGTCCGATGTCGTCCCCGGTCGGTGCCGACCTGGCGGGCGGGGCGGCGGCCGAGCTGAGCGGCGCGGACCGGCTGGTGTTCTCGGCGGGCCGCCACGCGATGCTCGCGGTCGCCGCGGCCGCCGCCGTCCCGCTGTTCCTCGGCGGGGGAGCGGGACCGCTGCTCCCGGCCTGGCTGTGGGCGCTGCTGAAGACGCTCGCCGTCCTCGCCGTCCTGGTCTGGACGGCGCACCGCCTGCCGGTGCTCCGGATGGACCGCTTCATGACCTTCGCGTGGACGGCCCTGATCCCCGCCACGCTGCTCCAGCTGCTCGTCACCGGGCTGGTCGCGCTGTGAGGAGGAACTGACATGCTGCGGGACGCGGTGTTCTGGATCCTGGCCCTCGCCGCCGTGGGCACGGGGGTGATGGTCTTCGTCGTCGACTCGATGGCGCGCGCGACCTTCGCGCTGCTCGCGTCGTTCCTGTGCGTCGGCGCGGTGCTGCTGCTCATCGATCTGCACTACCTGGGCGTCCTGGTGGTGCTGATGATGATCATGGAGATGCTGGTGATGGCCGTCTTCATGATCATGTACATGATGAACCCGGCCGGGCTCATGCCGATGAAGATGGTGCACAACAACCGTGCCGCCCTCGGTATCTCCGCGGGGGTCTTCGTCCTCCTCACCGCGGGCGTCCTCACCGTCCGCTGGCCGCACCGCGAGGGCGCGCCGCCGTCCGACCCGACCCGGGCCCTGGGCCAGGCCATCATGGGCCCGAAGATGCTGGTCATGATGGTCATCGGCCTCGCCATCCTCGCCACGATGATCGCCTCCGTCGTCCTCGCCACCGACCGGGGCCGCTACGACACGGCGGACGACCACGCCGGTCACGCCGCACCCGACCAGCCCGGCCACGACGCACACGCCGCGCACGACCACTCCATGCACGGCGTCCACGACGAGGCCGCGCACGCCGCGCATGGTCATGCCGCGCACGCCGCGCATGGTCATGCCGCGCAGGGCGCGGATGACCACGGCATGGATGACCACGGCATGGATGACCACGGCATGGATGGCCACGGCGGGCATGAGCATGGAGGGCACGCCGCCCACGAGGCCGCCGCGCGGGACGCGCACGGCGAGGCCGGGCATGGCATGCACGGCGAGGCCGGGCATGGGGCGCATGGTGGGCATGGGCTTGCTGGGGGTGCGGGGTGACGCTTCAGGCGTTCTTGGTGTTGGCGGCCGGGTTGTTCTCGGTCGGGTTGTACGGGGCGTTGTCACAGCAGTCGATCGTGATGCTGATGATGGGGCTCGAGCTCATGGTGAACGGGCTCGTCGTGGCCGGTGGGGCGTTCTGGTTCTACGTGGCGCCCGGCTCGGCGGACGGGCAGGTGCTGGTGCTGGTCGCGGTGACGGTGATGGCGCTGGAGATGGCGATGGGGTTCGCGGTCGCGACGGCGTTGTTCCGGGCGCGTGACGTGGACGTCACCGACGACGCATCGGAACTCAAGGGATGAGCGCCGTCGCCTGGGCCCTGCCCGCGCTGCCGCTGCTGGTGGGCGCGCTGCTCCTGCTGGCCGGACGCCGCGCCGACCGGGTCGCTCCGGTGCTGGCCGTCCTCGCCGGGGTGGGGACGCTCGGCCTCGCCGTGGCCGCGGCCGTCGGACGTCCGGACGTGTCGTTCCCCCTGTTCGCCGGTCTCCCGGCGGGCATGGCGGTGGACGGCCTGTCGGCGGTCCTCGTGGTGACCGTGGCGTCCGCGGCCCTCGCCGTGCTGGTGTTCGCGGCCGGGGACATGGGCCCGGACGAGGCGCGCGCCCGGTTCTTCGGCCTGATGCTGGTGTTCGCCGCGGCGATGCTCGTGACGGTCACGGCGAAGGATCTCGCGGTGCTGCTCATGGCCTGGGAGGTCATGGGCGCGATGTCCTACGCCCTGATCGGGTTCTGGTGGCAGGACGGCGAGCGCGTGGATTCGGCGAACGTCGCGTTCCTGACCACGCGCGCCGGTGACCTGGGGCTGTACTTCGCGGCGGGTTGCGCGGTCGCGGGCACGCACTCGCTCTCGCTGGACGCGCTGGCGGGCGCGGCGTCCCCCTGGCGGGACCTGGTCGCGGCCGGGATCGTCGTGGCGGCGCTCGGGAAGTCGGCGCAGCTGCCGTTCTCGTTCTGGTTGTCGCGGGCGATGGCGGGTCCGAGCCCGGTGTCGGCGCTGCTGCACTCGGCGACGATGGTCGCGGCCGGGGCGTACCTGCTGCTCCGCGTCCATCCGCTGCTGGAGGCGGCCGGGTGGGCGGGGACGCTGGTCGCATGGGCCGGTGCGCTGACGGCGCTGGTGATGGGCGCGGTCGCCGTCGCGCAGCGTGACCTGAAGCAGTTGCTCGCGGCGTCGACGTGCGCGCAGATCGGGTTCATGGTGCTCGCCGCGGGCGTCGGCTCGGTCGCGGGCGGGACGGCGCAGCTCGTCGCGCACGCTGCGGTGAAGTGCCTGCTCTTCCTGGGGGCGGGGGCGTTCCTGACGGCGCTCGGCACCAAGGACCTCGCCGAGCTGCACGGCGCGGCGCGCCGGTTCCGGCTGGTCGGCGTCACGTTCGGCGTGGGCGCGCTCGCGCTCGCCGGGCTTCCGCCGCTGTCGCTGTGGGTGACGAAGGACGTCGTGCTGGCGTCCGCGCCGGTGCCGTTGCAGGCGGTCGGGCTGGCGGGCGGTGTCCTCGCGGCGGCCTACTCGGTGCGGATGATCGTGGCGGTCTGGCATCCGAGGGATGCCCTGACCAGGGACGACACCGAGCAGCCCGGCACCCGGCATGTCGGCCTGGCCGAGAAGCTGCCGATGCCCGTCCTCGCCGCCGTCGGCGCGGGGTTCGGGGTCGTCGCCCTGCCGGGCGTCCTCGGGCCGTGGCAGCGGCTGCTCGGCGCGTCCGGTGAGGACGGCCCGACCGCGCTCGAACTCGCGCTCTCCGGCGGGCTCGCCGTGCTGGTGGCCGGGGTCGTGGCGTCCCGCCGCGTGAACCTCCCCGCGTTCGCGGCCGCCCGGAACTGGTTCTACCTGGGCCAGGCCGCCGACCGGCTCGTGGCGCGGCCGGTGCTCGCGCTCGCCGGGGCGCTGGCCCGGTTCGACGACCGCGTGCTGGACGGCGCCGTCCGCGCGGTCGCCGCCGGCGGGCGCGCCGCCGCCACCCTGGCGTCCCGGCGTGTGGAGTTCCCCGTGGACGGCCTGGTGGACGGCCTCGGGCGATCCGTCCGGCGGCTGGCCGTCCTCGCCCGCCGTCCGCAGACCGGCCAGGTGCACACCTACTACGCCCAGGCCGCCGTGCTCCTCCTCGTGTTGACCCTCGTCGTCGTTCTGGTCGGGTGACCGTGCTCTCCCTGGTGATCTTCCTCCCGCTGGCCGCCGCGCTCGCGCTGTACCTGCTGCGCCTGGGCGACCGGGCCTCCGTCTGGACGTGGATCGTCGCGTCCGCGGCGGACCTCGCGATCGTCGTCGCGCTGTGGGCCCGTTACGACGGTCCCGGCATCGGCTACGAGACGAACGCGCGCTGGATCCCGTCCGTCCGGGCCGGCTACCACCTCGGCGTGGACGGCCTGTCGCTGCCGCTGCTCGCGCTCACCACGCTGCTGTTCCTGTGCTGCGCGGTGTACTCGCTGAGGCAGGCGCGCCGCGCGAGGACGTTCGCGGCCCTGTTCCTGTTCCTGGAGACCGTCAGCCTCGGGCTGTTCGCGGCCCTGGACCTGCTGCTGTTCTTCGTCTTCTTCGACCTGTCGATCGTCGCGATGTACTTCGTCATCGCGGGCTGGGGGCACGGCGACCGGCTGCGGTCCGCGCTGCGGTTCTTCCTGTACACCTTCTTCGGGTCGCTGGTGCTGCTGCTGGGCTTCATCGGCCTGTACCTCGGGTCGTCCCCGAAGACGTTCGACATGGTCGAGCTGACCCGGAACCCGCCGCTGGCCGACTCGCCCGGACTCGCCGGGCTGGTGCTGCTCGCGATCGTCGTCGGGCTCGCGGTGAAGACCCCGACCGTCCCGTTCCACACCTGGCTGCCGCCCGCGCACACCGACGCGCCCGCCGCCGGGTCGGCGATCCTCGCGGGCGTCCTGCTGAAGATGGGCACGTACGGGTTCGTCCGGATCGCGATGCCGATGCTCCCGGAGGCCTGGCGGACCTACGCGTGGGTCATCGTGATCGTCGGTGTCGTGAGCGTCGTCTACGGGGCGCTCGTCGCCCTCGCCCAGCGCGACCTCAAGCGGCTGATCGCCTACACGTCGGTCAACCACATGGGCTACATCGTCCTCGCGGTCGGCGCGGCCGGGCTCGCCGGGGACGAGGCGGCGCGGCGGCTGGCCGTGACGGGCGCGGTCACGCAGATGGTCAGCCACGGCCTGCTCACGGGCGCGCTGTTCCTGCTCTGCGGCGTCCTGTACGAGCGCACCGCGTCCTACGACATGGACGAGTACGGCGGTGTCGCGCGGGTCGCCCCGGTCTTCGCCGGGCTGCTCGCCGTCGCGTCCTTCGGGTCCCTCGGCCTGCCCGGACTGTCCGGGTTCATCGCCGAGTTCCAGATCTTCACCGGCGTCATCGGCGCCGGGACGACCGGCGCGGCGATCGCGGGCGGGATCGCGGTCCTGGGCGTGCTGATCACGGCGGCGCTGTTCCTGCGGCTGCTCCAGCGCGTCCTGCTGGGGACGCCCGGAACGCTGACCGCGCGGGTCACCGACGTCGGCGCGGCCGAGCGGGCCGCGATCGTCCCGCTGCTGGCGCTCGCGCTGGTCATCGGGGTCGCGCCGCGGTTCCTGCTGGACCTGGTCGAGCCGGTGTCGTCGGCCGTGATCGCGCTGGTCGGCCGATGAACCCGATGATGCGCGAGAACCCGGCCGACCTGCTGCCGGAGCTCCTCACGCTGTTCGGCGCCGTCCTCGGCCTGCTGACCGGCATGTTCGTCCCGCGCCGGCGGCAGTGGATCGCCGCGCTGGTCTGCGCGGCGGGCGTCCTCGCCGGGCTGGTCGCCGCCGCGTTCGCCGTCTCGGGGCCGCGGGTGATGACGTTCGACGCGTTCATGCTCGACCCGGTCACGCACGTCACGCGCCTGACCGTGCTGGGTTCCACGCTGCTGGTCCTCGCGCTGGGGTTCGCGCCGATGCGCGGGCACCGCCGCGAGACCGAGTTCCATGTGCTGACGGTGTTCACGGCCCTCGGGACGATCGCCCTGGGCGCGGCGTCCGACCTGCTGGTCCTGGTCGCGGCGTACCTGCTGGCGAGCATCCCCGCCTACGCGCTCGCCGGTTTCGGGAAGGACGGCAAGGGCGCCGAGTCCGCGCTGAAGTACTACCTCATGGGCGCGCTGCTCGGCCTGTTCATGCTCACCGGCGTGACCCTGCTCTACGGCCTCGGGCGCGGCACGTCCTACGAGACCCTGGCGCTCGGCCTGCCGTCCGGCCCGGCCGTCACGGTCGGCGTGATCCTGCTGGTCGCGGGCCTGCTGTTCAAGGCGGGCGCGGTCCCGGCCCACTTCTGGGTCCCGGACGTCACGGAGGGCGCGCCCCCGGTCGTGGCCACGCTGGTCACCACCGTCCCGAAGATCGGGGCCTTCGCGGCCCTTTTCCGCCTGGGCGCGGAGGTCATGCCGCACTCGTGGGCCCTGACGATCGCCCTCATCGCGGCCGCGACCATGACGCTGGGCAACCTCGCGGCCTTCGGGCAGGACAACGTCCGCCGCCTCCTGGCCTACTCGACCATCAGCCAGGCGGGCTACCTGCTCGTCCCGGTCGCCGTGGCCGGACGCACCGACCTCGCCGAGCCCGCCCTGCTCTACTACGTCGCCGCCTACGCGCTGACGAACCTGGGCGCCTTCGCCGTCGTCGTCGCCGTGGGACGCGACCGGATCGGCGACTACCGGGGCCTCGCGCGCCGCTCGCCCCTGCTGGCGTTGTCGCTGGTCATCTGCCTTCTCGGCCTGATCGGGACGCCGCCGACGGCCGTGTTCGTCGGGAAGGTCCTCATGCTGGGCGCGGCGGTCGAGGGCCACTACACGTGGCTGGCCGTGGTGGCGGCCGTCAACACGGTGGCCAGCGTCTTCTACTACCTCCGCTGGATCGTCCCGGCCTATGGCCGCGCCGAACACGAACCCCCAACGGTGTCCCGTCCGGCGGCCCTCGTCGCCTACACGGCCACCGCACTGACCCTCGTCCTGGGCATCGGCAGCGGCATCGCCCTCTCCCTGAACTGACCCCCAGCCCTACTCGGGTGGGGTCCAGCCGTCGGCGGTCCAGACGGCGAGCGCGAGGCGGTCGTAGTGCGAGTAGGAGGGGATGTCATCCTGCGCGTACAGGGTCAGGACGGTGTCTCCCCGCTCCCAGACGTCCCAGCGCACCCCTGAGGCGACGCTCCCGTGGACGTGCGAGGGCGGCCCGACCAGGTCTTCGAGCAGCGCCCGGACCCGCAGGAACTCGGCCTCGAACTCGGCGGGCCCGGCGTCCGGCCGCCGCTCCCAGACGTCGGGATACTCCCCGTCGAGGTCGTCCTCGTCCCCGTCGTCGTCCGTGTCGTCCGTGTCGTCCGTGTCGTCCGCGTTGATCGGGGGCCAGAGCAGCGCGAACGGCATCGCGACGAACGCGCGCGGACCGGGCGGCGCCGAGCCGAGCTCCAGCTCCCGGTCGTTCCCGATGTCCAGGGTGCCCCCGAACTCGAGGCCGCCGCCGGGCCCCCGGTCGATCCTCCGCCCCTCCGGCAGCCACCCGGACGCGGCGAGCGCCTCGTGGACCCCGTCATCCGTCCACGCCGTGTCGGCGATCCGCACCATCGCCCGGACCTGCTCGACACCCACCGCAAGAACCTTCAGAGCCACGCGCGCACTCTAGCCGCACCACCCGCGAAGTTGATCTCCGAGCCGGGGGCTTCGTACGCTTCCATGATGGACAACGAGGAGCTCCCGACGCTCGAACTCGCCTTCCCCGGGCCGGAGCGCGACAGCGGCGTGGCGGCGATCGAAGAGGGACGGAAGACCGCGCTGACCGGACTCCTGGAGATCTACGAGCACGCCGGGGAGCCGGTGCCGGAGGTCGGCCAGAGGTTCGCGGTGCTCGACTCGGACGGCCTCCCGGCCGTGACCATCGAGCTCACCGAGGTCCGGACCGTCCCCATGAAGGACATCGACGACGACTTCGCGGTCGCCGAGGGCCGCGGCTACGCCGACGCCGCCGAGTGGCGCACGGCCCACGAGGCGTTCTTCCAGAGCGAGGGCGTGGCCGAGTTCCTGGGCCACACCCCGGTCATCGACGACACCACCCTCGTCGTCGCCGAACGCTTCCGCGTCGTCTGACTCCTCCAGGTCAGAAGTCGCGGCCGTCTTCGACCAGGTTGAAGACCTCCTCGTCGAAGGGGCCGTGCCATTCGCCGCGTCCTCCGCCGAGGTCGACCTCGGTGGTGGGGAGGGCGGCTTGGAGGCGGTCCATCTCGGTGTCCGAGAGGTAGTGGTGGTGGAGATCGAGGTGTTCGAGGTGGGTGAGGGGCTGGCCGGAAAGAAGAGCCTCCGCGCCTTGGTCGCTGAAGGTGCCCCGGGCCAGGCTCAGGCGGCGCAGCCGGGCCACGACCGGGGCGGTCGCGACCTCCTCGGCGATCTCGTCCTGCCTGCCGCTGTTCTCCAGGGCGAGGGCGCGCAGCGAGGGGAGCCGTTCACCCGTCAGGACGGCGCCCAGGTCGGTCTCGTCGGCGACGTCGCCCTCGGGGTCGTCGACGCCGAGCCAGACGTCGAGGCGTTCCAGGGCGGGCAGGTCGCTGTCGGCGATCGCGCGCATGACGTCGCCCGGGAGGTTGCACGACTCCACCCGCAGGGTCTTCAGCGTCCCGTGCCGGACGGGCCGGAACTCCAGGTCGTGGCGTCCTCGGACGTCGAGCCGTTCGAGCCGCGGGAAGCGTTCGAGGACGGGCGTGAAGTCGCCGGACGCCTCCATCCCGCAGAAGTCCTGTTCGTGGCCGAGGGAGAGGGCCCGCAGTGCGGGGAGGCGGTCGGCGACGTCCATCAGGACCTCGGCGGCGGTCGGGGCGTCGTACCCGATGTGGCCGAGGAGCAGGGCGGTCACCTGGGTGCTGTCGGCCCTGTCGAAGAAGGACGCGAAGACCTCGGCGAGACCGGAGGAGTCGGAGTAGTCGGCGTTCAGGCACCAGGCGGACTCCGCCGCGGCGACCGCACCGCCCTGGTCCGGGTAGAAGCCGGCCACGGGCAGGCCGTGGAACTCCTTCGCACGCGACATCGGGGGTGCTCGCTTCCGCTGGTGGGGGACGGTTCCCGGGGCAGGACACCGGCTTAGAACGGGCGTTCGAGCGTAGTCACTCGGCGGTGCTCTGTCCGGAAGATCGGTGTTTCGGCCGGTCGAGCAGCGCCACGGGGACGGTGAGCAGTGCGAGGGCCGCGCCGATCCAGGGGAGGGAGGTGAGGCCGCCGCCCGCGTTCAGGGCGGCGCCCGCGAGCGGCGGCACGAGGCTGATGCCGAGCTGGAACATGGAGACGGTCGTGGCCCCGGCCAGCGTCGGCGCCTGCGACGCGAGGGTGAACACGCGTCCGTAGAGGGCCGGGTTCAGGACGAAACCGGCGACGCCGAGGAGCAGCACCAGCGGGACGGCGACGGCCGCGTGTTCGGCGAACGACGCGAGCAGGGCGGAGACCAGCGCGATGCCGAACGCTCCCGCGAGGAGGGCGCGGTGCGGCCGTCCGTCGGAGATCCGCCCTCCCCACGAGATCCCGAGGAAGGCGCCCACCCCGAACAGCGTCAGGACGGCCGGGACCCACACGTCCGCGAGTCCGGTGACGTCCCTCAGCAGGGCCGCCAGGTAGTTGTAGGTGATCATGTAGGCGGCGGTGCTCAGCAGCGTGGCGGCGAACACGAGCCACAGCCGCGGACGCCGCATCGTGCGCAGTTCGCGGCGGACGCTCGGCGCGCCGCCCGTCCCGGTCTCGGGAACGGCGGCCAGGGTCAGGACGGCGCCCGCGCAGGTGAGGGCGACGACGGCCCAGAACCCTCCGCGCCAGCCGGTGAAGTGGCCGAGCAGCGCCCCGGCCGGTCCGCCGAGGACCATCGCGAGGCTGAGCCCGCTGACGACGACGCCGGACGCGCGGGCCGTCCGCTCGGGCGGGACGAGCCCGATCGCGGTGACCGTCGCGACCGCGAAGTACCCGGCGTAGGCGAGCCCGCACACGAACCGCGTCACGAGGAGCAGGGGGTGACTGCTGGTCAGCAGCCCGGCCGCGAGGCCCGCGGCGAAGAGGACCTGGGTGGCCACGAGCGTCGTCCGGCGGGGCCACCGCAGTGTCAGGACGGCGAGGGGCGGCCCGCCGAGGACGACGCCGATCGCGAACGTGGAGATGAGCCATCCGGCGGACGGCAGGGAGATCCGCAGGTCGGCCGCGATGTCGGGCAGGACCCCGGCGACCAGGAACTCCGCGCTGCCCATGCCGAACAGGCTGAACGCCAGCAGGTAGACGGGCGGCGGAAGGGCTCGCGGGGCGGCCGCCCGCGCCGGGGGACGGTCCCCGGCGCGGGAAGCGGCGGCCTCGGGGCCGGAACTGGGGGAGTGCATGGGCGTTCTCCTGGATCGCGGTGACCGACGTGCGATCCAGGCTGATCTCGCGGCTCAGGGGACGGCAATCCTCGTTGCCGAAACCGGGAAGCGCTCCCCAGGGTCAGAGGACGGCCCAGGCGAGCGCGCGGTCGCGCAGGCCGTCGAGGTCGCCGCTGGTGAGGACGTCCCCGACCAGCGGCGCGTCCGCGCCGACGGCGACGGCTCCGGCGGCCAGGTACTCGGGGGCCTGCGCGAGCTTGATCCCGCCCACCGCGACGTACTTCGGCTCCGGGAACGGCTGGCGCAGCGCCGAGATGTAGCCGGGGCCGACGCTGGCCGCCGGGAAGACCTTGACGAAGGTCGCCCCGGCGCGATGCGCGTCCCAGACCTCGGTCGGTGTGAGCGCGCCCGCGTAGACCGGGACGCCGTGGTCGGTGCCGTACCGGATGGCGTCGGTCATGACACCGGGCGTGACCAGGAAGGACGCCCCGGCGGCGATCGCGTCGGCGGCGTCGGAGCGGGTGATGACGGTGCCCGCGCCCGCGCCGTCCAGGGCCTCGATCACGTCGAGCGCGCCGGGCGTGGGCAGCTGGACCTCCAGGCGGAGGCCGGCGTCCATCAGCACGCGCGAGGCGGGGAGCAGGAACCGGCCGTCCGATCCCCGCAGGACCGCTATCACCCGTCCGCCCATGCCCGAACCCCCGCCCATACCGCCCACGCCGGATCCACCGCCCATGGTAGAGCCGCCGCTCCCGTCCTGAACGGGGTGGAGGGCACCGGTGTCGGTCACCGGACGACCTCCAGCAGCGCGCCGTCGAGCGGTCCGGCCTGGTCGCCGAGCGGGCGCGACGCGGTGGTCACCAGCAGCCGCTTCCCGACGAACGCGCAGCTCGTCGGGTACGCGACGGGGAGGTCGACGCGTTCGGAGAGGACGCCGTCCGGGGTGTGGGCGAGGACGGCGCCGCCGTTCCAGACCGCGACCCAGACCCGGCCGTCGTCGTCCACGGCGATCCCGTCCGGTTTTCCGGGGCCGGGGATCTCGGCGAAGACGCGGCGTCCGGAGAGTCCGCCGGACGGGTCGACGTCGAGGACGTCGACGCGTCCGGTCGGGGTGTCGACGAGGTAGAGGCGCGTGCCGTCCGGGCTGAACCGGATGCCGTTGGAGACGGTCAGGCCGTCCAGGACCGGCGTGGGACCGCCGCCGGAGGGATCGAGGCGGTAGAGGCGGGCCGCGCCGGGGGAGCCCATCGTCCCGATCCAGACGCGGCCCTCGCCGTCCACGACGCCGTCGTTGCAGCGGTCCTCGCCGGGGCCCGCCGGGACGGTCGCGACCGTCCGGCCGTCGAGCAGGAGGTCGAGGCCGCGCGCGGCGAGCGTTCCGCCGGGCGTCGGCCAGACGAACGACACGGGCGGCCCGAGGGCGGTCGTCTCGGTGTCCCCGCTCGCGAGGTCGGTGCGGTGGACGTGCCCGCCCGGGACGTCCACCCAGAGCAGGCGCCCGCCGTCCCACACGGGTGCCTCGCCGACCAGCGCCCGCACCGGCCCGATGGCCTCGATCATCGTCCCCGCCGCCCCTTCGCTCGCCTCACCGGCGATTGTGCTGCAGGAAGATCACGATTTGGGGGTGCGGCCCGGGACGCCGGTGTCAGGCGGGGACGGGGTCCAGCCGGAACACCGTCGTGGACGCCGTGTGCGGAACGATCTCCTCGACCGTGGCGTCCAGCGCGAACGGCAGTTCCGGGTCGGCGTACCCGGTCTGGGGCAGGTAGGCGGCCAGCACGCGCGCCGCCTCGAGCCCCTCGACCAGGGTGGCGGTGTAGCGGGCGTCCGTGCCGTCCGGGGCGTCGCGCTCGACGCTGCACGCTCCGGCGGCGTCGAGGTTGCGCACCCAGTCGCGCCCGCGGATCGCCGAGCACAGGTACAGGCGCCCGTCGAGCATCGTCACGTTGATGCCGAACGGCCGGGGCTCGCCGCTGCGGCGTCCGGGCACGGCGACGACCCGCCCGGCCGGCTTCCCCTCCTCATACGGCGGGACCGGCGCGGCCCGGAGGTCCCTGATCGCCTGAGCCGCCGCGGCTCGCGGATCCGTCTGCTGTTCCATGACACGTCTCCCGGGAACGATGAACCGGACCGGCGGTCCGGATACTGGCCCGGTACGATACGGACCCACGGTCCGGATAGGCAAGGGGGAGTGGTGGGCAGACCCGAACGGGCGGACGCCGCGCGCAACCGGGAGGCGATCCTCGCGGCCGCGGCCGGGCTGTTCGACCACCGGGACGCCGGCTCGGTGTCGCTCAACGACGTCGCCGCGGCCGCCGGGGTCGGCAAGGGCACCGTGTTCCGCCGCTTCGGCGACCGGACGGGCCTGGTCCAGGCCGTCCTGGAGCCGCGCGTCCGGGCGCTGCGCGAGGCCGTCGAGTCCGGCCCGCCGCCGCTCGGCCCCGGCGGCGAGCCGGGCGCGTCCCTGCACCGGTACCTTGACGCGCTGCTCGACTTCGTCTGGGCCAACCGGGGCCTCATCCGCGCCCTGGAGCATCTCGGCCCGGACGCCTACTACGCCAACGACGCCAGCCGGTTCTGGGTCGCCGAGCTGGCCCGCCGCCTCGCCGCGGTCCACCCCGGCGACGACGCCGACTACCTCGCGCACGCCGTGTTCACCGCGCTCCGCGCCGACGTGATCGACTACCTGACGGACGCCCGCGCCATGTCGCCCGAGCGCGTCCGCGCGGGCCTGCACCGGCTCAGTGCCGGGTCGGTTCCCCGGCCGTGACGTCGCCCCCGCCGGGCGGATCCTCCTCGGACGCCCGACCCCCGGACGTCTTGCCCGCGGACGCCTTGTTCGCGGGTGAGGCGTTCCCCTCGGCGCGGCCGATGTGCGGGAGGGAGCGGTCGGCGAGCGTGGTGACCAGGAACAGCACGGCGGTCGCGACCAGCAGCCAGGCCATGCGGTGCAGGCCCGTGGTCGTCGCGCCGTGCGGGAAGACCGCGGCGTTCGCCGCCGACGCGGCCAGCGCGCCGAGGTACATGAACGTGCGCAGCAGCCCGGCGGACGATCCCATGCGCTCCGGGTCGGCCTGCGCGTAGAGGGCGTTCTGGTTGGCGAGGCCCGTCAGCCCCTGCGGGACGCCGATGACGGCGCCGATCGCGATCAGCACCCAGACCGGGCTGGACACGTGGACGAACAGCAGCGCCGACACCCCGGCCACCTGCACGACCGACCCGACCAGCAGCTTGCGGTGCACCTCGGGGTTCCGTCCGGTGAGGGCGGTGACCCCGATCGCGGCGAGCGACAGCGGGAGCAGGAGCAGTCCGGCGGACGTCGACGACAGCCCGCGTCCCTCCTCGAGCCACTGTGTGTACCCGTACAGGAAGGCGTAGGACGTCGTGAACGCGAGGAACTGCCGGAGGTAGGTCGCCAGCAGCGGACCGTTCCCGCGCAGCACGCGCAGGTCGATGAACGGATCGCCGGAACGCAGCTCGCGCACCGCGAACACCGTCCCGACCACGGCCGCGACGGCGAGCAGGTACCAGCTGCCGACGCGCGGGCGCATGAGGAAGAACATGAACGCGGTGAGCGTCACCGCGAACAGCGCGATGCCCGGAAGGTCGATCTTTCGGAGCGCCGGGCCGACGCCGCCCGCGGTGCGCGGCGGGCGCGGCAGCCACAGCATGCCGAGCACCAGGCACGCGACCGACAGCGGGACGTTGATGGTGAAGATCAGCTGCCAGCCGCCGAGGCCGATCAGCAGTCCGCCGAGCGTCGGCCCGACGACCGAGATGACCTGCGCGGACGCCGACAGGGCCGCGAGGACTCCGGCCGGGCTGGTCAGTCCCGTCCGGTCGGATTCGGCGCGCAGCAGAGCCATGGACGCCGGGAACGCCGCCGACGTGCCGAAGCCGAGCAGCACCCGTGACAGGACGAGGACGCCGAGGCCGGGCGCGAGCGCGCCGACGACCCCGGCGACGCCGACCAGGGCCGTCCCGGCGAGGTAGAGCGGACGCGCGCCGAACGCGTCGACGAGCCGCCCGATCACCGGCTGCCCGATCGCGGTCGCCAGGTACAGGCCGGTGACCAGCCACGCCGTCTGGGCGGGCGAGGCGTCGAAGGCGCGGCCGATCGGGATCAGCGCGACGGCCAGCATCGAGGAGTTGACGGGGTTCAGCACCGAACCCAGGACCATCGGGGCGATCAGCCTGCGGTCGAAGCCGTCGCGCCCGGCGGCGGATGCGCGCGCGCCCATGGGCCCCCTTCCCCAAATAGACAGCCCAGACTGTACACCTCCAAATGAACAGTTTGGGCTGTCTATTTCTTCCCGGAAGGCGACCTCGCTGGTCAGCGCGCTCGTCCTCATTGAATTCTCATGTTCGGATCATCGACCGGCAAGATCGCACCGCCAGCCTTGCCGCCCATGGATCTGTCGCTCAAGCGCCGGACCCTCCTGGTCAACGGCACGCTCGTGGTGCTGCTGGCGGGCGGGGCCGGGATCGCCTACTTCTCTCTCGCCGACAACGGCGCGGGAGCCTCGCAGACGCGGGAACGCCTGACCACGGTCGCCCGCGGCACCGTCGAGGCGACCGTGTCCGCGTCCGGCTCGGTGGCCAGCACCCAGCAGAAGTCGCTGGACTTCGGCACGTCCGGCACCGTCCGGCACCTGTACGCGCGGGCCGGGCACAAGGTCGCCAAGGGCGACGAGCTCGCCCGGCTCGACCAGACCGACGCGCTGGAGACCCTCCAGGCCGCGCGGCTCACCCTGAACGCCGCGGCCACCACGCTCAGCAAGGCGTCCACGGACACCGCGAGCGCGCAGTACGCCAAGGCGTACTCGGCCTGGGTCCAGGCCAAGCAGAGCTACCGCGCCGCCGAGGACCGCCTGTCCGCCACCGTCCTCAAGGCCCCCTTCAGCGGGACGGTGACCGAGGTCAACGGCAGCGTCGGTGACACCGTGAGCGGCGGCTCGTCCTCGTCCGGCGGGACGTCGGGAGGGACGTCCGGCGGAGGCTCGGGCGGCTCGGGCGGCTCCTCCGGCGGGTCCGGGGGTTCCGGGGGGAGCGGGTCGTCGGGCAGCGGCGGCTCCGGCGGGTCGTCCGGGTCCTCTTCGGGTTTCGTGACCCTGATCGACACCAGGTCGCTGGAGGTCGTCGCCGACTTCACCGAGGCCGACTCGGCCAAGCTGAAGGTCGGCCAGGACGTGACGGTCGGCTTCGACGCGCTGACCGGCAAGACCGCGTCCGGGACGATCGCCCAGATCGCGACCACCCCCACGACCAGCAACAACGTCGTGACGTTCGCCGTGACGGCCGCCCTCGACGACGTCCCGTCCGGGGTGCGCATCGGGCAGACCTCCACGGTCGAGGTCACCACCGGCAGCGCCGACAACGCGCTGTACGTCCCGAGCGCGGCCGTCCGGACGGTCAACGGGGTCAGCACGGTCACCGTCATGGAGAACGGCAGGCAGGTCCCCCGGACGGTCAAGACCGGCCTGCGCGGCAACCAGGGCACCGTGATCACGTCCGGGCTCCGCGAGGGCGACCAGGTCGTCGTCGTGTCGGCGGCCCCCGCGTCCGGCACGGGCGGCAGGCAGGGCGGCTTCCCGGGCGGGGGAGCGCCCGGCGGCTTCCCCGGCGGCGGCGGAGGCTTCGGCGGCGGCAGCGGCGGAGGAGGACGCCGGTGACCGCCACCAGCGCGCTGACCACCGGGCCGGGCGGCCCGGCGGCGCCCGTCCTGGACCTTCGCGACGTCACGAAGGTGTACGGCACGGGGGATGCCACCACCGCCGTGCACGCCCTGCGCGGCGTCACCCTGACCGTCGAACGCGGCGACTACGTCGCGGTGATGGGCGCGTCCGGGTCCGGCAAGTCCACGCTCATGAACATCATCGGCTGCCTGGACGTCCCGTCCGGCGGACGGTACCGGCTCGACGGCCTGGACGTCGGCGGCCTCGACGAGCGACGCCTGGCGATCCTGCGGAACCGCCGGATCGGGTTCGTGTTCCAGTCGTTCAACCTCATCCCGCGCATGTCCGCCCTGGCGAACGTCGAACTGCCGCTCGCCTACGGCGGGGTGCGCCGGGACGAGCGCCGCCGCCGCGCCCTCGCCGCGCTCACCGAGGTCGGCCTCGCCGACCGCGTCCGGCACGAGCCGAACGAGCTGTCCGGCGGGCAGCAGCAGCGGGTCGCGGTGGCCCGCGCCCTGGTCACCGCGCCGACCCTGCTCCTCGCGGACGAGCCGACCGGCGCCCTGGACAGCGCGTCCACCGCTGACGTCCTCGCCATCTTCGACCGGCTCAGCCGGGCCGGCCGGACGCTCGTCGTGATCACGCACGAGGAGGAGGTCGCCGCGCACGCCAAGCGGGTCGTCCGGCTCGTGGACGGCAGGGTCGCGGGCGACCTGCGGAGGGCGCCCGTGGACGCGCCGCCGCCCGCCCACGGCGGACTGCGGGAGGGCGTCCGATGATCCTCGAGGTCCTGCGGTTCGCCCTGCGCGGGCTCGGCGCGAACAAGATGCGCACCGGGCTCACCACGCTCGGCATCCTCATCGGCGTCGCCGCCGTGATCACCCTGGTCGCGGTCGGGAACGGCTCGTCCAAGGCGATCCGTGACAGCATCCAGCGGCTCGGCGCGAACACCCTCACCGTCACCAAGTCCACGACCGGACGCGGCGGACGCTTCGGCGGAGGCGGAGGCGGCGGCTTCGGCGGCGGCGGGTTCCGAGGCGGTGGAGGCGCTGGCTCCGGCGGCCAGGGCTCCGGCCCCCGCATCCAGGCCCGCGACCTGACCACCGACGACGCGAAAGCGCTGGTCGACAAGGTGAACGCGCCTTCGGTGAAGAGCGCCTCGCCGGTCGTCAACGCGCAGCAGTCGACCGTCACGTTCGGCGGGTCCAGCACGTCCGTCGGCCAGTTCGTCGGGACGACCCCGACCTACCTGGAGGCCGCCGACCGGCGCGTCCAGAGCGGCGCGTCGTTCACCGACGACGACGTCGCCCAGGGCGCCCGCGTCGCGGTCATCGGCAGCAGCGTCGCCCGCGACCTGTTCGCCGGGGTGAACCCCGTCGGCCAGCGGTTCACCGTCTCCGGCGTGGAGTTCACGGTGGTCGGCGTGCTGAAGGCGAGCGGGTCCGGATCGTCCGGGTTCCAGGACGCCGACAGCGTGGTGATCGCGCCGATCACGGCCGTCCGCGGGACGCTCGCGCCCTACGGCGGGCTGTCCCAGATCCTCGTCGAGGCGCGCGACGCGTCCCTGGTGGACCGCGCGCAGGCCGAGGTGACCGACCTGCTGGACCAGCGGCACGACATCACCGGGACGGCCGCCGCCGACTTCCAGGTGACCAGCCAGGCGGGCATCCAGTCCGCGGTGGCCGACTCCAACCGGACGTTCACCGTGCTGCTCGGCGCCGTCGCGGCGATCAGCCTGCTCGTCGGCGGCATCGGGATCACCAACATCATGCTCGTCACCGTCACCGAGCGGACGCGCGAGATCGGCATCCGCAAGGCGCTCGGCGCGCCGCGCGGCGCGATCCTCGGCCAGTTCGTCGCCGAGGCGACCGTGCTCAGCCTGCTCGGCGGGCTGCTCGGCGTCGTCGCGGGCGTGATCTGCAGCCGGTTCACCATCGTCGGCGTGAAACCGGTGCTGGTGCCGTCCTCGATCGTCCTCGCGCTCGGCGTCTCGGTCGCCGTCGGCCTGCTGTTCGGCAGCCTCCCCGCCCACCGCGCCGCGGGGCTCCGTCCCATCGAGGCCCTGCGCCATGACTGACTCCAACGAAAGGCGTCCGATGTCCGACAACACTCCCGACCCCACGCCGCTCCCGCCCCAGGTCCCGCCCCAGGTCCCGGCGCCGGGGACGCGGCCGCAGCCCGAGGTGCTGGAGACGTCCCCGTTCAAGGACGACCTGGGCAAGGAGCTTGCCGACCGCGGCTCAAGCGGCCGGGGCCTGAGCGGCCCGACGCTCTACCTCGCCGCGGCCGTCCTGGTCGTCGCCGGGTTCGTCGGCGGGATCTTCACGCACAAGGCGATGGCGGACGGCAAGTCCGGGTCGTCCGACTCCCGCGCGTCGGGCCAGGGCGGACGCGGCTTCGGCGGCGGCTACGGCGGCTTCCGCAACGGCGGTGGCGGCGGGGGAGGGGGAGGCTTCTCCGGCGGAGGCCAGAACGGCGCGGGCGGGATGACGGCCGGAACCGTCACCAAGGTCGACGGCGACACCCTCTACCTGAAGACGGCCGACGGGAAGACGATCACCGTCAAGACCAACGGCTCGACCCGGATCCAGGTCACCAAGACCGGCACGGTCAAGGACCTCAAGACCGGCGCCATGCTCGTCATCCGCGGGACGTCCGGCGGCGACGGCTCCATGACCGCGACCAGCGTCAACGAGGGCGGCGGTTTCGGCGGCCGCCGCGGCCAGGGCGGCGGCGGCCAGGGCTTCCCGGGCGGCCAGCCCCCTCAGGGCGACTGACGCCGCGCGTTCACACGACGTTCCGGAGTCCGGAGTGTGCCAGAGACTCATGCTTTGGGGTGTGTTGGGAAGATGACGACTGCCGGGGCCTCCCGGTCCCGGCAGGATCTCTCCCCCCGGAGGTCGTCATGTCAGGTGCTCCCACCGCCGCCGTCCCGCGCCGTCTCCGCGCCGTCCTCGCGGCGTGCGCGCTCGCCCTCACAGGCGCGGCGGGCCTGTCCGCCGCGCCCGTGAACGCCGCGCCCGTGAACGCAGGGACGGTTCCGACGCCCGACCACACCGTGGTCGTGGTCTTCGAGAACCACGCGTACTCGCAGGTCGTGGGCACGTCCAGCGCGCCGTACCTCACGTCCCTCGCCAACGGCGGCGCCAACCTCACGCAGTCCTACGCCCTGACCCACCCGAGCCAGCCGAACTACTTCGACCTGTTCTCCGGCTCCACGCAGGGCGTCACCGACGACACCTGCCCCCCGCCCGGCTCCCCCTACTCCACCGCCAACCTCGCCTCCGAGCTCCAGGCCGCGGGACGGACCTGGGCCAGCTACAACGAGGGCCTCCCGTCGCAGGGCTCGACGACCTGCTCCAACAGCGCGGGCAAGTACGCGCGCAAGCACAACCCCTGGTTCTCGTTCACCAACGTCCCGGCCTCGACCGGCTCCACGTTCGCCCAGTTCCCGACGGACTACACGACCCTGCCGAACGTCTCGTTCGTCATTCCGAACCTGTGCGACGACATGCACGACTGCTCGGTCTCCACAGGCGACACCTGGCTGAAGACCCACCTGGACGCCTACGCGCAGTGGGCCACGACCCACAACAGCGTCCTGCTCGTCACCTTCGACGAGGACAACGGCTCATCCGGCAACCAGATCGCCACGATCTTCTACGGCGCCCACGTCAAGCCCGGCGCCTACGCGACCAAGTACACCCACTACAACGTCCTCCGCACCCTGGAGGACATGAACGGCACCACCCACGCCGGCAACGCCGCCACCGCCACCCCCATCACCGAGATCTGGCAGTAGGAACCGCGAAGCGGCTGGGCCTCGACGAGAGCCCGGCCGCGTCGGTCGCCGCTCAGCCGTGGACGAGGCGGACGAGCATCTTGCCGGTGTTGGCGCCGCGCATCATCGCCTGGAAGGCCTCGAAGGCGTTGTCGATGCCGTCGACCACGGTCTCCTCGGCGACGAGCGAGCCGTTCTTCAGCCAGCCCGCCGCCCGCGCGGTGTATTCGGGGGCCAGTTTGAGGTGGTCGCTGACGATGAGGCCGCGCAGGGTGAGGCGTTTGCCGATCGCCAGGGGCAGGTTGCGCGGGGCCGGTGGGAGGTCGGTGGCGTTGTAGGCGGAGATCGCGCCGCACAGCGCGATGCGGCCGAAGGGGTTCATCGCGCCGATGGCGGCCTCGAGGTGGTCGCCGCCGACGTTGTCGAAGTAGACGTCCACGCCGTCCGGGGCCGCCTCGGCGAGCTGGGCCGGGAGGTTGCCCTCGCGGTAGTCGATTCCGGCGTCGAAGTTGTAGGTGCCGGTGATGTGGCGGACCTTCTCGGGGCCGCCCGCCGAGCCGATCACGCGGGTCGCGCCGAGGCGCCGGGCGATCTGCCCGGCGACCGACCCGACCGCGCCCGCCGCGCCCGACACGAAGACCGTGTCGCCCGCCTTGACCGGCGCGATCTCGGTGAGGCCCGCGTAGGCCGTGAGGCCGGTCGAGCCGAGGACGCCGAGGTAGGCCTGGGCCGGGGCGAGGGCGGTGTCCACGGCGCGGACGGCCTTCGCGGGCAGCAGGGCGTACTCGCGCCAGCCGAGGAAGTGCGTGACGGACGTGCCGACGGGGACGTCCGCCGCGCCGGACGCGACGACGGTGCCGACCGCCGCGCCCGTCATGGCCTCGTCCAGCCCGAACGGCGGGATGTAGGACGGGACGTCGTTCATCCGCCCCCGCATGTACGGGTCGACGGACACGAAGTCGTTCCGGACGACGACCTGCCCCGCTTCGGGATCGGGGACGGTCACCGTGGTGAGGGCGACGTCGGACGGGGTCGGCTCGCCCGACGGACGGGCGACGAGCCGCCATTCGCGGCTGGTGAAAGGCATGGCGGGCATCTCCAAGAGTTACAGCTGCTTCAGCATCTCGGCGGCGAGAGGCGCCGCCGAGGCGGGGTTCTGGCCGGTGACCAGGGTGCGGTCGGTCTCGATGTGCGGGGCCCAGGGCTCGCCCTCCCGGAAGTCCACCCCGGCCTCGACGAGCCGGTCCTGGAGGAGCCACTTGGCGCGCGGGGCGAACCCGGCCTGGGTCTCCTCGGCGTTGGTGAACGCGGTGACGCGGCGGCCGGCGAACGCGTTGGAGCCGTCCGCCCTGGTCGCGGCGAGCATCGCGGCGGGCGCGTGGCAGACGATGCCGAGCGGCAGGCCGTCGTCGAGGGCGCGGATGAGGAGGCGTCCGGAGTCGGCGTCGACCGCGAGGTCCTCCATCGGGCCGTGTCCGCCGGGGTAGAAGACGGCGTCGAAGCCGGAGAGGTCGACGTCCTCCAACGTGACGGGGTTCTGGAACTCCGCGCGCCTCAGGACGGTGGCGATCCGGTCGGCGCCGGCCTGGCCGCCGTTGGCCTCGGGGCTGAGGCTGCCCGCGTCCACGGTCGGCACGACCCCGCCGGGCGTGGCCACGGTGACGGTGTGCCCCGCTTCGGTGAACGCCTCGTAGGGGACGGCGGCCTCCTCGGCCCAGAAGCCGGTCGGGTGCTTCGTGCCGTCCGCGAGGGTCCAGTGGTCGGCGCCGGTCATCACGAACAGGATCTTGGCCATGGCTGCGCTCCCAGGGATGGTCTCGGATCAGGATGGGCCCGAACCGGGGGTTCGGTCACCGGACCGGAGCGTAGCCGGGGTGTTCTCGGCCCGACCAATAGACGGTTCTATGCCGTCCATTGGGATTCCGATGGGTCAGCAGGCCAGGTGGGCGATCTCCCGCAGGTGCTCGGCGACCAGCGCGACGTGCGGGGACGGGAACGCCCCGGCGCGCCGGACGAGGAACGCGGTGTTGATCGGCGGGTCGTCCGGGTCGAGCAGCGGCAGCAGCGTGCCCTCGGTCAGCTCGGCGTGGCAGAGGTAGCGCGGCAGGACGGTCACGCCGAGGCCCGCGACGGCCGCGGCCTTGATCGCCCGCAGGTCCGGGACGACCACGGCGGGGTCCGCGGTGAGCCGGGTCTCGAAGACGTGCCGCCAGTACCGGCGCAGGATCGGCAGGTCCTCGGCGTAGGAGAGCAGCGGGACGCCGGAGAGCGCGGACGGCCCCTCCGACGCGAGCCGCTCCCGGTCGATCCGCTCGGCCCAGGACGGCGCGGCGACCAGCACGAACGTCTCGTCCGCGAACGGCTCGGCGAGCAGCGCCCGGCCGCGGGGGCGGATCGTCGACACCACCAGGTCGAACCGTCCGGCGCGCAGCCCGGCGAGCAGGTCCTCCGCGACGCCCGTGACGATCCGCAGCCGGACGCCCCGGTCGGTCAGCGGGCCGAGCCTCGGGACGACCGCCGCCGACAGGAACTCGGCGGGCCCGGCGAGCAGCACCGGCGGCTCGGGCGCGGGCTCGTCCGCGGCGCCGCCCCCGGCGACGGCCTCCAGCGCGTCCATCGGCCCGGCGAGCCGCGCGGCCAGGTCGTCGGCCGCCGGGGTGGGCGTCACCCCGCGCGGCAGCCGCTCGAACAGCTGCCGCCCGGTGCGCTCCTCCAGGGCGCGCAGCTGCGTCGTCACGGTCGGCTGGGACAGCCCGACCAGGCGCGCGGCGGCCGTCAGCGACCCGGCGCGGTAGACGGCGAGGAACGTCCGCAGCTGCGCCAGATCGAGCGGCCCATTGGTGTTCCTATGGCTCACCCGGCCGAGTGTATTCGGAGGTGACTAGTGCGCCCGGTCCGGTGTGAAGGTGACCGGGACGTGCTTCAGCCCGCGCAGCATCCCCGGACGCCGGGGAAGATCGCTCACCGGGACCTCCAGCGCAAGGTCCGGGAACCGGCGCAGCAGCGTCGCCAGCGCCGTGACGATCTCCAGCCGGGCCAGGGCCGCGCCGAGGCAGTGGTGGATCCCGTGCCCGAACCCGAGCTGCGGGTTGTTCTCCCGGAACACGTCCAGGACGTCCGGGTCGGGGTAGCGGGCCGGGTCGCGGTTCGCCGCGCCGATCGCGACGATCACCATCTCGCCGCGCGGGATGACCGTGCCGCCGATCGGGACGTCCTCCAGCGTGAACCGGGCGACGCCGCGCGCGACCGGGCCGTCGTAGCGGAGCAGCTCGTCCACCGCGCGCGGGATCAGGTCCGGGTCGGCGCGGAGCGCCGCGAGCTGCTCGGGGTGGGTGAGGAGCGCGACGACGGCGTTGGCGAGGAAGCACAGCGTGGTCTCGTGCCCGGACAGGAACAGCATGATCGTCAGGCCGACCAGCTCGTCGTCCGAGACGTCCTCGTTGGCGTGCGCGGTGACCAGGGCGCTGAGCAGGTCGCCGCCGGGGGCGGCGCGCTTCAGCGCGATCTGCTCCAGGAAGAACTCCGACATCTCGGCGCGCGCGGCGTCGGCCCGTTCCAGGGTCGCGCCGTCGGCGGGCGGCATCGCCAGGCCCACCGACCAGTTCCGGAACCGCTCGCGCGCGAACGGCACGCCCAGCAGCTCGCAGATCACCGCGATCGGCAGCGGCAGCGCGAGCCCCTCGACCAGGTCGCCGCGGCCGTCGGCGGCGAACGCGTCGAGCAGGTCGTCCACGGTCTCCTGGACGCGCGGGGCCAGCTCGGCGACCCGGCGCGCGGTGAACGCCTTCGCGACGATGCCGCGCATCCGGCTGTGGTCCGGCGGGTCGCTGGCGAGCAGGCTCTCCATCAGGACGTTGCGGCGGCGCTCCGGCGGCAGCCCGGCGGTGATGCGCGGCGCGGCCTCCAGGTCGGCCGAGAACCGGGCGTCGTTGAGCGCGGCCAGGGCCTCGTCGTAGCCCGTGATCGCCCAGGCGTCGACCTTGCCGCGCATCCGCACGCGGTGGACCGGGGACTCGGCGCGCATCTCGGCGAGCAGCGAGTACGGGTCGAGCCACTGCGCGAAGTCCCGGGGGAGGTCGAACTCCTTGTGCGGGGTCTCAGCGGTCATCTGGCGCCTTTCTCGGTGGGGTGGTCCTGGAGCGGGCGGGCGGGCCGGACGGCCTCGGTCACCGACGTCCCGCACCGCACGCGGTACCGCGCGCACGGCGTGCCGGAGTCGAGGTCGAGGCGGAGGGTGCGCTCCTCCGTCCAGCCCTCGAACCGGAACTCGCCCGACCCGACGTGGACGAGCGCGAACAGCGGCGCGCCGTCCCCGCCGCACAGGCAGAGCCGCCCGTCCACGGCGCGCACCGAGCCGGGCACGTCGGGGCGCGGCGTCCCGTCGTCGTCCTCCGACCAGTCCGGGAACGCGGCGGGCATGTCGAACGCGCAGGTCAGCGCGGTCAGGTCGGCGGGTCCGAGCGGCTTGGGGGAGCGCGTGTACAGGACGTCCCGCCAGGGCAGCCGGTCGCGGAACGCGGCGGGGAACAGCGCGAGCAGCTCCGGCGTGAGCCCGACGTCGATCACCAGGTGGACGCGCGGCGCGTCCCCGCCGTTGCGGACGTGGTGGGGACGGTCGAAGTCGCCGAACCAGAGCCGTCCGGCGTCCCAGTGCCGCTCCTCGCCGCCGATCACCACCACGGCGTCCGGGTTGGTGACGACCGGGACGTGCAGCCGCATCGCGCCCCACGGGTAGCCGCACTTGCCGTCCCGGTGCTCGTGGCAGCGGACGCCGGGCCCGAGCGCCATCAGCCGGACGGCCCGCAGCGGCGCCGGGACGCCCGCGAGCAGCTCGGCGATGTACGGCGTCCGCTCCAGGTACGGGGTGTCGGCGTGCGGGACGAGTCCCGCGCCGCCCGGGTCGGTGCGCGCGGGGTCGCCGCCGGGGGAGCGCAGCGGCAGGATCCGCCAGTCGATCTCCGCCGTCCCGCGCTGGCCCTCCTGGCCGTAGGAGCGCTGCGCCCGCCAGGTGAGCGCGCGCAGCGCCTCCACCTCGGCCGCGAGCCGGTCCGCGTCGTACGCCCGGTCGAGCGGGACGGCCGTCGGGACCGGCGCCGCCCGCGTTCCGCCGGGCACGGTGGTGGCGGTCATGGCGCGGCCTTCCGCACCACCACGGCGCCCGGGTCGTCCGGGAGCGGCGTCGCCTGCGCGAGCCCGTCGCCCTCCGCCGGATGCAGCCCGGCGTCGGCCAGGTCCTTCAGGACGGGCCCGGGCCGGTGCATGTTGTGCAGCCGCTCGGTCGGCTCGGTCGCGATCAGCTCGCCGCGCAGGTACGTCCGGTAGGTCTGCCGCAGCCGCGACAGGTCGGGGCCGAGCCGCTCCGCCTCGGCGGACAGGACGTACCGGCACTCGCCGAGCACCTGCTCGTCCATGACGCGTTCCTCGAGGTCCGGAGCGGGCATGCGCAGGACCATGTCCATCGCGCACAGGCCGCCCGGCCTCAGGTGCGCGGCGATCGCGGCGAACAGCACCGGCCGCTCGGCGGGCGGGACGTGCTCCAGCACGCCGCCCAGGTACACGTAGTCGAAGGCGCGGCCGAGGTCGAAGCCCGGCGCGGTGCCCTGGAGCACCGTCACCTTGCTCCGCATTTCGGGGCGCTGCGCGAGCTTGGAGATGAGGACGGCCCGCATCGTGGGAGACCGTTCCAGGCAGGTCAGGGTGCGCGCCCGCCCGGCGACCGCGAGGGCGAGACGGCCGGTGCCGGACCCGATCTCCAGCGCGTCCGCGTCCGGGGGAGTCAGGCCGGCGAAGAACGACACCGACGGCAGCGCGTCCTCGCTCGCACGGAACAGATCGTAGTAGCCGGGGGTGAAGGCGTACGGATCGTTGAAGGCGGTCGGGGCGGCACCGTTCGACACGATTCTCCCTACGAGATGTGCTGATTGCGTAGGCTGGACGGTGGGAAGAAGGGCGTTCGCGGCCGCCGGTCGCACGACGGCCGCGAACCCTCGAACCTCATGTGGTGCTCATCAGTGCCAGTACTTCATGGGGTCCTCCCTTCTCTCACTCCCTCATGGGTGATGGGACGTCCGACCCTGCTCAGCCCAGCGCGACACGCATCCGGGCGGGGCTGCGCAGGGTCAGGGCGACCCGGTACTCGGGCGCGCCGAGGGCGCGCGGGGACGCGGAACGCTCCGCGAGGACGGTGAGCGCCACCCGCGTCTGGACGGCGGCGAACGGCGCGCCGAGGCAGGAGTGCGCGCCCCGGCCGAACCCCAGATGCGGATTGGGACGCCGGTCGAAGCGCAGGTCGTGGGGGTCGTCGAACCGCTCCGGGTCGCGGTTGGCCGCGCCGAGGAAGAGCGTCACGTCCTGCCCCGGCTCGATCCGCCTGCCGCCGAGCTCGGTGGGCGCGACGCACACCCGGCCCAGCGCCTGGACGGGCGAGCAGAACCGCACCAGCTCGTCCACGGCGTGCGGGGACGGGTCGGCGGCGAACGCGGCGAGCGCGCCGGGCCGTTCCAGCAGCGTCACCGTCGCGAGCGCCAGCAGTTTGCTCGCCGAGGTGTACCCGGCGTGCAGCAGCACCCGCAGGGTGTTCGCGGCGACCGCGCCGTCCAGGGCGCCCGTCCGGACCGCGTCGGCGACGGCCCGGACGATCCCGTCCGGCGGCGGGTCGGCGAGCCAGGCGCCGGTCAGCGCGGACAGTTCCGCCCGCGCCGCCATCGCCGGCTCGCGCCGGTCCGGGAACACCCCGGCGTCCATCCCGGCCGCGACGGTCTCGGCGACCTGCGCGAACCACACCGGGTCCGGTTCGGGGACGCGCAGGTACCGGCAGATCGTGGACACCGCGAGCGGCTCGCAGAACTCGGTCACGACGTCGAAGGAGTCCCGGCCGCCGAGCTCGTCGAGGAGCGCGCGGGCGCGCCCGGCGACCATCGGCGCGACCTCGGCGCGGTCCAGCTCGCGCAGCGCGTCCACGAGCGGGCGGCGCGCGGCGGTGTGCCCGGGCGGGTCGAGCGTCTGGACGCTGACGGCCTGCGGGGGCATGTCGACGCCCGCGCGGCGCGGGTCGGCGCCGAAGTGCGCGCCGTCGCGCAGCACCCTGGCGCAGTCGGCGTGCCGCGTCAGCAGCCAGGTGCCGAGGCCCTCGTGCCAGGCGACCGGGTCGTGCGCGCGGAGCCCGTCGAAGACCGGGTGCGGGTCCGCCAGCGCCGCCCGCCCGGCCAGCGCCCGGACGGGATCGGACGGCAGGACGGCGGGTCCCGAAGGCGGGGGGACCGAACCGGAAGGCGGGGGGACCGAATCGGAAGGCGGGGGGAAGGGAACGGAAGGCGGGGGGACGGGGGCGGAAGGCGGGGGGACGGGGGCGGGGAGGAGAGCGGCCGGGTCGTTGTCCACGCGGCTCCCAGGTCAAGGAGGACAGTGGGCTTGCGTGATCACTGGTGGAAAACTAACCCCGCCACCGGTGGATGTCCATTGTCAGGAATCGCTGAAGACGAACCCTGAACCCTCCCCGGTCAAGGCCGGACGCCCACTGGACGCCCGGCCGTGACAGCGGGCCGGTCAGCCCGCATCAGCCCCGCAGCGCCTTGAACGCGCGTGTCTGCGCGGTCAGGGCGCGTTCGGTCGGCAGCCGCTCCATGCTGCTCGCCCCGTAGAACCCATGGCAGTTCTTGGCGTGCTCGAGGACGTACGCTGCGTCCTCGGGTTCGGAGATCGGGCCGCCGTGGCACAGGACGAGGACGTCGTCGCGCTCGTTCAGCGCCGCCTCGGACCACGCGTCGATGAGCTCGACGCAGTCGTCCAGCGTCTTGGCGGTCTCCGCGCCGATCGCGCCGCCCGTCGTCAGGCCCATGTGGCACACGACGATGTCCGCCCCGGCGCGGGTCATCGCGCGCGCGTCGTCGGCGGAGAACACGTACGGCGTGGTCAGCAGGTCGGCGGCGCGCGCGGCCTCGACCAGCTCGACCTCCAGGCCGTAGCCCATGCCGGTCTCCTCGAGGTTGGCGCGGAACACGCCGTCGATGAGGCCGACCGTCGGGAAGTTCTGGATGCCGGAGAACCCCAGCTCGCGCAGCCTCGCCAGGAACGGGCCGCGCAGCAGGAACGGGTCGGTGCCGTTCACCCCGGCGAGCACCGGCGTGCGCTCCACGACCGGCAGCACCTCGGCGGCCATCTCCAGGACGATCTCGTTGGCGTTCCCGTAGGCGAGCAGCCCGGCGAGCGAGCCGCGCCCGGCCATCCGGTACCGGCCGGAGTTGTAGATGACGATGAGGTCGATGCCGCCGGCCTCCTCGCACTTGGCCGACAGGCCCGTCCCGGCGCCGCCGCCGACGATCGGCTCGCCGCGCCGGGCCATGTCGGTGAAGCGCTCGACCAGCTCGGCGCGGGGGAAACTCATCGGGACACCTCCTGGAAGGCCGCGACGAGCGCGGCGGCGAACTCGGGATCGTTGATGTTGTGCGGCGACCGGACGAGCCGCCGGTCCGCGGTCTGCTCGACCCGCGCCTCCAGGGTCTCGAACAGGACGCGGTCGGCCTCCGGGTCCCAGAACGGCAGGCCCGGCGCGTCCAGTGCGGACACGCCGCCCTCGGGCAGCAGGAACCGCACCGGGCCCTTCATGGCGTTCAGCTTCGCGGCGATGAACTCCGCGATCTCGCGGCACTCGCCCGGGGTGGTGCGCATCAGCGTGACCTGCGCGTTGTGCTCGTAGAACAGCCGGTCGGCGTACCGCTCGGGGACGGTGTCGCGCGCGCCGAAGTTCACCATGTCGAGCGCGCCGCACGACCCGACGTACGGGACGTCCACCCGCGCGAACACGTCGAGCCGGTCCGGTCCCGCGCTGAACACGCCGCCCGCGATCAGGTCGCAGATCTCGGTCGTGGTGATGTCCAGGACGGCGTTGATCAGGCCGTCCCCGGTCAGCGCCTCCATGGCCCGGCCGCCCGTGCCGACGGCGTGGAAGACCAGCGGGTCGTGGTCGGCCGCGAGCCGCTCGGCGACCGCGGTCACGCACGGCGTGGTCACGCCGAACATGGTCAGCGCGACGGCGGGACGGTCCTCGGCGTCCGGGACCGGGTGCGCGACCATCCCGGCGAGCGCGTGCGCGGCGTTCCCGATGACCTTCCGGGAGATCCGGTTCAGCCCGGCGACGTCGGTCACCGAGTGCATCATCGCCAGGTCGCTGACCCCGACGTACGGCCCGACGTCCCCGGCCGCGACCGTGCTGACCAGCAGTTTCGGGACGCCCACGGGCAGCGCGCGCAGCGCGGGCGCGATGATCGCCGTCCCGCCGCTGCCGCCGAGCCCGAGCACCCCGGCCACGTCGCCGCGTCCGGCGAGGAACCGCTCGAACGCCACGGCCATCGCCGAGACGGACGTGCCGCGGTCGCCGGTGAACACCGCGTCCGCGCCGTCCGGATGGGACGCCGCGACCTCCGCCGCCGTCACGTCCGCGCCCGGACTTGCGCCCGGACTAGTGTCCGCACCCGCGTTCGTGCCGCCGTGCCCGCCGGTGGACACGTCCACCGTGAGGACCGGGGTCCCCGTCGCCGCCACGAGTTCCGCCGCGTATCTGAGCTCCGCGCCCTTGGTGTCGAACGTCCCGACCACGTAGGCCGTCCGACCGTTTCCGCCAGCCACCAGGCTCGCCACCTCCCTAGACGCGCCCGACGCTACCGAGAGTGATCCACTCGGGCAACGACGGGAGGCGCGGTTCGGGACGCGGGTCGGAACGCGGGCGCGGTCCTTGGGCGGAGGCGGGGCGTGGGCCATGATGGCGCCATGCCGAAGCCCTACGCGAGCGTGGTCATCGACGCCCCGGTGGACGACGTGTGGACCTGGGTCCGCGCGTTCGGCGGGATCGCCGAGTGGCATCCCGCGCTGGACTCCTGCGTCCTCCAGGAGGGCGACGACCACACCGTCGGGTCCGTGCGCCGCCTGACCTCGGGCGACGCCGTCTTCGTCGAGCGGCTGACCGCCCTGGACGACGCGGCGCGCACCCAGACCTACGAGTTCCTGGAGAGCCCGTTCCCGGTCCGCGACTACCGGGCGACGATCCGGGTCGCGCCGGTCACCTCGTCCGGCGCGACGTTCGTCGAGTGGTGGGCCGACTACGAGGCGGACGAGACGGAGACGGGCTGGCTCACGCCGTTCTTCCGCGACCAGGTCTTCGCCGCGGGACTCGCCGAGCTCGGCGCCCACGTCACCCGGCCCCACTGAACCCGGCCCCACTGAACCCGGTTCCACTGAACCCGGTTCCACCGCCCCGCCCGGCCCCGCCGCCCGCCCGGCCCCGCCGGCCTTCCGGCGCGCGTCACGGGTCGGTGTGCGCCCGGCGCGTCACCGTGCCCGTCCAGCGGGGAAAGGGGCCGGCCTCCTCTCCGGTCAGGTCGGCGATCGCCTCGCACAGCAGCGCGTCCTCCCGGAGGAGCCGCGCGGTCTCGGCGAGCACGGCGGTGAGGCCGGTGTCGTCGGCGTCCAGGGTCGTCATGGGCCCCGGGCCTCCTCTCCTGTGAATGATCCCTCGCGCACAGTCAACTCCGGTAGTGGATCTTGTCAAGAGGGCCGGGCGTCAAGGTCGGGAGTCAAGGTCGCCGAACGGCCGCTTGGCTTAGGCTGGGGACATGGACGCGCAGGGTAAGGGTGACTCGCCGGTGGTGCGGGTCGAGGCGATCGTCGACGTGCTGAAGGCGATCGCGGACCCGACGCGCTTCCAGATCCTCTACGCGGTGTCGCAGCGCGAGCACGGCGTCGGCGAGCTGGCCGAGCTGATCGGCGTGCACGTCGCGGCCGTGTCGCAGCACCTCGCCAAGTTGCGCGGTGCGGGCCTGGTCGCCTCGCGCCGGGACGGCACGCGCATCTTCTACCGCGCGGCGAGCCCGCACGTCGGCCCGGTGCTCGCCGAGGCCGGGCTGCTCGCCGGGCACCTCACCGGCGTGATCGACCCGCCGGACCCCGGCGACGGCGACGACGCGCCCGCCCCGGTGACGGTCTCGCTGCACCGGCGGCGCCAGGCCGTCGCGCGCCTCGGCCTCGCCCAGGGCTGACTCACCCGAGTCGACTCGCCCGGTTCGGCTTCCGCTTGGGGCTGACGTTCCGTTCCGGCGAAGTGGCGGTCCCGCCATAACTCGCTGCTTGCACGCCTGCGCAAGCGGCTATCTTCCCTGACCATCGGCGCGGCCGGATACTTGGCTAGTTGCATAGTTGCGAAAATAGGTGTGAAATGCGTCAGGGGCGCTTGGAACGTGCCCCGTCGAGGACGCGCCGTCCCCTCTCCGGGACGGCCTCGTCGAGGACGCGCCGCCCAGGTCCACCGGCGGCCCGTCGAGGATGCGGCGCCGTGCGGAGCCACGGTGTCCCGGACCGGGCGGAGGTGAGGACGATGTCCGGCGGTAGTCCGGGCCGAAGTCGGCCCCTCACCAGCGTGTTCACCTCCCTCGGCACGCGGTAGACCGCTCGTTCCCCCACCTTCGCCGCGACCGGCACGGTCGCGCGCCGACCCGTGCCGCGCGTCCGCGGCGCGGTCGCCCTTCGCGAGCGGGCTTCCGCATGCCCCGAAACGGCCCGACCCGGGCCGGAAAGGGGTCTGCGACATGACCACCGACCTCACCCCCGCACGGCGCGACGCCGTGCTCGACGACGCGCACGTGGGCGACATCCGCGGCGCGTTCGGCTCGATCCGGCGCGGCGACCTCGCCGCGCGCCCCGGCCTGTCCGCCCGGATCCGGACCCTCCTCGCGATCATCGGCCCCGGCCTGATCGTGATGGTGGGCGACAACGACGCGGGCGCGTTCGGCACCTACACGCAGGCGGGCCAGGACTACGGCACCCGCCTGCTCTGGACGCTGCTGCTGCTCGTCCCCGTCCTGTACGTGAACCAGGAGATGGTGCTGCGGCTCGGCGCGGTCACCGGCGTCGGGCACGCCCGCCTGATCCTCGAACGGTTCGGACGGTTCTGGGGCGCGTTCAGCGTCATCGACCTGTTCCTGCTGAACGCGCTGACGCTCGTCACCGAGTTCATCGGCGTCGCGCTCGCCACGTCCTACCTCGGGCTGCCGAAGGCGGGCGGCGTGCTGGTCGCGGCGGCCGTGGTGATCCTCGCGGCGTCCACGGGCGACTTCCGGCGGTTCGAGCGGATCGCCGTCGCGCTCTGCCTCGGCAGCCTGCTGCTGGTGCCGGTCTACCTCATCGTCCACCCGGCGACGGGGCGGATGGCGCGCGACTTCGTCGTGCCGGGCCTGCCCGGAGGGCACCTCGCGGACGTCATGCTGCTGATCATCGCGATCGTCGGGACCACCGTCGCGCCCTGGCAGCTGTTCTTCCAGCAGTCCTACGTCATCGACAAGCGCATCACGCCCCGGTTCATCCGGTACGAGCGCGCCGACCTGTGGATCGGCATCGTCGTCGTGGTCATCGGCGGCGCCGCGATGATCGGCTTCTCCGCCGCCGCGCTGCACGGCGGCGGCGCGTTCACCGACGCGGGCGGCGTCGCGCGCGGCCTCGAAGCGGAGGCGGGCCGCACCGCCGGGGCGCTGTTCGCGATCACCCTGCTCGACGCGTCCGTCATCGGCGCGTGCGCGGTGTCGCTGGCTACCGCGTACGCGATCGGGGACGTGTTCGGGATGCGCCACTCGCTGCACCGGCGCCCGTCCGAGGCCAAGGGCTTCTACGCGGTGTTCGCCGGGGTGATCGCGGTGTCCGCCGTGGTCGTCATCACGCCCGGCTCGCCGCTGGGGCTGCTCACCGAGGGCGTGCAGACGCTCGCCGGGGTGCTGCTGCCGTCCGCGTCGGTGTTCCTGCTGCTGCTCTGCAACGACCGCGCGGTCCTCGGCCCGTGGGTGAACGGGCGCCTGAAGAACGCGTTCACCTCGCTCGTCGTCGCGGTGCTCGTCGCGCTGTCGGTCGTCCTGACCGCCGGCGTGCTGTTCCCCGGCATCACCGGCGCGCAGATCGGCGCGATCCTGGCGGGCTGCGGCGCGGCGGGGCTGGCGGCCCTCGCGTTCTGGACGGTCCGGGCCGTCCGGCGGCGCGCGGCCACGCCGACGTCCGCCGGGACGGCCTCCGGCGGCGACCGGATGGCGTGGCGGATGCCGCCGCTGGACGAGCTGCCCGCGCCCGCCGTGTCCGCCGGACGCAAGATCGGCCTGGCCACGCTCCGCCTCTACCTGGTGGCGGCGAGCCTGCTGGTCGTCGTCCGGATCGTCCAGCTCGCGACCGGCGGCTGACCGGCGGCCGACCCGCGGTGGCGTCCCGGCGGCCGCTCAGCCGGCCGCCGGGACGTCCGGGCCGAGCCGGAACTCGGTGTGGTCGGCGTCGTAGGCGTACAGCTCGGCGTACCGGCCCCAGTCGATGGCGATCTCCATCTGCTCGGTGACCTGCTCGCTCGTGTAGTGGTGGGCGAGCAGGTCGCGGAAGAACCCGGCCCGCAGGGTGCGGTCGGCGGCCTTCGCCAGGCTCGTCGTGATCGCCGCGACGAGCGGGACGCGCAGTGCCGCCTCGGCGAACAGCGTCTTGGACTCCTGGACGTCCGCGCCGGAGTACCGCCGTCCCGCCGCCGTGAGCGCGATGCCGCCGCCGTCCACCTCGCCGAACCCGAGCAGGTCCAGGGCGTCCACGAGGGGGAGCAGGTCGTCGATCTCCAGCGCCAGCTCGTCGGCCAGCTCGGCGATGTCGAGCCGGCCGTCGTGCTGGAGCAGGATCTCCGCCAGCCCGGACAGGCCGTCCACCGAGGCGGGCGGCAGCGGCGTGCCCGCCAGGGTGCGGCGCGGCTCGGCCGCCGGACCGGCGGGCGCGGCGGT
>NZ_RFFG01000239.1 GCF_003696215.1 Actinomadura harenae | reverse complement strand
GGCAGCCCAACGCCGAGAACGCGCCCGCATCCGCAGCCAACGCCAACAACGATGGGGCCGCCCCCGCAGCAAAGCCGCGTGACCAAACCCGGCAAACCTTCCCGGTCAGCGCACTAGAGACGTGACATCGACTGGTCCGAATCCCGAATCCACAGGGGTTCGGACCGGTCTCTTTCGCGATTGGGGTTCGATTGGGGTTCACGCCCGCTCCATGAAGCCGTGGAGCGCACGTGCACGCTCCCCCAGGAGCCTGTCCAAAACCCCGACCGGCGACCGCGGACTCAAGGCCGCCCGTTGGTCCAGCGCGGACTCCCACCGCTGCTGCATGCACTCCTTCACCCTCGCACGCATGGACGCGGACACATGTGCATACGTGCCGCTCATGCCGCTCATCGCATGTCCGAGCCGGTCCTTCTTCAGCACCTCCGGCAGGCCATCCTCATCCAGCCACACCCGCTGACTGTGCCGCAGCTCGTGCGGGGTCAATCCTGGCTTGATCGGCAGCCACGACGCCAAAGACCGCAGGCGCTCAGGGCGCCCCTCCTGCTCGGCGGCGACCCGCGTCCGGTGGACGTGCCCGGCGCGGCCAGTCTCTGACAAGCACGGCTTGCCAGGCCCAGCCGCGCAGTGCGGGCAGGTGATCCGCAGCGGCTCCGACACCGGCAGATCGTGCCGGACCTCACCGCGTCCACAGGGCGGCTCCCACATCGGGCCAGCAGCCATCGGCCAGCCCGGCGAGAGCGGGAGGCCCGGCCATGGCTCGGCGACGTCGACCAGGACGGGGCGGCGGTTCTGCTCCTTCCGGGCGTAGGTCAGGCCATCGACCGCTGGACGCCAAGGGAACTGGCCGTAGGTGCCATGAAGCATGTGGCCGCGGTCCGGCGCCAACAGGTAGCCGACTCCGCCGCACGACTCGCTGCAGCGGCAGACGCCCTCGTACTGGTCGGCCTGCCACGCGAGCAACTCCGTGAGGAACGGAGGCAGGTCGACCATTCCGAAGAAGTCGGGGTGGTCGTTCCGGAACGACCCCTCCTTCGGCGGCGTGCGCCGGAAGCCAGGGCCGTCCGGCGGCGCGAGCTGCGAGTCGACCGCGAGCTTGTCGCCGTGAAGCACGCTCCGGCGGGTCGCCATCAGCTCACCCCATCGAGTGCCGCACCAGCCGCAGGTGACCCACATGACGAAGTCCTCGTCTCGGCCCGTGAGGATCGCGCAGCGTTCGGCGATCAGCAGAACCTCGAACGGGTGACCCATTGGCGCGGCGTGCGCGCCTCCTGGACGCGCCGCTGCGCGACCTTCCCGCGGCGTCGGCGCCGCTCAGCCGCGTTGACGTCCACCAGGCCGGCGGTTTGGGCGTCGCCGAGGATCGTCGACAGCAGGTTGCGGCAGTTGTCCGCGGTGTTGAGCGAGTACTTCTGCCGCAGAGTCTTGTGCCAGAGCTCGACTTCCTCCCGGTCATGGAGGGTGTTGATCGGTCGGGTCCCGAACGAAGGGAGGATCCGCAGGCGAAGGTGCTGATCGTAGACGGTGACGCTCTCGGGCTCGATGTCCTGCGCTGGGAGCCACTTGCTCCTCACCCAGTCCGCGAGGCGTTGCTGACCTGCGTACCGGTCGCGTTCACCGCGAGCACGCTTCTGTCCGGCGAGGGTGCGCTTCCATTCGTCGATCGTCATGCTGCCCGGTGCCAGGGGAGGCCCGTCCCATTCCTGGGCGAGCTCGTGGAGCTCGGCCTCCTTGAGGTACGCGGCACGCAGGGCGTCGGCTTCGCTGGTGAAGGGGATGCCCTGCCTGTCAGCGGAGATCGTCCCTACCTTGGGGCGTACGCCCGGAGGGTTCCGGTAGCGGCCACGCCAGTACCCGCTGCCTGCGCGCTGCTCGGCGTTCGCCATGCATTCTCCTGGTCAGGCGGGGATGTCCTGCGGCTGGGTAGTGCCGCTGAGGGGAGTGTCGGTGGATGGGACGGCCGATGGGGCTTCGCTTGGCGGCACGGGAACGTCGGGGTTGGTGGCTGGCGGTGTCTGCGGAGCTTGGCCTTCTTCGGCAGAGGGCACCTCTGGAGACGGCGTGCTCTCGGAGGGGGCGGGATCGGGCGGGGGCGCATCGGTGGGCGGGGAACTCGGCTCGGGCGTCGGGTCCGGCCCTGAAGGAGTCGGGTTGGGCGTGGGGACGACTTGGTCTGGTGCAGGCGGTGGAGGTGCGACCTTCCCCGATGGGCTCGGCGCTGGCGGGGTGGCGCTCCCCTGTGGCACTGGCGACGGCGGCATGGGGGTGGGCGGCTGCGTCAGGCTGGTCGGCGGCATGGTCACGGTCCGGGGCTGGGACGGCGTGAGCGCTGGTGCTGGGGCCACGGGCATCCGGTCTCCGACCGTGACGACATCCGGTACCGACTCGCCTGGGGCGGACCCCTCTCTGTCAGACTCTTGAGAGACAACAGGACATATGAGTCTTCTGTGACATGAGTAGGGCGAGAGCAGGATTTTCCGGTCGTGACGTTGAGTGTTGTTGATCTCCGCGATGATGGTGTCGTGGGCGAGAAGAAGGAAGGCCCTCGTGCGGGCCGGGCGAAGCGAAGGACGTTCACGCCCGAGTACAAGCTCGCGATCGTGGCCGAGTGGGAGCAGCTGACCGAGCCCGGCGCCCGGGGCGCGTTGCTGCGCCGCGAGGGCCTCTACCACTCACACATTCAGGACTGGAAGCGGCTGGCGGACGCCGGTTCGCTGAACGCGCTGGCGGCCAGGCCGTCCGGGCCCAAGCCGTCCAAGAGCGAGGCCGACCGGCAGGTCGAGAAGCTCGAGCGGGAGAAGGCCGCCCTGGC
>NZ_RFFG01000238.1 GCF_003696215.1 Actinomadura harenae | reverse complement strand
ACCGTCGACATCGACCCGGATGTCACCGACCGGGCCTCGGCGTGCCTGGCCAAGGCGGGCTACCACGACGTCAAGGTGGTGTGCGCGGACGCCGAGCATCCGGTCGAACCGGGCAGCCGCTACGACCCAGCCACGCCACCAGCACCTCATGGGGGAGATTCGCCTGCCTGCAGCTCGAGACTTACCTGCTGGCGAGCGATGAGCCTCTCTAGCCACTCCTTCCCGGAACCAGCCGGATAAGGATTTGTGAGTGCGCCAGGAGCCGTCTCGATCAAGTGGAGCAGCGACCATGCCAGGCCATAGCAGTTGTCATCAGCGTTGAAGAGCGTCGCCAATGTCAACGCCTCGCGATCGGTCACGGGCCGCTCGACAGCCACCAGGCGCCGGTCGAGCTCCTCGAGTTGTTCCTCGGTGGCGTCGTCCTCCGAGGGCAACGGGCCCAAAGCAAGTACTGCCGCCACAGCCGGACGGAACTCGAAGTCAGCCATTCCACCTCACCAAGATCGAAAATTAGAGGTCCGCGCCTCGCGCCTCGACACCTCTGATCGCCATCGACTGGACCGGCGTTCGCTCACGCCGCACACATGTTCGCGACGTTGATTCCCAGCTCAAACACATCATCAGGCATGACCAGTTCGGAAAGGACGACGAGCCCCAGAACTGGGCCGATCGGCCGGTGGAGGAGGTTGTAGGTGGGCACCTTGCCGCGTGGGAGCTGTCTGGGTTCGTGCGGCCCTCCCGGCCCGACGAACAGCGTCAGGTCAGAAGCGATGAAGCCCGCAATGCCCAGCACCATCGTCCCACCGCCGTGGTTGACCATCTCGAGCACGGTCCAGGCCAGCAGAAACACCGCGAGCAGGGCCCAGGCGCCACGGGCCAGGCCCGATGCCGAACTCCGGGTGGCCTTATGGCGCGTTGGGGATGTCATGCGTTCACTCCTTGCGAGGAGACGGTGGCGGAGGTCCGGCTTGGGGCGGGGCGGCGGATCCGACGACCGCAAGGCGGACCGCCGCCACCCCGGCGGACGAGCAGTGCCCGGGTCACGGCCTGGGCCGGCCGATCGAGGTACGTGGCCGTGATGGCCGGCGTGGGTGTCGCCGGCTTCGGGTGTGGCGCCCCATGCCGCGCCGGGCCCGAGAATCCATGCCGCGGGGTGTGCGTGTCCGGCAGCTCCGATGATGATGCCGAGGCGGAACGCTTGGCGGTGGTCGTTACAGGGCGCCACCTTCGGTCTTGCCCTGAAGTGCCCCGGCGAACGCCTCGCAGCCGGTGCGCCATGCGGCGTCCAGGTCCGCGCCGGGTGGGAAACGGCCGTCGAGTTCGAGTACGACCATGCCGTGGGCGAACGCCCAGGATGACCGGGACAAGGACGGCGGCGGGTGTCTCAGGCGCCGACATGCGCGACCACGAGCGGATCTGGAACGATCCCGCCACCCGCGACCTCATCCACCCGGACGAGCCGGCCGGCCTGCTGATGATCGCGGTCCTGCACTTCATCCCGGACGACGGCCTGGACGGGCCGCCGCGCTCCTCCATTGACCGGCTCCCGTCCGCGCGCCCGCCTCAGCGCACGTGTGTACTCCGCGGTCTGGAGCAAGTCCGGCACGACCATGTCGAAGCAGCGGATCGTGTCGGCGCCGCTCTCCGGTCCGACCAGGTGGGCGTGCTCGGGCGTGATCTCGTGGCCCTCCCACCGGCCCGCCCGGCGGGTGTCGGCGACCGGCTCCGGAACCCTCGTCGTAGAGCCACTGGGGGTAGGTCGGGGTGGAGGCGTCGGGGTGGCCGGGCGAGCTGCTTTTCCTCCTGGTCGGGGGACGTGATGGCGATGAACGGTTCGGCGGGGCGGCCACCGCCGCCGGGTGGGAAGGCCGGCAACGGTGGTCGGTTCGTTTCGGGATGCGGCGGGTCAGGCCGGGTCGAGTGTGACGTTGAAGGCGGTGTTGCGGCCGTCCCGGTCGACGACGACGGAGACCGGGTTGCCGGCCCGCTTGTCCGCCAGGGCCGCGTCCATCTCGGCCTTCGTCTTACAGGGCTTGCCGTCGATCTTCATGATGATGTCGTCGACCATCAGTCCGGACTTGGCGGTCTTGCTGCCCTGCTCGACCGACATGACGCGGGGCCCCTTGCCCCAGTCGTTGTGGTACTTGGCGGCGATCCGGCCGTGGGTGGTGGGCGCCTTCATGGTGGACATGGCGATCATCCCTTCATGTCACAGACAGTAGCGATCGCTACTCTAGGTAACCATTGTGGCGATGTCGGTCGTACCCGGCTCCCGTGGCGCCATGCCGGGCGAGGCGCATCCACACCGCTCCCATGCCGGAGATCAAGGTGGGGATTACCGAGGTCACAGGGATGACCCGAAAGAGGATGGCCGTCCGGGACGGGGCTTCAGGAAGGGTGGCCGAGGCGGCGAGGGCTGCGCGGGTGGCCGGGGTGAGGCGGTATGACCATCCGCGTGTCCGGGTGGGTCAACGGAGGCGGTGCTCCTCAGCCGCCGACCTTGCCCAGGTTCTCCTCCGCGCACTTCATGAGCCTGTGGAAGAACGACGCGTCCGAGCCCTGGAAGAGCTTCGGTCCGAGTTTGCAGGTCCTCTCCAGCAGCGTGGCGATGGTCATGACCGGGATGGTGATCCCGCACTTGTTCTTGAGCACGGCGGCGAGCTTGTTCTTGTCGACCTTGCCGTGGGTGAGGACGCCGAACTTGTTGAACGCGGCGGTGTCGGGCGAGGGATCGTCCCGGCTCGCCTCCAGGTCGCCCCTCAGCTCGTCGACGCAGTTCCGGGCGGAATCGCCGGGCGGTGCGGGGGCGGCGGGCGCGGGTGTGGGTGCGGCGGGAACGGGTTCGGCCCGGCGCGGGTGCCGCCCGTCCGCCGCCGGCCCGGCAGAGGTGGTCCAGGCG
>NZ_RFFG01000237.1 GCF_003696215.1 Actinomadura harenae | reverse complement strand
GGGGCGGCGGACCGTCCGGCCCGTCGCGGCCACCCGGGCCCAGCGCGCCGTGGCCCGCGCCCTCGCGCTGGAGCCCGGCGGTCCGCCGAGCCTCCAGGCGCGCGTCGCGAACAAGGTCATCCGCGCGACCATCCGGGCGTTCTGGGAGCTCTCCCCGCGCGGCGACGCCGGGCTCCTGCGGGTCCAGCGGGCCGGGAACCTGCTGGGCTACGCCCAGGGCGCCCCGCGCGGCGTGACGTTCGCCCCCGAACACCTGGGGATGTGCACGGCCGAATGGGTGCGCGCGGGCGTCCCCGACGAGGACAAGGTCTTCCTCTACCTGCACGGCGGCGGCTACTTCTTCGGCGGCCCGCGCCTGTACCGGCCGTTCAACTGGCGCCTGTCGGCGGCCACGGGACGACCCGTCCTGAGCCTGGACTACCGGCTCGCGCCCCAGCACACCCCCGCTGATGCCCTGGAGGACGCGGTCACCGCCTACACGTTCCTGCTCGAACGCGGCCACAAGCCCAAGAACATCGTGATCGGGGGAGACTCGGCCGGGGGCCACCTCACGATGGCGCTACTCCTGGCGCTGAAGCAGCGCGAACTGCCCCTTCCCGCGGCGGCGGTGTGCCTCTCCCCATGGGTGGACTTCCTCTGCCAGGCCGAATCGCACCGCACGAACGCCCGCACCGACTGCCTTCTCCCAGCGAAGAAGATCTCCTGGCTCGGGCACGCCTACCTGGACGGCAAGCCGGAGGACGACCCGCTCTACGCCCCTGCGCGCGCGAACCTGTCGGGCATGCCGCCCCTGCTGTTCGTGGCGTCCAGCACAGAGATCCTGCGTGACGACACGCGCGACGCGCACGAGCGCGCCCTCGCCGCCGGGGTGGACAGCGTCTACCAGGAGTGGAACGGCCTGTCGCACGTCTTCCCGGTCTTCTCCGACTACGTCCCCGAGGGCAAGGCGGCCTTCCGCCACATCGCCGAGTTCCTCGCCAACGCGGGCGCGTAGAACGCCCGGAACGGGCCCGCGCGCGGGCGCGTAACCGAGCGTCCGCGCGGGCCCATAAACTTGGCGCCTGTGAGCCTCTCCATCGGAATCGTCGGACTGCCCAACGTCGGCAAGTCCACCCTGTTCAACGCGCTGACCAAGAACGACGCGCTGGCCGCGAACTACCCGTTCGCGACCATCGAGCCCAACGTCGGCGTGGTCGGGGTGCCGGATCCCCGGTTGGAGAGGCTGGCGGAGATCTACGGATCCGCCAAGATCCTCCCGGCCACGATGGAGTTCGTGGACATCGCGGGCATCGTCAAGGGCGCGTCCGAGGGGCAGGGACTCGGCAACAAGTTCCTCGCCAACATCCGCGAGACCAGCGCGATCTGCCAGGTCATCCGCGCCTTCGAGGACCCGGACGTCACCCACGTCGACGGCGACGTCGCGCCGCTCCGGGACATCGAGACGATCAACACCGAGCTGATCCTCGCCGACCTCCAGACGCTGGAGAAGGCCCTGCCGCGCCTCGAGAAGGAGGCGCGCACCAAGAAGGACAAGGACCAGCTCGCCGTCCTGGACGCCGTCCAGAACGCGCAGAAGGTCCTGGACGAGGGCGTGACCCTGTTCGCGGGCGCCGCCAAGGCCGGGATCGACCTGGCGCTGCTGCACGAGTTGCACCTGCTCACCGCCAAGCCCTTCCTCTACGTCTTCAACCTGGACGAGGAGGAGCTCGGCGACGAGGCGCTGCGCTCCCGGCTGCGCGAGCTCGTCGCGCCCGCCGAGGCGATCTTCCTGGACGCCAAGATCGAGGCCGAGCTGATCGAGCTGCCCGACGACGAGGCGCTCGAGCTGCTCCAGGGCATGGGCCAGGAGGAGTCCGGCCTGTCGCAGCTGGTCCGGATCGGCTTCGACACCCTCGGCCTCCAGACGTACCTGACCGCCGGTCCCAAGGAGACCCGCGCCTGGACGATCCGCAAGGGCGCCACCGCGCCCGAGGCCGCCGGCGTCATCCACACCGACTTCCAGCGCGGCTTCATCAAGGCCGAGATCGTCTCCTTCGACGACCTCAGCGCCGCCGGCTCCGTCGCCGAGGCCCGCACCCAGGGCAGGGTGCGCATGGAGGGCAAGGAGTACGTCATGCAGGACGGCGACGTCGTGGAGTTCCGCTTCAACGTCTGATCGTTCCGGCGGGCGTCCCCTTGGGGCCGCCGTGGGGCCCGCGTCCCTTGGGGTCGCCGTGGGGCCGTCATGGACGGTTCCGGGGGTGGCCCCGGGGGTGGATTGACCTTGCCGGGGCGTCCGGGTTCCCGTGGTGTGGCGCCGCGGCCATCTCGGACAAACAGGGATAAAAACGGAAGTCTGCCGCCGGGTTCCTCCCGGCGGCGGGCGGTGGCGAACGAGAGCGGGCGGACCCTTGCGGGGGATTCCGTCCGCTCCTGTGCGTGTACGGGACGTCCCTCCTGCGTGCACGGGGTATCCCCCGAAAAGCCCTGGTGATGCGCTCTGTCGCGAAGCGGACACGATGCCGGATTCTCCGCAAGGAGATTTCGGGACGTGATCCTCTCGCGTCACCAAGCACCTCCCGTACCGGGGCGCTTGTCCGAAACGGGGTGTCGCACGCTGTTCGGAGTCGGCGATACGGGATCGTCACCGTTTGGCAATCTTCCCCGTTCCTGCTGAGGTGGATTGCATTATCCACAACCGCGCGCCGGGACTGTGCTTCCCCGCGATGCGCTGGAACAATTGACGCTCGTGGTTACGCTGGGCCCGAGGTGGGTTCGGAATGGGCCACATCGGCAGGGATCAGGCACACACAGAGCGCGCCGACCGACGGACGGCGCGAGCGGAGGCAGGATGGCTCGCAGGTCGGCTGTGACAGACGGCCACCGGCCGGGCGGCGTCGACGACGCCGGACCGTCCGAGCACGCCCTCGGGCCGATGGACGACCCCTGGGAGCCGGCGTCCGGGCGGCGCTCCCGGCGCGGCGGCGGCGCCGCGC
>NZ_RFFG01000236.1 GCF_003696215.1 Actinomadura harenae | reverse complement strand
GGTCGTAGCGGCTGCCCGGTTCGACCGGATGCTCGGCGTCCGCGCACACCACCTTGACGTCGTGGTAGCCCGCCTTGGCCAGGCACGCCGAGGCCCGGTCGGTGACATCCGGGTCGATGTCGACGGTGGTGACCGATCCGGCCGGGCCGACGAGTTCGGCCAGCAGCGAGGCGTTGTAGCCGTCGGGTAGCCGGAGCGCATTGCTGCGCCCCGGCCCCCTCAGAACCGTGCGTGCCCCTTCCGGTGCACACGGCTCAAGCAAGTCCTGATAGCTCAGGGCGTGGCGAAGCCCTCAGGGGCGCTCGCTTTCGCTGCGATTCTTCTTCGAGCGCAGTGCGCATGGAGGAGTTCCCGCTTTGGAGCCTTTCGATCGTGGATTTCCCTGGACGGCTTTAGCCGGTCCGTTACCGCTGATGCGCGGACCACTTTGTTCAACTTGGCGATCCATCGCTCCCAGTCGTCTGGGTGCTGCGGTTCGGTTTCCGTATGCAGCAGATAGCCGTTGCAGAGCGGGCAGCGACCGCGCTGCCACCTAAGCATTCGATCGTAATCAGCGCTCAGTGGAAGCTTGGTCTTGCGTCGTCTTCGTGCCCAGTATTCGGCAAGTTGAGGGTCGTCTGGGGAGGCGTTCCCTTGGACCATCACGTGCCTCACGATCGGCGTCCAGACAATTTTGATGAGATAGCGACCCGTATTGCTATCGCCGAACACCCAATTAACTTGCCTGGCAAGGTCGAACGAGCCGAAGTAGCGTTTGACGACCCACTTCTTCGACTTGTTCGGGTGTCGAAATCTCGCCCACTTATACGTCGCCCACCATAGGTAGTTGTCGATATTACTGAACGTCTTCTTCGACACTCCAATTCGGTAATATGCGGCCCATCCCCGAAGGATGGGGTTCAGCTTGGCGACAAGATCGTCCGCGCTGACTCCGCGCATGGCTCGCAATTCTGCACGCAGCCGTTTGCGGAAACGAGCCACTGCCGCCGGGCTCGGTTTGATCAGAACTTTGCTCCCCTTGTACTGCCGAACGTTGAACCCCAGAAAGTCAAAGCCTTCCGCGAGGTGGACGACTTGCGTCTTATCCTCGTTGAAGCGCAGTCCTCTGGGCGCCAGCCACTCGGCGAGCATCCGCCGTGCTTCATCAGCCTGTCTCCGCGAGTGACACAGGACGACGAAGTCGTCGGCATACCTGATCAAAACTGGGCTTGCCGGTGCCGTTTTTCCGGCGTGAACGCCATCGGTACGGTACCGAACCCCGGCGGCCTCCTCCATTCCATGGAGAGCCACGTTGAGCAGCAGAGGGCTAATGACACCGCCTTGGGGGGTGCCCTCAGCCGTTGGGGCGAATCGACCGTTTTCTATCACGCCCGCCTTGAGCCATTCTCGGATCAGCCCCCTGGCGGGGAAGGAAGCGAGCATGGATGTCAGCCGGTCATGGTCGATGCGGTCGAATGCGGCTGCCAGGTCGGCATCAAGGATCCAGCGGCGCTTGGACAAGGGTCCTCGCACCACTTTGAAGATCGCCTCAATGGCGTCATGACAGCCTCGTCCAGGCCGGAATCCGTAGGACTTCGGCTCGAACTTGGCCTCCCACTCGGGCTCCAGCGCGTTGAGGACAAGGGCTTGTACCGCCCTGTCCTTGATCACGGGGATTCCGAGTGGCCGCTGCTTCCCGTTGCTCTTTGGGATGTACACTCGCCTGACTGCCTTTGGCTTCCAGGTCATTGCTTTCGATTGTGCCCACTCGGCCAAAGAGGCTTTCGCAGGCGCAGTCAAGGCAGCTACCCCGTCAATCCCAGGCGTCATGCGACCTGCGTTGATCTCTGCCACACGCCGAACCGCCACGAGGGCGTTCGCGCGGGAGCGGAGCATCAGCTTCTGCAAATTGCGGACCTTCTTCAGGTCCCCTTCCCGTGTTGCCGTGAAGATCCGTTGACGAAGTCGACGTACGTCGTCCCCGACCGCATCCCAGTCAATCGACTGCCAGTCGAGTTCGCCGCCTTCAGGTCCGTTCGCCGCCGACGCATCGGCGGCGTCCAACTTGTCCTTCAGTACTGAGGTCTTCATCATCTTCAGCTCCACAGACTCACCAGGCCCGCGTGGGCTCCCTTTCGAGCCGGGCATGACGCCCGTATCCGGCTGGTTATCCGGGCAAACGGTGGAGATGCCGTCTACCTCGCCCGGTTTCCCATTGCCTTTCGGCTGCCGGCGTTCGCTTCTCGGGCCTTCCTACTCCCGCTGGGGAATTGGTCCTCCCTTGCGGTTGGATTACCGAAGGCATCGCCAGCCACCTTCGGACCCCAACGGGGTTATCACGTTCCGCACATGCAAGATGCGACCGGATTGGGTGCCCTCTGTACCCCGGAGTAGTGGTGCTCTCCTGGCCGACTCGCGGAACATCGACCAGCGCTCGCCGCTTTCCAACGGCCAACTCTGTACGGCCCTTCGCGCATTCCACCCACGGACCTTAGTCGTAACGAGGCGTCACTGAGGGTTCACTTGTATTCACCCGCCCGGTCTTTCCCAGCCTGTAGCCACTGGATGGAACAGCGGCCCTTGGGCCTTTCCCCGGGCTTCGCACCCCGCAATTACTTGCGACGCACGCCGGGGCGGGGAACAGGTCTTGAGCACTGACCTGGGCTATGACATCACTGCCTCCTTGCCATGCCACTTGCTATGTGCGACCTCGTGTCGCACGCCGGACCCGATCTCCAGCACATGCCGGCCCTTCAAACCGTCGAGCGCGTCCACCGCCTGGCTGAGCATCTCGGCGATCAGGAACGGTGCCGAGACCGAGCTGAGGCTCTCCTCGCCGCGCCGCTTCGTCACGATCGCGGTGTTCTCGTATGCCTCCGCGATCGGGGTGTCCGGCGCGTACAGCTCCCGTGGGACGGTCCGAAGCGCCGCCTCCACCGAGGGCGGAAGCGTGAGGCCCTTCCCTTCCTGGTCGGCGATCAGCCGGTCGACCATGCGGTCGCGGAGGTTTGCGCTCTCCAGTGTGTCGACGGTCATGACGGCGTCCTCCCGGAATCGTGGCCTGCGGCGGCCTGAGCGGTGCAGGCGCGTGCTGGTGTACCGCCCGGCCATGCTGCCCGAAC
>NZ_RFFG01000235.1 GCF_003696215.1 Actinomadura harenae | reverse complement strand
CGGACGCCGCGCCGACCGCGTCCTGGCCGCCGCCGAGACCGCCGCCGCGGCCCGTCCCGCCACCGGCCAGGCCCTGGTCGTCACCCTGGACGACGCCCCCCGCGACGGCGGATCCGACACCGCCGCCGACGACGGCCGGGTCTATGATCAGGATCTTCAGATCCTGGTCAACGGACTCTGGGCGGCCGGCTCCACCGCCGTCGCGATCAACGGGCTGAGGCTGACCCCCACCACCGCGATCCGCACGGCGGGTGAGGCCGTCCTGGTGGACTACCGTCCGCTGACCGGCCCGTACGAGGTCACCGCGCTCGGCTCCGCCGGGCGGCTGCGCGCCGCGTTCACCGGCTCGGCCGCCGACCTGCGCCTCACGGCCCTCCGGGACCGCTACGGCCTCCGCTACGGGATGCGGACCGAGGGCTCGGCCAGGCTGGCAGCCGCCGCGCCGTCCGCGCCGCGCTACGCCCGGCCCGCGGGCGAGAGGGAGTGAAGGGTGAGGGTGGTGCGGTGATCGCGCTGATCGGGCTGGTCGCGGGGGTGGTGCTCGGGCTGGTCTTCCACCCGACCGTGCCGCTGTGGCTGCAGCCCTACCTGCCGATCGCCATCGTCGCGGCCCTGGACGCGATGTTCGGCGGCGTCCGCGCCCGGCTGGAGGGCGTGTTCGACGAGAAGACCTTCGTCGTCTCCTTCGTCGGCAACGCCATCCTCGCCGCGCTGATCGTCTTCCTCGGGGACCAGCTCGGCGTCGGCTCCCAGCTGTCCACCGGCGTCGTGGTCGTCCTCGGCGTCCGGATCTTCTCCAACGCCGCCGCCATCCGCCGGAAGCTCTTCGGCGCATGAGCGACACCGCCCGTCCCCCCGAGCCCGAGCCCGAGCCGACGCCCGAGGCCGAGCCGACGCCCGAGCCGGAGTCCGGTGCCAGGACGTCCCGCAGGCCCCTGGCGCAGCTCACCGACATGCTGCGCCCCCGGCTGACCCGCGGGCAGCTGGCGGGCGGCCTGCTCAGCCTGGTGCTCGGGTTCGCCATCGTCACGCAGGTCCAGGCGAACAGCCGCGACACCAAGTTCGCCACGGCCAGGCAGGACGAATTGGTCGGAATCCTGTCGGACCTCACCCAGCGGTCCGAGCGGCTGCGCGGCGACCTGCGCGACCTGGAGAGCACCAAGGCGGGCCTGGAACGCGACGCCCGGGGCCAGACCGCGCTGGAGGAGGCCCGGCGCCGCGCCGACGACTACGGCCTCCTCGCGGGGACGGTCCCCGCGCAGGGACCCGGCGTCGAGATCGCCGTGACCGACCCGCGCCGCGCCGTCCGCGCCGCCAACCTGTTGGACGCCCTGGAGGAACTGCGCGACGCCGGGGCCGAGGTCGTCCAGATCGGGGACGTCCGCGCCGGCGTCGACACCTACTTCGTGGACCGGCCCGAGGGAGTTCTCGCCGACGGGCGGTTCCTGCCGCCGCCGTACCGGATCCTCGCCATCGGCGACCCGCACACCATGGCCACCGCGCTCGGCATCCCGGGCGGGGTCGTGCGCACGCTCCGTGGTCTGGGGGCCGAGGTGACGGTCACCCCGCGTGCGCGGATGACCGTCAGCGCGGTACGGTCGGGGTAGGGGATCACGGGGGATCGGACCGCGAGCGCGGGCCATGACGCCCTGCGCTGCGCGTCCCCGCGGGGCGGATCGGGCTCGCGCCGGTCACCGGAGGGTGACGGGCGGGTGTCCGCGAGCCGTCCGCGCGGCGGCGTAGACCTGCGATCATTGTCGAAGGTAGCGTGGGGGCGGCCGGCTCATCGTTCCGGTTGACCCCTCGGGCCTCACCCGCGTAAGTTGCGGCAACCGTCGCGATGGCGAGTGTCGTGCCGGGAGCACGAGCACCCGGGTCGAGACGGTGACCCGGCGTGGGTTGGACGAAGGATGCGCGTGGCGCGGGCGGCAGCCGGACGGGGGCCGTGGACGCCGCGCCGGAGGTAGGAGGCCGAGCCGATCGATGCCGAGCGTCTACTGCACGCAGTGCGGTCACGCCAACCCGGATGATGCCCGCTTCTGCTCGAACTGCGGCACTCCGCTGACTCGGCGTGGCCAGCAGCCCCCGCCTCCCCGGGAGTCCCCGAGCGAGTCGACCTCGACGATCTCCATCGCCGGGTTCGAGGCGCTCGACACGGAGGCCGCGGAACCGGGGCCGCCGGCGGCCTCCCAGGTCTCGGTGGACGCGCTGCCGCCCGGCACCGCCCTGCTGGTGGTCGAGCGCGGCCCGAACGCCGGCAGCCGCTTCCTGCTCGACAAGGACCGCACGTCCGCAGGGCGCCACCCGGAGAGTGACATCTTCCTCGACGACATCACCGTGTCCCGGCAGCACGCCGAGTTCGCCCGTCAGGGCGGCGGGTTCTCCGTGCGGGACGTGGGCAGCCTGAACGGCACCTACGTCAACCGGCAGCGGATCGACCAGGCCGGCCTGTCCGGCGGCGACGAGGTGCAGATCGGCAAGTTCCGCCTGGTGTTCCTGACCAACCCGCAGCACGGCTGAGCGGTCCGGCGCGGGCGACCGCCCGCGCCGGGACGCCGGGGGAGCCGGTGCGCCCCGCCCCCGCGAGGGGCGGCGCACGGCGCGGGAACAGGCAGGACCAGGCCGGACGCGGCGACGATGGGAGGGTGATGAGCGCGCAGGCCGCCCGGGCCCTGATGACGATCGGGGACGTTCTCGGGCTGCTCCGGGCCGACTTTCCGGACATCACGATCTCCAAGATCCGTTTCCTGGAGACGGAGGGGCTGGTCGAACCGCAGCGCAGCCCGTCGGGCTACCGCAAGTTCGGTGCGGCCGACGTGGCGCGGCTGCGGTTCGTGCTGACCGCCCAGCGGGACCACTACCTCCCGCTGCGGGTGATCAGGCAGCACCTGGAGGCGCTCGACCGGGGCGAGGCGCCGCCGCCGCTCGGTTCCCGCCGTCCAGGCCCCCCCGAGCCCCGCAGGGCGGGGGACCTCGCGACCGGGGCCGTCCCCGGCGAGGCCCGGCCCGCGGAGGCGCGGATCACCGACGGACGCGCCGCGGAAGCCCGTGGCGCCGACGCCCGCGCTCTCGACGGACGCGGTCTCGAGGCCCGCGGCCTTCACGGACACGGCCTTGAGGGACGCGGTCCCGACGGGCGCGGCGCCGAAGGGCGCGGTGGCGACGGGCGCGCCCCCGAAGGGCG
>NZ_RFFG01000234.1 GCF_003696215.1 Actinomadura harenae | reverse complement strand
TTGTTTTCTGGGAACCACACAGGGACGCGAACATCTCGAACAGCAGCGATTGGTTTGAACGCTCAGTGTGTTCAAGCCACTCGGCCTATTAGTACCGGTCGACTCCACACGTTACCGCGCTTCCATCCCCGGCCTATCAACCCAATCGTCTCTTGGGGGCCTTACACACACAAGGTGTGGGAGAACTCATCTCGAGGAAGGCTTCCCGCTTAGATGCTTTCAGCGGTTATCCCGACCGAACGTAGCCAACCAGCCATGCCCCTGGCGGGACAACTGGCACACCAGAGGTTCGTCCGTCCCGGTCCTCTCGTACTAGGGACAGACCCTCATCAATTCTCCTACGCGCACAGCGGATAGGGACCGAACTGTCTCGCGACGTTCTAAACCCAGCTCGCGTGCCGCTTTAATGGGCGAACAGCCCAACCCTTGGGACCTACTCCAGCCCCAGGATGCGACGAGCCGACATCGAGGTGCCAAACCATCCCGTCGATATGGACTCTTGGGGAAGATCAGCCTGTTATCCCCGGGGTACCTTTTAGCCGTTGAGCGACACCGCTTCCACACGCCGGTGCCGGATCACTAGGCCCTGCTTTCGCACCTGCTCGACCTGTCGGTCTCACAGTCAAGCTCCCTTGTGCCCTTGCACTCACCACCTGATGACCAACCAGGCTGAGGGAACCTTTGGGCGCCTCCGTTACTCTTTAGGAGGCAACCGCCCCAGTTAAACTACCCACCAGGCACTGTCCCCCACCCGGATCCACGGGTGCGGGTTAGACGTCTAAGGCGACCAGAGTGGTATTTCACCAATGACTCCACGAACACTGGCGTGCCCGCTTCACAGTCTCCCACCTATCCTACACAAGACACATCAAACGCCAATGCCAAGCTATAGTGAAGGTCCCGGGGTCTTTCCGTCCTGCTGCGCGAAACGAGCATCTTTACTCGTACTGCAATTTCGCCGGGCCTGTGGTTGAGACAGCGGGGAAGTCGTTACGCCATTCGTGCAGGTCGGAACTTACCCGACAAGGAATTTCGCTACCTTAGGATGGTTATAGTTACCACCGCCGTTTACCGGCGCTTAGATTCTCAGCTTCGACACCCGAAAGCGTCTAACCGGTCCTCTTAACGTTCCGGCACCGGGCAGGCGTCAGTCCGTATACAGCGTCTTACGACTTCGCACGGACCTGTGTTTTTAGTAAACAGTCGCTTCCCCCTGGCCTCTGCGACCACCCCCAGCTCCGGCAGCAAGTGCCATCACCGGACGTGGTCCCCCTTCTCCCAAAGTTACGGGGGCAATTTGCCGAGTTCCTTAACCACAGTTCACCCGATCGCCTTGGTATTCTCTACCTGACCACCTGAGTCGGTTTAGGGTACGGGCCGCCGGTACACTCACTAGAGGCTTTTCTCGGCAGCATGGGATCACTCACTTCACCAAAAACGGCTCGGCATCACCTCTCACCCTTAACGGATCGCGGATTTACCTACGATCCGGGCTACAGGCTTACCCCGGGACAACCATCGCCCGGGCTGAGCTACCCTCCTGCGTCACCCCATCGCTCACCTACTACCACTTAGGGTCCCACGCTCCCCCAACAAACAGGCCCGAAGGCCCATAAGCGGGATTGGGTGGTTAGCATCAATGGCCTCAGCGTTGGCGCATACCAGCGGGTACGGGAATATCAACCCGTTGTCCATCGACTACGCCTGTCGGCCTCGCCTTAGGTCCCGACTTACCCTGGGCGGATTAGCCTGCCCCAGGAACCCTTGGTCATCCGGCGCACACGTTTCTCACGTGTGATTCGCTACTCATGCCTGCATTCTCACTCCCACACCCTCCACCGCACGATCACTCGACGGCTTCACCGGATGCAGGACGCTCCCCTACCCATCCCAAACAAGTTGGAATGCCACGGCTTCGGCGGTGTGCTTGAGCCCCGCTACATTGTCGGCGCGGAATCACTTGACCAGTGAGCTATTACGCACTCTTTCAAGGATGGCTGCTTCTAAGCCAACCTCCTGGTTGTCACAGCAACTCCACATCCTTTCCCACTTAGCACACGCTTAGGGGCCTTAGCCGATGATCTGGGCTGTTTCCCTCTCGACTACGAAGCTTATCCCCCGCAGTCTCACTGCCACGCTCTCACTTACCGGCATTCGGAGTTTGGCTGACGTCAGTAACCTTGTAGGGCCCATTAGCCATCCAGTAGCTCTACCTCCGGCAAGAAACACGCAACGCTGCACCTAAATGCATTTCGGGGAGAACCAGCTATCACGGAGTTTGATTGGCCTTTCACCCCTAACCACAGGTCATCCCCCAGGTTTTCAACCCTGGTGGGTTCGGGCCTCCACACCGTCTTACCGGCGCTTCACCCTGCCCATGGCTAGATCACTCCGCTTCGGGTCTACAGCATGCGACTCAAACGCCCTCTTCAGACTCGCTTTCGCTACGGCTACCCGCCACCGGTTAACCTCGCCACACACCATAACTCGCAGGCTCATTCTTCAAAAGGCACGCCATCACGAACAACACCGAAGTGTTGAGGACGCTCTGACGGCTTGTAGGCACACGGTTTCAGGTACTATTTCACGACCCCTCACCGGGGCACTTTTCACCTTTCCCTCACGGTACTTGTCCGCTATCGGTCATCAGGAAGTATTTAGCCTTACCACGTGGTCGTGGCAGATTCACACGAGATTTCACGGGCCTCGTGCTACTCGGGAACACACCCGGGAGCCACTGGAATTTCGTCTACCGGACTCTCACCGTCTACGGTCGGCTATCCCAAACCATTCGACTACACCAGCGGTTTGTAACTCCCTGTCAAGATGGCAGCCTCAACAAGATGGTCCCACAACCCCGCACACGCAACCCCTGCCAGGTATCACACGCGCACGGTTTAGGCTCATCCGCTTTCGCTCACCACTACTCACGGAATCACTATTGTTTTCTCTTCCTGCGGGTACTGAGATGTTTCACTTCCCCGCGTTCCCACCAACCGGCCTATACATTCAGCCGGCGGCGACACCCCATGACGAGTGCCAGGTTCCCCCATTCGGAAATCCCCGGATCAAAGTCTGGTTGCCGACTCCCCGAGGCATATCGCAGGCTCCCACGTCCTTCATCGGCTCCTGATGCCAAGGCATCCACCGTATGCCCTTAAAAACTTGAACACACAAAGCGATCAAACAAATCGCAACAGAGATGAAC
>NZ_RFFG01000233.1 GCF_003696215.1 Actinomadura harenae | reverse complement strand
GCCGCCTCGGCGAACCTCGGCGGAACGGGCTCGCCGTCCGGCCCGGTCGCGCGGGTCGCGGCGCGCTGCTGCCCGCCCACGAGCCTCAGCAGCGTCCCGAGCCCGAACCCGCCGAGGCCGCCGGGCTCGTCCGCCCCCCGCTCGGGAGGCTCCGCGACGTGCTCCTCGCCCTCGCGCGGGCTCATGCGCCCTCCCCCGTGGACGCCAGGATCTCCGCGAGGTGCGCCACCCGGACGCCCGCGCGCAGCCGGGACAGCGCGCCGCCGATGTGCGCGAGGCACGCGTTGTCCAGCGCGCACAGCACGTCCGCGCCCGTGTCCCGGACGTGCCGGACCTTGTCGGCGACCATCGCGACCGACACGTCCGCGTTCTTCACCGCGAACGCGCCGCCGAACCCGCAGCACTCCCCCGCGGCGGGCAGCTCGACCAGCTCCAGGCCCTTCACCGCGCGCAGGAGCCGCAGCGGGCGGTCGCCGACGCCGAGCGCGCGGGACGCGTGGCACGTCGGCTGGTAGGCCACCCGGTGCGGGAACCGCGCGCCGACCTCCGTCACGCCCAGGACGTCCACCAGGAACTCGGTCAGCTCGTACACCTCGAGCCCGGCGGCGGCGCGTTCCAGCTCCGGGTCGCCGGCGGCCCGCGCCACGCTCCGGTAGGACGACCGGACCGCGGCCGCGCACGACGCCGACGGCGTCACGACCGTCCCCGCCCCATCGAACACGTCGGTGAACCGCCGCGCGAGGGCGGCCGCCTCGCGCCGGTAGCCGGTCGTCCAGTGCAGTTGGCCGCAGCACGTCTGCCCAGGTGGGAACAGCACCTGGTGCCCGAGCCGCTCCAGAAGGGACGTCACCGCGCGGCCGGTGCCGGGGAACATCGCGTCGTCGACGCAGGCGACGAACAGCGCCACGCGCATCCGGACCTCACCTCCCCTGGGTCGGGCCAGGGGTAATCGTAGGGCTCCGGCCCCCGGGCGCCGGGGCGAAACGATCGCATCCCGAGCCGGACACGCGGCCGGTCCCGGACACCTGTCCGGACGAACCGGGAGGAAATTTACGCATCGGACGGCGATTCCTGCTCTTGCCGAGACGGATTCGCGGGCAGTCTGATCACCTGGACCTGAGGGTGAGACCGATCACACCGGGACGGTACCGAGGTACCACCGGACAATCGTCCCTTCGGGCTATGGCCGCCCAGGGGCGAACCGATCCACACTCGGATGCGTCAGACAGAGAGCACCACCCATCGAGCACCTGAGACCGGAGGCACGCCGATGTGCCCACACCAACCGCACTGTCCCGCCTCTGACGGCCCGGACCGCGACGCCGCACGCGCCGTGGCCTCCCATCCCGAACAGGGATGGAGCCTGCTGTGCAACGGCGTCGTGATCTTCGAGGACACCGGTGAACTGCTGCCCGACGGCGAGGTCGTGGCCCCACACCGTCCGACCGACCTCGACGTCGGAGCGGTCGCCTGACCGGTCTCGTCCAGGGGACTAGTCCGAACGGGTGATCTTCCTCGGGGGCGTCGGCCACCCCAACGGGCTCCGGGTGATCCCCGGAGAGGCACCAGCGCATAAAAGAAGCAAGGGCCCCGGCCGAAACCGCCGGGGCTCAGTCATGTCCGCGCAGTCCCCCCGCCACTGTCCCCCCCACCACTGTCGCCCCGTCGCCGTCCCCCCGCCGCCGTCCGGCCGGGACGGTCAGCCCTCCGCGCGGGCCCAGCGGCGCAGCCACGGCTCGACGGCCCCGCCCACCGCGGCGGGGTCCTTGTTCAGGTCGTGCCGCTCCCCCGGCAGGACGACCACCTCGGCGGCCTCCGCCGCGTCCGGAACGCCGAACGGGTCACGGTCACCGTTCACGACCACCACGTCCACGCCCGCGGCGCGCAGCTCGTCCACCCGGGTCTTCTCCGGCCTCCCCGGCGGATGCAGCGGGAACGCCAGCGCCACGACTCCCGTGGCGCCCGCCTCCCGGGCCGTCCGGCACGCCACCCGCGCGCCGTTGCTGCGTCCGCCCTGGACGAGCGGGACGTCCCCGAACCGGTCGCGCAGGATCTTGACGATCTCCAGCCACGCCTCGTCCTGCCGCACGGCCGAGCCGGGCGCGCGGCGGCCGGCCTTCCGGAACGGCTGCAGCACCCGGGCGACCACGCCGCCGAGCCCCAGCGCGACCTCCCGGACGGCCAGCAGGTCCGGCGCGTCCACCCCGCCGTTCGAGCCGTGCGTCAGCACCAGCAGGAACGCGGGCGCCGCGCCGTCCGCCGCCCGGGGCTCGTCCACCGTCACCTCGGCGGGCCCGTGCGCCGTCATGATCTCCATGTCGCTCACCGTAGCGGCCCCGGCACGCGGCCCCCGCCCCGCCCTCCGTCCGCGACAATGTGGATCATGAAGTTGATGACGACGGACGAATGGCGGGCGTTCGCCCTCGAGGGGACGCGCACGGGCAGGATCGGCGTGGTCCGCAAGAGCGGAGCCCCCCACGTCACCCCCATCTGGTTCCTCCTGGACGGCGACGACCTCCTGTTCACCACCTACGGGAAGGGCATCAAGGCCAACGCGCTGAAGCGCGACCCCCGCGTCTCGATCGCCGTCGACGACCAGGCGCCGCCCTACGCGTTCGTCATGATCGAGGGAACGGCCGAGCTCGGCACCGACCTGGACGAGGCGCTGCGCTGGGCGACCGCGATCGGCGCCCGCTACATGGGCGAGGACCGCGCCGAGGAGTACGGCAAGCGCAACGCCGTCCCCGGCGAGTACCTCGTCCGCGTCCACATCACCAACGTGGTCGCCCAGAGCGGCATCGCCGACTGACGGAACAGCCGTCCCAGGCCGAACCGGCCTGGGACGGCGTCAGGCGTCAGGCCAGCCCGGCGGGAGGGCGGCGGTGGGCCCCATCGCCAGGCGCAGGCGCTCGGCGAAGCTCTCGTGCAGCAGCGGGCCCCACGCGTAGTCGGACGGCACCCGGACGGCCCGTCCGAGCACCTCGTGCGACTCTCCGGGACGCCGGTCGGCGGGCTCGTCGGCGTACCGGACGGCCAGCAGCGCGTACATGTGGTCCAGCGCGCCGAACGCCTCGCCCGCCAGCGCGGGCAGCGCGCCCTCGGCGACGGCCTGCTCGAGCAGCGGCTCCCACCACAGCCCGGCCGGGTCGTCCCCGTCGTCGGAGCCGAACTCGCGGCGCAGCCGGGCCCGGACCTGCGCGGCGACCGCCGGGTCGGTCAGCCCGCGCCGCCACGCCTCGCGGGCCTCGCCGTCCCGGCCGCG
>NZ_RFFG01000232.1 GCF_003696215.1 Actinomadura harenae | reverse complement strand
CAGGGCCCGGCTCACGCGCGCGGCGCGGAACCGCGCCTGGCGCTTGGCCCGGCGCATCGCCCGCACCCGGGCCGCCCGGAGCTCCGCGGCGCCCGCCGGGTCCACGCTCGGGACCACGGTGCCGGCCGCGTCGATCCGGGACGGTATTCGCTCACGCGAAAGGTCCTGGCTGAGCAAGTTCATCTTCGACTCCTGGGGGACGGGGCGGCGCGACGCGACGGTCGCGCCGCCCTGTGCCTCGATGTGAACGGACGGGATCGTGGTCATCGCCGGGTCACGCGGTCACCTGGTCGGGAAGCGGGTGCTTCCGGGGACGGCCGCGCGGCCGCTTGCGCGGGACGACGACGCCGCGGACGAACAGCTCGCCTCCCCACACCCCCCAGGGCTCCTTGCGCTCCAGCGCTCCGGCGAGGCATTCGCGGCGGAGCGGGCACTCCAGGCAGAGCGCCTTGGCGAGCTCGACGTCGGCGGGTGCCTCGGCGAAGAAGAGCTCCGGGTCGGTCCGGCAGGGCAGAGTCAGGTCCTCGTCGCTCATCGCGAGAGCCCCCTGCATCACGGTCACCCTTGTTCCTCTCGTTGGATCTCAACGGGTTCGTGTCGTCGGGTCTGTCTGGACAAAGAGAAAGGCCGCGGATTCCGGTGTCGGAATCCGCGGCCCGGGGGCTCGCCGGTCTGGTTCTAGACCGGTCGTCGCCTCCGGGAGTACGGACCCGACTCGTCGCCCTCCGGGGAGGTGACGTTCACGTGGGTCGTTGCCGGAGCGGTGCGCTGTGCGCCTTCCGCGAGTTCGGCTGCGAAGACACTGCGCCCCTGCTCGTCACGGGACACCTGCTGCATCAGACCGAGCGGTCGCAGCCCGGCCCCGAACAGGCCGAAGCCCTCGAGATCGGTCACGATCAGCTCGATCGTCCGCTTGACACCGCCGCCGTATTTCGCCACGTCACCGAGAACTCCGGTGCGGACGGGGAGGGCGGTGGCGCCGGCATAGGCGGCCGAGAACGCCGGGCAGGGCACAGTCCCGCGCTGCCACATGCTCAATGAGTTCGTGTTCTTCACCGGACCACACACCACCTTCCTGGTTCTCGTGCCGACCGCCGGACCAAGATCCAGTCGTTCGACTGCCGAATGTTCACAGCGAGCGTACGGCGCTCCGCGGGAAATCAGCAAGATATTTTTGACCTGCGGTTTTGTGGCCCGTCTCACCGGAACCTCCACCGCGTCCCGCGCGTCGGAGCGAACGCCCGTCGCTGTGCTCAGGGTACTCGCGGGCACCGCCGACGATCAGAGGCGCGGCCACTCCCGGACGGTGAGAACCCCCTGCCGCGCCGGGTCCGTACCGACACCCTCCCCAGCAATTCCGGACATCAATGTACAATTCGCGCATTCTTTCGATCTTGTCCCGCCGTTCCGGCGGAGCAGGGCAAGATGTCCGTCATGTCCGAGAATGAGGCCCTGCTCCGGCGGATCGAGAGCGACGAGACCCTCGCCGACCTGCTCGTCTGGCCGGGCGACTTCGACATCGGCAGGCGCGAGCCGGTCGAGGACGTGTTCCTCGCGTCCGGCATGTCCCTGACCCCCGTCGCGGGCGACGACGCGGGCGGCACGTACTTCCTCTGCGGCGGCGCGGACGGCCCCGTCCTCTACGGCGACTCCGAGGGGAACGGGGCGCTGATGGCCGCGGACCTCACCCAGGCCGTCACGCTCATCGCCGCCCTGCCGTACTGGCGCGACCTCGGCCACGGCTGGTCCATCGAGGAGGGCGAGGAGTCGCTCGGCGAGGACCACCCGGAACTCCCCGAGTACCGCGCCGAACTCCTCGTCCTCCTCGCCGGGCTCGGCATCGTCCCGCCGTCGAACGAGCGGCTCGTCGAACGGTTCCGCACCGCCGCGAGGCGCACCGTCCCCGACTTCCAGCTGCAGTGCCGGCACGACGACGCCCACGGGGTCTACGTGTCGACCTACGATCCCCTGTTCAAGGACTTCGCGGCCCTCGGGTCCCGCTGACGCGGCTCGCCTCCTTGAGGAGGCGGCTCCCTGACCGGCGCTTTCTCGCCTCTGCTATCTCATGGCGGGGAAACCGGTTCGCCAGCTCGGGTGTGCCGGACACCAACCCAGCTCACCGCGCGCGCGGGCGTTGGAGGCGCCTCGCTCCCAGCCCTCCCGGCCGTGCCGAGCGGAAGGTGCCGGCACGCCGAGCGCCCGTGCCAGCACCGGGAGCCACTCGCGCGCACGTGCGGGCGTGTCGTCCACGATGTTGACGACGCCGCTCGGCCAGTCGAGAGCGGCGACGGCGGCGCGGGCCGCGTCCTCGACGTGGACGAACGAGGAGACGCCGTCGTCCGCCTGGAGCGGGCCGAGGAAGACGGCGGCGGGATCGTCCTCCGCGCGCCCCGCGAGACGCTCGCCGACCAGGCCGCCCGGCGTGTACCAGGTCCCCGGACCGTAGAGGACGCCGTACCGCAGGACGACGTGCTCCTCCACCTCGGCGACCGCCTCCTCCAGGGCCGTGACCCCGCCCACCAGGCTCGCCCGCGGCCGCGGCGCGGTCACGTCCAGGGGCGTGTCCTCGGTCGCGGGACCGTCGCCCGGCTCGTACGCCCAGGCGACCGACTGCGCGATGATCCGCCCGACCCCGGCCCGCCGGGCGGCGTCGACGAGGACGCGGGTGCCCTCGCGCCGGATCCGCCCGTTGTCGGCCGGGCCGCCCCTGGCCAGGGCCGTGAGCTGGTGGATCACCACGTCCGGCGCGACGGCCGCGACCGCGGCGCGCACACCGTCCGCGTCAAGGGCGTCCCCGCGCACGGCGGACGCACCGAAGGTCCGCAGCAGGTCGCGCAGCCCGTCCGTGCGAACGAGGCCGGTCACCTCGTGCCCGGCCTCGACCAGCAGCGGAACCATGAGACGGCCCACGGCGCCGGTGGCGTCGGCGACGAGAATACGCACGACAAGCTCCTTACGATCTCCATCAAGGTCACCGAATGGCACCGGCCACGTTAGGGACCGAACGACCGCCTACGATGGGCCATTCGATGACCGAGACATTGGGCCGATCCGCGCCTTCCCCCGCCGCCTTTCCGGCCGGGCCGGAGCTGCTCCTGGAGGTCCCGAGGCGCGGCGGACGGCGCCGGGCGGTGGAGGATTCGCTGCGCGCCGCCATCCGCGAGGGCAGGCTCGCCGCCGGCGTCCGGCTGCCGTCGAGCCGCGACCTCGCCACACAGCTCGGCCTGTCCCGGGGCACCGTGGCCGGGGCGTACGAGCAGCTCGTCGCCGAGGGCTGGCTGACCGCGCGGTCCGGGTCCGGCACGCGCGTCGCCGCGGGCGCC
>NZ_RFFG01000231.1 GCF_003696215.1 Actinomadura harenae | reverse complement strand
CCTGGGCGACACTCTCCAACCCCTTGATGATGGCCATGACGTCGAATCCCCCCGAATCCGATGGATGATCTTCCCGATTCCTCATCTACCCCTGAAGATCATTCCCACGCCTGAAGAGATACCCCCCTGCCGTTCTCGTCAGAGCAGGTCTGGCGGAGGCTGGGGCAGCGGGTGGGCCCCTTCTGGACGCAGGCCGTCGAAGATGATCGCGAGGTATCGCCGCCACAGGTCTGGTGCGGCGTCCGGAAGGGAGTTGGCCACGTAGCCCGGTGCGCACATCAGCAGGATGACGTCGGTGCCGGTGACGTCGGTCCGGATGACGCCGTATTCGCGGGCCCGGTCGACCAGGGTGTCGATGGTCTGAAACATGGCCGTGCGCGCCTTGCCGACCTCGGGGCGGACGTCGCCGGCTTCCTGCAGGAACGACAGGTCGCGTTGTTGCCGCTGTTGCGCGGCGGCGGTGAGGAACTCCAGCAGCGCGGCGCCGGGGTCGCCGGAGTCCAGCAGGCGTTCGCCGATGGCGGCGAGGGCCTGGATGCGGTCCAGCACGATGGCGGCGATCAGGTCGTCTTTGGTCGGGAAGTGGCGAAAGACGGTGCCTTTCCCGACCCCGGCACGGCGGGCGATGTCGGCGACCGAGGCACCCAGTCCATGCTCGGCGAACTCGTCGGCCGCCGCCGCCAACAGCAGTGCGCGGTTGCGTGCAGCGTCGGCGCGCAGGGGGCGGGACGTGGTCACGGCCGCAGCCTAGCAAGTTGACCGCCCGGTCCGCTTATCGCTAGCGTCCCCCACCGAGACGAAACATGACCGCCTGGTCCGTTTTCTCTGGAGGGGTTTTGAACAACCACCGATCCATGAAGGCCGTCGTCGCGACCGACTACGGACCGCCAGAGCAGTACACGGTGACCGAACTCCCTGTCCCGCGACCCGGCCCCGGGCAGATCCAGGTCCGCATCGCCGCCGCGGCGATCAATCCCGCCGACGTGCGGCTGCCCAGCGGCGAGTTCGGCGACGCAGTGCGCCTGGAGTTCCCCTACGTCCCCGGCAACGACTTCGCCGGAACCGTCACCGAGGTCGGCGCCGGCGTCAACGCCTACCGCGCCGGCGATGAGGTGTTCGGCCTAGCCATGCCCCGTGTGCTGCGGGCGATGGCCGGCAGGCGCCCGTCGGTTGGCACCGGATCGCTGGCCGAGTATGCGGTCGTCGAGGCGGATACCCCGCTGGTCGCGCACCGCCCGGCCGCTCTGTCGGCGGAGGACGCGGCGGCGCTGGCCACTGCGGGTTTGACCGCCCGGGCCATCGCGACGACCGCGAACCTCCAGCCAGGCGAGCACGTGCTGGTCGTCGGGGCGAGCGGCGGTGTCGGCACCGCTCTGATTCCGTTGCTGGCCGCAGCGAAGGCCCATGTGACCGCCACGGCGACCGACGTCGACGCCGAGCTGCTGCGCCGACTCGGCGCAGCGGAGATCATCGGGTACCAGGAAGCGGACTACCCCGCCGGCATCGACGTCGCGGTCAACGCGGTCCTGCCGGGCGACCGTCTGACGGGCCTGGCCGCGGCGCTGCGTCCTGGCGGCCGACTGACCACCATCACCTATCCGGTGCCGACGCCGGAACTGATCGGTCGTGATGATGTCGGGCTGGACTTCGTCCTCGACGTGGACGGCGACCTCGGCGGCATGCGCGAGGTCGGCGACGCGGCCATGCGTGGGGAACTGCGCGCCACGATCGGGCGCCGCTACCGGCTCGGCCAGGGCCCGCAGGCGTGCACCGACTTCGTCCGTGAGCACACGACAGGCAAGCTCGTCGTCACAATGTGACCGCGCATCGGCGTCGGCACGAAGAACGTCCCATCCGTCTTCTCAGGCCAAGAGCCAGCGAATCGCCGATGGGCGGACCGGCCCCCACGTTCTGCTGGAACCAAGGGCACGGGGCTTGAACCACGACAACGCAGCGACCGTGATGCTCGGTCTGGACGGGGTGGCGGTCGTGGCCGCGCAGGCGGACGAGGACGGCAATCCGATGCTGACGCTGGTCACGGCCTGCCTGGAGGCGCGACGTTGCCCGGGATGCGGGCAGCGCGAGCAGGGCGTCAGATCTGGTGACCACGACTCCGCGGGACCTGCCACTGACAGGGCGGCCGACGCTGCCGCCCTGGACGAAACGCCAGCGGGAGTGCCAGAACCGCGTTTGCGACCGTCGATCGTTCACCGTGTGACTGCTGGCGATCCCCGCGCGATCACGACCGACGCCCGGCACTCGTCGACGGAGGTCAGACAGTGCCCTTCTTGACCGCCTCGCTCACCTCGGCCGGTGAAATCCGCCAGGGGGCACCGTGCCCCGGAAGCACCCAGGACGCCGGCAGGTCGGCGATCCGGTCGAGGGATGCCTGCGCCGCCTCCGGATCGTCAGTGAACGGCGCTGGCTGCGGTCCACCGCGCCCGGTGAGGACGTGCCGCGTGGTCAGGGCATCACCGACGAAGAGAGCGTCGGCGACCGGGACGTGCACCGCCACGCTCCCCGGCGAGTGCCCCGGCATACCGATGATCACCGGGCTCCCCGGCAGGTCCAGGACGTCGCCGTCGCTGATCTCGGTGACCTCGCTGACGTAATGCGTACGCAGGCCGTTCTTGCGGATCGAGTACCCGAAGAACCCGAGCGTCGGCCCAAGACGCATGGGCCCCATCGCCGTCTTGGGCTTCTCGCCCGTGCGCGCACGAACCGAATCGGCCGCGTGCACGAACACCGGCACACCGTGCTCGCGCCGCAGACGCTCGGCGAACCCGATGTGGTCGGAGTCCCCGTGGGTCAGGATGAGCCCGCGGACATCGTCGACGGACTTGCCCAGAGAGCCGAGCTCACGCTGCAGATCTCCCCAGTGACCGGGCAGTCCCGCGTCGATGAGCGTGATCCCTTCATCGGTGTCGACGAGATAGCACGCCACGATGTCGTTGCCGAGGCGATGCAGATGAGGTGCGAGTTTCACCGGTTCCTCCAAGGCGGGGCGGACGGGCGAACGTTGAACGCTGATGAGTTCAGCCACGACGACGAACGTCAATAGCCCACGTTCCCCCGAAGGAACGAACGATGCCATCCTCATGCAACGAGAACGTCACCACGCGACACGACCCACCGAGGACGAACGCCCCCCGCAGGACCTGGCGATCCCGTCCCACCGCCCGCCGAAAAACACCCCGCAAACGCAAAAAGGCCCCGCCACGAAAATGGCGGGGCCTCCCCCAACACAAACACACGCATACAAAAAGAAGTGGGGCCCGCCACAATGTGGCGGGCCCCACCCAATATAAGTCCGGCGGCGTCCTACTCTCCCACACAGTCTCCCATGCAGTACCATCGGCGCTGAGGGGCTTAACTACCGGGTTCGGGATGGGAC
>NZ_RFFG01000230.1 GCF_003696215.1 Actinomadura harenae | reverse complement strand
GCACGTGGTCCCCGCAGGCCGCCGACGGCACGGCGAACGGCGAGGCGAACGGCGCGGGCGGGGCCCCGCCGATGGCGGAGCCGGGCGGCGGCGTCTGGGCGGCCGGGGACGTCACCGGCGTCGCGCGCACCACGCACGCGGCCCGCTACCAGGCCCGCGTGGTCGTCTCGAACATCCTCGGCAAGCGCCACGAGGCCGACTACCGGGCGATCCCGCGCGTGGTCTACACGGCCCCGACCGTGTACGCGGTGGGCGTCAGCCCCGTCCACGCCGAGCGGGCCGGGACGCGCCTGATCATGGCGGGCCGCGACCTGTCGGCGACGGCGCGGGCGTCCGTGGAGGCCGAGGACCGGGGCCGCGTCGAGCTCTACGCGGACGCCGAACGCGGGCTGCTCGTGGGGGCCGCCGCGGTCGGGCTCTACGCTGAGGAGTGGATGAGTGAGATCGCGCTGGCGATCCGGGCGGAGACGCCGCTCAGCCTGCTCACCGACGTCGTCCACGCCTTCCCCACCTTCGGGGAGGCCGTCGAGGCGCCGCTGCGCGAGCTGGCCGGACGGCTCTGAACGCCCGGCCGCCCGGCGCGTCCGGGGGCATTCCAAGGGCATGCCGGGGGCATTCCGAGGGCACTCCCGGGGGCACTCCGCCCGCACTCCGCCCGCACTCCGCCCGCATGAGGGGATGACACGCGATGAGCGAGACCGAGGACCGGCGGCCCGGAACCGAGCCGCCGACGCCGTCCGACGACCGCAGCGACGCCGACGCCGCCGAGCAGATGACCGACCTGGAGTCCGACGAGGACGAGTCGCAGGGCCCGCCGCCGATGGACGTGGACGAGGCCGACTTCGTCGAGCAGGGACGCGTCGTCCGGCAGGATGAGGAGGACTACCGCTGACCACCCCATACCGCCCTGACCTGCACATACGTGGGTGGCACGGGTGTGACGGACAGGACACGCGGAGCGACCCGGACCCGTCCGTGGGTGACCTTTGAGGTTACCGGCGCGTAGGATGGTGGGATTGACTCCCGCGGCGGACGACCCCCGGACCGCCGCACTGATCGGTGATCGGAGAGTGTGGTGACCGCGACACCGGACGCCCGCCCCCGCGGCACGCGCCTGCCGCGTCTGGCGCGGCGCAGGCAGCTGCTCGGCGCTGCGCAGGAGGTGTTCGTCGCCCAGGGCTACCACGCCGCGGCGATGGACGAGATCGCCGAGCGCGCGGGTGTCAGCAAGCCCGTGCTGTACCAGCACTTCCCGGGCAAGCTGGAGCTGTACCTGGCGCTGCTCGACGAGCACGCCGAGGCGCTGGTCCGCACCGTCCGCGAGGCGCTGGCGTCGACGCACGACAACAAGCTGCGCGTGCAGGCCGCCATGGCCGCGTTCTACGACTTCGTGGCCGGCGACGGCGAGGCGTACCGGCTGGTCTTCGAGTCCGACCTGCGGAACGTGGCGCCCGTCCGGGCCCGGGTCGAGCGCGCCAACCTCCAGTGCGCCGAGATGGTCGCCCAGGTCATCGCCGAGGACACCGGCGCCGACAGCGACGAGGCGCACCTGCTCGGCATGGGCCTGGTCGGCATGGCCGAGGTCAGCGCCCGCTACTGGCTCGGCCAGCACGGCAAGATCCCCAAGGACACCGCCGAGAAGATGATCGCCCGCCTCGCCTGGCGCGGCATCTCCGGGTTCCCGCGCAGCTCCTCCTGACCGGCGCGTTCCGGCGGGCGCTCCCTGCGGGCCGTCCCATCGGGCCGTCCCAGCGGGCACACTCGGACGAGAAGCCTCGGACATAAGGAGCGTCGCGTGCAGGTACGCATCGGGGTGCAGTTCGTCCCCAAGGAACTGGTGGTCGAGACCAGGCTGACCGCGGACGAGGTCCAGGGCCTCCTCGCGGGCGCGCTCGCCGAGACCGGCGGCGTGTTCGTCCTGGAGGACCGCAAGGGCGGCCGCATGGTGGTCCCCGCCGCCCACGTCGCCTATCTGGAGATCGGCGAGGACGAGGGCCACTCGGTCGGCTTCGGCACGACCTACTCCTGACCGGGCCGGGCCCGACCTGGGCCTGACCTGGACTTACGCCCGATCCGGCGATCCGGCCGCCCCGTTCCGGGCGGCCGGACCCCGGCAGGATGTTTGAATCGGGCACCGAGGGCATACCGACCACGGACAGGCCGCCCCGCACCGGCGGGGCGTCCCCACCACGGAACGGTGATCGACAGTCATGCTCACGGTCCTCTGGTTCATCTTCGTGGGATTGGTGATCGGCGCGCTGGCGCGCCTGCTGGTCCCCGGCCGCAACCCGATCGGGATCCTGCTGACCATCGGCGTCGGAATCGTCGGCGCCATCCTCGGCGGGCTGGTCGCGGGCGCGCTCGGCGCCGGATCGGTGCTCGCCTTCGTCCTCAGCGTGGTCATCGCGGCGGTCGGCGTGGCCGCCCTGACCTCGCACGGCACCGGCCGCTGGGGCTCGGGCCGCCTCGGCAGGCGCCGCCGCTCGTACTTCTGACCCCGTCCTCGAGGCCCCGTGACGGCCACGCGGCCTCGCCGCCGGCCGACCGGCGCCCCGGCCGTCCAACCCGCTCGGCCGCCCTGCTCGTTCGGAGCCCCCGTGCCCGCACACGGGGGCTCCGGCGCGTCCGGGCTCAGCCGCCCGTCAGGGACCTGAGGACGTCGGGGCGCAGGGTTCCGCGCAGCTGGGTGTAGGGGATCTTGACGGGGGTGTCCGCGCGGCCGCAGGCCATGTCGTAGCCGAGCCGGGTCACCGGGATCAGGAACTCCGCGCCGGACGGGGTGAGGAGCAGCCGGACGCTCCCCTTGTCGACGGACTCGGGGGTCAGGTAGCGGTCGCCGACGTCCGGGCGCGTGGTCCTGCCGCAAAAGATCCCGTTGGGCGTGTGCCGTTCGAAGAGCAGCGTCAGGTCCCGCGTGCCCTGCGTGGTGTCCACGGCGGGGAGCAGCAGATCGCGGGTCCGGAGCGCCCTTCCCGTCGTCAGGTCGACGGTGAGCGTGGACTTGTAGACGGTGTTCCGGTACCCGGAGGTTGGCCGGTACTGGACGGACAGGTAGCGCGGCCCCTTCACCCCGAAGTCGATCACGGACGCCGGGCGGAAGGTGTCCCCGGGCGGACGCGTCGGCCCGACGAAGTTGGCGAAGTCGGTGTGCGCGTCCGCCGCCCAGGTCTCCGCCGGGTCGCGGAGGAGCCTGTTGACGCGGTCCTCGAGGGCCGCCGACGCGAGCCCGGTCACGTGCGGATAGCCGACGGTCGCGGTGACGTCCGGGCGGGTGAAGGTCTTCGTCTCGCTCAGCAGCGTGACCCGCGGCGCCTTCGGGGACGGGTTCGCTGCGGGGTGCCCGCCGCCGTTCCGCGTGGCCACGTAGGTGCCCGCGCCACCTGCGATGACGGTGGTCGCGAGGGCCGCCGCCGCGATCTTCGCGCCGGTCGCGGCGAGCAGCCCGCCGCCCCCGGCCGTCCCGGCGCCACCCGCCGCA
>NZ_RFFG01000023.1 GCF_003696215.1 Actinomadura harenae | reverse complement strand
TCCGCCACCCGCCACCTCCCCAGACTCGATCCCGACGGGATCGAGTCTGGACACAGAACCCGCCCGAACCCGGCAAGCCCGACGGCGTGTCACCCAACCCGGTGATCATTTCCGGTCAGCGCACTAGTGACCCGGACGCCCCACCGGAACGCCCGTCCCCTCCCCCCGTCCGACCCTACGGAGCGCGACGAACCAGGGGATTGGGCGTAATTGTCCGAATCAGCACTGTTCAAGGGCGGTTCCCGCCTGCCACGATCCTCCTGACCGTGATCACCAGGGGGACGGTTGGACGACGTGAAGAAGTCGGTGCGGCCGGTGCTGGATCCGGATCTGTCGCCCGAGATGCGCGAAGCCCTGCTGAGCGCGCCCGAGACCTTGGTTCCGGCGAGCCGGAAGGTCCCCTCCGGGCGTCGTGTGGGCCGACCGGCGTCCGGGGCGGACCTGGCCCCGCCCCTGCCGGTGGCGACCCTCTGCGGGTTCATGCCGATCCTGGCGTTCCCCAACCTGCTGAACCGGACAGCCGCCGGAGTGGCCGTCGGCGCGGTGGCGCAACTCGGACTCGCGGCCGTGTGGTGGTTCAACGGCTTCTGGACGTTCCTGCTGGCGGGAACGGCCCTGCAAGTCCTCTCCTTCGTGGGTCTGCTGGTCTCCTCCCGGGACCGGGACAAGCAGCCCGACCTCGCCCGCATCCACCACGGCCGCTACTACATGGACGACGACTTCAGCGGAAGCCTGCGCAGTTGGTTCGGCATCTCGCCACGCCGCCTGATGCGGCGGGCGCAGAACGCCGTCGCGGCCGTCCTGGAGTCGGACGTGAACGCCGCCGGCCTGCTCGACGACGCCGCGTACACCGCCGCGTTGTCGCGGCAGGAGTGGGAGATCGCCCAGGAGCTCGCCGAACTGTCCCGGATCGGGCGGGAGCTGAAGGCCACGGCCGGCGCGGGAGGACCCGTCGGGGAACTCCCGGAGCCGGTCGCGAGGCAGCGACTCGTCCTCAAGGAATCGGTGGACGCGCTCAGGCGGCGGATCGAGGCCCTGGAACGGTACGCCGACCAGGTCCGCTCCGCCGACGCGGCCTACCGCAGGCGGCAGAAGGGCCAGCCGCAGGCGCAGGCGGAGATCGGCGCAGGCGCGCGCGTCAGGCTCGTCCGCGCCGACCCGGACGATCCGCCGGTCGACGAGATCGAGGGGATCGGCGAGGGCGGTGAGGTCGGCGACCTGGCGGACCGGGCCGCCGACGAGGCGCTGCACGACCGGCTCCGCAAGGCACGAGAGGCCGCACCGCGGTTCGGCGAGCAGGTCTGAGGAGCACCGACATGAGCATGCGGAACGCGCGGCGCCGGACGCCCCTGGAGCGGTTCCCGAAGGGCCTGGCCTCGCTCGGTGTCCTGTTGCTGGTGGCACAGATCGGGCTCGGCATCTGGGCCGTGCTGCCCGGAGGCGCCTCGGAGCAGGACGGGCCCCGGTCGTCCGGCACGGAGCAGGTCGACGTGAACATCGTGGTCACCGGAGAGCGCCGGACCGCGGACGTGTCCTTCCAGGTGACGGACTCGGCGGACGGGACGACGCTGACCGCCGCCGCCCTCCCGGTCCGCCGGACGCTCCGGATGCGGCAGGACGGCAGGCTGTCGGTCAAGGCCCTGAACCGGCCCGAGAACGGCCCCGGGCTGATCACCTGCACCGTGCTGATCGGTGAACGCGTGATCAGCCAGCGGACGTCGCAGTACGACGCCGCCCACTGCGCGGACGTCCGCCCGACCGACCCCACGGTCGAGGGGGCCAAGGTCCCGGAGCAGGCCGGCGGAACGCGTCCGGGCGAGGTCCGGCTGACCCGGACGGTCCCCGTCAAGCGGTACCCGGGGCGAGGGTCGCCCCGCGCGGGACAGGTCAAGGACCGCGACGCGCGCCTGTCCTACATGTCGTTCGGCGGGTCCTGGGGAAACAGCCGCGTCGTCGATCCGACGGTGCAGGGATTCACCCGGAAGCAGTCGTTCGAAACCGAGGTCAAGTGGGAGGCGTCCATCGCCTCGGGCCTGGTCAGTGACGACCTCATGGCGAACGCCACGGGCAGGGACCGGTTGCGCGCCCTCGCGGAGAACATGCAGGACTACCGCCAGAGGGTCGGTTTCGGCAGCGTCACCGCCCACGGCCGCGACGTCGCGTCCCAGCCCTTGAACGTCAACGGCAACCTGGGCTGGGTGGTCGTCCGTGAGATCCGGTTCAGCAAGCAGGGGCTCCGGGCGAAGACGGACCTCGCCGCGGTCGTCGTCCTCGACGCCGGACGCCCCCGGCCCTCGTTCCTCTACGTCGACGTCCCCGACACGCACAAGCGCCTCTGGCCGGACGTCAACACCCTCATCGACTCGATCCGGGTGCCGTGAGAAGTCAGCTGGACGGGCCGGACGCGGGCGGGAAGTAGAGGTTCACCTTGCCGCGGATGTAGGAGTGGAACGCGGCCCCCCACAGGCGGAAGCCGCGGAACGCGAGGGCCTCACCGCTCTGGAGGTCGACCACCACGGGACGCGCGAGCGCGGCGAAGCCGCCGAGCTTGAGGCGGTACGGCCGGGACACCAGGAGCCGGGTCTCCTCGTCCACGGTGTCGGCGACGAGCGCCGGGAGCGTCAGGACGCCGGACTGCACGCCGCGCATCTGGCCGTACCGCTGCTTGGCCAGGCCGACGCTCGCCTGGACGAACCGGTCGACGACCTCGGGGCTCGCGTTCGGCACCCGCGTGACCGTGGTGACCAGGTGCAGCTTGTTCAGCATCCGCCAGTTCGAGCGGTAGCCGACCAGGGCCGTGCACTGCCCGACGTACTCGTCGCTCAGCGCGCAGCCGTCGGCTTCCATGCGGCGCCGGACCTCGGCGATGTAGTCGTCCATGAACCCCTCCAGTGAAGTGGCGCGAGCGTAGAGGGACCCGGGCGCGCGCGGGAAGCATCAGGCCGCAGAAGTTCGCTCACGCGGAGTCACGGCGGGCGGGGCTTCGAGCGCGGCGGGGCGGGCGGGCACGGATGACGAGACGGGCGGGGGCTCGCGTAGGGTTTGCGGAGCGGGCCCTTCCGGGCCCTGCCATGCGATCCGAGACAGGAAGAGACGACTGGTGGGAATCTTCCGCCGACCGCGTGAGACGCCGTCCGCCGTGAGCCCGGCGATCAGCGAGTTCTGGGAGTGGTGGGCGCAGGCGCGCCCGGACGTCGAGGGGTCGCTGTCGGCGGTGCCCGACACGCCCGAGGAGCTCCTCGCGGAGGGGACGCCCGAGGGGGACGCCGAGCAGGAGGTCCCCGCCGGGCTGTCCGCGCAGATCATGGAGGAGCTGTCCCGCCGGGTCGCGCGCATCAGCGCCGACCTCCAGTGGGAGATCGGCGGCATGGAGGGCCGGGCGCCGTCGCTGACGGTGTCCGGGGGCGGCGACCCGGAGCTGCGCGGGCTCGCCGAGCGCTGGTACCGCGCGGCGCCGCAGGGGGACGCGGCGCACGGCTGGGACTTCCATCCGGCGCGTCCGGCCGACCCGGAGATGCTCGGCCAGGAGCTGCAGCTCGGCGACCACGACTTCGACCTGGAGTACGTCCGGTTCGGGATGCGCGCCGACCAGTTCCGCGGCCGGGTCGACATCACCGCCTACCACCCCGACTTCCTGTTCGTGTCCGACGAGCACCAGGTCGCGGTCGCGTTCCACGTGCTGCACTGGGCGCTCGGCGAGGACGACGTGGCGCGCTGGATCGGCGAGGTGACGATCTCGTCCGAGGAGCCGGTGGACGCGCTGCCCCCGGCGGTGCTGCCCGCCGTCGTCGAGCAGATCGTCGAGGACTTCCGCGAGCCGACCTGGCTGTCCGGCGAGGGCCGGACGCCGCGCGGGCACCCCGCGCAGTTCGGCATCCGGTTCCCCGTGCACCGGCAGGACCACCCGCTCGCCGACCTCCACGTCGAGGTGTCGGTCCCGTACCAGCACGCCAACCCGGACCGGCTGCCCGTCGAGCCGTCCGCGTCCGCGCTGCGCGCCATCGAGAAGAAGATCGACGCGCTTCAGGACGCCGTCCTGGTCGTCCGGCAGACCGGGGACGGCCTGCGCGTCTTCCACCTGTACGCCGACCCCGACTCGGGCGTTCTCGCCGAGCTCGACCAGCTCACCGCCGGATGGTCGGAGGGCAAGGCGAAGGTCGCGTCCACGCCCGACCCGGGCTGGCGGGCGCTGGCCCCCTTCCAGCCTTAGGCTCTTCCGGCCCTACGCGGCGCGCACCCACCGGTGCGCGCCGCGTTTTCACGAGCCGCTCCGGCGGAACATGTAGAGGGAGCGGCTAGTGGCACTCGTGTGACGTTTCGTGTCCGTGGGGACGGGCCGGCGGCAGGCGCCGCCCGGTTCGAACGCGGCCCCGTTCGAGGAGTGCCCATGAAGCCGGAAGACCTGCTGCGTCGCCCTGTCCCACCGCTCGCCGCCCCGCCGCTCACCGCCCAGCCGTACCCGCTGCGCGCCACCCGGTTCGCCGACCGCGAGTACCTCAACATCGTCTACCGCAGCGATCCGGACGCGCTCCGCGCCGCCGTCCCGGAGCCACTGGAGATCGTCGAGCCGCTCGTCCGGTTCGAGATCACCCACATGGGCGACGTCGAGGGCTTCGGCCCCTGCACCGAGGCGGCGCAGGTGGTCGCGGTCCGGTTCGGCGGGGAGGACGGCGAGTACCTGCACGCCATGTACCTGGACCCCGTGTACAGCGTCGGGGCGGTCGTCGCCGGACGCGAGCCGTCGGCGTTCCCCCGGACCGTCGGCACGCCCCGGCTGCTCGTCGAGGAGGGCACGCTGATCGGCACCCTCGACCACGGCGCCCAGCGGGTCGCGACCGCGACGATGCCGTACGAGTACGCGCCGATGAACACCGGTGAGGCCCGCGACCGGATCACCGTCCCGACGTTCGCGGTCAGGACCGTGCCCGGGGCGTCCGGGCCGCGCGCCTGCGACCTCGTCCGGACGGAGGCCACCGACGTGACGGTCAAGCAGGCGTGGCGGGGGCCGGCGCGGCTCCAGCTGTTCGAGCACGCGATGGCGCCGCTGGCCGACCTGCCCGTCCTGGAGATCGTCTCGGCGTCGCACGTGCTGACCGACGTGACGCTCGCGGGCGCCGTGCCCGTCCACGACTACCTGGCGGACCGCCCACGATCGCCCTGGGGCATCAGCTGAGGCCGGCGCGGCGGGCGCGTTCGACGACGGCGGGGAGGGCCTCGGCCAGGGCGTCCACGTCGGCGCCGGTGGAGGTGTGGCCGAGGGTGAAGCGGAGGGATCCGCGGGCGCGTTCGGGCGTCGCGCCCATCGCGAGCAGGACGTGGCTGGGCTGCGCGACGCCCGCCGAGCAGGCCGATCCGGTCGAGCAGGCGATGCCGCGCGCGTCCAGGAGCATGAGCAGCGCGTCGCCCTCGCAGCCGGGGAACGAGAAGTGCGCGTTGCCGGGCAGCCGGTCGACCGGGTCGCCGTTGAGGACGGCGTCCGGGACGGCGTCGAGCACGGCGGCGATCAGCCGGTCGCGGAGCCCGGTGAGCCGGGCGGCCTCGTCCGCGCGGTGCCCGGCGGCGAGCCGGGCCGCGGCGGCGAACCCGGCGATGGCGGGCGTGTCGAGGGTGCCGGACCGGACGTCCCGCTCCTGCCCGCCGCCGTGCAGGACCGCGGTGGGGTCGACCCCGCCGGACCTTCCGGGCTTGCCGAGCAGCAGCGCGCCGATGCCGAGCGGCCCGCCGATCTTGTGCCCGGACAGGGTGAGCGCGTGCGCGCCGGACGCCCCGAAGTCGACGGGCAGGTGCCCGGCGGCCTGGACGGCGTCGGTGTGGAACGGGACGCCGTGCCCGCGCGCGACCGCGGCCAGTTCGGCGACCGGCTGGACGGTCCCGACCTCGTTGTTCGCCCACATCACCGTGACCAGCGCGACGTCGTCGCCGGTGCCGATCATCTCGGCGAGCGTCTCCGGGTGGACCCGGCCGAGCCCGTCGCACGGGATCCACTCGACCTTCGCGCCCTCGTGGTCCGCGAGCCACTGGACGGTGTCGAGGACGGCATGGTGCTCGACCGCCCCGGCGAGCACCCGGGTGCGGGCCGGGTCGGCGGCACGGCGGGCCCAGTAGAGGCCCTTCACGGCGAGGTTGTCGGCCTCGGTGCCGCCCGAGGTGAACACCACCTCGCTCGGCCGGGCGCCGAACGCCTCGGCGAGGATCTCGCGGGACTCCTCCACCACCCGGCGGGCCCGGCGTCCCGCGGCGTGCAGGGACGAGGGGTTGCCGAGCTCGCCCAGCTCGGCCGTCATCGCCGCGATCGCCTCGGGCAGCATGGGGGTCGTCGCCGCATGGTCCAGATAGGTCACCACGCGCCCCAGGTTATCCGCGCTCCGGCCGGTTCCCGTCCCGGCCCGGACACCCGTCTCCTACTCCGTGGAACCTGCGGGGTGACGGTGGTCACAGCGGAATATTTACGCTCTCGATGTGATTTTTACGGAAGATCTTGAGTTTGCCCCCTTAACCGTCCGGTCGGTACAGTAAAGAAGCCATGAAGAAAGAAGCCCTCCTCGACGCCGCCGAGGCCGTGCTCTCCGAGCACGGCGGACGCGCGTTGACCCTGAACGCCGTCGCCGAGCGCGCCGGCGTCAGCAAGGGTGGGCTGCTCTACCACTTCCCCACCAAGGAAGCCCTGGTCCGGGCGCTGGTCGCCCGGGTCATCGCGGAATTCGACGAGCTGATCGCGTCGTTCGACACAGGAGAGCCGGGGTCCTACACCCGCGCCTACGTCCTGGCGACGTTCGAGATCCTCACCGGGGAGGCCCGGGCGCACCGACGATGGTCGGCCATCACGGCCGCCGCCACCGATCCGGAGCTCGCCGAGCCGCTGAACGAGGCCATGGGCCGCTGGCACAAGCGTCCCTGTGGCGAGGATCCGGATCCGGCCGCGGGCATGGTCGTCCGGCTCGCCGCCGAGGGCCTCTGGGAAGTACTGAGCCACTCGCCCGGGTTGTATGACGAGACGCGACTCGCGGCGCTGAAGGACCGGCTGCTGGCCCTGGCCTCCGGCTGACGCCGGGCCGCCCCACGCCTCGTCCACCCGGCACGACCCACGCACGACCACGCACCACCCTCCTCGCACCACCACGCACGACCCACTTCGCACGACCCACCTCGCACGACAAACCACCGACTCCGGCGCACGCCGCCGAACCTCCGGGTGCCCCCATGGGCTTTGGAGCGTTCCCGCACGCCCCGGTACGACCTGAGACCCCCCGGGCCCTTGCCCCGACCAGACGAGAAAGAGGTGAACCATGCTGCTGCGCGCTCGCACAGGCACGTTCCTGACCTTCGCCCTGGCAGGACTGCTCTGTGGTGTGTGGACGTCACGCATGCCCGCACTCGCGAGCAAGTTCGGGACGAGCGAGGGCGAGATCGGCGTCGTGGTCCTCGTCTGGGGTCTCGGCGCGCTCGTCGCGATGCAGGGCCTGCGGTCCGTCATGGGACGGGCCGGCAGCCGCGCCGTGCTGCGCGTCGCGCTGCCGCTGACCGCGGTGTCCTACGTCGGTGTCGCGTTCGCCCCGACCTACGGCGTGCTGATCGCGGCCGTCGCGGTGTTCGGGATGAGCTTCGGGATCACCGACATCGCCATGAACGCGCAGGCCAGCGTGGTCGAGCACGAGTACAAGCGGCCGATCCTGTCGTCCATGCACGCGGGCTGGTGCGTGGGCGCGATGAGCGGCGGGCTGATCGGGTTCGGCACCGCGCACGCCGGGCTCGGCTTCAGCGCCACCGTCCTCGCCGTCGCGGTCGCCGCGCTGCCGCTCGCGCTGCTGCTCGGCCCGACCTACCTGGCCGACCGTCCGGCCCCCCGCGCCGCGTCCGCCGCGACCGGCGGGCGCCGCCGCGCCAAGCTGCCGATCGCGGTCTACCTCGTCGGCCTGCTGGCGTTCATCGGGTTCATGACCGAGGGCTCGATCGCCGACTGGAGCGGCCTGCTGCTGCACGGCGAGCTCGGCGCGACGCAGGCCGTCGCGGCGCTCGGCTACCCGATGTTCCAGGTGGCCATGCTGATCGGCCGGGTCGGCGGGGACCACCTGCGGATGTGGATCGGCACCCGGAACCTGCTGACCGCCGCCGGGATCGGCACCGCGGCCGCGATGACCGTCGTCGTCACCGCGCCGAGCACCACGGTCGCGATCATCGGGTTCTTCCTGTCCGGGCTCGTGGTCGCCACGGTCGTGCCGATCTCGATGTCCCTCGCCGGGACGTCCGCGCCCGGGCAGCCCGCCGCCGCGGTCGCCCAGGCCGGGGCAATGGGCTACGGCGGCCTGCTGCTCGGCCCGGTCGTCGTCGGGTTCCTCGCGGACGCGACGTCGCTGCGGATCGGCGTCGGCGCCGTCGTCCTGCTGGCCCTGGTCATCGCGGTCGGGTCCCGGTTCGTCCCGCTGGGGGCGGGCGAGATCGGCTCGACCCGGGTCGAGGAGGCTCCCGCCGAGGGCGCCGCCGAGACCGGCGAGCCCACCGGTGAGCCGGTCGGGGTCTCCGTGCCGCGCCCGAACGGCGAGCCGCAGCCCGTGACCGCCTGAGCGGCGGCCTGAGCCGCACCACCCGTCAGAGGGGGATCGTCCGAGCCGGCGATCCCCCTCTTTCGCTATAAACGCTCGGACCAGATCATCACCGGCGAGGGGACGGGCATGGACGCCTGGCGGGTACCCGGCTACACCGAGCTGAAGGTCCTGGGCGAGGGCGGGCAGGGGCGGGTGGTGCTGGCCCGGCACGACGGCACCGGACGCCCCGCCGCGATCAAGTACCTGTCGGCCCGGCACACCGCCGACGCGCGGTTCCGGGAGACGTTCCGGCAGGAGGCCGAGCTGCTGAGCCGCCTCCGCAGCCCGTATGTCGCGCAGCTGTTCGGCCTGGTCGAGGCGGACGGCGGGGTGGCGATCGTCATGGAGGCGGTGGACGGCGCGTCGCTGCGCGCCCTGCTGGCCGAGCGCGGCGCGCTGCCGCCCGAGGGCGCGCTCGCGCTGCTCAAGGGGTCCCTGCTCGGCCTCGCGGCGGCCCACGAGAACGGGATCGTGCACCGCGACTACAAGCCCGCGAACGTCGTCGTCCGCGCGGACGGGCTGAGCAAGCTGATCGACTTCGGGATCGCGGTGGACGCGGGCGCGTCCGGGCCGTCCGGCACGCCGGTCTACATGGCGCCCGAGCAGTGGCGCGCCGAGCCCGCCTCCCCCGCGACCGACGTGTACGCCGCGACCTGCGTGTTCGTCGAGTGCGTGGCGGGCCGTCGCCGGGGCGGCCGTGGTCGTGGCCGGTGGCGGCGCGGCGGTGTACGTCACGTCGCATCCCGGCAAGAGGAAGCCCCCGCCGCCCGCCCCGATCGCCATCCGCCTGGCCGCGCTGAGCGAGCCGCGGTCGGCGCTGCCCGCAGGCGGGACGTGGGCGGTGGACGGCCAGGTCGTGACCGTCTCCGGGCACAAGGACCCGGCGGTCGACACGACGCTGAACGCCGCCCTGCGCGCCCCGCTCGACCAGCGCTGGACGGAGGTGAGGTCCCTCCTCGGCGGGCAGCCGGGCGCCTACACCGGGACGGTCCGCCCGACGATCCTGCTGCGCGTGCCGAAGCTGCTCAGCGTCCGGTACGACGTCGACGTCCAGGGGCAGGTCGGGACGGGCTGGGACCAGGCGCGGGCGGTCACCGTCGACCTCGACACCGGGACGGCGTACGCGCGTCCGGTCGACCTGTTCAGGACGCCGTCGCCCGCGCTGTCGTCCGCGCTGTCCCCGAAGGTTCTCGCGCACCTGCCGGGGCATCGCTGGTGCCCCCGCGAGCCCGCCGGGCCCGGCATCACCGCCAGGCAGCTGACCAGCGGCGAGGTCGCGGTCGCGCTCACCCCGTCCGGGATCCGGGTGTCCTACCAGGGCGCCGCGCTCGGCTATTCGGGCGCGTGCGGGAACCGGGGCGCGGACGTCCCGTACGGCGAGGTCGCCAGTCTCCTGAAACCGCAGGTCATGGCGGCCGTCCCGTATCCGGTGACGTCCGTGCGGCCCACGCCCTGAGCCGGGCGCGGACCCGCCCTGGAACACCGAACGCCCCGGCCGGGCGAACCCGGCCGGGGCGTCACGCGCACGCGCCTACTTGCGCTTGCTGATCTCCTCGGTCAGCTGCGGGGCGACCTGGAACAGGTCGCCGACCACGCCGTAGTCGACCAGCTCGAAGATCGGGGCCTCGGCGTCCTTGTTGATCGCGATGATCGTCTTGGACGTCTGCATGCCGGCCCGGTGCTGGATCGCGCCGGAGATGCCGATCGCGATGTACAGCTGCGGCGACACCGTCTTGCCGGTCTGGCCGACCTGGAACTGGTGCGGGTACCAGCCGGCGTCGGTCGCGGCGCGGGACGCGCCGACCGCTCCGCCGAGGGTGTCGGCCAGCGCCTCGATGATCGAGAAGTTCTCGCCGGAGCCGACGCCGCGGCCACCGGAGACCACGATCGCGGCCTCGGTGAGGTCGGGGCGCTCGCCCTTCTCCTCGACGACCTTCTCGACGACCTTGGCAGCCTTGTCGGCGGCGGTCAGCTCGACCGACACCTGCTCCTCGGCCGGGGACGCCGGGGCGGCCTCGGGCGCGACGGAGTTCGGCCGGACGGCGATGACCGGGGTGCCGGTCCTCACCTTGGCGTGGGCGATGATGCCGCCGCCGAAGATGGAGTGCTCGCCGACGAAGCCGTCGGTGACGTCCACGACGTCGGTGAGCGCGCCGGAGCCGATCTTGATCGCGAGGCGGCCCGCGACCTCCTTGCCCTCGGCGGTGGCGGCGACGAGCACCGCGGCCGGGGCCTTGTCCTGGACGAGCTTGGCGAGCAGCGCGGCCTTCGGCGCGACGACGTAGGAGGTCAGCTCCTCGTCGGCGGCCTGGTAGACCTTCTTCGCGCCGAACTCGGCCAGCTTGTCCTTGGCGCCCTCGTAGCCCGGGCCCACCCATACCGCCGCGGCGTCGCCGAGGCGGTTGGCGAGCGTGAGCAGTTCAAGGGTGACCTTCTTGACGTCACCGTCGACGTGGTCGACGAGGACCAGGATCTCACTCATTGCTTAGGGTCCCCTTCCCCGCTCAGACGAACTTCTTCGAGGCGAGGAACTCGGCGATCTTCACGCCGCCGTCGCCCTCGTCGGTGACGATCTGGCCCTGCGCGCGCGCCGGGGCCTCGGCGAAGTCCACGACCTCGGTCGAGGCGTTGGCGAGGCCGACCTGGCCGGCGTCGATGCCCGCGTCCGCGACGCCCAGCGTCTCGACCGGCTTCTTCTTGGCCGCCATGATGCCCTTGAAGGACGGGTAGCGCGGCTCGTTGATCTTCTCGACGACGCTGACCACGGCCGGCAGGGTCGCCTCGACCTTGTCGTGCCCGTAGTCGGTCTGGCGCTGGATCCTGATCGCCGAACCGTCGATGTCGACCTTGTTGGCCAGCGACAGCTGCGGGACGCCCAGCCGCTCGGCGAGCATCGCGGCGAGCATGCCGGTGCGCGCGTCGGTGGACTCCGAGCCGAGGATCACCAGGTCGAAGCCGGTGCGGCCGAGAACCTGCTGCATGGCGTAGGAGGTCTGGAAGGCGTCGGAGCCGGCGAGGGCGTCGTCCGTCAGGTGGACGGCCTTGTCGGCGCCCATGGCGAGGGCCTTGCGGATCGACTCGGTCGCCTTGCCGGGACCCATGGTCAGGACGGTCACCTCGCCGCCCTGGGCCTCCTTGATGCGCAGCGCCTCTTCGATCGCGTACTCATCGAGCTCGTTGATGACACCGTCCGCCGCAGCGCGGTCGAGGGTGCTGTCATCGGACTTCAGCTTGCGCGGGCTCTCCGTGTCGGGAACCTGCTTGACGCAGACGACGATGTTCATGGCCGGTGGCCGACCTCCCTGCACTCAGTTGGCCGCTGGGGTAAGCGGACATAAGGACGCCTCCCGTGGGCCGGGTCGACGCGTGCTCGTGCGCCGCCTCGCGGCAGCGCACCTGACAGCCTGCCAAAGACCCGAACGTGTTTCGGCCCCGGGTCCCCGGTTGGACCGTACGTTCCAGATGTTACCGGTCAGTAGGGGCTGTGCGAAACCCGGCGCGTGAGACCTACCCCACGTAGGAGAACACCATCCGTGCCTTCGTCCGGGCGGACGTCAGCGCAGCGAGTTCTGGAACCGGGAGAGCGTGGCCTCCAGCGAGCTCTGCAGGCCGTACAGCGGCGCGAAACTGGGCGTGAACGACATCGCCGCGACCAGCCCCGCGAGCGTCAGGACGCCGAGCACCAGGCCCGCCACCGCGACCGTCCCCGGACGCCACGCCAGCGGCTCGAACGCGCTCTCCAGCGCCCGCCGCGCGCCGCCCGCGCCCGGGGCCGTCCAGAGGGCGATCGTGCCCGCCCCGGCGCCCAGCGCGCTCGCGCCGAGGGTCGACAACTCGAGGCCCACCGCGGCGACTCCCACGACCATGAGCGGGACCCCGACCGCGAACACGGCCGCGTAGGGCAGGGACAGGATCGTCCGGCCGAGGGCCTCGACGCGTCCGAACGCCCCGCGTGCGCGTGTGAGGCGCAGCAACGTGACCGCCAGCGCGGACACCGTCAGACCCACCACCGGCATCATGACCGCGACACAGCCCGCGATCACGATCACCAGCACGGCGAGCAGGCGCGCCCAACCGCGCACGACGGCGAGCTCATGGACGTCCGCGGTTCCCGCATGCCGTCCGCTGCCGACCGCGGCGTCGTTCTCGTACGCGCGCGGCGGGGCGGCAGTGGCCACGTCGGGCGTCGCCGCAGGCCCAGGGAATCCACCTGTGCCGATGGGGGCGGGCATCGGGAATCCGCCCGTGTCCATCGCCGGTACGGCGAAACCGCCCGTGCCCTCCAGCGTGGGCATGGGAAACCCGCCCGTGCCCTCCAGCGTGGGGGTGGGAAACCCGCCTGTGCCTTCCAGCGTGGGCATGGCATAACCGCCGGTCCCGGACATCACGGCAGGGAAGCCCCCGGTGGCCGGGGCCTCGGGATAGGGCGCCGGAGCGGGCACCTCCGGGGCCGGGCCCAGATCCAGCGCGGACGCGGCGGCGACCAGCTCCTCCGCGTTCGGACGCGCCGACAGGTCCATCGTGGTGGCGGCGCGCAGGAGGCCGCGCAGGGCGTCCGGGACGCCGGGGGCCTCCAGGGACGCGCCCTCGCGGCCGGTCGCGGCGAACAGGACGGTCTCGGCCCACGCCCGGACGTCCCCCGCCGGACCCTCGGGGTCGGCGACCAGGCCGAAGTCGACCACGACCGGCGCGCCGTCCACGACCAGGACGCTGCGCGGGCCGAGCGAGCCGTGCCCGAGCCCGGCGCGGTGGATCGCCGCGACGGCCTTGGCGAGCGCGACGGCCAGGGACCGGAGCGTGGCGCCGCGGAGCGGGCCGTCCCCGGCGACGGTCTCGGCCAGCGGACGTCCCGGCACGAGCCGCGACACGACGTACGGCGGACGGGCACCGGGATCGCCGTCGAGCACGTCCACCACGTAGGGGCTGAGCACCGCGCGCATGCGCGCGACGTCCAGGTCCGCGCCCGGAGGCAGCATCCGGATCGCCACGTCACGACCGGACGCGTCCGCCGCCCGGTGCACCACGCCGGACGGCCAGTCCAGCCGGGACAGCAGCCGGTACGGACCGATGTGCTCCTGGTGGCTCGTCTCGCCGCTCATGGACCCGGCACCCTATCGGGCGCGGGGCCCCGCCGACGTCTCATGCGCACACCGTTTTCTCACCCGTGCGGAAGGCGCCGGAGGTCCCGGACGCGTCCCGCGTTCACCCGGCCACGGTCCGTGGCCGATCGTCCGCCCGTTCGGCGGTCCGCGCCGGGGCCGTCACGGCCCCGGCGGGTCAGCCGATGAACGGGATGCGGCCGCGCAGGAGGTCCTCCACGCGCCCGCGAATGTCGTTCAGGCTGTTGCTCATGCCGTCCAGCGGAGTCGTGTCGGGCGGCTGCTTCTGGGACAGGACGGCCAGCACGGCCGTGAAGATCCCGAGGACCAGGACGCCCGCGAGGGCCGCCTCCGCGCGCGGGAGCAGCGCCCCCCACACGCGCGCGAGCTGGCGGCGCGGCGCGCCGCTGCCCGGAGCGAGGGCCAGCAGGCCGATCACGATCATGGACGCGTAGGCCACCGCCTTGGACGCGGACATGCTCGGGTAGGCGAACATGAACACGCCGAGCACGATCGCCCCCGCGAACACGGCCAGCCCCGAGAGCAGCGCCGTCGTCATCACCGCGCCGGGCAAGTGCAGCGGCGTGCGGAAGGCCGCGCCGACCGCGTCGCCCGAGCGCGGGCCGCGCCGGGTGCGGCGGCCCTCCATGCCCTTCGCGGCCTTGTCGCCCGCGCGCAGCATGAGGACCCCGACGATCGTCACGGCGACCGCGAGCAGCGGAGCGATGTTCGCGAACGCGACCAGCGCGCCGAGCACGAGCAGGCTGAGCACCCGGTACCAGCCGTACGGCTTCGGGTGCTCGCGCTTCTCCTGCGGGTCGGGGCGCGGCTTCTCCGGCCGCTGCCGCTCAGGACGCCGCTGCTGGTCGGGCTGCTGCTGGTCCGCCTGGTGCCCGCCGGGCCGCTGGTCGGGACGCTGCTGGACCTGCTGCCGGTACGGGTCGTACGGCTGCGGCGGCTGCTCGCCTCGGCGGAGATCGCCGGGCGGCGGCCAGTTCTGCTGCTGGTTCGGGCGCGCGGGCGGACGCCCCTGCCCCGCCTGCGGATAACCCGCGCGGGCCGGACGGTCGTACGGGCCCGGCGCGGGCGGCGGGACGGGCGGGGGCGCGGCCGGCGGCAGCATCCCGACGAAGTCCTTCGGCTGCTGCACCGCGACGGGCGCGGGCATCGGCGGAGGCGTGTCGCGGAGGGTCTCCTGGTCGGCGACGGGCGCGCCCATCGGGCTCGCCGCGTCCTGCACCGTCTCGGGCTCGTAGGGGGACGGCGCGTCCTGCACGGTCTCCGGGTCGGCGAGGGAGGGCGGCACCAGCGGCACACCGTGGTCGGGGCGGGTGCGGAGCTGGTCGTCGATCCGGGTCGCGTCGTCGAGGAGGGGCGGGTCGTCGACGCGGGTCTGGTCGGCGGCCTTCGCGTCGATGTTGATCCGCTGGACCAGGCCGGTCAGCCTGGCCGCCTCGGGCCGCTCGGCGGGGTTGCGGGCCATCGCGGCGCGCAGCACCGGCATCAGCGCCTCGGGCACGCCGTCCAGGTCCGGACGGCCCTGCATGATCTTGTAGAAGATCGACTCGAAGGTGCCGGAGCCGAACGGCGGCCGCCCGGTCGCGGCGTAGCCCACGGTGCCCGCCCAGGCGTGCACGTCCGACGGCGGCCCGGCGTCCTCGCCCTCGATGATCTCCGGGGCCAGGTAGCCGGGCGTGCCGATCACCATGCCGGTCGCGGTCAGGCGGGTCGCGTCGGCGGCCTGCGCGATGCCGAAGTCGATGACGATCGGCTCGCCGTCCATCAGCATGACGTTCGCGGGCTTGAGGTCGCGGTGGATGATCCCCGCGTCGTGGATCGCCGACAGGGCCTCGGCGAGGCCGGCCGCGAGGCGCTGCAGGGCGCTCCCGCCGAGCGGCCCCTCCTCCTCGACGACCTCCTCGAGCGTCCGGCCCGGGACGTACTGGGTGACGATGTAGGGCCGCTCGGCGGTCACGTCCGCGTCGAGGATCTCGGCCACGTTGGCGCTGCGCACGCGGCGCATGGAGTCGGTCTCGCGGGCCAGCCGGCGGCGGGCCGTGGCGTCGCCCGCGACCGCCGGGCGCAGCACCTTGATCGCCACCTCGCGCCCGTCGGGAGCGACACCGAGGTAGACGACCCCCATGCCGCCCTCCCCGAGAGTCGCAAGGACGCGGTAATGGCCGATCGACTGGTCGACGCTGTCCCCGGACGTGACAACCCCCTTCATCGTTTCCGAAACCCTACCTTCGCCGACCGTGCCCGCCCGCGCCCGGCACCGGGCCGTCCGATTTCCGCCATGCCCGGCGTCCCTCCCCGTCCCTCGGCCCGAACCTCACGATCATGCGACGGCCGCGCGGGCCGCGGAGTTCGCGGAAACCGCGAAATCGCCTCCCCACTCGGCCAGCGCCCCGGCCAGCCAGCGCGCCGACGGACGGTCCGCGGGGTCGCGCGAGAGCGCCTGGCGGACCGGACCGGCCAGCGGACCGGCGAGTCCGTCCAGGTCGGCCATCCCACGCAGGATGCGGAAGCACACCGCGTGCAGCGACCCCTTGCCGAACGGCGAACGCCCCGTCGCCGCGTACGCGACCGTGGCCCCCCAGGCGAAGACGTCCGAGGCCGTCCCCGCGTTCCCGCCCTCGATCAGCTCGGGCGCCAGGTACGCCGGAGTGCCCGCGACCATGCGCCGCCTGCGCTGCGGGCGCTCCGCCGTGTACAGGACGTGGTCGGCCCCCGGCTCGTGCGCGATACCGAAGTCGATCAGCGTCGGACGGTCGCCGAGCACCATCACGTTGCCCGGCGCCACGTCCCGGTGCAGCACCCCCGCGTCGTGGACGGCCGCCAGGGCGAGCGCCAGCGTCCGGGCGAACCTCGGCACGCGCGCACGAGGCAGCGGCCCGTACGCGTCCACGAGGTCGCCGAGCGGCGTGCCCGGCACGTAGCCCATGGCCAGGTGCGGCCGGTCGCTCTCGATCCGGCCGCCGAGCAGTGGCGCGACGTACGGGCTGTCCACCCTCCGCTGGGCGGTCATCTCCCGCGCCAGCCTCCGCCGCGCCTCGGCGTCGGGCGCGAACTCCGCCCGCAGCTCCTTGACCGCGACCTCGCGTCCCGCCGCGTCCAAGGCGAGATGGACGACCGCGGTCCCCCCGCGCCCGATCTCGTTCAGCAACCGATAATCGCCCAGCCGCCGATGCGTCCCCATACCTCCTTTGACGCCGCTTCCGCCAGGGTCGTTCCTGGGAAACCGGGTCGCGGCTCGGACGGGAGGCGCTCAGGCGGTACCAGGCGCTCAGCCGCTCAGGCGTTCTCGCGTTTAAGCCACTCAGGCGTTCTGGCGTTAAGCCACTCAGGCGTTCTCGCGTTAAGCCACTCAGGCGTTCTCGCGTTAAGCCACTCAGGCGTTCTCGCGTTAAGCCACTCAGGCGTTACGAGCCGCCTTACGGGCACGGCGCTCCTCGCGGCGCGTCTCGAACTTGGTGGCGGAGCCGTTCAGCTCCGCCATGAAGTCCGCCAGCTCCTCGCGCGCCTTCTCACCGTCGCCGGTCAGGTCGGTGCGGTCGAAGACGCCCCACTTGCGCAGCACCGGGACGAGGACGTCGTCGTGGTGCAGGCGCAGGTCGTAGATGCCCGCGTTGGCGATGATCACGGACTTGCGCAGGAAGCCGTCGATGCTGTGGCCGGGCATCTGGAAGCCCTTCACGACGTCGGTGACGGCCCGCATGGTCTCGTCGGGCGCGAGGTCGAACGCCGCGCCGAGCAGGTTCCGGTAGAAGACCATGTGCAGGTTCTCGTCCGCGGCCACGCGCGCGAGCATCTGGTCGCAGATCGGGTCGCCGGACGCCCTGCCGGTGTTGCGGTGCGAGACGCGGGTGGCGAGCTCCTGGAACGAGACGTATGCCACACCGTGCAGGAAAGAGTCGCCATGGTCGGCCGCGTAGCCGATCTCCATGTGCTTCATGCGGGCGCGTTCCAGCGCGATCGGGTCGACGGCGCGCGTCACCGAGAGGTAGTCGCGCAGGACGATCCCGTGCCGGTTCTCCTCGGCCGTCCAGCGGTTGACCCACGTGCCCCACGCGCCGTCCCGGCCGAACACGTCGGCGATGGCCTGGTGGTAGCCCGGCAGGTTGTCCTCGGTGAGGAGGTTGACGATGAGCGACTCGCGCGCCTCTTCGGTGATCTTGGAGTCGCCGGGCTCCCAGCCCTCGCCGCCGAGCGGGCCGTCGTAGTCGCGGCCCTGGCTCCACGGGATGTACTGGTGCGGGAACCACTCCTTGGCCACCCCGAGGTGCCGGTTGAGCTCGTTCTCGACGACCGGCTCGAGCTCGATGAGGAGCTGGATCTGGTCCTTGGACTCGGGCGTCACGGTCATGCGGTTCCTCTTCGCTGGACGGAGGGCGGCCGGGTGGCCGCGCGGCACCGGATTCGGGCGGCGCGGCGCCACGGGGGCGCGGCCGGGGTCGCCGGTCACCAGGGGCGATCGGCAAACCTACGAAAGCGTAGGTTCGATCGTCGCGAGCGCGTCCGGCTCCCGTCAAGGCACTCTCGTCACAAGGAGCACGGCGAAAAACTTGTCGGAAGTGATGAAACTCGGGCCGGAGCCAGCGAACCGGCCCCGGCCGGTGGTTACTGGGAGTCAGCGGCCTGTTTCCATAGGCGACTCGCCGCGGCGCGCAGAAGCGGCCGGGGCAGCATCTTGAGGGCGGGCATCGCCGCCTTGTACTGGAGGCCGGGGACGCAGAGGGCGCGTCCCAGTTCGACGGCGTCCAGCCCCGCGCGCGCGACGTCGTCCCTACGCAGCCAGAGCGGATTCGGCTCGTGGGTCTCGTCCGTGCGCGTGAAGCCCGGACAGAGAGCGGTGACGTGGACGCCCCGTCCGACGACCTCCGCGTGCAGGCTCTCCGAGAAGGACGCCACGTACGCCTTCGTCGCGCCATAGGTCGCGCTACCGGGAGACGGCGCGAACCCCGACATGGACGAGACGTTCAGCACTCCGCCTCGTCCGCGCGCGAGCATCCCGGGCAGAACGGCGTGGGTCAGCCGGACGAGCGCGTTCACGTTCAGGTCGATCTCGCGGAGCTGTTCGCCCAGGGGCGACTCGGCGAACGGCCCGAACGCGCCGTACCCGGCGTTGTTGACCAGCAGCTCCACGGGGTCGTGGCGGAGCCTGCGCTCGACCTCGTCCCGGTCGTCCGGATCGGTGAGGTCGGCGGCGATCACCTCGACCGCGACCCGGTACCGCTCGACCAGCTCGCGCGCGAGCGCGTCCAGCCGGTCGACACGGCGGGCGACGATCACCAGGTCCGCGCCGCGCGCGGCGAGCTCGCGCGCGAAACTCTCGCCGATCCCACTGGAAGCGCCCGTGACGAGGGCGGTTCTGAACGCCTGCCGCATGGCGGGTGATGCTAGCCGCTCCCCCGCGCGCGGGGACACGCTTCACCTCGGACAAGTCCGCCGGACATGCCTCCGGAACGCCGGGCGGCGATTCGACCGATGCCCATTGGTCGCGCCTCAGGGACATCTCGGGGCAAACCCCATACGATCATGCACCGCAGTCCACGAGCGCGACGGGTGTCCCAGTGCGAACGGAAGATCGGATCGGCCCCTACCGGGTGCTCGAAGAGCTCGGCGTCGGCGGGATGGGCGAGGTCAGCCTCGCGCTGGACGAGCACGGCCGGGCCGTGGCCGTGAAGGTCCTGCACCCCGCCGTCGCGCGCGACGAGGTCGCCCGCAAACGGCTCGAACGCGAGGTCGCCACCATGCGCCGGGTGCGCGGCCCGTTCGTCGCCGAACTCCTGGACGCCGACTTCACCGCCCACCGCCCCTACATCGTCACCCGCTACGTCCAGGGCCGGACGCTGGACGAGGTCCTGCGCGAGCGCGGGCCGCTGCGCGGGGCCGCCCTCCGCAGGTGCGCGCGCGGGCTGGCGCGCTCCCTCGTGGCGATCCACGAGGGCGGCGTGGTCCACCGCGACCTCAAACCCGGCAACGTCATGCTCGTGGACGGCGACCCCGTCGTCATCGACTTCGGCCTCGCGCACGTCCTGGACGCGACCCGCCTCACGCAGACGGGCACCGCCATCGGCACCCCCGGCTACCTCGCCCCCGAGGTCCTGGACGGCGAACGCGCCACGCCGGCGTCCGACATCTTCTCCTGGGGCGCGTCCGTCGTGCACGCGGCGACCGGGCGCCCGCCCTTCGGATCCGGCCCGGCGGCGGCGATCTGCTCCCGGATCCTGCGCGGGCGCGCGGACCTGGCAGGCGTCCCGCGCGATCTGCTCCCCGCCGTCCGGGCCGCCCTCTCGGTGGACCCTGCGGATCGTCCTACGGCGATCGAACTGCTGCCTCTGCTGCGTCCCGCTCCGCAGGAAGCGCCTACGGAGGTCATCCCGGTTCCGCCCCGGCCGCCTGCCGTCCCGGAGGAGGCCTCGTCCGCGGCCTCGGACGAGGCGGCCGACGAGGACACGCGCGCGCAGGAGGCCGAGGCATCACACGCGCAGGAGCCGGACAAGCCAGGGCAGGGCGACAAGGGCGCGAAAGGCGAAGGAACACGCCGTCAGGCCGGAACGCGGCCGCGGAGAGTGCGCGGGGCGCTCGGCGCGCTCATGCTGGCCGTCCTACCGGGAACGGCACTCGCCGTACCGATCCTGACGTCGTTCGCCTGCCTGCTCTGGTTCTTCGCCGTGTACGCGCGCCGGGCCCTGCGGCGGATGCGGCTCCGCATCACGAGCGCACGAGGCGGACGCGCCGCCCGGTTCCGCGCCGGTATCGCCGCCCTCATCGCCGTCCCGCTGGAAGTGCTCATCCGCCTGGGGTCGCTGACCATGGCCGGGGCGGGCGTCTACGCCGCCATCTTCGCGCTGACCCGGCTGACCCCCGCGTCGGAACGCGCGGCCGAGATCGCCTTGGGTGTCCTGGCCGCGACCGTCGTCGCACTGCGATGCCGCTACAACGCGTCAGCAGCCCTATGGCTGAGGCTGCTTCTGCCTGTCGTCGCCATAGGGCTGCTCGTCGCCGCGGCCTACGCGGTCCATCCCGCTATCTGGTGGCCGCTGCCAGTGTTCGGGGTCAGCGACCCATAGGCCGTGAGCCGCCAGCGCGTTCTGCCTATCGGCCGGTGAACTTGGCCTTGCCCGGGCCCTCTTCCATAAAGCTCTTCATGCCGTTGTTCTGGTCCTCCGTGGCGAACAGCGCGGAGAACCGGTTCCGCTCGATCTCCAGCCCCGTCTCCAGGTCGACCTCAAGACCCGAGTCGATCGCCTGCTTCGCGGCGCGCAACGCCAGCGCAGGCCCGCCCACAAAGGACTTGGCCCAGGTCCTGGCCTCCTCGTAGACCTGGTCGTCGGGAACGACGCGGTCGACCAGGCCCATGGCCAGCGCCTCGTCCGCGCGCACGTGGCGTCCGGAGAAGATCAGCTGCTTCGCCTTGGCCGGGCCGACCAGCCGGGCGAGCCGCTGCGTCCCGCCCGCGCCCGGGATGATGCCGAGCTGGATCTCCGGCTGTCCCACCTTCGCGCCCTCGCCCGCGACACGGAAGTCGGCGGTCAGCGCCACCTCCAGGCCGCCGCCGAGCGCGTACCCGGTGATCGCCGCGACGACCGGCTTCGGGATCGCCGCGAGCTCCCGGGTGAAGTCCTGGAGGAGCCGGGACGGGCCGCCCGACATCTGCGCGTACGAGAGCGGCGCCATCTCCATGATGTCGGCCCCGGCCGCGAACACCCGCTCCCCGCCGTACAGGACGACCGCGGCGGTCCCGTCGTCCTCGCCCACCTGCCGCGCGGCCTCGATCAGCTCGCGCTGCATCTGCGCGTTGAGGGCGTTCATCTTCGGCCGGTCCAGCCGGATCGTCGCCACGCCGTCCTCGGATTCGACACGCACGAACTCGCCCACAAACGCCTCCATGACCGCCTCGGTGACCAACGTCCCGAGCCTAATCTCTCAGGGTTATCCACAGGTCGGCGGCGGTGGGCCAGGTGTCCCCCGCCGCTGGTAGCTTCGGTGGTCTTCATGGGTTCGGGAAGGCTGGGGGAAGATCGGCATGCTGGTCGCGCACGGCACGTGGCACGGCGGGGCGCTGTGCCTGTGGGCCGAGCGGAGCGGTCCGCACGAGCCCGCCGGCGACGCGCACCCGTTCGCGACCCGCGACTTCTCCGGCACGTCCTACGAACCGCTGGTCACGGGCGCGATGCGGGTCGAGCTGGCGATGGCGCTGCCCACCCACGGTGATCATCCGCAGCCGTCCGCCGAGCTCGGCCCCGAGCCGTTCGACGGGCCGCCCGAGCTGCGGTCCTGGCGGGTCCCCGCGCTCGTCCTGGAGCCGTTCCCGGCGATGGCGCTGCTCCAGGCCGCCGAGCACAGCGGCGACGTCGTCCCCGGCACCGACCTGCGGTTCCTGTGCCTGCTCGCGGACGAGGCCGCCCGGCTCGCCGAGCGCGGCCACGTCCTGCCCGCCCTGCTCCGCGAGGACGGCGACCTCGTCGCGCGCTGGCGTCCGGTGGTCGACGACCCCGTCCGGTTCGGCGACCTCGCGCGCGCGATGCCCGCCGCGTGCCGTGCCGCCGAGGGCGGCCGCCCGGCGGCCGAGGTGCTGCGCGAGGCCCTGTCCGGCATGGTCGACACGGCCGTCCGCGGGGTCGTGCCCCACCCGCTTCTCCCCTCGCGCAAGGGCAAGGCCCCCGACCGGCTCCCCCTGGCGGAACGCTGGGTCGAGGCGCTCACCGGCCCGTCCCCGCTGGTCGCCCGCGAGCCCCGCGACGACCCCGGCGACCTCATCACCGAGCTGGACGCCTGGTACACCGCCGCGCACCGCCCGTCCGGGCCGCTCCGCGTCTGCTTCCGCCTCTACGAACCGACCACCGAAGACGTCCCCGAAGAGAACGTGGAGGACGTCCCGGAGGAGCCGTCCTCGCCGCCCTGGCGGGTCGAGTTCGCCTTGCAGGGCACCGAGGACCTGAGCCTCTACGTGCCCGCCGCGCTCGTCTGGACGGGCGACGCCACCTTCCTCCCCGACGCCGAGGAGACCCTCCTCACCGGTCTCGGACGGGCCCTGCGGCTCTTCCCCGACATGGCCGCGGCCCTGAACGGCCCCGTCCCCTGCGAGGCCGAGCTCGACACGGCCGGAGCGTTCCGCTTCCTGAAGCAGGCCGCCCCCATGCTCGCCGCCGCCGGCTTCGGCGTCCTGCTGCCGCAGTGGGCGGGCAAGGCCAAGCTCGGCATGAAGCTCACCACCCGCTCCCAGGAGGGCGAGGGCTCGGGCGCCGCCACGAGCTCGGGTTTCGACCTCCAGGGCATGGTCGACTTCCGGTGGGACCTGGCCCTCGGCGACGAGACGATCGACGAGCACGAACTCGAGGAGCTCGCCCGTCTCAAGGCGCCGCTCGTCCGCCTCCGCGGCCAGTGGGTCGAGCTCGACGAGGAGCAGCTCGAGGCCGCGCTCGACTTCCTCCGCAACCCCCGCACGGGCACGATGCCCGCCGCCGCGGCGATGCGCGCCGTCATCCACGCCGGTGAAGACGCCCTCCCCCTGGCCGCCGTCGACGCCGACGGCACCTTCGGCGATCTCCTCTCCGGCGCCGCCGACCGCCGCCTCGCCCCCGTCACGACCCCCGAAGGCTTCAACGGCGCCCTCCGCCCCTTCCAGGAACGCGGCCTGGCCTGGCTCACCTTCATCGAGAGCATCGGCCTCGGCGGCATCCTCGCCGATTCGATGGGCCTTGGAAAGACCGCGCAGACGCTGGCCCTGCTGGCCTGGGAGCGGGCTTCGGGGCGAGAGGCGGATGGGCCGACGTTGTTGGTCGGGCCGATGTCGTTGGTGGGGAACTGGCAGCGGGAGGCGGCGAAGTTCACGCCGAAGCTCAGGGTCTACGTGCACCACGGAACCGGACGGCATCGGGATGAGGAACTCGTGCGCGCGGCCTCGCAGGCCGATCTGGTGCTGACCACGTACGGCACGGCCGCGCGGGACGCGGAGATGCTGGCCGAGGTCCCGTGGCGGCGTGTGGTGTGCGACGAGGCGCAGGCGCTGAAGAACAGCGGCACGCGGCAGGCGCGGGCGGTGCGGGGCATTCCCGCGCGCACGAGGCTCGCCCTGACCGGGACGCCCGTGGAGAACCACCTGACCGAGCTGTGGTCGATCATGGAGTTCGCCAACCCGGGGCTGCTCGGGCCGCGCGCGGCGTTCCGGGAGCGGTTCGCCGTGCCGATCGAGCGGGACGGCGACGAGCGGGCGGCCGCGGCGCTCAAGCGCGCGACGCAGCCGTTCATCCTGCGCCGCCTGAAGACCGACAAGTCGATCATCTCCGACCTGCCGGAGAAGCAGGAGATCAAGGTCTACTGCAACCTCACGCCCGAGCAGGCGTCCCTCTACCAGGCGACGCTCGACGACATGCTCGAGCAGATCGCGGAGGCCGACGAGAAGCAGCGGCGCGGGCTGGTGCTGGCGACGATGGCCAAGCTCAAACAGGTCTGCAACCATCCGGCGCAGCTCCTCAAGGACGGCTCGCGCCTGCCCGGCCGGTCCGGGAAGCTCGAGCGGCTGGAGGAGATCTGCGCCGAGGTGGTCGAGCAGGGCGAGAAGGTCCTGGTGTTCACCCAGTACGCCGAGTTCGGGTCGATGCTCCAGCCGTACCTGGCGTCGCGGCTCGAACGGCCCGTCCTGTGGCTGCACGGCGGAACGTCCAAGCAGGGGCGGGACGACCTGGTCCAGCATTTCCAGAGCGATCCCGAGCCGTCGGTGTTCCTGTTGTCGCTGAAGGCGGCCGGCACCGGGCTCACGCTGACCGCCGCCAACCATGTCGTGCACGTCGACCGCTGGTGGAACCCCGCCGTCGAGGACCAGGCGACCGACCGCGCGTTCCGCATCGGCCAGACCAAGAACGTGCAGGTCCGCAAGTTCGTCTGCGTCGGGACGATGGAGGAGCGGGTGGACGAGATGATCGAGCGCAAGAAGGCCCTGGCCGAGTCCATCGTCGGCACCGGCGAGGACTGGCTCACCGAGCTGTCGGTCGCCGACCTGCGCGACGTCCTGCGGCTGTCCCCCGAGGCGGTGAGCGACTGATGCCGGAGTACGGCGCCCCCATCGAGGTCGAGGACGGCCTGCGCGCGCGGACCCGGCGCGGGTCCATCGGGTCGCAGTGGTGGTCCCGCCGTTTCATCGACCTGGTCGAGTCGTTCGCCGACACCGGGCGGCTGCAGCGCGGGCGCTCGTACGCGCGCAAGGGGCAGGTCGTCGACCTGCGCGTCGAGGCGTACGAGGTGACGGCGCGCGTCCAGGGGTCGGTGGCCGAGCCGTACGAGGTGGCGCTCGGCATCGACGCGATCGACGACGCCGACTGGGCGCGGGTGGAGGCCGAGCTCGCGTCCCGCGCGGTGTTCCGGGCGCGGCTGCTCGCCGGGGAGATGCCGCCCGAGATCGAGGACGTCTTCGCCGGTCTCGGCCTGTCGCTGTTCCCCGAGTCCGCGGCCGACCTGCACCTGATGTGCTCCTGCCCGGACTGGGGCGATCCGTGCAAGCACGCCGCGGCCGTCCTGTACCTGCTCGCCGAGTCCTTCGACGACGACCCGTTCCTGATCCTCGCCTGGAACGGCCGCACCCGCGACCGGCTTCTCACCGCCCTGCGCCGCGCTCCCGCGCGGGACGCGCCGGACGCGTTCGCGGTCGAGGACGAGCCGCTGACCGCCGAGGGGTTCTGGACGCCGCCGACGGGCCTGGCGCGGCTGCGCGAGCGTCCGGCGGTCCCGTCCGTCCCGCCGGGGTTCCTGCTGCACGTGGTGGAGCCGCCGCCGGTGAAGGTCCGCCGCCGGGCCCTCACCGACGTCCTCCAGCCCGCCTACGAGGCGCTGGCGGCGACGCCCTTCAGCACCGAGTAGCCGGACGGACGGTCCATGTCAGCCCTGATGGCGGCACGGACCGGCGTCCTTGCCGCCAGGGGGCGGGCCTGGTCAGCCGTAGTGGCGGCCGGTGCAGCCGACCTCGCCCGCGACGGTGGACCAGACGCCCAGGAGGCCGACGACCTCCTGGAAGTCCTCGGTGGTGAACTCGGTGGTGCGCGGGCCGGTGAGGCGGACGCCCGGGACGACCGCGCACGACTGGGCGATGGAGGTGGAGCTCCACTCGACGCCGAGCGTGTAGGGCGGTTCGACGTCGTGCCGCCGCCAGCGGTCGGGTGAGGCCAGGACGGCGCGCGCGGCCTCGTTGATCATGCGGTGGGCGCGGGCCGGCGGGACGAGCTCGGCGGCGTACCGGTCGCTGCCCTTCTTCACCGCCACGGTGGCGACCTCGCCGAGCACCTCGCGCGCCTCGGCGCAGGCGGCGACGTCGCCGGTGACCAGGCCGACCGGGACGCCGAGGCTGGACGCGTAGGCGGCCATCAGCCGGATCTCGCCCGCGACCTCGCCGTTGAAGGTGACGTTCTGGATCTCGCGTCCCATCCAGGTGTGGTTCAGGACGCCGCGGGGTGTGCCCGCGCGGGCGTGGTAGCCGACGTACATGGCGACGTCGCACCAGTCGCCGAGCCCTTCGGCCATGCGCATGGGCTTGTAGGGGCCGCGGACGAGGGTGCAGCGCTCGTCGATGAGGTCGACGCGCAGGTTCTTGCCGTTGCCGTGGGCGTCGGCCACGACGACCTTGTCGGCCCCGGCGTCGAAGGCGGCGGTGATGACGGCGTTGGCGTCGGCGGTCATCAGCTCGCAGCCGCGCTCGTAGCCGCGGCCGCCCGCGCGCATCTCCTCGGGGTCGGTGAGCCCGGTGATGCCCTCCATGTCGACGGAGACGAACACCTTCATCCGCCCGCACCTCGCTTCTCGTCCCTGGGTTCCGGCACGACGAGCCAAGCCGATCTTGATCGTCCCCGCAAGCCGCGCCTCGCGGGCCGGGTGACAGCAGGCGTCGAACATCTTATTGCGCCCCTTTGATCAGATGTAGTACAACTACTATCAACAGTTAGAGACCTACGGTGAGAAGAGAAGGCGAGGGTCGGTGCCGACAGACAAGGACAAGGAGCTCGTGCACAACCGCATCGCGGTGCTGCGGGCGGAGCGGGGCGTGTCCCGGCGCGAGCTCGCGACCGCGCTCGGCGTGCACTACCAGACGGTCGGATACCTGGAGCGGGGCGAGTACAGCCCCAGCCTGCACCTGGCACTCCAGATCGCCGAGCACTTCCAGGTGCCGGTGGAGGTGGTCTTCTCACTGAAGCCGTTCCCGCTCATCGGCAGCACGACTTCGCAGGGAGACAGCAAATGACGACCGTCCACACCAAGCGCGAGGAAAAGCTGTTGGCGGCCTTCCAGGCCGACGTGCCGAGCCGCTATGCGACTCAGAGCGGGCGGCGTGGCCTCGTGTACACGAGCATCGTCTGCCTGGCCTTGTTCTATGCGAGCGCTGTCGTCTGCTGGGCGCTGGCTCCCAGTGACGCCGCCATGTATGTGACGTTCGCGTGCGACGGAATCGGGCTTGTCCTCGGTGCCCTGGTGCTGGGGCGGATGTTCGTGGTCACGCGCGGCACGACCCGTTTGCCCGACCACCTGCTGGACGAGCGTCAGGCCATGGAGAAGCTGCGCGCGCACTCCACGTCGCACCGCCTGACCCTGCTCCTGTTGTTCGCCACGATGCTTCTGATCGAGTTGGGGATGACCTCCGAGGGCGACCACTCGCCGTCCGCCGCCGTGGTGGTCACCTTTGTAGCCCTGGTGGTCACGGTGTGGGTGTTGCCCCTACTGGTGACGACCTGGCGCATGCCCGACCCCATCCCGGACGAGGACGACGCCTAAGGGTTCGTCCGAACGGGCGCGGCCATCGTGGCCGCGCCCGTTTCGCGTCTGACCAGCTTGCCGGGCCCTGGGTTTCGAGACTCTCAGGGGATGGCCGTCGAGGTTCTCAGCGAAGGTCGCCGTTGGTCATGCCGTGGGGTGGCGGTGGCACCGCCACCAGGCCCATTTCCGCTCGGTCGGCGAGCATCTCATGACGTGGGACGACGCGGACGCTGTACCCGAACGCGCCGCTGCGCACGAGTGGCACCTCCCCGGCATAGCGAAGCCGTCCGTCACCGGCGGGTTCAGGGCGGGTCAGCTCCAGGTAGGACGGTTCGGCGATGGCGTCGGTCTCGTCCACCCGTCCGTGGGCGACCTCCACGGTGACGTCGGACGGTTCCAGTCCGCCCAGGTCCACGACCACACGGACGGGTAGGCGCGTCCCTACGTGCGGGCTCTCCTCTCCCTGGGTTTCGACGTGTTCGACGGCGACGCCCGGCCACGCTTTGCGGATTCGCTGTTTCCACGCGGCGAGCGATCGTGCGCCCGCGTATCCGTCGGCGCCCATCGCGCGCGCGGACGAGGCGGCAGGCGTGTAGCACTCGGTGACGTAGTCGCGGAGCATCCGTGTGGCGAGGACCTTGGGGCCGAGGGTCGCGATGGTGTGCTTGACCATTTCCAGCCATCGCCTGGGCAGACCGGACGCGTCGCGGTCGTAGAACATCGCCGAGACGTGGTCCTCGAGAAGTTCGTAGAGGGCGGCGGCCTCCAGGGCGTCGCGGCGGTCCGGACCGGCCAGTCCGTCGGCGGACGGGATCGCCCAGCCGTTCTGGCCGTCGTGCCACTCGTCCCACCAGCCGTCCCGCACGGACAGGTTGAGCGCCCCGTTGAGGGCGGCCTTCATCCCGGACGTCCCGCACGCCTCCAGGGGCCTCAGCGGGGTGTTCAGCCACACGTCGCAGCCCTGGACGAGCAGCCGGCCGAGGGCGATGTCGTAGTCCGGGAGGAAGACGACGCGGTGCCGGACGTCCTCGGCGTCCGCGAACCGGACGATGGCCTGGATGAGGCGTTTGCCGCCCTCGTCCGCCGGGTGGGCCTTGCCCGCGATGACGATCTGCACGGGACGGTCCGGGTCGAGCAGGATCGCGCGCAACCGTTCCGGGTCGCGCATCATGAGCGTGAGCCGCTTGTAGGACGGGACGCGCCGCGCGAACCCGATGGTCAGGACGTCGGGGTCGAGCGCCTCGTCGATCCAGGCGGTTTCGGCCTCGCCGGCACCACGCGTGCGCCACGACTCACCCAGCCTGGTCCGCGCGCTCTGCACAAGCCGTTCGCGCAAGACGCGCCGAACCCGCCACATCTCACGTTCTGAGACGTCACGCACTTTCTCCCAGCCCTGGCCTGCCTCCACCACGGAGGGCACTTCGCGGGAGGCGAGTTCGAGGATTTCGCGTCCGACCCATGTGCCTGCGTGGACGCCGTTCGTGATGGACCCGATGGGCACTTCGGCCCTGTCGAATCCGCCCCACAGCCCACCGAACATCTCCCGGCTGACCTCGCCGTGCAGAGTGGAGACACCGTTGACGCGCTGTGCGAGGCGCATCCCCATGACGGCCATGTTGAAGACCGTGGGATCGCCGTCGGGATAGTCCTCGGCTCCGAGTTCCAGGATGCGTTCCACGGGAACGTCGTGGTCCTCGTTGGCCCCGCCGAAGTACCTTCGGACGAGTTCTCTGGGGAAGCGGTCGATTCCCGCCGGGACGGGCGTGTGCGTGGTGAACACCGTCCCCGCACGTGTCGCCTCCAGGGCTTCGTCGAAACCGAGCCCTTCGTCGGAGATCAGCTCGCGGATGCGTTCCAGGCCGAGGAAACCCGCATGGCCCTCGTTCGTATGGAAGACCTCGGGTTCCGCATGGCCGCTGATGCGGCAGTAGGCGCGAATCGCTCGGACGCCGCCGATGCCCAGCAGCATCTCTTGCAGCAGACGGTGGTCGCCGCCTCCGCCATAGAGGCGGTCGGTGATGTCGCGTGCGGGTTGGTCGTTGACTTCGACGTCCGAATCGAGGAGCAGTTGCGGGACGCGTCCTACACGGGCGAGCCAGACCTGCGCGTGCAGGTCACGCCCCTGGGGCAGCCCTATGGAGATCCCTACTGGATCGGCGTTCTCGTCCCGGAGGAGGGTCAGCGGTAGACCGTTCGGGTCGATCGGCGGGTATCGCTCCAGTTGCCATCCGTCGGGTGAGAGCGACTGGGAGAAGTAGCCATGTCTGTAGAGCAGCCCGACGCCGATGATGGGCACGCCCATGTCACTGGCGGTTTTGAGGTGGTCCCCGGCCAGGATGCCGAGGCCACCGGAGTACTGCGGGAGGGCGGCGGTGATTCCGTACTCGGGCGAGAAGTAGGCGACGGCGCGTGGCCCGTCGGCGAGTGACTGGTACCAGCGCGGTTCGTTCAGGTAGTCGCGCAGGTCGTCGGCGGTGTCGTGCAGGCGGCGCAGGAAGCGGCGGTCGCGCGCCAGCAGCTCCAGGCGCTCGGGGTCGACCTCGCCCAGCAGCCTGACGGGGTCCTGCCGGACCTCGTCCCACAGCGTGGGGTCGACATCGTGGAACAGGTCCAGGGTCTCGTGGTGCCATGACCAGCGGAGGTTGAGGACCAGTTCTTCGAGCGGGCGGAGGGGTTCTGGAAGGACGGTACGTACGGTGAATCGACGGATTGCCTTCACGCACGGCCACGCTAGGCGCTGCCACATGCGCGCGCGAGCCGCAGAACAAGACCCTCACCCGTCAGCACGCGCCGTCATCGCGGGACGCGAACGGCCCTGACAACACGCAGCGCCACAACGGCCCCGATCGCGCCGATGGCGAGCCCTGTCGAGTTGTAGACCATGTCGCCCGGGTCGCATTCACGTCCGGGGTCGAGTGTCTGCAGGAACTCGACAAGGACGAACGTCAACGACAGGGACGTCGGTGCGAGGACGGAACGCCTTGTCGCGACAACGGAGAGTGCTCCGGACGGTGCCCAGAGGGCCACGTTCATGACGTCCTCCAGGCCACGGTCCCCGAACGTCCGCACGGACCAGGCGGCATGGGCGACCGGGTGCGACATGCACAGCGAGAGCCGATCCCCCACACCGGGCTCGAACGTCATGGGGACGGTCATGGCGAGGATCAGGGACGTCCACATCAGGAGGGCGAGCGTGGGCAGCGGGGCCCAGCCGTTCCTGCGGACGAGCGGACGCCACGCGCAGGCCGCACCGAGGGCCAGGACCGTCCAGAGCGTCAGCGCGCGGACGACCTCGATCGGGACGTGATGCGGCAGGTGCGGCACACCTGGGAGGACGAGCCGTGCGGTGCGGGAGTTCGCCCGCGTCCGACCCCGGCCAGCGGGGGTAGCCGAATGTGGCGGAAAGGTCTGCGGCCCCGGCGGCGACATCCGGCCGATGACGGGCATGGACGGTTTTGGCTACTGCGACCGGGTAGGGGATGCCGCATGCGAGTCGAGTCCGGAACGTCCTCGATGCACTGTTTGATGACGATCGGGCGGATTCCAATTCTCGACGTCGCCCCCCTCGTGGACGGTGGACGGTGGCCCGCCAAGGCCGTCGTAGGCGAGACGGTCGAAGTCAAGGCCACGGTGTTCCGCGAGGGCCACGAGATGCTCGGCTGCGCCGTCGTCCTCCGCGCACCCGACGGGGAGGCGGCGCAGACCGCGCGCATGCACGAGGTCGGCCAAGGGCTGGACCGATATGCGGCCGATGTCACGCCCACATCCGAGGGCCGCTGGCACTACCGCGTCGAAGCATGGGGCGATCCGATCGCGCACTGGCGCCACGACGCCGACATCAAGATCCCCCGTGGGCAGGACGTGGAGCTCATGTTCCGCGAGGGCGCGCGCCTGTTCTCCCGTGCCGCCAAGCAGGTGCCCGCGGGCAAGCGGTCCGCCCTCACGCGTCTGGCGGCGACCCTCGAAGACCGCACGGTTCCCGTCGGCGATCGCCTGATGGCGGCTGCGGCACCGGAGATCATCGAGATCGAGGAGAACCACCCGCTGCGCGACCTGCTGACCACGACCGAGTGGTTCCCCTTGGCCGTGCATCGTGAGCGCGCGCTGTACGGGGCCTGGTACGAGCTCTTCCCCCGCTCAGAAGGCGCGTCGTTCGACCCCATGGGACGCCGTGGCCCGATGTCGGGAACGTTCCGCACGGCCATGAAACGGCTGCCCGCCATCGCCGAGATGGGCTTCGACGTGGTGTACCTGCCGCCGATCCACCCCATCGGCCGGACCTTCCGCAAAGGGCCCAACAACACGCTTGAAGCCGGCCCCTACGATCCGGGCTCGCCTTGGGCGATCGGCTCCGACGAGGGCGGGCACGACGCCGTCCATCCGGAGCTGGGCACGTTGGAGGACTTCCGCGCCTTCGTGGACCACACGCGCGACCTCGGCATGGAGGTCGCCCTCGACCTGGCGTTGCAGTGCTCTCCGGACCATCCGTGGGTGACCGGCCATCCGGAGTGGTTCACCACGCGCGCGGACGGGACGATCGCCTACGCCGAGAACCCGCCCAAGAAGTACCAGGACATCTACCCGCTCAACTTCGACAACGACCCCGAGGGCATCCACGCCGAGGTGCTCCGCATCGTCCGGCACTGGATGGATCAGGGTGTGCGCATCTTCCGCGTGGACAACCCGCACACCAAGCCCGTCCCCTTCTGGGAGCGGCTCCTGGCGGACGTCGCCGCGACCGATCCGGACGTGCTGTTCCTGGCGGAGGCGTTCACCCGTCCGGCGATGATGCACACGCTGGCGAAGGTGGGGTTCCACCAGTCGTACACATACTTCACCTGGAAGAACTCCCAGCAGGAGTTGCAGGAGTACTTCCAGGAGCTCGCGGGTGACGCGGCGGGCCACATGCGGCCCAACGCCTTTGTGAACACCCCGGACATCCTCAACGAGTACCTCGTCCACGGCGGGCGTCCGGCGTTCGAGATCCGGGCGGTCCTGGCCGCCCTGCTCGCGCCCGCGTGGGGGGTCTACTCCGGCTACGAGCTCATCGAGAACGTTCCCGTCCGTCCCGGCAGTGAGGAGTACCGCGACTCGGAGAAGTACCAGTACCGGCCTCGCGACTGGGAGACGGCCGAGAGGGAGGGGCGGAGCATCGCGCCCCTCATCTCGGCGCTCAACGCCTTCCGGCGCGCCCACCCCGCCCTGCACCGGATCCGAAACCTCCGCTTCCACCACGTGGACCGGCCCGAGTTCGTCGCGTTCTCCAAGAGACTTCGCGACGACGTCGTGCTGGCCGTGGTGAACCTCAACCCGCACATGGTCCGCGAGGCGACCGTCCACCTGGACCTGCCCGCGCTGGGCCTCGCCACGGACGAGGAGTTCGTCGTGACCGACGAGCTGTCCGGCGAGTCCCACACCTGGCGGCAGGCCAACTACGTGCGACTCGACCCTCACGTCCGACCGGCCCACGTTCTGACCCTCCGGAGAGGCCAGAGTTGAGCGAAGCACCCCGCGAGGCGGCGCACGCCCCGCACGACATTCCCCGCCGAATCCCCCACGACACCTCCCTCGGCGTCGACACCACCCCACGCGACGCCGACGGCACCTTCCGTGACGCCCCGTACGGCTCGCCGGACGCACCGCCGCCCGACCCCCTCCCCGAGTCCCGCCCGATCGCCGAGAGCCTGTCAGAGGGCCTCTCAGCGGCGCCGGGCGAACCCGTCCCGGACGCGTTCGATCCCGACACGCCGCGCGACCCGCACTGGTTCAAGACCGCCGTCTTCTACGAGGTGTCGGTGCGCGGCTTCGCCGACTCCAACCACGACGGGTACGGCGACCTGCGCGGCCTGGTGGACAAACTCGACCACCTGCAGTGGCTCGGCGTCGACTGCGTCTGGCTGCTGCCGATCTACCAGTCCCCGCTGCGGGACGGCGGCTACGACATCGCCGACTACACCCGGATCCTCCCCGAGTTCGGGGAGCTGGGCGACTTCGTCGAGCTGGTGGAGGCCGCGCACGCGCGAGGCATCCGCGTCGTCGCGGACCTCGTCATGAACCACACCAGCGACCAGCACCCGTGGTTCCAGGCGTCGCGGTCCGACCCGGACGGCCCGTTCGGCGACTTCTACATGTGGTCCGACCGGGACGACCGGTACCAGGACGCCCGCGTCATCTTCGTGGACACCGAGACGTCCAACTGGGCGTACGACCCCGTGCGCGGGCAGTACTACTGGCACCGCTTCTTCTCGCACCAGCCGGATCTGAACTACGACAACCCGGCCGTCCAGGAGGCCATGCTCGAGGTCCTGCGTTTCTGGCTGGACCTCGGCATCGACGGCTTCCGGCTCGACGCCGTCCCCTACCTGTACGCGCGTGAGGGGACGAACTGCGAGAACCTGCCGGAGACCCACTCCTACCTCAAGCGCGTGCGCGCGGAGGTCGACCGCCTCTACCCCGACCGGGTGCTGCTGGCGGAGGCCAACCAGTGGCCGGGAGACGTCGTGGAGTACTTCGGCGACCCGGGTGTGGGCGGGGACGAGTGCCACATGGCGTTCCACTTCCCGGTGATGCCGCGCATCTTCATGGCCGTGCGCCGCGAGCAGCGCTATCCCATCTCCGAGATCATGGCGCAGACCCCGAAGATCCCCGAGAACTGCCAGTGGGGCATCTTCCTGCGCAACCACGACGAGCTGACCCTGGAGATGGTCACCGACGAGGAGCGCGACTACATGTACGCGGAGTACGCCAAGGACCCGCGCATGAAGGCGAACATCGGGATCCGCAGGCGCCTGGCCCCGCTCCTCGAGAACGACCGCGACCAGCTGGAACTGTTCACCGCGCTCCTGCTTTCCCTGCCCGGCTCACCCGTCCTGTACTACGGCGACGAGATCGGCATGGGCGACAACATCTGGCTCGGCGACAGGGACGCCGTGCGCACGCCCATGCAGTGGACGCCGGACCGGAACGCCGGTTTCTCCCGCTGCGACCCCGCGCGCATGTACCTGCCGCTCATCATGGACCCCATCTACGGCTACCAGGCCGTCAACACCGAGGCGCAGCGCGACAACCCCGGTTCGCTGCTCAACTGGACCCGCAAGATGATCGAGATCCGGCGGCGGCACCCGGTGTTCGGCGTGGGCACGTTCGTGGAGCTGTCCGGGTCCAATCCGAGCGTTCTGGCGTTCGTGCGTGAGATCCCCAACGGGGAGGCGAACCACTGGGGCGGCATGGACACCGTCCTCTGCGTGAACAACCTGTCGCGGTTCCCCCAGCCGGTGGAGCTCGACCTGCGGCGGTTCCAGGGGTCCACCCCCATCGAGTGCATGGGCGGTGTGCGCTTCCCCGCGATCGGTGAGCTTCCCTACCTGCTGACGCTTCCCGGGCACGGCTTCTACTGGTTCCTGCTCCCTCCCCCGCACACGCCAGAGGTGATGTGACGTGCGCCCCTCCGTCCCCTCACTGGTCGACCTCCTCGCCGACTGGCTCCCCACGCAACGGTGGTTCGCGGGGAAGGACCGTCCGATCCGCGAGATCGGCATCGGAGCGGTCACCACGCTGCTCTCCGGCGATCCCGGCCTGCATCACCTGGTCCTGGACGTCCGGCAGGACGGAAGGCCCGACCAGTACCAGCTCCTGTTGGGCCTGCGGCGGAGCCTTCCGGAAAGGATGCGGCCGGGCGAGCTCGGATGGCTCGCCCTGGACGCGGGCACACGAGGCGGGACCGGAACCTACAAGGACGCGGCACACGCCTTCGACGCCGTCCACGATCCGGAACTGGCGCGCTGCCTGCTCACCCACATGGCGGACGAGGCGGTCATAGGGCCGCTCCGGTTCCGGCACGTCCCGGGAGCGGAGCTGGACACCGGCCTCCTGCCCGCGGTGAGCACGGCCGAACAGAGCAACACCTCGCTCATCTTCGGGGACGCCTACATCTGCAAGCTGTTCCGGAAGCTCTCCCCTGGCGTGAACCTCGATCTCGAGATGAACCTGGCACTGGCCAAGTGCGGCTGCGCCCACGTCCCAGGCGTGTACGGGTGGGTGGAGCTGAGAACGGGCGGCAAGGGCGTCACGACGCTGGCTCTCTTGTCGGAGTACCTGCGCGCGGGGGTGGACGGCTGGGAACTCGCCGTCGCCAGCGTCCGTGACTGGTTCGCACAACCGCGGCAGGCGGACGCCGCGGCGGCAGTGGGTGAGTTCGCGGCGGCCGCCGGTGGTGACTTCGCGGCAGAGGCCGAGCGGTTGGGAGAGGCGACGGCGACCGTCCACCGGGACCTCGCCAGGGCGTTCGGCCGAGCCGAGTTGCCGCCGGAACGCGTGCGCGCGATGGCCGCACGGATGCACGGTCAACTCGACCGGGTGCGCGCGACCGTCCCGGAGATCGAGCCCTACGTGAAAGTGATCAGCGCGGCGTTCGCGCCCCTGGCCGAGTGGAGTCGCCCACTGCCCGTGCAGCGCGTCCATGGGGACTATCACCTGGGCCAGGTGATGCGCACCGGCGCGGGCTGGGTGCTCCTGGACTTCGAGGGTGAGCCGGCGCGCAGCGCGCACGAGCGCCGGGAGCCGTCGCATCCCCTGCGGGACGTCGCGGGCATGCTGCGCTCGTTCGAGTACGCGGCGAGGTTCCCGCACACGTCCGAGCCGTCCACCCCCGCCGCGGCGGAACAGGGGCTGGAGCGGCGCGCGCGTGCGTGGGCGGAGCGGACCAGGGCGGCGTTCTGTCGCGGGTACGCGTCGGCGGGAGGCCCGGATCCGGCCGCCCACACGACGCTGCTGCGGGCGCTGGAGTTCGACAAGGCCGTCTACGAAGTGCGTTACGAGGCCGCCAATCGCCCCTCGTGGCTTCCCGTTCCCCTGAGATCACTCGCACATCTCACGGAATGATCTCCCAGACTGTTCACAGGCTTCTCCCAGGCTATTCCTGGAATCGATGCGGACATCCTGGAAGGGAAGACATTCCGAGGCCGAATGAGCGCGGAAGAACGCCCGCAGCGATCTTTATTGACCTGTGACACTGATCGCAATGGCCACATCCGGCCAGGTCACATGTGCTGGTACGGCGGCTTTACCGCCATTTGTCCGGCGCAGCAATCCGTGATGATGCCCTTACCTGCCGGAGCCGTACCAGGTGCGTAGGCGATCCTGCGCAACTTAAACGAGTGCTCGGGCGGATCCTCCAAACATGATGGGCGAACCTGGCATCTAAACGGGTCAGGACGTCAACTACTTACGGGGTCTCCATGTCATCCTCCAATCGCACGGCCCACGCCGGCGGCGTGCCGAGAACGGCCGCCGGAGCCCATAGCGACAACCTCGTGAACCTCACCGAACACGGCCGCCGATGGCGCACCGTCACGGCCGTCGTCCCCACGCTCAACGAGCGCGAGAACCTCGAGTGGCTCCTCCCCCGGCTGTACGCGAACGAGGAGCTGGACGAGATCGTCATCGTCGACGGCGAGTCCTCCGACGGCACGCGCGAGCTCGCCGCCGCCTACGCGCAGGACTCGCTGGTCCCGGGCCCGCACCCCGTCGTCCGCCTCATCTCGCAGCCGCCCCGGGGGAAGGGCGCCGCCATGCGCGAGGGGCTCGCCGCCGCGACCTGCGACATGATCATCATGCTGGACGCCGACGGCAGCATGGACCCCGAGGAGTTCGGCGCCTTCCTGGCCCTGCTCCGCCGCGGATACCAGTTCGTCAAGGGCACGCGCTATGGCTGCGGGGGCGGATCGGACGACCTGACCGGGCTCCGCCGCCTCGGCAACCGCGCGCTCACCTGGCTCGCCAACAGGCTCTACCGCCAGCACTGGACCGACCTGTGCTACGGCTACGTCGCCGTGCACCGGGACGCGGTCGACCTGCTGGGGCTGCGCTCCACCGGTTTCGAGATCGAGACCGAGATGTGCGTCAACGCCGTCCGCGCGGGCCTGCGCATCGCGGAGATCGCCAGCCACGAGACCGAGCGCCGGTTCGGGGTGTCCAACCTCAACACCTGGCGCGACGGGTGGCGCGTCCTGCGCACGATGGTGCGGCTCCGGTTCGCCGGCCCGCTCGACGCCTCGACCTCGGGCGCGGGCGCGGGGGCGCCGCTGCCGGTGGCCGAGCACCTGTCCCCCGGAGCGCTCACGGCATCGGTTCCCCAGGCCGCGCCCGGCGCCGCCGCCGAGGACGCGCCGGACCGCCTGCGCCTGTCCTGGCGGGCCGCCGCGCTGAGCCGGACGGGGACCGAGTGAAGGTCTCCGTCGTCCGCCCGTCCGATCTCGGCGCCGCCGAGATCGGGCGGTGGCGGGCGCTCCAGTCGTCCGACCCCGACCTGGCCAACCCCTTCCTCGCGCCCGAGTTCACCCTCGGCGTCGGCCGGTTCCGCCGCGGGGGCCCAGGCCGGGTGGACGTCCTCGTGGGCGTCGTCGAGGACGCCGGGGAGATCGTGGCGTTCTTCCCGTTCGAGCGCGGTCCCCTGGGGATCGGTCACCCGGTCGGCTTCGGCCTCACCGACCTTCAGGGTCTGATCGCGCCGCCGGGTCTCACCCTCGACGCGCGCGCGTTGCTGCGCGCGTGCGGTCTCGCGGTGTGGGACTTCGACCATCTGCTCGCCGCACAGGGCACCTTCGCTCCGCACCACACCGTCCGCCGTGTCGAACCCGTCATGGACCTCGGAGCCGGGTTCGCCGCTTTCGATGAGGAGATGCGGCGGTCCGCGCCCAAGACGCACAAGACGATCCGCTACAAGGAACGCAAGCTCGGCAGGGACGTCGGCGAAATCCGCTATGTGTTCGCCTCGGACGATTCCGAAGACCTGCAACGCCTCATGGACTGGAAATCCGACCAGTACAACCGGACCGGACGCACCGACCGCTTCGCGCGCGCGTGGATCGTCGCCCTGGTGGAGCACTTCCACCGCACCGGGTTCGGCGTGCTGAGCGTCCTGTGGGCGGGCGACGAGCCCGTCTCGGCGCACTTCGGGTTGCGCAGCGAAGGCGTCATGGCGGGATGGTTCCCCGCCTACGACACCCGGTTCGGCAAGTACTCGCCCGGCATGATCGGCCATCTGCACCTGGCCGAGGGCTGCACTCTGAACGGCATCTCCGAAATCGCGATGGGACGCGGCGGCAAGGAGTTCAAGGAAGGTTTCAAGGGCCGCGAGATACCGATCGCCGAAGGACGCGTCGCGCGCAACACCGCGGGCGCGGGCGTGCACTGGATACGTGCCACACCGCTGAACAAGGCGCGTGGAGCCGTCCTCGACAATCCGGCCCTGTACAAGCGGGCCGACCGTGTTCTCAAGACGTACGCCAAGTTGAGGGGGCGCAGCCGATGACCAACCCCCTTCAGGGCGGTCCGCCGATGGAACCGCTCAAGGGCAAGCCGCGCATCTCCGTCGTGATCTGCGCGTTCACGGAGAAGCGCTGGGACGACGTGCACGCGGCGGTCGCGTCCGTGCGCGCGCAGGAGCTCGCCCCCGAGGAGATCGTCCTCGTCATCGACCACAACCCCGCGTTGTACGAGCGACTCAAGGCATCCCTGCCGGACGTGCTCGTGGTGGAGAACCGTGAGGAACGCGGCCTGTCAGGTGGCAAGAACACCGGGGTCGCGGTCGCGAACGGAGATGTCGTCGCCTTCCTGGATGACGACGCCGTGGCGGCACCCGGATGGCTGCGCGCGTTCTCACGGCACTACGCGGATCCCTATGTCGCGGGCGTGGGCGGGATGACGCTGCCCATGTGGCCGGGCTCCACGCCGTCGTCCGAACTGGTGGCCGAGCCTGTCCCCACGTCCACGGGAACGCGTCCGCGCTGGTTTCCCGAGGAATTCGACTGGACGGTGGGCTGCACCTATCGCGGCCTGGACCCGGGCCCTGTGCGCAACCTGATGGGCGGCAACGCCTCTTTCAGACGGGAGATGTTCCCAATCGCCGGGGGCTTCGCAACAGGGATCGGACGCGGCGTCCACAGAAGGCCGTTCGGTTGTGAGGAGACCGAATTCTGCATCAGGCTGAGACAACGAAGCTCCGAATCCGAACTGCTGCTCGACGACGAAGCGATCATCTGGCACCGCGTCCCGCCCGAACGCGCCCGGTTCCCCTACTTCCGCGAACGCTGTTACGCCGAAGGGCTGTCGAAGGCCCTGGTCACCCGCAGCGTGGGCACGCAGGACGGCCTCGCCAGCGAGCGCGCCCACGCTCTCCGCACCCTCCCCCGAGGCGTCGTGCGCGGCCTCGGCGACACCTGCCGCGGTGACCTCGCCGGGCTCGGCCGCGCGTCCGCCATCACGGTCGGGCTCGTGTGGACGGCCTGGGGCTACGCCGTCGGCAGGTACGCCGCACGACGCACGACGCGCGCCGCCCCCGGCGCGGCAGCCCGTCCCAACGGGGAGGAACCCGCCCAGTGACCGCCGACCAGCCCGCCGTCCCGATCCTCATGTACCACTCGGTCACCGACCGCCCGACGCCCGAGACCCGCGGTCTCTCGGTGCCCGTCGCCGCGTTCGCCGAGCAGATGGCCCACCTCGCCGCCCACGGCTTCACCCCCGTCCCCTTCTCCGCCGTCGCCTCCCCCGCGCCCGGGCGGTCTGCCGCACGGAAGTCCGCTCGAACAGACGCGCCGGACCCTGCGCAGGGGTCCGCTCGTGCACACCTGGAGCGACCGGTGGTCATCACGTTCGACGACGGGTACGCCGACTTCCATGAGAACGCGCTCCCGATCCTGGAGCGGCACGGGTTCGCGGCGACGGTGTTCGTGACCACCGGATGGCTCGCGGACGCGGGGGCCGACGCCGCCGGACGCCCGCTCGACCGCATGCTCTCGTGGGCGCAGGTCGCCGAGGCCGCCGCCCACGGCATCGAGATCGGCGGGCACAGCCACAGCCATCCGCAGCTCGACCAGCTCGGCGACCACGCGCTGCGCGAGGAGCTCGTGCGCAGCCGCGGCCTGCTGGAGGAACGGCTCGGCACGCGAATCCGGACGATGGCCTATCCGTTCGGCTACTCCAGCGCGCGCGTGCGTCGGATGGTGCGCTCCGCGGGGTACGACACGGCGTGCGCGGTCGCCAACCGGATGGCGGCCGGGGCCGCCGACCCGCTCGCCGTCCCCCGGCTGACCGTCCGCGCGACGACCGGGCCCGGCACGTTCGCCCGCGTCGTCGAGGGGAGGGGCATCCCCCTGATCTTCCTCAAGGACCACGCACTCACCCGCGGCTACGCCGTCCTCCGCCGCACCCGCTCCACGCTCCGCCGCGCCGCGCCCTCCCCGCGGCTCACCACCCCGACCGGCCGAAACGTCGAGAACCGCGTGGAGGAGCGGTGGTGACAGGAGCGGGTGGGGCCCGGGCCGCGTCCGGTGGCGCGCCGCCGGACGAGGACGAGCAGTCCTTGGAGGCGGGCGGCGGCGCCTCCGGGTGGCTTCGGCGGGAGCTGTCGAATCCGCTGTTCCGCAACGCCTACGCGCTGATGATGAACGGCGGCCTGACCGGGTTGCTCGGGCTCGGCTACTGGGCGCTCGGCGCCAAGCTGTACGCGCCGGACGACATGGGACGCGACTGGGCCGTGATCCAGGCGATCATGTTCGTCGGCAGCGTCACGATGCTGAACTTCCTGCTGATCAGGTTCATCCCGCAGACGGCCCGGCACACGCGCGCGCTCGTGCTGGCCTGTTACGGGACGGGCGCGGCCGCGGCGGCGCTGCTGGCGCTCGGATTCCTGGCGACGCTGTCGTGGTGGGGGCCGTCCTTCCGGCATCTGCACGACGGACGCTCGGCACTGTGGTTCCTGGTGATGGCGGTCGCGTGGAACCTGTGGAACCAGCAGGAGGGCGTGTTCACCGGCCTGCGGCACGCGGGCTGGGTGCCGGTCGTGAACGTGGCGTTCGGGCTGGCCAAGCTGGTGCTGCTGGTCGCGGTCGCGGGCGCGTTCCCGTCCGACGGGGTGACGCTGTCCTGGTTCCTCCCGGTGCTGGTGGCGCTCGCGCCCGTCGGCTACCTGATCTTCGGACGGCTGATCCCGCGGCATCGCGCGGAGAACTTCGGCCGCGGCCCGCGCCCGACCCACCGGGAGATCTGGCGCTACCTCGGCGGCGCGTACCTGGGCGGCGCGTTCCAGTACGCCTCGATCAGCCTGATCCCGGTCATCGTGGCCGCGCACCTGGCCGAGGACGCCAACGCCTACTTCCAGATGGCGTGGGCGCTCGGCATGATGCTCGACCTGCTCGCGCTGACGCTGTCGATGTCGCTGACGGTGGAGGGGGCGTTCGACACCGAGCGGCTCGCCTCGTCCGCGCGCGCGGCGCTGCGGCGGACGCTGACGCTGCTGCCGCCGATCGTCGTCATCGTCGTCGTGGGCGCGCCCTTCGGGCTGGCGTTCTTCGGGCACGACTACGCGGCGCGCGGCGCGCCGCTGCTCCAGATCCTCGCGGTGGCGGTGCTCCCCAAGGCGCTGATCGAGCTCTACATCGGCGTCCTGCGGGTCCAGAACCGCACCCGGCTGATCGCGTCGTTGCAGGCCGTCCGGTTCCTCGCGGTGCTGGGGCTGCTGTTCCCGCTGATCGACCCGCGGCATCTGGGCGTCATCGGGATGGCGATCCTGGCGGTGAACACCGTCGTCGCGTTCCTGGTGCTGCCGGGCCTCATGCGCGCGATCCGGGGGACGGTCACCTCCCGGCCCGAAACGGGCGGGACGGTCGGGCCGGCGGGTGTCTTTCCCGCCGGCGGAGGGCGGGATATCAGTTGAGCATGACGGTTCGCCAGGAACCGGAAGAGCGTGCCCGGCCGCTGCCGCGTCCCTCCGACGTCGCCGACCGGAGGGCGACGCTCGCCGCGGCGGCGCTGCTGGTGTTCGGCACCGCGCTGTTCTGGTCCCCGCTGCGGCACGTGGATCTGGGCGCGGCCAACGGGTTCGGGCTGATCAGCGTGCTGCCGGGGGCGACGCTCGCGGGCGCGGCGGTGATCGTCCTGTCGTTCATGCTGACGCTGGCGCTGCCGCGGCCGCACCGGGTGCTGCTGGTCGCGCAGATCCTGGTGCTCGTCGCGACGCTGCACGGCGTGGCGCAGGCGCTGGAGCCCGAGGCGCGGTTCCCGACGGCGTGGCAGACGGCCGGGTTCATCGAGTACATCGAACGCACCCACACCGTCAGCTGGGATCTGGACGCCCGGTTCAGCACGCCCGGGTTCTTCGCCTTCGTCGCGTTCGTCATGAAGGCCGTCGGACAGCACGACATCTCACCCGTCCTGAAGTGGGCGCCGCCCCTCACCGACCTCATGTACCTCGTCCCGTACATGCTGATCCTGCGCGTTCTGAGGGCGACGTGGCGGGCGAAGTGGTTCGCGGCCTGGTTGTTCATCGCCGCCAACTGGGTCGGGCAGGACTACCTCTCCCCCCAGGCGTTCGCCTACCTGCTCTACCTGTACTTCGTCGCGATCCTCGTGAACTGGTTCCGTCACCATGACGAGAGGACGCAACGGCCCGGACGCCGCCGTTCGCCGGAGACCGCGCAGCGCACCGGTGGCCTGTGGCGGGTCTACAACTGGCTGTTCGGTCCCAAGGATCCGGGTGAACTACCCGCGCCACAGGCGTCCGTTCGCGACCGGACGATTCTGCTCTGTCTGCTGTTCCTGCTGATCCTCATCGGTACGGCCGCTCATCAGCTGACCCCGTTCCTGATGACCGCCTCGTGCGCGGGCCTGGTGCTGGTGCGCCGGTGCAGCCTGCGCGGGCTGCCGTTCATAGCGGGTGTCGTGTACGCGGCCTGGGTCAGCTTCATGACGGTCGGATACTGGTCGAGCCGTAAGGGCGAGCTGTTCGGCGGGCTCGGCAACGTGTTCCAGAACGTCCAGCAGAGCACGGGCGGACGGATCAGCCAGACCAGCCCGCAGACGGCCGACGTGCAGCAACTGCGCATCATCATCGCGGTCGTCGTCGTCGGCCTGGCCGTCCTCGGGCTGCTGCGCCGGCGCGCGCGCGGGATCGACGACCGGGTGGCGCTCGTCCTGCTGCTGGTGCCGTTCTCGTCGTTCGGGCTGCAGAACTACGGCGGCGAGATCGCGCTGCGCATCTACTTCTTCATGCTGCCCGCGGCGTGCCTGCTCGTCGCGTACCTGTTCTTCCCCGCGCCGTTCGACGCGCCGCGGGTGCGTGACCCGCGCGTGCGCGTGAGGCTGGGACGGCTGCGCACGGGGCCGCGACGCCACTGGCCGGCCGTGGCGGCGGCGTCGGTGTTCGCGTTGCTGCTGGTCGGCGGGTTCCTGACCGTCCGGTACGGCAACGAGAAGTACGAGCAGGTGCGGCCGAGCGACGTCCGCGCGTTCGACGTCATGACGCAGAAGACCAAGGGCGTGATCGGCGTCGTGTGGATGAGCGCCGACAATCCCGACCTCGTCGGCGGCACGCCCGTCATGCCCTGGTCGTACCGGGACTTCGAGCGGTTCAACTACACGCCGGTGATCGCGAGCCGGAGCGACCCGGCCGACCTGTCGGAGATCATCCAGCGGCTGCGCGAGCAGGGGCCCGGCGGGTTCTTCGTCACGACCCGCAGCCACGAGGACTTCCAGGTCCTCACCGCGGGCCTGGCCCCGGACTTCGCGCCCCGGATGCGCGCCGCGCTCGCCGCCGACCCGCGCATCGAGACCGTCTACGCCGACCGCGACGCCGCCGTGTACCGGCTGCGCAACCCTCCTGCCGAGCCGAACCCGCCGGTGCCGAAGCCGTCCGGGCTCGGCCTGCGCTCGTCGCCGTGGACGCCCGCGGGCCTGATCTACCTGCCGGTGCTGCTCGGCGTCCTGTTCGCCCGTGAGCTGCGGCGGCTGCGGCTGCCGCCGGGCGAGACATGGCGGCTGCGCCCCCTGACCGTCCTCGCCGTCCCGCTGTTCCTCAGTGTCGTCGCGGTGATCGTCGAGAGGTTCCTGGTGATCTCGTGAGCCTGCCGCTCGCGCTCCTGCTGTTCGCCGCGCCCGCCGCCGCGTGGTGGCTCCTGCTGTCCGGCCTCGACCCGCTGGGGCGCGCGGTCGTCGCCTCGGCCGGAGGGTTCGCCGTCATCGCCGGAACCGCCCAGGTCATGGTCATGGCGGACGCCTGGAGCCCGTTCCGCGGCGTCCTGGCCGTCGTCCTCCTCAGCGCCGTCCTGGCGGCCCTGAGCCGCGTCCACCGACCATCCCGGCCGCCCGACGCCCCGAGAGAGGCGTCCGCGCCGCCGGGCGGTCACCAGGCGCCCATGACGTCCGCCGCGTCCGTCCATGACCTCCCCCGCCCTCGCCGCCGTGAGGACGACGACGAGGACTGGCTCTTCAAGGAATGACGCGCGGCTCCCGCGAAGGGGCTAGCGGCCGCGGCGGCGGTGGTTGCGGCGCGTGTCGCGGCGGCCGTTCGGGTGGAGGTCGGGGACGTCCGGGTCGTCCGGAACCGGGTCGGGAACGTCGGGGGTGAGGTCGATGGCGTAGTCGAGGACGGCGCGATCGGCCGGGATGACGATGTCGCGGCAGACCTCCAGGACGCGGGCGCCGGAGATCATGCGGCGGGTGATGGTGAAGACGGGGACGCCCGCGGCCATGCCGAGGGTCTCGACCTCCTCGGGGGTGGGCATGCGCGCGCCGACGGCCTCCTCCACGCGGGTGGGCGGGTGGCCCAGGTAGGCGAGCTGGGCGAGGGTGCCTCCGGGCCACGGCTCGCGCGCCGGGTCGGAGACGGGGGTCTCGGCGACCAGGTCCCAGGGCAGGTAGTTGACCGAGATCTGCTGGGGGTCGCCGCGCGCGTAGAACACGAATCGACGGCGCAGCAGCTCGGTGCCGACGGGGAGTTCGAAGAGGGCGGCGAGGTCGGGGGTGGCCTCGGTGCGGGTGAACTCCCGGTCGAGCCGGTACTCCTGCCAGCCGATCCGCTGGTCGTGGGTGAAGGTGGTGGCCGGCGCCGGGGCGTCGCGGCCGGGGTCCGTCGCGCCGGGATCCGGTGCGCCGGGATGCGGCGCGCCAGGATGCGGCGCGCCAGGATGCGGCACACCGGGGTTCGGTGCGCCGAACCGGAGGTAGCGGTCCATCGCGATGCGGCGGACCGGGGGCGTGTGCCGGACGATGGTTCCGGCACCGCGCCGCGACTCGATCAGACCCTCGCCGCGCAGGAGCGCGAACGCCTGGCGGACGACGATCTCCGAGACACCGAACTCGTCGCCGAGATCCCGCATGGTCGGCAGGCGGGATCCGGGTGGATACGTGCCCGAGCGGATCTGGTCGCGGATGGTGTCGGCGATGCGCAGGTAGGCCGGGCGTTCGGCCACGGGCTCACCTCCCTAGGCACTGTCCGTGAGGGGACGGTCCACTTACGGACAGCTTGACACCTCTTCGACCGAGTAAGACTTTTGTATACAGAACCGCCGCCCCGGGGAAAGGACGACCTTGATGGGCGACTTCGAGGATCTGAAGACGACCATCGAGCGCGAGTACCCCGGCTGGCTCGTCTGGCGCAGCGACGCGGGGCGGTGGTACGCGACCCGCAACGGGGATCTCACCGACGCCCAACTCCAGGCCGGATATGCGATGACCGTGGCCTCCGACGACGCCGACGGCCTCTGCGGGCTTCTGGCGGAGCAGGCCCGGCGGAGCGGCGGCGAGCGGTGAGGCGGGCTCTCGGGGGACCGGCGCCCGGCCCGGATTCGGGGGCGGGCCGGGCTTTCCCGGGCCGCGACGACAGTGACCTGTGGCGCTCAGGTGACACAGGAATGGAGCTCTGGTCGGTGGGGTGGGCATCACCTCCCGGGCCAGGAGGACGTGACCGCACGGATGACACATCGGCGCGACCCCAACGAGAAGTCGTGTCGTCCGTGCGGTCGCGCAGAGTGGTTCTTCCGCCGGATCGGGTCCACTCCGGCGCATTCTCCTGACGCACACCTCCCGGTCGTCCCGCAGCGGTTTGCCCGAGACTTTGCCCGAGGCGCCGTCCGGCGCGGGTGAGACGGGCCGCTCCGATCGTGCGCTGACGGGATCCGGTCGTGCAGGGGACGCAGCCGGGTCGTACGGGTGCGGGTTCCCGGGCAGGGCCCGCAGGGGTTAGGCAGATATGACGGCCCGGGGGAGGACGGGGACGAACCCGGCCGCCGTCCGCGGCGTTCTAACAGACGTGCGCGCATGACGCCGATCACGGGAGGCGCACGTGGAAGTTCGGTCGCGGGCCCAGGAGGCGGAAGAGCCCGATCACGCCGCACCACTCCGGGGAGGACGAGGGCCGTTTCAGGGGCGGCATGGGAGGCATGGGCGGAGGCGTCGCCGGAGCCTGATCCCGGTCGCGCTCCTCGCGGCGATCGCGGGGATGCTGACGGCGGCGCTGGTGCTCTGGGCCATGGGCTGGCAGGCCGGAGGGGCCGGGCCCGGGCCGACCGGCCCGGCGGGGGCGGTGGGGGCGGCGGCCAGGGTGGCGCCGGGCGCGCCGAAGGGCTGGCCCGCGTGGGGCTTCACCCACACGCAGATCACGGTCGACGCGCAGCAGGGGCCGGCGCAGGCGCTCCGTGATCTCTCGCGGCAGGCGATGCCGCAGGTCACGCCCATCATGGGGTGGGGTCTCGACAACCCGGAGCCGAGTCCCGGCGAGTACAACTGGTCGTCGCTCGACCACCGGATGAGCGTGATCCGCAAGACCAGGGGCACCCCGGTGATCACGCTGTGCTGCTCGCCGGACTGGATGAAGGGCGGGGCGCAGGGCCAGACCGACTGGACGCACCTCGAGGACGCCGTCGAGCCGCAGCATTTCGATGATTTCGCGAATCTCGCCGCGAAGGTCGCCCAGCGCTATCCGGACGTGAAGTACTACGCCGTCTGGAACGAGTTCAAAGGCTTCTGGAACAACGGTGCGAACCGGTGGGACTACGAGGGGTACACGAAGCTCTACAACAAGGTGTACACGGCACTGAAGAAGGTGAATCCCGATCTGAAGGTCGGCGGCCCGTACATCGTGCTCAACAGTGATGCCCCTGGTAGATCCACGGGTCCGCCCTCGCAGCTGCACGGCGTGTGGGGAAGCATGGACCAGCGCGGCCTGGACGCGGTCGAGTACTGGTCCAAGCACAAGGCGGGTGCGGACTTCCTCGCGGTGGACGGTTCTTCCCTGCCTCAGGAGAAGAGCCTCAAGGTGGACGAGTTCCAGATGCTCGCCAAGTTCTCCGACACCACGAAATGGCTGCGCGGACTGGATCCGAAACTGCCCGTGTGGTGGGCCGAATGGTACGTCGAGCCGGACGGTTCGGGCTGGTCGGACGAGCACAGGGGCGCGGTGCTGACGGCCGCGATGATGGAGTTCGTCAAGGGCGGGGCGGCCAGCTCGTTCTACTGGAGTCCGCAGACCAACACGTCCGCGAGCTGCCCCGGCTGCCTGTGGTTCGGCTCGTCGCAGGGCGGGGGCGGAACGCCGAACCTGCTCATGTTGCAGAACCTCGGGCGCTGGTTCCCCCCAGGGACCAGACTCGTGGACGTGCGGTCGTCCGACCCGTCCGTACGGGTCCTCGCGCAGGCGCACGAGATGGTCCTCGTGAACACGCGGAGCGTGTCCGTGTCGGCTCAGGTGGGCGGGCACAGGTTCGACCTCGCACCGTACGAGGTCAGGTGGGCCGGCCGTTGACCGGACTGCTTTCCGAGCACCCGGATCGTGCCGTCCGGACGCAGGCGTGCCGTCGGACGCAGCAGTCGCGCCGCCCAACGCAGTCGTGCTCGTCGGACGCAGTCGTGCTTGTCGAACCGTGCTTGTCGAACCGTGCTTATCGAACGCAGGGGGATCGTGATGACGCTCGCCGCTGACATCGACCTGGTCGATATCGGGTTCTGGGATCGTCCGCCGGGTGAGCGGCTGGCGGACTTCGCGCGCCTGCGCGAGCGCGGGGCCCCGGTGTACTTCCCCGAGCCGCGGGTTCCGTTCGTCCGCTCGGGGAAGGGCTTCTACGCGCTCGTCCGGCATGCGGACGTGGTGGCGGCGAGCAGGAACGCGAAGGTGTTCTCCAGCGAGCCCGCCGCGACGTCGCCGGAGCCTCCGCCGTGGCTGTCGAAGGTGTTCGGCACGCCGATGGTGAACATGGACGATCCCGCGCACGCGCGTCTGCGGCGCATCGTGTTCCGGGCGTTCACGCCGAAGATGCTCGCGAGGATCGAGGACGACATCCGGGCGACGGCGGCGCGCATCGTCGACGACGTCCTGGCGGAGGGGGCCGGGGCGGGCGACTTCGTGGGGCGGGTCGCGGCGCGGCTGCCGATCGACGTCATCTGCTCGATGATGGGCATCCCGGAGGAGACGCGTCCGTACGTGCTGTCGCGGATCGACGCGATGACGGAGTACTCGGGCGTGCGCGGGTCCCTGGCGAGTCCGCGCACGATGCGGTTGCTGGCGGGGAACCTCAAGGCGATCGTCGATCTGCACCGGCTCGTCGCGCGCCTGGGCGAGGCGCGCAGGGAGGACCCGGCGGACGACCTGGTGTCGGCGCTCGTCAACGCGAACCCCGATGGTGAGCGGTTGTCGGTGAAGGAGCTCGGGTCGTTCTTCGATCTGCTGCTCGTGGCCGGCAACGAGACGACGCGGAACGCGCTCGCGCACGGGCTGAAGCTGTTCACCGACCATCCGGACCAGCGCGACCTGCTGTTCTCGGAGTACTACGACGAGCGGATCGGGACGGCGATCGAGGAACTCGTCCGGTACGTGTCCCCGATCATCCAGTTCCGTAGGACGGTCACCACCGACCATGAGCTGAACGGGCATCCGCTCAAGGCCGGCGACAAGGTGGTGTTGTTCTACCTGGCCGCCAACCGTGATCCGGAGGTCTTCACCGATCCGGACGCGTTCGACATCACCCGCTCCCCCAACCCGCACGTGGGGTTCGGCGGGCCGGGGCCGCATCTCTGCCTGGGGGCGAACCTCGCGCGCATGGAGCTGCGCATCATGTTCCGGGAGCTGTTCGACAGGTTGCCCGGTCTTCGCGCGTGCGGGGAGCCCGAATATCTGCTCTCGAGTTTCGACAACGGCATCACGCGTCTCCCCTTCACCTGGGGTTCGGGTTCCGGAACCGGGTGAGACCCGCGTTTCTCGGGGCATGGCTAGGAGGACATCCGCCGCCCAGACCGCCCTCACCCCCGGGAGGAGCGCCGATGACACGAGTGACCCGCGCGGAGATCGACCGGCTCGTCGGAGGCGACCACCACGATCCGCACTCCGTCCTCGGCGCGCACCCGGGACGGACGGGCGTGACGGTCCGGGCGCTGCGCCCGCTCGCGGAGCGGGTCGAGGTGATCCTGCCGGGCGGGGACCGGAGGCGGCTCCGCCACTATCACGGCGGCGTGTTCACGGGGACGCTGCCGCCGGGCGCCTCGCTGTCCGACACGTCCGGTCCGCCGCAGGCGGTGCCCGACTACCGGCTCTCGGTGACCTATCCCGGCGGCCCTGAGGTCGTCCAGGACGACCCGTACCGGCATCTCCCCACTCTCGGGGAGCTGGACCTGCATCTCATCGGCGAGGGGCGCCATGAGGAGCTCTGGCGGGCGCTCGGGGCGCGCGTCCGGACGTACGGCTCGGTGTTCGGTCCCGTCTCCGGGACGGCGTTCGCGGTGTGGGCTCCGACGGCGCGCGGCGTCCGCGTCGCGGGCGGCTTCAACCACTGGGACGGACGCGCGCACCCGATGCGCTCGCTCGGTTCCACGGGCGTGTGGGAGCTGTTCGTCCCGGGCGTCGGGGACGGCGACGCCTACAAGTTCCAGATCCTCGGCGAAGACCATGTGTGGCGCACCAAGGCGGACCCCATGGCGAGGTACACCGAGACGCCTCCGGCGACGGCCTCGCGCGTGTACACGTCGGCGTACGAGTGGGGCGACGGCGACTGGATGGACCGCCGTAAGGGGCGCCGCTGGGTGGACGAGCCCATGAGCGTGTACGAGGTGCATCTGGGTTCGTGGCGTCCTGGCCTGGGCTACCGGGAACTCGGGGACGAGCTGACCGGCTACGTGCACGACATGGGTTTCACGCACGTGGAGTTCCTGCCGGTGGCCGAGCATCCGTACGGGCCGTCCTGGGGGTATCAGGTCACGTCCTACTACGCCCCCACGTCCCGTTTCGGTGCGCCGGACGACTTCAGGCATCTCGTGGACCGGCTGCATCAGGCGGGCATCGGCGTCATCGTCGACTGGGTTCCCGCGCATTTCCCCAAGGACGACTGGGCACTCGCGCGATTCGACGGGACGGCCCTTTATGAACACCCCGATCCCGAGAGGGGCGAGCATCCCGACTGGGGGACGTACGTCTTCGACTTCGGACGCGCCGAAGTGCGCAACTTCCTCGTGGCGAACGCGTGCTACTGGCTTGAGGAGTTCCACATAGACGGCCTCCGTGTGGACGCCGTCGCGTCCATGCTCTACCTGGACTACTCCCGCGACTACGGCACGTGGAAGCCCAATGTCTATGGCGGACGGGAGAACCTCGAAGCCATCTCGCTCCTCCAGGAGATGAACGCGACGGCCTACAAGCGGAACCCCGGGATCATCACGATCGCCGAGGAGTCCACGGCCTGGCCTGGGGTTTCACGTCCCACGCATCTGGGCGGGCTCGGATTCGGGTTCAAATGGAACATGGGCTGGATGCACGACACGCTCAACTACCTCAAGCACGATCCGGTGTTCCGGCACTACCACCACAACGAGATCACGTTCTCGATGGTGTACGCGTTCTCGGAGAACTACATGCTTCCCCTGTCGCATGACGAGGTCGTGCACATGAAGGGGTCGCTGCTGGAGAAGATGCCCGGCGACACATGGAAGAAGTTCGCGGGGCTACGGGCCCTGCTCGCCTACATGTGGTCTCACCCCGGGAAGCAGCTTCTGTTCATGGGCGGGGAGTTCGGCCAGGGGGCGGAATGGTCGGAGAGCCGTCCGCTGGACTGGTGGCTTCTGGACAACGCGGCCGAAGGCGCGAACCACATCGGTGTGCAGAGGCTCGTGCGCGACCTCAACCACGCCTACCGGGACGCGCCCGCGCTGTGGTCGTGCGAAGCGTCCTCGGACGGGTTCCAGTGGATCGACGCGAACGATGCGGAGGGCAATGTCCTCTCGTTCGTCCGGTACTCGGCGGACGGAGCGCCCTTGGTCTGTCTCGTGAACTTCTCCGGCGACGCCCACGAGAACTACCGCGTCGGGCTACCGCGCCTAGGCGGCTGGCTCGAACTGCTCAATTCGGACGCCTACGAGTACGGCGGCAGTGGCGTCGGCAACCTGGGACGCGTCGAGGCCCGCGACGAGCCGTGCCACGCGATGCCCGCCTCGGCCGAGATGCGCGTGCCCCCGCTGGGCGTCGTGTGGCTGGTTCCCGAGGGGATCGAGGCCGGGGACACCAATACAGTGGCGGAATGACCGTCGCGCAGACCCTCGGTGTCGTCCCGAACCAGTTCGTCCTGGAGCACCTGCCCAACTCGGTGTTCCCCGAGGACGACGAGTGGGTGGCCCTCGTACGCGCGCCTGAGGGGCTGACGGTCGTCCGTGAGGCCCCGCCCTATGTGGAGGAGGGGCGCTGGGTGGGTTTCTACGGCGGAGCCACCGCGCACTCGCTGGATCAGCCCGGCATGCTCGCGGCCATCGTGGGCCCGCTGGCCGAGGCCCACGTCCCCGTGTTCGTGGCGTCGACCTATCACGCCGACCTCGTCCTGGTGCCCGACTACAAGCAGGAGGTCGCGGCCGCGGCACTCCAGGAGGCCGGGCACAGGATCCTGCCCTAGCCGGGCCGCGTCCCGCCTCAGTCCGGGCGGCCGAGGCGGCTGAGGAGCCAGCGGGGTCCGGCGACGGCGCCGCCGGCGGCCGCCACCCGGGTCTTGAGTTCGCGGTCGGCGGTGATGACCAGCGCCTTCTCCCCCGGTCCGACGCCCGCGACGAGCTCGACGATGTGGTCGTCCCCGCTGCCGGAGGCCGGGCTGACCTCCACCCAGTCGGACGAGGACACCGAGCGCGCGGCGCCCTCCACCACCTGGACGATGATCGGGTACACGGTGTCGTAGGGCACCGGCACGCTCGGCAGGTCGGTGACGCCCTCGGCCAGGACGGCCAGGTCGTCGCGGAGGCGCGCGTTGGCCCCGGCACGGTCGCGCCACCAGCCGTGTTCGGCGCGCGCGCCGACGACGTTCGCGGCGTCCACGATCAGGACGACTTCGAAGAGCGCTTCCCGCAGGATCGGCCAGGTTCCGGCGAACGGTGCGAACAGCTTGAGTGAGCCGACGTCGTCCACCGGCACCCATGCGGCGCGGCGCGTCTCGAACGAGATGCCCCGGACGGTGACCATCTCGGGGACGGACGCGACGACCGAGGTGAACGCCCAGCCGCCGTGGTCCTCGGTACGGGTTCCTACGAGATCGGCGTCGGACGCGTCGAACGAGCTCTCCTCTCCCGTTTCGCGGATGGCGCCTGTGATCGGGTCCTCGTGGCTGTGGTTGGCGCCACCGAACATGCCCCACTTGCCGCCGCCCAGCCCCCAGGCCCCGCGCTTCTGCAGGAGCACGTGGATGACGCCGTCCTGGTCCCGGTGATAGGGCAGCAGCCCGGACGCGCCGTACCGGCCCCAGTGCTTATGCCCCTGTTCACACCGCGTCCAGCCGTCACCGTCGCCGTCTCCCATGCCCGCGACCCTAGCCGTGACCAAGGGCACAGTGCCCGCGCATCGCCGCCCGAATACCCTTCGGGTTGGTGACGTCCATCCCCCGGGGAGCAGCGTTGAGCGTCGAGACCGAGGCCGCGCAGGCCGCAGCGGAGGCCGTCCAGGCCGAACACGCGCGCATGTGGGACGAGTTGTCCGGCGCGGAGCTGATCCAGGCGATCGCGGACGGCCGGTTCCCGCAGGTCTCCCTGGTGGACGAGCACATCGGCCAGACGATCCGGTCCGCCGAACCCGGCCGCATCTCTCTGGAGTGGACGCCGGGCGGGCACCTGTGCAACCCCGGCGGGACCGTGCACGGCGGCTATGTCGCGATGATCCTCGACAACGCCTCGTGCCTCGCCGGGGCGTCCACGGGCGAGCACTTCATGCCGATGCTGACGCTCAGCCTGAACGTCGACTACCTGCGGCCCGTCCTTGCGGGGCGGACGTACACGGTGGCCGGGACGTGCGTGCACGCGGGCCGCACCCGCATGGTCGCCAACGCCGCGATCACCGACGCGGAGGGCCGCGTCCTCGCGCAGGCGAGCGCGTCCGTCCTGCCCAACCGCGCCTTCGCCCGCTGACCCTCCCCGCCTGGGGAAAGACGACCCGGCCGGGTGCTCGTTCGATCGGCGGGGCCGGCGCATAGGGTGGGGGGATGGTGGATCCCGGCAATGTCGTCAACGTCATCCGGCAGGCGCGCGAGCGCCGTACCGGGCCGCTGGTCCTTGAACTGGACCTGACGGACGGGATCGTCGAGGCCCCGCCCGGCGATCCGCTGTCGGCGTTCCTCGCGATGCGGCGGACGCACCTGCGCGACGTCCTCTCCGGGCTGCGCCGCGCGCGTTCGGACGCCCGTGTGAAGGCCCTTGTAGTAAAGGTCACCGGCGGTATCGGCCTGGCGCTCACCCAGGAGATCCGGGACGCGGTCGCCGCGCTGCGCAAGTCCGGGACGTACACGGTCGCGTGGGCCGAGACGTTCGGCGAGGGCGGGCGCGGCACCGTGCCTTACTACCTGGCGTCCGCGTTCGACCGGGTGTACCTGCAGCCGACCGGCGAGGTCGGGCTGACGGGCGTGGCGCTGGAGGAGCCGTTCTTCGCGGGGGCGCTGGAGAAGGCGGGCGTCCAGCCGCGGTTCGCGAAGCGCTACGAGTACAAGACGATGGCGAACACCTTCATGGAGAAGGCGTACACGCCGGAGCACGAGGAGTCGTCCCAGCGGCTCGTCGAGTCGATCGGCGAGCAGATGGCGCGGGGCATCGCGGAGGCGCGCGGGCTGACGCCGGAGCGGGTCCGCGAGCTGACCGACCGGGGTCCGCTGCTGGCGGACGAGGCGCTCGAGGCGGGCCTGGTCGACAAGCTCGGCTACCGCGACGAGGTGTACGCGCACCTGAAGGCGAAGGCGGGCGCGGACGCGCAGCTCAGGTACGTCGCGCGGTACAACCGGACGCACGGCCTCGCGAGGCGGATCCCGCACCCCGGGGGGCACGACGGCATCGCGCTGATCAACGGGCACGGGCAGATCCGGCTCGGCCGCAGCGGGCGCGGCGGGCCGCTCCCCGGGCAGAGCGTCGCGATGGGCTCGGACACGGTCGGCGCGGCGTTCCGCGCGGCGGTGAAGGACGACAGGGTCAAGGCGATCGTGTTCCGGGTGAACAGCCCGGGCGGGTCGGCGGTGGCGTCCGACGCGATCTGGCGGGAGGTCGTCCTCGCGCGCAAGGCGGGCAAGCCCGTGATCGTGTCGATGGGCGACGTCGCGGCGTCCGGCGGCTACTACGTCGCGATGGCCGCGGACACGATCGTGGCGCAGCCCGGCACGATCACCGGCTCGATCGGCGTGGTCGTCGGGAAGGCCGTGGTGAACGGGCTGCTCGACCGGATCGGGGTCGGGCTCGGCGCGGTCGAGGACGGCGCGCACGCCCGCATGTTCAGCGCGACCAAGGACTTCAGCGACTCCGAGTGGGAGCGGATCAACGCCTCGCTCGACAAGATCTACGCCGACTTCACGGGGAAGGCCGCCGAGGGGCGCGGGATGACGCGGGAGCGCGTCCACGAGCTGGCGCGCGGCCGGGTCTGGACGGGCGCGGACGCGCAGGCGAGCGGCCTGGTGGACGAGCTGGGCGGCCTGGAGCTCGCGGTCGACCTGGCGCGGCGGAAGGCCGGGTTGCCGGCGGACGCGCCGGTCCGGACGTTCCCGCACACCTCGCCGATCGAGCGGCTGCGTCCGCCGGAGTCGAGCGAGGACCGCGCGGCGGCGTCGGCGCGGTTCGACGGCTGGGGGTCGCTCGGCGGGGTCGCCGCGCGGCTCGGGCTGCCGTCCGCAGGTCCGCTCACGCTGCCGGGCAACTGGGAGATCCGCTGAACGAGGTCGAGTTCACCGAGGCCGTCGCGGGGTTCGCGACGGGGGTCGTGGTGCTGACCGTCCGGGACGAACGGGACGATCTCGGCACCACGGTCACCTCGTTCATGTCGGTGTCGCTGGAGCCGCCGATGGTCCTGGTGGGCGTGGCGTCGGACGGGTACCTCGCGGAGGTGCTGCAACGCCGTCCCCGGTGGGCGGTGACGGTGCTGAGCGCGGAGCAGCGGGCGCTCGCCGGGCGGTTCGCCGCGGCGGGCCGTCCGTCCGCGCGGATCCTGCTGGCGTCCGAGCCGCACCACCGCGGCCCGGTGTCGGACGCGCTGGTCGTGGAGTCCGGGCTGGCCGCGCTCGAGTGCGAGACGCGGCGGACGATCGAGGCGGGCGACCATCTGCTGTTCGTCGCGGAGGTGCTGGCCGCCGATTACGTGGCGCGCCACCGCTCCCCGCTGATCAGGGTGAACCGCCGCTACCTGACCTGATCCGTTCGGAGGGAAAGGGAGGTGCCGGGGGCAGCGGAAGGGAAGCATATGTCGGTACGCTCCGGGGCAGGAATCGCCCAAAGGAGTACGACATGACCTTCTCCCTCTCCGTGAGCAGCGCCGTCCTGGAGGAGGACGAGCTCGACCCCGCGACCGTCCTGGCCGGTGAGCCGCGCATGTTCAGCACGGTCCTGCACGAGGACGGAACGGTCCAGCGCGGGATCTGGGAGATCACCCCGGGGACGGTCACGGACGTGGAGGCCGACGAGATCTTCACGGTCCTGACCGGCCGCGCCACGATCACGGTCGAGGACGGGCCGACTCTGGAGGTCGGCCCCGGCGACGTGGGCGTCTTCACCGAGGGCGCGCGCACCACCTGGACCGTCCACGAGACACTCCGCAAGGTCTACCAGATCACCCTGTAGAGGACCCGCGATGACCTATCCAGAGCCCCGGTACCTGGGCGACACGGGCGAGATCAGCGCCACCTACCGGCCGGACTCCGCCGAGCCCGACTTCGTCTACGAGGCCGGCACCCGCGTCCACTACCTGGCGACGGGCGCGTCGACGAACGGGCAGTTCGGGCTGTACCGGTGGGAGATGGGCCCGAACCCGTCCGGTCCGTCGCCGCACTTCCACCGGTCGATCTCCGAGTCGTTCTACATCCTGTCCGGGACGGTCCGGATCTTCGACGGCGCGAAGTGGATCGACACGGCGCCCGGCGACTGGGTGCACGTCCCGGAGGGCGGGGTGCACGGCTTCCGGAACGAGTCGGGCGAGCCGGCGTCCATGCTGCTCCACTTCTCGCCGGGCGCGCCGCGCGAGGGGTACTTCGAGGGTCTCCCGCACCTGGGCGAGATGACCGACGAGGAACGTGTCGCGTTCTTCCTCGAACACGACACGTTCTGGGTCTGACCACCTCGTCTGACCCACCTCGTCCGACCGCCTCGCCCGGGCGGCGTCAGACGCGGCGGCCGCGCTTCCAGACGGCGGCGACCTGCGGGACGCCCGGCCGGTAGGCCAGGTGGATGTGGGACGCGGCGGACAGCGCGAGCACGTCCGCGCGCGCGCCGACGCCGAGCCGTCCGACGTCGGTGCGGCGCAGCGCCCGCGCGCCGCCCGCCGTCGCGGCCCAGACCGCCTCGGCGGGCGTCATCCGCATGTCCCGGACAGCGACCGCGATGCAGAACGGCATGCTCGAGCTGTAGCAGGACCCGGGGTTGCAGTCGCTCGCGAGCGCGACCGTGACCCCGGCGTCGAGCAGCCTCCGGGCGTCCGGGTAGGGCTGCCGGGTGGAGAACTCGACGCCCGGCAGCAGCGTCGCGACGGTCGATGAGCCAGCGAGCGCCGAGACGTCGTCGTCGCTGAGGAACGTGCAGTGGTCGGCGGACGCCGCGTCCAGTTCCACCGCGAGCTGGACGCCGGGCCCCTCGCCGAGTTGGTTGGCGTGGACGCGCGGCAGGAGCCCGGCCTTGATCCCGGCCTCCAGCACCTCGCGGGTCTGGTCGGCGTCGAACGCGCCGCGCTCGCAGAACGCGTCGATCCAGCGGGCGTGGGGCGCGCACTCGGCGAGCATGTCGCCCGCGACGAGCCGCACGTATCCCTGCTGGTCGTCGGCGTACTCGGCCGGGACGACGTGGGCGCCGAGGAAGGTGACCTCGTCGGCGTACTCCGCCGCGATCCGGACGGCCCGCTCCTCGTCCTCGACGTTGAGGCCGTAGCCGGACTTGCACTCGACGGTGGTCGTGCCCTGCCGGGCCATCTCGTCCACGAGCCGCCGGACGTTCGCGCGCAGTTCGTCGTCGGACGCGGCGCGCGTCTTCGCGACGGTCGTCCGGATTCCGCCCGCCTTGTACGGCTGGCCCGACATGCGTGCGGCGAACTCCTCGGCGCGCTCCCCCGCGAACACCAGGTGCGCGTGCGAGTCGACGAACCCGGGAAGGACGGCGCCGCCTCCCGCGTCATGCGCCCCGTCGGCCGCGGGCGCGTCGGCGGCGCCGCCGACCCAGGCGACGCGTTCCCCGTCGAGGACGAGGGCGGCGTCCCGGACGATCCCGAGCGGCCCCTCCCCCAGTCCGGGCTCGTTGGTGACCAGTTCCCCGATGTTCGTGATGACGATGCTCACCGTCCCAGCATCGCACCCGCCGCCTCGGCCGCCATCCCGCGTCCCATCAGTGAACGTCTCGTATCCGAGACATTCGGGCGCCGGTCGACGTGACCTGGGTCACCTTGGCTTGCAGTTCGTACTACGAACGATTTAATGTTCGTAGTACGAACTGAAGCACCAGGGAGTGGTTGAAATGACGGAGACCGTTGTTGTCATCGGTGGGGGATACGGTGGCGCCGCCGCCGCCAAGGCGCTGGATGAGCACGCCGACGTGATCCTGGTCGAGCCGAAGGACGCGTTCGTCCACTCGGCCGGGGCGCTGCGGTCGCTGGTGGACCCGGAATGGGCGCCCAACATGTTCTTCCGCTACGACCGGCTGCTGACCAACGGACGCGTGGTGCGGGCCCGCGCCGCCTCGGTGGACGCCCGGGGCGTGACGCTGGAGTCGGGCGAGCGGATCGACGCCGACCACATCGTGCTGGCGTCCGGTTCCGGATATCCGTATCCCGCGAAGATGCGGACGGACGTCGCGGACGAGGCGATGGCCCACCTGCGCGAGACGCACGCCGAGCTCGCCGCGGCGTCCCGGGTGCTGATCACCGGCGCCGGGCCGGTCGGCCTGGAGCTCGCGGGCGAGATCAAGGCGGTCTGGCCGGACAAGCACGTGACGATCGTGGACCCAGGCGAGCGGATCGCCCCCGCCTTCGACGACGAGATGCGCGCCGACCTCCAACGACAGCTGGACGAGCGCGGGGTCGAGATCCGCATGGGCACCGCGCTGAGCCAGGAGCCGCCGGTCGAGCCGGGCCGGACGAAGACGTTCACCGTGGACGGCATCACCGCCGACATCTGGTTCCGCGCGTACGGCGTGGCCGTCCAGACGTCCTACCTGGGCGACGACCTGGCCGCCGCCCGCACCCCGGGAGGGCGGATCCGGGTGACCGAAACCCTGAACGTGGAGGGCTTCGAGAACGTGTACGCGCTCGGCGACGTCACCGACCTCGACGAGGCGAAGATGGCCGGGTACGCGCTCCAGCACGCCGAGGTCGTGGCGGCGAACGTCGCGGCGCGGGTGCGGGGCGAGGCCCCGGTGGCGACGTACGCGCCGTCCCCGATCCCGTCGGTGCTGCTGCCCCTCGGACCGGACGGCGGCGTCGGCCAGTTCCCCACCCCGGACGGCCCGCTCGTGCTCTCCGCCGAGACGGTCTCCGAGTACAAGGGACGCGACCTGTTCATCGGCCGCTTCGTCGAGCTCTTCAACATCGAGCCCGAGCCCGAGCCTGCGGTTTAGTGGGCGTGGGCTACGGCTCGTCCATGAAGACCTCGGGGACGTGGTTCTCGTCGACGACGCGGGCGAGCAGCTCCACCAGGGCGTCGCGGTCGGCGGCGCTGAACCCGGAGGGCAGGTCCTCGACCCGGCGGCAGGTCTCGGTGTAGAAGTCGTCGGCGAGCGCGGCGCCGGCCTCGGTGAGCGCGACCCGGACGGCGCGGGCGTCCTCCGGGTCGGGCTCGCGGCGGACCAGGCCGCGCCGGGCGGTGCGGTCGACCAGGCCGGTCAGGCTGGACTTGGCCAGGCCGAGCATCGACCCGAGCTCGCCCATCCCGATCGGCCGGAGCATCAGGACGCAGAGCAACTGCCCCTGCTGCGGCGTCAGACCGTACTCGCGCGCGGCCCCGGCGTACACGGCGTTCACCAGAAAGGACGAGCGGACCAGCGCGGTCGCGACCGCCATCCGCTCTCCCGTTGCCTTTCCCATACCGACACCCTAGCTCGAAGGAAATACGATGCGTAATTCGCGGAACGAACTTGTTTTCGGCCTCGGGCTCTCCTCGGCCGTGCGGACCACCCGGCAGATGCTGGAGCAGGCCACCCGGGCCGACCGCGACGGGCTCGACATGGTCAGCGTCTCCGACCACCCGTACTACGCCGACCGGCTCGACGCGTACGCCACCGTCGGGGTGCTGCTCGGCCGCACGGAGCGGCTGTCGGCGTTCGCGAACGTCTCCAGCCTGCCCGTGCGCCCGGCGCCGCTGCTCGCCCGGACCCTCACGTCGCTGTCGGAGCTGTCGGACGGGCGCGTGATCCTCGGCCTCGGCGCGGGCGGGCTGTGGGACGAGGCGGCGCGCATGGGCGTCGAGCGGCTCACGCCGGGGCAGGCGGTGCGGGCGTTCGAGGAGGCGTTCCAGGTCGTCCGGGCGCTGTCGGGCGGCGGCGGTCCGGTGACCTTCGACGGCGAGTTCTACCAGGTCAAGGGCCTGGAGGCGGCCGCCGCGCCGACGCCGCCGATCTGGACGGGGTCGAACGGGCCGCGGTCCCTCGCCGTCACCGGGCGGCACGCGGACGGCTGGATCCCGGGGCACGCGGCCGACTGGCTGAGCGAGCGGTACCGGTGGTCGCGTCCGCTGATCGACGAGGCGGCCGCGGCGGCGGGGCGCGACCCGTCCGACGTCCGGACGGTCTACAACCTGCCGGGGCGGATCACCGCCCGGCCGCTCGCCGCGACGCGGGACGCCGAGGGCCGCTGGATCGGCGGGTCGCCGGACCAGTGGGCGGAGGAGCTGAGCGGCGCCGTCCTGGAGCACGGCGCGTCCGGTTTCACCTACTTCGGGAGCGAGCCGGACGCCTGGGCGCGCGAGGTCGTCCCGGCGATCCGGGAGGCCGTGGCCTCCGCGTGAGGCCCGCCGCCCGCCGCACGCGCGGTCGGCCGGCGTCGAGCACGGCTGGGGCATATCAACGGGTCCGATGCGTTACAGACGAGATCGGCACTGGACCTACGGGTCGTGCCGTCGCCAGCATGGAACGCATGCGACTCCCCGTGTTCGACGATGTCCTCGCCGCCCGCGACCTGCTGTCCTCGCACCTCCCCGCGACGCCCCTGTGGTCCTATCCCGTGCTGGACGAGGCGGCGGGCGCGTCGGTGTTCGTGAAACACGAGAACACGCAGCCCACGGGCGCCTTCAAGGTGCGCGGCGGGCTGACGCTGCTCGCCGGGATGACGCCGGAGCAGCGGCGGCGCGGGCTGGTGACGTACTCGACCGGGAACCACGCCCAGTCGATCGCGTACGCGTGCGCCGAGTACGGCGCGTCCTGCACGGTCGTCATGCCGGAGTCGGCGAGCGAGGAGAAGATCCGCGCGACGCGCGGCTACGGCGCGCGGGTACTGCTGAGCGGCGCGGACATGGCCGGGGCGCAGCACGCGGCGGAGGCCCTCGCCGACGAGTTGCTGCTGGTCAGCCCCGGTGACACGGCCGAGCTGATGGCCGGGGTCGGGACCGCCTACCTGGAGGTCCTCGAGGCGCGGCCCGACCTGGACGCCGTGGTGGTGCCGGTGGGGAGCGGCACGGGCGCGGCGGCCGCGTGCCTGGTCACCGCCGCCGTCGCGCCCCGGTGCCGGGTGATCGGCGTCCAGTCGTCGGCGTCGCCCGCGGCGCACGACTCCTGGCGCGCGGGGAACACCGTGGAACGCCCCAACCGGACGGCCGTCGAGGGCCTGGCCACCGGGCGCGGGTTCGCGTTGCCGCAGCGGTTGCTGCGCAAGGGCCTCGCCGAGTTCCGGCTGGTCTCGGACGAGCGGATCCGGGAGGCGCAGCGTGTTCTCGCCTCGCACGCGCACACGCTCGCGGAGGGCGCCGGGGCGGCGGCACTGGCGGCCGTCCTCGCCGCTCCGGACGACTTCGCGGACCTGCGCGTCGCCGTCGTCTGCACCGGTGGAAACGCACCCAGATCCGAAATCGCCGGGCTTGCCGAATAGCCCCCGGATTGCCTGAGAATTTGGTAACGGGCCTGTTCGTCGTGTCGCGGCCGCCGCTACCTTCGTCCGGTGGATGAGATCGTGGGATTCGAGCCGGCCTTCGACGAGGCCCTGGCCCACCCGAAGGCCGTTCGCGTCGGGCAGTCCGTGTGGATCGGCGGGACGACGGCGGCAAACGCCGGCGGCGCGGTCGGCGGGAACGACGTCATCGCGCAGACCACCGAGGTGCTGCGGCGCATGGACATCGCGCTGCGGCAGGTCGGGTCGGCCCTGGACGAGGTCGTCCGGTTCCGCGTGTACCTCACCGACATCGGCCGCCGCCCCGAGATCGTGACGCTGCTCCGGCGGTTCTTCCCGCACCGTCCGGCGGCGACGTTGGTGGAGGTCGGCGCCCTGTTCGCGCCGGACCTGCTCGTCCAGATCGAGGCCGACGCGGTCGTCCGTCCCTGACCCGCGCCGCGCTCTCAGACGTCGAGGGCGGTCAGGAGGGTGAGGAGGCGGGCGCGTTCCCTCTCGTCCTCGCGGATCTGGTCGCCGTTGGTCCCACGGCGTGAGGCCGGGGCGTCGCCGAGCGCGCGTTCCCGCAGCTCGGGCACGAGTTCCGCGGCGTCCGGGCCGAGTTCGCGGAGCGGCTCGTCGAGCCAGCGGCCGCTTCCGAGCCCTTCGAGCCCCGCGCGGACGGCGGCGATCAGCGCCTCGGACTCGCCGGTGATCCGGTACAGCGCGAGCCCGGCGGCGAGGGCGTCGTCACGGTGGCCGACGCGCGCCCGCACCCTGCGGTCGAGTTCCCCGGCGGCGGCGCGTCCGGCACGGCCCGCGAGTTCCAGGGCCTCCCTGGTGTGCTTTCCGGCGTCCAGCGCTTCGACGGCGGCCCCGATCGCGGGGGCGGTGTCGCCCTGATCGATCAGGAGCCCGGCGGCCACGATCCGTTCCCCGATCGCGGCCGTGGGCCGGGTCGCCATAGCCCGCAGAGCGGGAAGGACGTCGTCCACGGGGAGGCCGTGGCGGAGCGCGGTCTCGAAGGCGAGCGGCGGATCCCCGCCGTCCGCGACGGCCGCCTTGGCGACGCACGCGGCGAGCTGGCCGGGGTCCCCGGTGATCGCGGCGATGGCCTCCGCGCACTGAAGGCGAAGTTTCCAGGATTCCGCCGTGTCGCGGACGCGGGTCAGTGTGGGCACCGCCTCCGACGCCGCCGCGCCGATCGCGCCGAGCGCCCGGACCGTCCACCAGACGTCGTCCGGGACGATCGGGACGAGGTCGGGCACCACGTCGGCCGCGTCCGGTCCCCAGTGGTGGACGAGCCTGGTGAGCGCGTTGATCTCGTTGTACGCCGCCACACCGGCGTAGGTCTCGCGCACCTCCCCGGCCTGCCACGCCGCGATCCGCCGCCGAACGGCCCCGAGCAGGACGTCGTCGCAGGGAACACCCGCGTCGATCAGCGTCCGCAGCGTGCCGAACATGACCTCGCCCGCGTCGAGCGCGCGGACGAGCGGCTCCCGCCAGCGCGGATCCCCGAGCGTGATCAGGACGTCGAGGGCGACCGAGAGCAGCCGATCATCCTCTGACAGGAGGCGCGGCCCGTCATCCGCCGGGACGGCGCGGACGGCCGGAAGCGCCGAGGTGATGCGGGTGGCGTGGGCGGCCAGGGTGTCTGCTGTCGACGGTGTGGCTTCTGGGACGTCCCTGGCGGCCTGCGCGGCGGCGAGGCGGACCGCGGGGTCGGGGTGTTCGACGGCCTCGACCAGCAAGGGCGCCAGGACGGCGCGGGCCGAACGCGACCGCTCGCACCGCTCGTACAGGGCGTCGACGGCGGCGCGCGCGGCCACGGGCGTCCCCGTCGCGAGGACGGTTCGGGCGAACGCGGCGATGGACGGGGCGTCGAGCCGCCGGGCGATGTCCTCGTAGGGCGTGACCGACCAGATCCAGTTCGGGTCGAGCGGGTCGCCGTTCAGCCAGCATTCGGCGAACGCCTCGTCCGACGCGTCCGTCCAGGGGAGGTCGGCGGACACGGAGGCCCAGAGCGCGGCCGCGCGCACCGTGTCGGGCCTGCCGGGCGCGAGCTCTTCGGCGAGCCATGCCGCGCTGACCTGCGGGGCGATGCGTGCGGCGGCGGCGAGCAGCCCGGCCACGATGTTCGGTTCGGGTTCGATGGCGCGGCGCGTCCGCAGCGCGGCCACCACCTGGTCGGCGGTCTCGTGCGGAAGGTTGCCGAGCAGGTGGGCGGCGGCCTCGCGGACCTCATCGTCCGGGTCGTCCAGGAGAGGCAGCAGCAGGTGGACGTCGCGGATCAGCGCGGCCTGGACGTCGGCGAGGACGTCCGCGGCCGCGTCGTCGGTCTCGGCGATCGCGCCGAGCAGGCCGACCGGGCCCGCGCGTCCCGGCGTGTCCGGGTCGACGGCGACGCGGACGAGGAACGGCACCGCATGCGGGGTCGCGGAGTACAGCGTCCCCTGGTGGTAGATGCTGCCGAACAACTCGTACAGCGCCTCCTCGCGGACCTCGGGATCAGGGTCGGTGAGGTGGCCGAGCAACTCGGGAAAGGCTTCCGCCGTACCGTACGCGTCACGAAGCGAGGCCCAGTCGACGTCGTCCAGACCGGTGGCCATCAGCGGCGCTCCTTCGTCCCGGGGGTGATCGGCCGACAGACTAGCCACGACGTCCGACAGCCCATCCCCCTCAAAACCGTCCCGGTCGAAGCCTGGGCGGCGCGTTGTCCGCGGACGGTTCAGCGGGTGTGGGACGTCACGCAGAGGCGGACGATCTCGGGGACGAGGTCGGCGAGGAGGGCCTCGTCAGCGGAGTCGGCGGGCGCGTACTCGGTGATGCCGAGCCCGACGACGCGGTGACGCGCTGACAGCTCTTCGACCTGCGACAGGAGGTCGCCCGGGGAGAGGCCGCCGGGCTCCGGAAAGCCGACCGAGGCGAGGCCGTCGAGAACGTCCAGGTCGATGTGCAGGTAGAGGACGCTGTCGCCGGGAAGGGCGTCCACGCTGGCGAACCGGTTGTCACAGATGAAGTCGCGCTCCCCCAGGTCCAGGGCGCGGACGCCGGACAGGGCGACCTGGGACGGCTTCAGGGGCGTCGGCGGAACCAGCTCTTCCGGGCCATCGCCGAGCAGCGTCCGCAGGACCATCCCGTGGAAGGCGCCCGAGGGCGACGACTCCGGCGTGTTGAGGTCGCCGTGCGCGTCGAACCACACGACGGCCAGCCGCTCACCGTGCCTCCGGGCCGCCGCGGCGACCGGCTCCAGCTCCACGCCGCAGTCCCCGCCGACGGTGACGGTCAGCCCGTCCTCGGGAAGGACGTCCCGGACGCGCGACGCCGTCTCCGCGAGCGTCGCACCTGGAGGCACATGAACCTTGGAGAAGACGACGTCCTCCCGAGCGAGGCTCGGGACGCGTCCGATCAGCCACGTGATCCAGGCCGCCCCCTCGACCAGCCTCGGCGCGGTCGGAGAAGACGATCCCTGCCACTGCGGCACTTCCACGACGGCGAGCATCGCGGCCCCTTTCCCGGATGGTGTGGCGGTAGTGTCGTCCGCTTCGTCCTCCAAGGTCCACTTAGTATTTCTGGGATGGCCTGTAAGTTCGACTTCATGTTGGACCCCACGCGCCTGCGTCTCCTGCGCGACCTCGCCGAGTACGGGACGATGACCGCCGTCGGCGAGGCCGGTGGCATGACGTCCTCCGCCGTGTCGCAGCATCTGGCGCGGCTCGAACGGGAGGCGGGCGTGCGGCTCTTCCTCCGTGTGGGACGCCGCGTCCGGCTGACGGCGGAAGGGCACCGGCTCGTCGGCCACGCGCACACCGTCCTGAACGCCTTGGACGCGGCGGAGAGGGACCTTCGGGGAGCGGGCACTCCGCGCGGCCCGGTCCACGTCGCGACCTTCGCCACCGCCGCCGGACGCCACCTGCTCCCCGCCGTCCGCGCGGCGAGGACCCGGTTCCCGGAACTGCGCGTCATCATCCACGAACACGAACCCGCCGACGCCACCGCCGCCCTCCGCGAGGGCCGCTGCGACCTGGCCCTCGTCTACTCCTACAACCTGCTCTCCGCCGCTGCCCCCGCGTCCGGGGCCACACCCCCTCCTGCCGAAGCCGCGTCCGCGTCAGCGCCCGCGCCGGACGGGCTGAGCGGTCGTCTCCTGTACCGGGAGCCCGTCCTGGTCGCGCTGCCGTCCGGCCACCCTGCCGCGTCAACTGCCGTTGACCTGCGAAAACTGTCCTCCGAGCAGTGGATCGTCGGCTCTCGGGGCACCGCCGATCATCAGCTCATCGAACGGGCCGCCGCCTTCGCGGGCTTCCTCCCGGAGACCAGCCACTCCGCGGACGACTACGCGCTCATCCTCCGGATGGTCGGGCAGGGGCTGGGCGTCGCGCTCGTCCCTGAGGGCGGCACCGAGGGCGCTCCCCCGGACGTCTTGCTGCGCCCCCTCGCGGGCCTGCCGCTCACCCGCGACATCCACGCGCTGACCCGACACGCCACCCCGGCCGTCCAGGCCGTCCTGGAACTCCTCCGCGCCCCGGCCCCCGACCGGTAGCGCACGCGTCCCGCGCCCCAGACACGGCGGGGTGGTCAGCGGGTGTGGGCGGCGATGTGGGCGTGGAGAGCCTGGTGGCCTTCTGGGCCGGGGTGAAGGCCGTCAGTGAAGAGGGCGGGGTTGTCGCGCAGGGGTTCCCACATGTCGATGTGGTCGATGTGGTTGGTGGCGCACCAGGTGCGGATGAGGTCGTGGAGGGCTTCGGCGCGGGCGAGGGTGAAACGGAGGCGTCCGAAGGCGGCGGTGCGGGATTCGTCCAGCCAGGCCGGACCGAGGACGACGAGGCGCGCGTTGTGGTCGTGAGCCGTCGCCGCCAGGCCGGTGAGGTTGTCCGCGACGGACGCGAGCCAGTCGTCGTGGCGCGGCGGTAGGGCCGAGTCGTTGATGCCCGCGGCGACGATGAGGGTGTCCGGAAGGCGGGGCGGGAGGAGCGCGGGGAGCTGTGCGCGGACGTCGTCGAGGGTGCTGCCGGGGATGGCGACGTTGAAGACGCGGTGGTCGAGTTCGTTGGCGGCGATGTGCGCGGAGGCGAGGCGGGCGGCCCATCCGCCGTCGGGGTCGCAGCGTCCGTAGGCGATGCTGTCCCCGGCGATGACGATGCGGGCGGCGGCGCGCAGGGGCTTCGCGTCCAGGTAGGCCCAGGCGGTCGCGCCGGACGTGAGGCGGACGCGGCGGCGGACGTAGTCGTCGACCTCGTAGGCGTCGGCGGCGGCGAGGTCCGCGTCCGTGAGGCGCAGGACGGCTCCTTCGACCTCGGCGCCGATCTCACGCGCCAGGGTCAGGTGCACGTCGAGACCGCTGGTCCCGATCACGGACGGATCGGTGATCCGCAGCGGCCGCGTCGCGTACCCCGCGAGAGCCGCCGCTTCGCTCGGAACGGGCCCTCCGAACAGCGCGCTCTGCACCTGCTCGTCGAGCAGCGTGCCGAAGGAGAACAGGGCGTGCGGACGGGACGCGCTCACGGGGACCTTTCTGCCAGAAAACGACCAGGTCACCCTACCGATCCCAACCCCCACGCCCCTCAGCACGGACGGGCGTCGCGGGCGTCGCGCGGGTGGCCCTCACTGCGGTCGCCCGCCGCGGGCGAGGACGTCGGGTCGGGGACGGGCGGGAGGGGGCGTTAGTAGGCGGTGGCGGTGGCGTCGTGGAGGCGGGCGGCGGCCAGGAGGAGGATCGCGGCGGTGCGGGCGTCGCGGGCGGCTTCGCCGGAGTTGTCGACCAGGCCGCGGGCCTTGACGCCGTCGTAGAGGACGAGGAGCTGGCGGGCGAGGCCGGCGGGGTTCGTCGCGTCCGCTTCGGTGGCGAGGCGTTCGAAGAGGTCGCGCATGCGCTGGTCGTGGGTGGCGAGCGCCGCGTGGGCGGGGTGCTCGGTGTCGAGGAAGGACGCGGCGCTGTTGACCAGGATGCAGCCGTGGTAGGCGGGGTCCGGGAGGTGCGCGGCGAGGAGGTCGAAGGGGGCGAGCAGGCGGCGGGCGGGGTCCCCGGCGCGGCGTTCCAGTTCGGCGTCCAGGTCGGTGAACCAGTCGTCGCAGGCGGCGGTGAGCATGGTGCCGATCAGCGCGTCCTTGGACTTGAAGTGCGCGTACACGGTCGGCTTGGCGACGCCCGCACGCTCGGTGACGGCGTCGATCGAGACGCCGTAGCCCTCGGCGTAGAAGAGCTCGCGCGCGGCTTCCAGCAGTCGCTCGCGTGCGGACGGTCGGGGTGACATGGCGGCCATCCTAACCGGTTAGTTCAGTCTGCTAGCGTTCCCTACTGAACTAACTGGGTAGTTAGATTTCCCCTCAAGGAGTGTGCATGCGCGCCCTGGTCTATGACCCCACCACCGCCCATGGCGTCCGTTTCGACGAGATCGACGAGCCGCGTCCGGGGCCGTCCGAGGTACTGATCAGAGTTGAGGCGGCGTCGCTGAACTTCGGCGAGCTCGCCTTCGCGGAACGGCAGCTGCGTCCCGGCGAGGTCTTCGGCAAGGACGCGTCGGGCGTCGTCGTCCAAGCCGCCGCCGACGGCTCGGGCCCCGCGGAGGGAACGCGTGTCGTGTCGTTCGCTGGGACGGGAGGCTGGGCACAGCTCCGCGCCGCCGATACCGCGAACGTGGCGGTCGTCCCCGACTCCATCGATCTGGGCGAGGCCGCCGCGGTCCCCGCCGCAGGCGTCACCGCACTTCAGGCGGTGCGGAGGCTGGGTTCGGTGCTCGGCCGCCGCGTCCTCGTCACCGGCGCGTCCGGCGGCGTCGGCCGCTTCGCCGTCCAGCTCGCCGCCCAGGCGGGAGCGCACGTGATCGCTTCAGTTGGTGCTCCCGAGCGGGCGGAGGGCCTCGAGAAGCTGGGCGCGGCCGAGATCCTCACGGGCTCGGCGCTGCCGGACGCCCCGGTCTACGGCGTTCTCGACAACGTCGGCGGACGCCTGCTGTCGGGTGCCTTCGCTCTCCTCGAACCCGGCGGCGTCCTGCTGTCGATCGGCTGGGCGTCCCGCGAGCCCGACGTCCTCCACCTCGAAGAGGCCCGCATGCGCGGCGGTCACGGCCGCCTCGAGCCGTTCGCCGTCTCCGCGCCCTTCGCCGCCGACACGTCCGACCTGCTCCACCTGCTCGAACAGGGCCGGCTCGACCCCCAGATCGGCTGGCGCACCCCCTGGGACCAGGCGGAGCAGGCGGTGGAGGCCCTGCTGACCCGCCGTATCCAGGGCAAGGCCGTCCTCGACCTCGTCTGACCCACACGAACAGGGCCACGCCGAGGAGATCCCGTGAGCGGTGCGGATCACGACCAGCGGTGAACATGTTCACCGGGAAGTGGCGTCCGCTCAGTGATACCTCGGCGTGGCCAACGTGAGCCACGGCTGCGTCCGCGCGATTCCGGGTGACACACAATGATCCTTCGGCATCGCCCGACGCGGCGACGTCACCGGCACAACGCGCCCCCTCCCCCGGACGGACGGTCGATTGGGTGAAGTCATGGCACCGATGGCAACGCGGCAGCGCCCGCCGCTGAAATCGGTCATCGCGCTGGCCGGAGCCTTGCTACTCGCGGCCGCCGTCGCCGCGTTCGTATGGTGGCCGCAGAAGCACCGTCCCGCCGTCCACCCGGCGGCGGGGGTGACCTTCACCGGCGAGGGTGACTCCCGGCTGCGGCAACGGGTGTCGGACGTCATTGAGCGATTGCGGCAGCGCGACGCGTCCGGGATCGCCGAGTTCGACGTGGACCTGACGACTCATCGCCGGTCACCCGACGGCGAGGCGGGCGCGCAATGGCTCATCACCCATTTCGCCACGCCACTCCAGGGGCCCGTCCAGGCCGAGATCCGCCAGGACGAGAACGCGGGACTCGACTGGTACGCCTGCATCTCCTACGGCCACGACCAGCGAAAACTCCGCCTCGACTTCGTCACCTATGGAAAGAAGGGAGTGTGGCCCGACCCCAACGGAGGGGACAAGTACGCCTTCCCCGTCCACGTCTACAACGAACTCGCCGGACGAGGCCCGTACCCGAACAAGCCCATGACAGGCCTCTTCTGCAACGAGGGCGAGAGCCTCCCGCCCGCCCAGTAACCCCAGTCCCCCGCCCACCCAACAACCACCCCGTCCGCGCTCGCCCGCCGTTCCTCACACACGTGAGACCTCACGCCCAGACCCCCCGCCAGGGCATCATGATCGTTCGCGGTCGCCGCCATGCCCATCGTGAGGAGAGCGCCGGTTGAGCACGCCGTTCACCATCCTTCGCGAGCAGAGCCCGGGTCGGGTCCGCGCCATCGTCGACCATTTCGCCGATCGCGTGCGCTTGGCGGCCTACAGCGACGGGACGCCGTGGGAGGTCTACTCCGACCACAGAAGGGACCAGCAGATCGCTCGCGCCCATTTCGCGGAGCTGGCCTGGCGGTCCGCCACGCTACCGCCGAGGTTGCGCAGCGACTACGTCGCCCCCCTGTACGTGGACCACCACAAGCTCGTCAACTGGTCACGCCTGTCACGCAATATCAAAGGCGCTGACGTGCTGCCGGTCGCAAGCGTGTCACTCACCGCGCCGCTTCCGGCCGAAGTGACGCAGGTCGGCTGGGGTGATGACGTAGAGGACAGCTTCTGGTCTCTTTCGTCCGACGAACCGCTCGCACTCGGCAATGGCGGCGGGTACGCGTTCGCGTCGGTCTGTCTCCTCTTTCCGCTGGATGTGGACCTGCCCGATGTCCCCGCCTCCGCCGACTCCGACGACCTGGTGTCCGTCGCCGTCGAGTACATCGAGATCCTGGTGCCCGCGCTCAACGCTGCGGTCTGCCCCGCGATCGAGTCCCTCGAACAGGGGTGACCCCTCCGACGCCCTGGCTGAAGTGGAAGGAAGCTTGTGGAACTGATCAAGTTCGATGACGGTGAGAACAGCGTCATCGTGGAGGTCGTCGCGCCCGGCCCACTCGAGACTCTCGAGGTCCGCATCACGGCGACCAGCGAGTTCGCTCACGGCCACTTGGACGAGGTGCACCTCCTCAGAGAGGACCTGGACGAGTGGGCGGCGATCCTGGACACCCTGGCCGCCGGGGGCTCTGGGGCGTGGATGGAACAAGGACGCGGTCCGCAGATGACGATCGTCCCCGTCGAGGCCGGCGACCCGTCCGGCCCCCGCACATGGACCGAGGTCACCGTCACGGACGCCGTCGCGTCGCTCACCTCGGTGACGCTGCCGATCCGCCTTCCCGATGACTGGATCGAGGACCACCGCACCAGGCTCGAACTCGCCCGAACGCTGATAACGCCAGCACAGCCATTCAACGTTTGACTCGGCTTGCGTCGCGCGTGCGTGCGTTCAGCGCTGCCTAGGCGTCCGGGATGCCTCAAGCACCCGAACCTGGACCGTTCTCGCGCTTCACGCCAGCCAGCAGATCAGCGAACGTGTCGCGCGAGAGCGTGAGATGACCGTCCTCAAGAGCCTTGCTGTCGCGGACGCCAAGACCCGCGTTCAGGCGGGCCAGCTCCACGCAGTCTGAGTTCTCACCAAGGCTGTAGGTGGACTTGCGCCAGTTGGGGGTCATGCCTCCGACTGTGCTCCGCGATCCGTCCCCATACAAGTGACCAGGTCGGCGAATGCGCTGGGAGTCAGGTTCAGATGACCGGCTCCGGGAACTTTGCTGTCGCGGACGGCCACATTGCCGTTCAGTGCTGCAAGCTCCACGCACTGTCCACCGGCTTCATCACTGTGCGACGACTTACGCCACCGAGTGCTCATGTGGATGAGTGTGAACGCATTTCCTGCTTCAGGCCAGCGAGCAGGGTGGCGAACTCGCTGCGCGGGAGGACGAGGTGACCGGCCTGGGAGGCCTTACTGTCGCGAATGCCCAGGCCAGTCGGCAGCCGTGCCAGCTCGACGCAGTCGGAGTTCGAGTCGTGGCTGTGGCTGGACTTGCGCCAGTTGGGGGTCATGCCTCCGACTGTGTGCCGCGCTCCGCCTTCACGCAAGCGAGCAGGTCGGCGAATGCGGCGGGGGCGAGGTTCAAGTGACCGGCCCCTGGGGCCTTGCTGTCCCGGACGGCCACCTGCTCGCGCAATGCGGCCACTTCCACGCACTGTCCACCGGCGTCATCGCTGTGCGACGACTTGCGCCATGAGGTCACTTCACCAGTCCCATCGTGTGCTCGATCAGGGCGTATGACTGACTCTCGGAGAACGCTCGCGCATTGATCTCGTTGAGGCGAGCGCGAGCCTCCTGCACTTCGGGCCTACGATCGTAGAGCCTACCCATACGCCCCGCTTCGAGATAGGCGATCTCCGCGTCCCTCGAATTCATGATCGAAAGGGATCCGGGGATCGACGACCAGCCCGCCGAGACGGGAAGCACCCGAAGGCTCACGTTCGGCCGTTGGGAGATCTCCAGCAGGTGGGCGAGCTGCGCTCTCATCACCTCGCTTCCGCCCACCTGCCACCAGAGCGCCGGTTGGGCGAGCACCATCCACAGCTTCGGGGGGTGCGGGCGGGTGAGGATCTCCTGGCGGGCGAGGCGCTTGGTGACCTCGGCTTCGACGTCCTCCACGACTCCGCCCGCCTGGAACAGGGCGCGCATGTAGTCCTCGGTCTGGAAGAGGCCGAAGACCAGGTCCGAGTTGAAGCCCTCGATCGTCTCGGCCTTGCCCTCGTGGTCGAGGTAGGCGCCGAGCCTCGTGTGGTCGTGGCCGTCCGTCGCGTAGTCGTGGAGGGTCGCGAGGAGGGCGCCGGTGTTCCACGCCTCGTCGAGTGCGACGAGCTCGGGACGGCGCGGACGGCGGCGGCCCGCCTCCCAGTTCGAAACATGTGAGCGCGAGACGTTGGCTGTGCGCGCCACCTGTTCGCACGTCCAGCCGTGCTGAACGCGGAGTATCCGCAGCTGAACGGCTATGAGGTCCCACGTCGACGCCTGTGGGTCGAGTGAATCCAGGCCGGCCATGGGCCCCGCCTCCTTGTCCGGACGGATGTTTCAGTACATCCGAATGCGTAATCACCGTAAGCACGGAGGGTCACGCTCGTCTGGAAGTTACAGAAAGAGGCGACAGCGGGACGGTGGGTGATCGGAATGGGTGGGCGTGCGGGTGATCTTCCGTATGGCGGGGCTTGTCTGTGGGAGCTTCCGCCGGACGCGTTGGGGGCGGGGCGGGCTCGGGGGGTGGTCGAAGCAACCATGGCGGAGGTGGGCTTCGACGCCTCCCTGGTGGAGGACGGGGTGCTGGCGGTCAGTGAGCTGGCCACGAACGCGTACCGGCATGCCGGGGGTTCCATCGAGCTCTGGGTGTGGGCTCGGAGTCGGCCTCGGTCGGAGCTCGTCGTCTCGGTCTTCGACGGGAATCGGGCCGCCCTGCCCGCGGTACATGGCGGGGAGTTGCTCGACGAGAGCGGGAAGGGGCTGGGGATCGTCGCGGCGGTCGCTTCGGGGTGGGGGTGCCATCTGTCGCGGTCTCGGCTCTCCCACGCGCCTGTGGTGGGGAAGGCCGCCTGGTTCACCTTGCCGTTGCCGGAGCGGTGGCCTCGGCCTCCGTGGCGGGTGGCGCCTAGGATCGCGGCGCGGCGGCTGGTGGACGCGCTGGCGGCTCGGGGGCTTCGGGCCGAGTGGTCCAGTGACGGGGCGGTGTCGATCGTCTCGGTCGGCGGGCTCAACGTGTGGGTCTGTCCGCTGACGTTCTCGTGGCGGGGGCCGCAGGGGGTGTACGTGCGGCATCCGCTGATCGATCTCCAGGAGGCGGCGGAGCGGGTCGTGCAGGCGGTGGAGGCGGGGGTTTGCCCCACCGGGAAGTGTGGGGGTGGCTGCGATGTCTCCGGGGTGGGCGGCGCGGTGGAATCCTGATCATGAATTCATCGATAGTGCGGCGGGCACGCCTGCCCCTGGCGGGGGCGGTCGTCCTCGCGTTGGCCGGCGGGACGGCGGTCGCCCAGACGCCGGACAAGGCCGCGCCCAGCTGGACGCAGAGTTGGGGCGCGGCGATGCAGCGTCCGATCGCCGGGGACGAGGACTCCGGGCAGAACTGGTCGACGCAGGGGTTCTCCGGGCAGTCGCTCCGGCAGGTCGTGCGGCTGAGCTCCGGCGGAACCCGGCTTCGGGTCCGGGTCTCCAACCTGTTCGGGAAGTCCCTCCTCAAGGTGGACGGCGCGGCCGTCGGACGGTCGGCGGGCGGCGCCAAGGTGTGGCCGGGCACCAGCGTCCCGCTGACGTTCGGCGGACGGACGGCCCCGGTCGTGCGGCCGGGCGCGGAGGCGCTCAGCGACCCCGTGAAGCTCTCGACCGTGCCGCTGGAGAAGCTCGCGATCACGCTGCGTTTCACAACCCCGACCGGGCCGGCGACGTTCCACCGGGTCGGCGGGCGGGCCTCGTTCCTCGCGCAGGGCGACCATGTCGGGGACGTCGGGTCCGACGCGTACACGAAGACCACCGACTCGTCCTACTACCTGTCCGGGGTCGACGTCTCCGGGGGCCGGAGCACCGGGACGGTCGTGGCGTTCGGGGACTCGCTGATCGACGGTGTCGGGGCCAGTGGCGCGGACTCCACGCTCCCCGCCCTGCTGGCGGCCCGGCTCGGCGGGACGGTCGGCGTCGCGAACACGGGCATCGGCGGGAACCGGCTGCGGTACGACTCGGCGTGCGCCGGGGAGAAGGCGCCGGCGCGGTTCCAGCGGGACGTGCTCGACCGTCCGGGCGTCCGCTCCGTGATCCTGCACCTGGGCGCTAACGACATCCGGGAGACGCCGGGCGACCCGTGCCTCGTCCCGGGCGGCCCGTCGACGGCGCAGCAGGTCATCGACGCGCAGCGGCAGCTGGTGAAGGCGGCGCACGCGCACGGGATCAAGGTCGTCGGGACGACGATCCTGCCGATGCGGGGCGCGCTGTTCCCCGTGTGGTCGCCGACGGTCGAGAAGACGCGGATCGCGATCAACAAGTGGGTCCGGACGAGCGGGACGTTCGACACCGTCCTGGACGTCGACCGGGTGATGGCCGACCCGGCCGCCCCCGACCGTCCGCGGCTCGCGTACGTGTACGAGGACGGCCTGCACCCGAACGACACGGGCTACCAGGCGATCGTCCGGGCGCTCCGGCTCCCCCGCTGAGTCAGGCGGACACCGGAACGGCGGCGTTGATGAGCTGCTCGGCGGTGAAGTGCGCCTTGTCGAAGGCGGCCTCGACGTTGCCGAGCGAGTTCGTGGTGATCGCCCCTTCGTAGACGAGAAGCAGCTGGTCGGTGAGCAGTTCGGGATCGGCGGTCCCGCTCTCCTCGGCCAGCTGGAACACGCAGTCGCGCAGGGCGGCCTTGTACGCGTGGACGATCGCGCGCGCGGGGTGGTTCGGCTCGGCGAGTTCGGCGAGGGCGTTGACGAAGGAGCAGCCGCGGAAGCGGGACTCCGACGACGCCCAGCCGCTGAGCGCGTCGAAGACCGCGAGCAGGCGGCCGCGGGAGTCGCCCGCGGCGTCGATGGCCCGCTGGAGGCGCAGCTGCCAGCGGGTCTCGCGCCCTTCGAGGTAGGCGATGATCAGGGCCTGCTTGCCGCCGAAGTGCTTGTAGAAGGTCATCCGCGCGACCCCGGCGGACTCGATCACGGCGTCCACGCCGGTCGAGTTGATGCCGTTCTCGTAGAAGAGCTCGTCGGCGGCGTCGAGGATGCGGCGGCGGGCGGGGGGCTTGCTGTCGTCGGCCATGGGCCAGGACTATACAGAACGTTCTATCTACCCTCAAGGGCGACATCCGCGACGTTCCGGCCGCCCGCGAAGGCGGTGGTGCTGGCGATGGTCGCGGGGCGCCGGTGGGGACGCGGCCGGGCCGGTCAGGCGACCGGGGCGACGGCGCCGAGGAGGCGGAGGCGTGAGGGCGCGAGGCGTTCGGCGGGACGCCAGTCCTGGACGTCGACGAGGCCGGGGGCGAGCAGCGGGCGGCCGCCGAACAGGGCTTCGATCTCGGCGCGCGGGCGCAGGTGGAGCGGCGCGGGCGCGTTCGCGTACGTGTCGTGGATCGCGGCGCGGAGCTCGGGTGTGGTCGATTCGTCCGTGACGTGGGAGATGACCAGGTAGCTGCCCGGCGCGACGGACGCCAGCAGGGCCTCGACCAGGTCGGACGGGCGGTCGGCGTCCGCGACGAAGTGCAGGACGGCCACCAGCAGCACGGCCGTCGGACGGCCGGGGTCGAGCATCGCGAGCGCCGGGTCGGCGAGGAGCGCGGCGGGGTCGCGGACGTCGGCGTGGACGAACGCGGTGCGGTCGTCACCCGAGAGCAGCGCGTTGGCCTGCTCCAGGACGGTGGCGTCGTTGTCGGCGTAGACGACGCGGGCGCCGGGGTTCACCGACCGCGCGACGTGGTGGACGTTCTCGGCGGTCGGCAGGCCGGAGCCGATGTCGAGGAACTGGTCGACGCCGAGCCCGGCGAGGTGCCGGACGACGCGTCCGAGGAAGTCGCGGTTGCGGCGGGGCGACTCGCGCGCGTCGGGCTCGACCTTGAGGACGGCCTCGGCGGCGGCGCGGTCGACGTCGAGGTGGTCGTGGCCGCCGAGCAGGTAGTCGTAGACGCGGGCGGGCGAGGGGCGGGCGGGGTCGGGCGTCATGGACGGTGATCCTCGCGCGCGGGCGGGACGGGCGGAGCGGGGTGGCCGGTATTGGACATCACGGCGGAAAGTGCTTGATTGCGCACCTCGCGGGGCGGGGGCGGGTGTCGGGGCGATCACGGACGGTTGACCCGGTGGCGGGCGGTTCCTAGGTTGACCGTGAAAGAAAGATTCGGTCACAACGGGCACGACGTCACTCATTTACCGAGGGCGGGGATGACTGTCACGGATCTCGATTACGAGAAGGCACTGAGAAGGCTGTCCAAGGCGTCCGCCGAAAAGCACTGGGAACCGTTCCGCGACATTCCCTGGGACGATCCCGAGTACGCGATCGACCCCGCGGATCCGCGCTGGGAACTGCCGCGCGCCGATCCGCTCGCGGCCCATCCCTGGTACCGGTCGCTGCCGTCCGACGAGCGGGCGCGGCTCGGGCTGTACCGGCAGGCGAACGTCGCCAAGGTCGGGATGCAGTTCGAGAACCTGCTGAACAGGGGGCTGCTGGCGTTCGCCTGGCGGCTGCCGAACGGGTCGGCGGAGTTCCGGTACGTCTACCACGAGATGATCGAGGAGGGCCGTCACGGGCTGATGTTCCAGGAGTTCGTCGACCGCAGCGGAATGGACGCCCCGGGAATGTCCCGCGTTCTCCGGTGGGCCGCCGAGGCCGTTCCGGTCTTCGGCGCGGTCGCGCCCGCGCTGTTCTTCTTCGGCGTCCTCGCGGGCGAGGAGCCGATCGACCACATGCAGCGGCGGGTGCTCCGCGAAAGCGAGGACGGGCATCCGCTCCTCACCCGGATCATGGCGATCCACGTCGCCGAGGAGGCCCGGCACATCGCGTTCGGACGCCGGTACCTCCGCCACCACGTGCCGCGCATGACGGCCCCGTCCCGGTTCCTGCTGAGCCTCGGCGTCCCGCCGACGGCGAAGGTGATGGCGGTCGTCGTCCTCACCCCGCCGCCGGCGATGGCGCGGCGGTTCGGCGTCCCGGGGCCGGTGATGCGGCAGGCGTACTGGCGGTCCGACGCGTCCCGGGACACCCTCGCGGACGCCGTGGCGGGCCTCCGCGACCTCTGCGCGGAGACCGGCCTGATCAACCCGGTCAGCAAACGGCTGTGGAAGGTGCTCGGGATCTGGCGCGACGGGGCGGGGGCGTCGTCGCGCCAGATCCGAGCAGCACGCCAGATCGCGTCGGCGCGCCAGGCCAGGGCGGCGAAATGGCGGAGAAAGGTGGAGAACGCTCCGCTGCCCGAGCCCTAGGCGGACGGCGGAACCGGTTCGTCGCCCGTGACGGCGGCGATGGTGTCGCGGAGCAGGGCAGGGACGTCGGGGACGAGCACGTGGCGGCCGTCCTCGACGACCTGCCGTCCCGAGACCACGACGTGCCGGACGTCGGCGGCGGTGGCGGCGAACACGGCCGTCTCCGCGGCGAACTCCGGGCCCGCGCCCGCCGTGCGGGGCGAGTCGAGCGCGATCGTGGTCAGGTCGGCGAACGCGCCGGGTTCGAGGCGTCCGGCCTCGGGCCAGCCGAGCGCGGAGTGGCCGTTCCAGGTCGCGGCGGCGAGCAGCTCGTGCGCCGTCCAGTGGCCGCGGACGCGGGTGCGGAGCCGCTCGTCCAGCTCGACGGCGCGGGCCTCCTCGAACAGGTCGATGACGGCGTGCTGGTCGGAGCCGAGGTTGACCGGCGACCCGGCGCGGTGCAGGTCGCGGGCGGGCCCGATGCCGTCGGCGAGGTCGCGTTCGGTGGTCGGGCACATGCACACGCCGGTCATGGTCGCGCCGAGCAGCCCGATGTCCTCGGGCGTCAGGTGCGTCGCGTGGACGGCCGTGGTGAGCGGGCCGAGCGCGCCGCACTCCGCGAGGAGCTTCGTCGGGGTCACGCCGTACGCCTCGAGGCACGCCTCGTTCTCGGCGGGCTGCTCCGACAGGTGGACGTGCAGGGGCGCGCCCTTCTCCTTCGCCCACGACGAGACGGCGTGCATCTGCTCACGCGGGACGGCACGCACCGAATGGATCGCCGCCCCCACGCGCGCATGAGGACGGCCGCCCTTGTCGTTCTGCTCGTAGAGGGCGTCCACGCGCCGTGCCCAGTCCCCCGCCGAACCGTCGCCGAAGCGGAGCTGGGCGCCCGCCAGGGGCTGTCCCAGGCCGCCGGTCAGGTAGCAGGTGTCGAGCAGGGTGATGCGGATGCCGGCCGCCTCGGCGGCGTCGATGAGCGCCTCGCCCATCGCGTTCGGCTCGTCGTAGGGGGCACCGCCGGGACGGTGGTGCAGGTAGTGGAACTCGCCCACGCAGCTGATCCCGGCCAGCGCCATCTCGGCGAACACGGCCGTGGCGAGCGCGCGGTAGGAGTCCGGGGTGAGACGCTCGGCGACCTTGTACATCGTCTCGCGCCACGTCCAGAAGGTGCCCCGGTCGGCCTGGACGCGGCCGCGGAGCGCTCGGTGGAAGGCGTGGGAGTGCGCGTCGGCCAGGCCCGGGAGGGTGAGGCCGCGCAGGCGGGGGGCGTCCGGAGGGGCCGGGACACCGCGCGTGATGCCGCTGATCCGCTCGCCGTCGGCCTCGATGAGGACGTCGGCGGCGACGCCGTCTCCGAGCCAGGCGTACTCGGCGTGCCATCGCATACTGAGTCCCTACCCCCGGACCAGGTCGGCCAGTACCGAGGCGAGCGCTTCCACACCCGCGAGGCAGTCGGGCTCCTCGGCGTGCTCGGCGGGCGCGTGCGAGACGCCCGTCGGGTTCCGGACGAACAGCATCGCCGTCGGGATCACCGCCGACAGGACGCCCGCGTCGTGCCCCGCGCCCGTCGGCAGGACCGGCACGCCGCCCAGCGCCTTCACCACGCGGTCACGGAGCCCCAGGTTGAAGTCGACGACCTCGGTGTAGGACTCCTCGGTCAGCGCGACCGCGACACCGTGCCCCTCACCGGCGGCGCGGGCGTGTTCGAGCACGTCGGAGACCGTCGCGCGGACGGACCGCTCGTCCGGCCCGCGGCTGTCGAGCCACGCCGCGACGGCGGACGGGATCGCGTTCACCCCGCCCGGCACGACCTTCACCTTCCCGACCGTGGCGACGCTGTCGTGCCGCTCGGCCGCGGCCCGCGCCGCGAGGACGGTCGACGCGAACGGCAGCATCGGGTCGCGCCGGTCGATCAGGCGGGTCGTCCCGGCGTGGTTGCCCTCGCCGGTGAAGTCCAGCCGCCACCGGCCGTGCGGGACGATCGCGGACGCCACGCCGACCGGCGTCTCGGGGGCGAGCGCGCGGCCCTGCTCGACGTGCAGCTCGACGTAGCAGCCGACGCGTCCGAGCAGGGCGTCGTCGCGTCCGATGCCGTCCGGGTCGACGTCGTTCTCGGCCGCGACCTCCGCGAACGTGCGCCCGTCGGCATCGGTCAAGGCGCGCGCACGAGCCGGGTCGATCGCACCGGACAGCAGCCGGGAACCGAGGCACGCGACACCGAACCGCGCGCCCTCCTCCTCGGCGAACGCCGCGACACCCAGCGGACGCGTCGGCTCGACCCCCCGCGCGCGCAGGAGGTCGATCGCCGCGAACGCCGACACGACACCGAGCGGCCCGTCGAACGCGCCGCCGCCCGGCACCGAGTCGAGGTGGCTGCCCGTCAGGACGGCGTCGTCGCGCCGTCCGTCCGCCGGATACCACCAGGCGTACAGGTTGCCGTTCCCGTCGCTCTCGACCTCCAGCGAACGGGCACGGGCCTCGTCGAGGAACCAGGCGCGGCACTCCAGCTCGGACGGCGTCCACACGAAACGGTCGTAACCGCCGGTGCCGGCGTTCCGTCCTACGGGCAGCAGCGCCGCCCACATCTCCTCGAAACTCAACCCGTTCTCCTTAGCGACCGGTTCTCGCGGATGGGACGGACGCCGCTACTCCTCGCGCATCGGAATGCGGACGCCGCGCTCGTCGGCGACCTCCTCCGCGCGCTCGTAGCCCGCGTCCACGTGCCGCATGACGCCCGTCCCCGGGTCGTTGGTCAGCACGCGCTCCAGCTTCGCACCCGCGAGCTCCGTGCCGTCCGCGACGCAGACCTGGCCCGCGTGGATGGACCGGCCGATGCCGACGCCGCCGCCGTGGTGGATCGACACCCACGTCGCTCCGGACGAGGTGTTGAGCATGGCGTTCAGCAGCGGCCAGTCGGCGATCGCGTCCGAGCCGTCCTTCATGCCCTCGGTCTCGCGGTACGGGGACGCGACCGAGCCGCAGTCCAGGTGGTCGCGGCCGAGCACGATCGGCGCGCTGATCTCGCCGCGCGCGACCAGGTCGTTGAAGACCGCGCCCGCCTTGTCGCGCTCGCCGTAGCCGAGCCAGCAGATCCGCGACGGGAGGCCCTGGAAGTGGACCTTCTCCCCCGCCATCTTGATCCACCGGGTGAGCTGCTCGTTCTCGGGGAACAGGTCGAGGATCGCCTTGTCGGTGCGCGCGATGTCCTTCGGGTCGCCCGACAGCGCCGCCCAGCGGAACGGGCCCTTGCCCTCGCAGAACAGCGGCCGGATGTACGCCGGGACGAACCCGGGGAACGCGAACGCGCGGTCGTAGCCCGCGGTCTGCGCCTCACCGCGGATCGAGTTGCCGTAGTCGAAGACCTCGGCGCCCGCGTCCATGAACCCGACCATGGCCTCGACGTGCGTGGCCATCGACTGGCGGGCGCGGTCGGTGAACCCCTGCGGGTCCTTGTCGCGCTCCTCGTCCCAGTCCTCGAACGCCACCCCGGACGGCAGGTACGCGAGCGGGTCGTGCGCGCTGGTCTGGTCGGTGACGATGTCGATCGGGGCGCCCCGGCGCAGCAGCTCGGGGACGACGTCGGCGGCGTTGCCGAGCAGGCCGATCGACAGCGGCTCACGCTTGTCGCGGGCCTCGACGGCCAGGCGCAGCGCCTCGTCCAGCGAGTCGGCGCGGACGTCGCAGTAGCGGTGCTCGACCCGCCGGTCGATCCGCGACGGGTCGACCTCGACGCAGATCGCGACGCCGCCGTTCATCGTCACCGCGAGCGGCTGCGCGCCGCCCATCCCGCCGAGCCCGGCGGTCAGCGTGATCGTCCCGGCGAGGGAGCCGCCGAACCGCTTCGCGGCGACCGCCCCGAACGTCTCGTAGGTGCCCTGGAGGATGCCCTGCGTGCCGATGTAGATCCACGAACCGGCCGTCATCTGCCCGTACATGGTGAGGCCCTCGGCCTCCAGGCGGCGGAACTCGTCCCAGTTCGCCCACTGCGGGACGAGGTTGGAGTTCGCGATGAGGACGCGCGGCGCCCACTCGTGCGTGCGGAAGATCCCGACCGGCTTGCCGGACTGGACGAGCAGCGTCTCGTCCCCCTCGAGCGACTCCAGCGACCGGACGATCCCGTCGAAGGAGTTCCAGTCGCGGGCGGCCTTGCCCGTGCCGCCGTACACGACGAGCTTGTCGGGGTGCTCGGCGACCTCGGGGTCCAGGTTGTTCTGGAGCATGCGCAGGGCGGCCTCCTGCGGCCAGCCCTTGGCGGTGGTGAGCTGCGTCCCGCGCGGCGCGCGGACGGGGCGAGGACCGGACATGAGGGAACTCCTCCGGAAGACGGGTCGCGCGCGGGGTCGCCGCGCGCGGACGGTCAGGTCGTGCGGTCGGTGCGTAGGGCCGGTCAGTGCGTAGCGCCGGTCAGGGCGTCGGGCCGGTCAGGGCGTGCCGCCGGTCAGGCGAGCGGGCCGGTGACCGACTCGGCGGCGGCGACGAGCGAGCCGTCCCGCACCAGCTCGGTGGCGGCGGCGATCTCCGGCGCGAGGTAGCGGTCCGGGCCGGGCCCGGGGACGCGCTCGCGCAGCTTCGCGACGACCGCGCCCGTCGCCGGGCCCGGACGCAGCGGCGGCCGCAGCTCCAGCGCCCGCGCGGCCGCCATGATCTCGATGGCGATCACCTGGGTCAGGCCGTCCACCGCCCTGCGCAGCTTGCGCGCGGCGTTCCAGCCCATGGACACGTGGTCCTCCTGCATCGCCGAGCTCGGGATCGAGTCGGCCGAGGACGGCACCGCGTGCCGCTTGAGGTCGCTGACGATCGCCGCCTGCGTGTACTGGGCGATCATCAGGCCGGAGTCCACGCCCGGGTCGTCGGCGAGGAACGGCGGCAGCCCGAACGAGCGGGCCTTGTCGAGCAGCCGGTCGGTGCGGCGCTCCGACATCGACGCGACGTCCGCGGTCGGGACGGCGAGGAAGTCCAGCACGTACGCGACCGGCGCGCCGTGGAAGTTGCCGTTCGACTCGACGCGACCGTCCGGCAGGACGACCGGGTTGTCGACGGCCGAGGCCAGCTCGCGGGACGCGACCAGCTCGGCGTGCGCGAGGGTGTCGCGGGCCGCGCCGTTCACCTGCGGGGCGCAGCGCAGCGAGTAGGCGTCCTGGACGCGGGTGCAGTCCGGGCCGCGGTGCGACGCCATGATCGGCGAGTCGGCGAGCAGCGCCCGCAGGTTCGCGGCCGACACGGCCTGGCCCGGGTGCGGGCGCAGCTCCTGCAGGTCCGCGGCGAACACCCGGTCGGTGCCGAGCAGCGCCTCGACGGTCATCGCGGTGGCGAGGTCGGCGGCGGTGAACAGCCGCCGCAGGTCCTGGATGGCCATGACGAGCATGCCGAGCATGCCGTCCGTGCCGTTCAGGAGGGCCAGGCCCTCCTTCGCGCCGAGCGTGACCGGCTCGATCCCGGCCTCGGCGAGCGCGTCCGCGGCGTCCCGCAGATCGCCCCCGGCGTCCCGGACCTGACCCTCGCCGATCAGCGCCAGCGCGCAGTGCGCCAGCGGCGCGAGGTCGCCCGAACAGCCGAGGCTGCCGTGCTCGTGGACGATCGGGGTGATCCCCGCGTTCAGCAGCGCCGCGAACGCCTGCGCCGTCGCGGGCTGGACGCCCGTCCGGCCGGTCGCGAGGGTGTGCAGGCGCAGCAGCATCAGCGCCCGGACGACCTCCCGCTCGACCTCCGGGCCCGACCCGGCGGCGTGCGACCGCACGATGTTCAGCTGGAGCTGCGCGCGCAGCTCCAGCGCGATGTGCCGGGTCGCGAGCGCGCCGAATCCCGTGGAGACCCCGTAGACGGGCGTCGGACGGGAGGCCAGCTCCTCGATCGCGGCCCGCGCCTCGGTGATCGCCTTCAGCGCCTCGCCGGTCAGCGTGACCCGCGCGCCGTCCCGGGCCACCGCCACGACCTCCGCGAAGGTCAGCGGTTCCGGTCCGACCTGGATGCCTGTGTCCCCCATGCCGAAACTCATACCCCCATTGCAGCGCGCGGACCGCCCTCCGGCGACCCGCGCGCGGGCCGTACTGTCTCAGATACGAGACAATGGGCGTATGACCGTAAAGCCCGGGTCAGGGACGCGCGACGCGGAGGGCGGGGCGGGCGGCGGTACGGGGGGCGGCCAGGTCCCGGCGGCCCGCCGCGCCCTCGCCGTGCTCCGGCTCCTCGCCGAGTCCGCGGGCCCGCTGCCCGCCTCCGCCATCGCCGGACGCCTCGGACTGCCCCGCTCGTCCACCTACCACCTGCTCACGGCCATGGCCGAGGACGGCTTCGTCTCCTACGTCCCCGAGGACCGCCGCTGGGGCCTCGGCGTCGCCGCCTTCGAGATCGGCTCCGCCTACCTGCGGCACGGCCCCCTCGAACGCCTCGCCCGGCCCCTGCTCCGCCGCCTCGTCGACCGCACCGGGGACATCGCGCAGCTCGGCGTCCTGCACGGCTCCGAGACCCTCTACCTGCTGAAGGAGCAGCCCGCCCGGCGGCAGGCCCCCCTGGTCACCGACGTCGGCGTCCGGCTGCCCGCCCAGCTCACCGCGAGCGGCCTGTCGATGCTCGCCCACCTGCCCGCCGCGCAGGTCCGCGCCCTGTTCCCCGGCCCGCTCGTCGACCGCACCGGCCGGGGCCCGGCGTCCCTGCGCGAGCTGCGGCGCGTCCTGGCCGAGGACGCCCGGCGCGGCTGGTCGGCCGAGGACGGCCACGTCACCGCGGGCTTCGCGTCCATCGCCGCCTGCTCCTTCGACCACACCGGCCACCCGGCCGCCGCGATCACCGTCACCTTCCGCCGCGAGACCCGCCCCGACGACACCTGGCCCGACCTCGCCACCGAGGTCCGCCGCACCGCCGCCGACCTCACCACCCGCCTCGGCGGCCGCCGCCCATGAGAAAAGAAAGAGCCCGCGCGGTGCGCGGGCCCTTTTCTCATGCTGTTCAGGAGGACGTGATTCCGGACTTCTGCAGCCAGGCCTTGGCGACGTCGCGCGGCTCGGCCTTGTCGACGGACATCTTCGAGTTCATCTCGAGGAGGTCGGCGGTGGTCAGCTTGGCCGCGATGGCGTTGAGGACGCCCTGCGCGTCGGCGGTCACCTTGCTGCGGTAGATGAGCGGGGTGACGTTCTGAGCGGGGAAGACGTTCTTCGGGTCCTCGAGCGCGACGAAGCCGTTCTTGGTGATGGCGGCGTCGGTGGAGAAGAGGTTCGCCGCCTGGATCGCGCCCTGCTTCAGGCGCGCGACGGTGATCGGGCCGGCGGTGTCGAGCGGCTTGAACTCCTTGAACTCCAGGCCGTATTTCTCCTTGATGCCGACCAGGCCGGAGACGCGGGTCTTGAACTCGGACGGGCCGCCGAAGACGATGCCCGACGCGACCGGCTTGAGGTCGGCGATCGTCTTGAGGTGGTCCTTGTCGGCGGTCTCCTTGGTGACGACGACCGAGTCCTTGTCCTCGGCCTTCGCCGAGTCCAGGACGCCGAGCGAGGACGGGAGCTTCTGGCCGAGGGCCGCGTTGACCGCCTCGGTCGTGGCGGCGGTCGCCTTCGGGTCGACGTGCAGCAGCAGGTTGCCGTTGTACTCGGGGACGATGGCGAGCTGGCCCGACTGGATGGCCTTGAAGTACGCCTCGCGCGTCCCGGCGACCTTGGTCGACGCCTTGATGCCCTTGGCGCTGAGCGCCTGGGCGTAGACCTCGCCGAGGGCCTGGCTCTCGGGGAAGTCGGCGGTGCCGATCACGAGGGTGCCGCCCTTGCCGCCGGACGAGCCGAGCGGGTCCTTCTTGTCGCCGCCACCGCAGGCCGACAGGGCCAGCGCACCCACGAGGAGCACGGCGGCACCGCGTGTCTTGGAGAACATGAACAGTCCTTTCGGCCGGACGTCAGTTGTCGTTGTCTTGCTTCGTCGATCAGATGTCAGGAAGTGCGCCGTAGTCCCGGTGAGACCGCGACCCGGCGCAGCAGGGCGAAGACGAACTGGATGAGGAAGGCGAGCAGGATCACGAGGATCGCGCCGCCCGCGGTGCTGGAGTACTCCTGCCGCTTCAGGCCGTCCACGATGAACCGGCCGAGGCCGCCGAGCCCGACGTAGGCGGCGATGGTCGCGGTGGAGACGATCTGGATCGCGGCGGTGCGCAGGCCGAGCAGCACCAGCGGCAGCGCCACGGGGGCCTCGACCCGCCACAGCACCTGCGTGCCGGTCATGCCCATGCCCTCCGCCGCGTCCCGCAGGCCGGGCTCGACCTGCTGGACGCCGGTGTAGGCGTTCACCAGGACGGGCGGGATCGCGAGGACGATCAGCGGGATCAGCGTCGGGACCAGGCTGGACGAGGTGACCAGCACGGCCAGGATGAGCAGGCCGAGCGTCGGCAGGGCCCGCGCGCCGTTGGCGGACGCGATGACCGAGAACCCGAAGAACGAGGCGGCCCTGCCGCGCCGGACGTGCCCGAGCAGCAGCCCGAGCGGCAGCGCGATCGCGACGGTGATCGCGAAGGCGAGGCCGGAGTACCAGAGGTGCTCGGAGAGCCGGTGCGGGATGCCGTCGGTGCCGTGCCACTGCTCGCCGTGGAAGAACCAGCGGATCGCGTCGAGGATCGCGTTCACAGGGCGGCCTCCTCGGGCATGGCCGGCTCGGCCCGGACGGCGCGGCGCGCGGCCCGTCTGCTGCTCCCCGCCCGCGCCCAGGGCGTGAGCAGGCGTTGGACGACCAGGAGCACGACGTCCGCGGCGATCGCGAGCGCGATGATCAGAGCGATGCCGACGATGATCGGGGTGGTGAAGTCGCGGTTGAAGCCGTCGGTGAACAGCTGGCCGAGGCCGCCGACGCCGATGAGGGCGCCGACCGAGACGAGGCTGATGTTGGAGACGGTCGCGACGCGCAGGCCCGCCATGACGACGGGGACGGCGATCGGCAGCTCGACCTGGACGAGCCGGCGCAGCGTGCCGAAGCCCATGGCGGTGGCCGCCTGCCGGACGTGCTCGGGCACCGAGTCCATGCCGTCCACGACGGCGGGGACCAGCACCGACAGGGTGTACAGGGTGAGCGGGATCATCACGGTGGTGCGGGTCAGGCCCGTGAAGGCGACCAGCACGACGAACAGCGCGATCGCCGGGATGGCGTAGAGCACGCTGGTGAGGCCGACGACGGGCGCGTACAGCCAGCGGTAGCGGGCGCACAGCAGGCCGATCGGCAGCGAGATCACCAGGCCCAGCACCACCGGGACGATCGACAGGACCAGGTGGTCGTTGAGGGCCTGGGTGATGATGTCGGAGTTGTGGCCGATCCAGTCCCAGCGGATCAGGGGTTCCCCGTTGTCGCCGGCGGCGACCGGGGAGAGGGCGGCGCTCACCGCTCGCCCGCCGCCGCGGCCTCGCCACCGGGGGGTGGCTCGGCCGGTTCCGGCACGGCCGCTCGCCTCTCCGCCGCGGCCTCCGCGTCGAGTTCCTGGACGAAGCGGAGCCGCCGGATGCCGCGGTCGCCGCCGAGGAAGTCGCGGACGAAGTCGTTCGCGGGGTTCGCGAGCAGCTCGTCCGGGGTGGCGTACTGGGCGAGGACGCCGCCGACCTGGAACACCGCGATGCGGTGGCCGAGCTTGACGGCCTCGTCGATGTCGTGGGTGACGAAGACGATCGTCTTCTCCAGCTCGCTCTGGAGGCGGAGGAACTCGTCCTGGAGCTGGCCGCGGACGATCGGGTCGACGGCGCTGAACGGCTCGTCCATCAGCATGACCGGCGGGTCGGCGGCGAGCGCGCGGGCGACGCCGACGCGCTGCTGCTGGCCGCCGGACAGCTGGGCGGGGTAGCGCTTGGCGAGGGCGGTGTCGAGTCCGACCCGTTCCATCAGTTCGAGTGCGCGCGTGCGGGCCTGCTTCTTGTCCTGGTGGAGCAGGTAGGGCACGGTGGCGATGTTGTCGATGATCGTGCGGTGCGGGAAGAGGCCGGCCTGCTGGATGACGTAGCCGATCCCCCGGCGGAGGCGGGGCGGGTCCACCTCGCGGATGTCGCGGCCGTCGACGGTGATCGTCCCGGAGGTCGGGTCGATCATCCGGTTGACCATGCGGAGGGTGGTGGTCTTGCCGCATCCGGACGGCCCGACGAGCACGGTGATGCGCCCGGCCGCGATCTCCAGGTCGAGATCGTGCACGGCGACCGTGCCGTCCGGGTAGCGCTTCGTGACGCCCGTGAAGGTGATCAAACGAGTCACGTCCTGTCCGGGCGCCGCCGTGACGCCGTTCCACTCGACAAAAGGGTTATGGGTACCGGCATCCACCCAACCTTAGACATCCGACAATCTCCGACACGGGCCCCGCCGGGTCAACCCGATATCTGTCGATGTTATCGACCTGAAAACACGAGAAAGGGGCGCAGCGCCGTGGTACACAGCCGGATCGAGCTCGACGGGACGTCCCTCACCTGCGATCTGGTCACCCGCGCGGCCCGCGCGGACGTGATGATCGCCATATCCGCGGACGGCCGGAAGCGGGCCCGTGAGGCCTGGAGCGCCGTCCGGCGTGTCGCCGAGCGGCGGCCGGTCTACGGCCGGACGACGGGCGTGGGGGCGAACCGGGCGGTCGAGGTGGAATGGGAGGACGCGGACGCGCACGGCCTGCGGCTGATGCGGAGCCACGCGGCGGGGGCCGGGCCTCTGGTGCGGGCCGAGGTGGTGCGGGCGATGCTGGTCGTCCGGGCGAACCAGATCGCGGCGGGCGGGTCGGGCGTGGATCCGGGGGTGCTGACGGCGCTCGCGGACGCGCTGAACCTGGGCGTCCTGCCGCCCGTCCCGGTGTACGGGGCGATCGGCACCGGCGACCTGACCGCGCTGGCGTCGACCGCGCTCTGCCTGATCGGCGAGCGGTCGTGGCTGGGCCACGACTCCGAGACGTTCCCGGATGCGTCGGTCGCCCCGCGCTTCCCCCTCAGTTCGGCGGACGCGCTGGCGTTCATGAGCTCGAACGCGGCGACGCTGGGCGAGGCGGCCCTGGCGGTCACGGACCTACAAACGGCGCTGGACGCGTCGGTGGTGGTCGCGGCGCTGTCGCTGCTGGCCGTGCGCGGGTCGCGGGAGCCGTACGCGCCCGCCGTGCACCGGGCGCAGCCCGCCCAGGCGGAGGTGGCGGCGGCGATGCGGACCCTGCTCGCCTACGAGGACGACACCCCGGCGCGCATCCAGGACCCGTACGGGTACCGGGCGTTTCCGCAGGTCCACGCCCCGGCGATGGAGGCGGCGCGGCACGCGGAGACGACCGTCGCGCGGGTGGTCAACAGCGCGGCGGAGAATCCGATGGTGGACGTCACGGACGCCGTGAACGCCGCGGACGCCGAGGTCTGGCACAACGGGAACTTCCACACCGCCGGGACGGGCCTCGCGCTGGACGCGGCGCGGCTCGCGCTGTTCCAGGCGGGGGCGCTGTCGGCGGCGCGGCTGGGGACGCTCACCGAGCCGTCCTTCACGGGCCTGCGCCCGTTCCAGGCGGACGTGGAGGCCGCCTCCGGGATCATGATCCTGGAGTACGTGGCGCACTCGGCGCTCGCGGACGTCCGGCGGCAGGCGGCCCCGGCGGCGCTCGGAAGCGCGGTGCTGTCGCGCGGGGTGGAGGAGCACGCGGGGTTCGCGACGCAGTCGGCGCGGGCGACGGGCGAGGCGGTCGCGGCGTACCGGATCGGGCTGGCGTGCGAGCTGGTCGCGGCGGTGCGGGCGCTGCGGATGCAGGGGCGGGCGCCGTCCGGCGGTCCGCTGCGCGCGGCGTTCGACCGGGCGGCGGCCGTCCTGCCGGACGGTGTGGCGGACCGTCCGCTGGACGCCGACATCGCGATCGCCGACGACCTCGTCCCCGTCCTGGCCCGCCTGCTCCCCGCCGAGTAGGCGGTGCGGGCGGTCAGGCGGTGGTGGACGGCCGGACGATCAGCTCCGGTTCGCGGACGACGCGGCGTTTGCGCGGCTTGCCGTCGATGACGTCCACGACGAGCCGGACGGCGGCGTCGACGATGCCGTCGATGTCCCAGTCGACGGTGGTCAGCGGCGGGGTGAGCAGCGCGGACATGGGGTGGTTGTCGTAGCCGCAGACGGCCAGGTCGCCCGGGACCGACAGGCCGAGGGCCCGGGTCGCGGCGTAGACGGCGTAGGCGATCGAGTCGGCGAAGCAGAACACGGCCGAGGGCCGGTCGGGGCCCGCGAGGACGCGCAGGGCGACCTCGGTGGTCTCGGCCGGTGACGGCGGCGCGACGACCACCTCGACGGCGAGGCCGAGCCGGTCGGCCTCGGCGTTGACGTGGACGTCGGCGGGCCGGTCGGGGGTGCTGGCGCGGGTCGGGGTGAACACGGCGACGCGGCGGTGCCCGAGGTCGCGCAGGTGCTCCAGGGCGAGGGTGACGCCGCGCCGGTTGTCGAAGACGACCTCGCCCTGGGCCTTGCCGCCGAGCAGGGCGTCCCCGATGGAGACGACGGGGAGGGTCTCGGCGAGGTCGGTCCAGAGGCTCGCGGCGGGATCGAGCGGCTGGACGATCAGGCCGTCCACGCGCTGGTCGCGGAGGCGGCGGGCGAGGGCGAGCTCGCGTTCGGGGTCGCCGCCGGCGTCGACGATGAGGGCGTAGCGGTCGCGGGCGAGCAGGGCGCGGCCGATGCCGACGGCGAGGGACTGCTGCCAGTAGTCCTCGAGGGAGCCGCAGAGCAGCCCGACCATGTCGGTGCGCCCGCTGGCCAGGGCGCGGGCGATGGGGTGGGCCTCGTAGCCGAGCTCCTCGGCGGCGGCCCGGACCCGTTCCTGGGTCTCCTCGGAGGTCTGGATGCCGCGCAGCGCGTAGGAGACGGCCGCCGGCGACAGGCCGGTAGCCTGCGCCACTTCCCGGATGGTCGCCCGCTTCCGCCTGTCGCTCACGCCCCCCAACCCTAGACGGTCGGGCGGTCCTTTCCCGGATGTGGTTGACGCGGCGGCCACTGAACCGGTTCACTGAAACGGTTAACTGATGCGGTTCAGTGAACGGTCTCCAGGAGGCGGCGCGTGCCCGGCGTGGATGTCCATCAGCACCTCTGGGGCACTCCCCTGCTCGCCGCGCTGCGCGCCCGGACGGCCCCGCCGCGCCTGGACGGCTGGACGCTCCACCTGGCCGGGGAGCCGCCGTACGAGGTGGATCCCGACGATCATGACGTGGCCGGGCGGGCCGCGCGGGCGCGGGAGGACGGCCTCGATCTCGCCCTCGTCTCCCTCTCCTCGCCCCTCGGCATCGAGTTCCTCCCCCCGGACGAGGCGCGTCCCCTCCTGGACGCCTATCACGACGGGGCCGCCGCGCTCCCCGCGCCGTTCCGCGCCTGGGCGTCCGCCTGCGTGACCGGGATCGACGCGGACGCCCTGGCCCGCGAGCTCGACCGCGGGTTCGCCGGGCTCCAGCTCCCCGCGACGGCGCTGCTCGACGCGTCCGGGTACCGGCACTGCGCGCCGCTCCTCTCCCTGCTCGAGGAGCGCGGGCTGCCCCTGTTCGTCCACCCGGGCCCGGCCGCCGGGGCGGTCCGTCCCGGCGCGGAGGAGCCCGGCTGGTGGGCTCCGGTCGTCTCCTATGTCTCCCAGATGCATGCGGCCTGGTACGCGTTCCGGGCGTTCGGGCGGCCCGCCTTCCCGCGCCTGCGCGTCTGCTTCGCCCTGCTGGCGGGCCTCGCGCCGGTGCACGGCGAACGGTTCATCGCCCGTGGGGGCGGACGAGGCGAGATCGACCGCGACGTCTTCGTCGAGACCTCCTCCTATGGGCCGCGTGCCGCCGACGCGGTCGTCCGCGCCCTCGGCGTGGACGTCGTGGTCCACGGCAGCGACCGTCCTTACGCGGACCCCCAAGAGCTCGGCCTCGGCGAGGCCGCCCGCCACGCCTTCCGCGTGGCCAACCCGTTCCGGCTACTCGAGGGAAAGGAGCGAACCCATGTCGTCTGACGCAGTTCTCACCGAGGGCGACTCCTGTCTGCCGGAGCTGCCCGCCCGCGCCCTGGACAAGCGCGAGCTGCGCGGCCTGGTCGACGACCTGGCCCTGCGGCCGGAGGTCTGGGGGCGGCACGTCGCCTTCTCCGACGACGAACGCCACTACGCGTCCCTCTACCGGGACGAGTACGTGGACGTGTGGCTGCTCTGCTGGACGCCGGAGAACGACACGGGCTGGCACGACCACGACGTGTCGTCGGGCGCCGTCCGGGTGGTCGCGGGCGAGCTGGAGGAGTGCAACCCGCGCATCGGCGGCGAGCACGTGCGCGTGCGGGTGGGCGAGGGCGCGTCGTTCGCGTTCGGCCCGGACCACATCCACCGCCTGGTGGGGTCGGCCGAGTCGAGCGTGTCGATCCACGCGTACTCGCCTCCGCTGTGGCGGCTCGGCCAGTACTCGATCAGCGACGACGGCGTCATGCGCCGGACCTCGGTCAGCTACGCGGACGAGCTCCGCCCGCTGGACGGCTGACCCGGCCCGAGGCGGGTGCGGAGGGGCACGCGGAGGAGGGCGTGCCCCTCCGCACCCCTCCGGGGGCGGAAGGACGATGATCATGCCGCGGGAAACGGCACTTCCGGCAGGTCGGGCTCGCTAGTATGCGCGGAGAATGTTCCGAACGATGGTGGTTTGTCGATGGCGTCTCGCCGCGTCCGCCGTAGCGCGGCGTCCCTGCTGATCTGCGTTCCGCTTCTCGTGACCGGGTGCGCCTCGCGCGCGCACGAGGCGGGGAAGGCGAAGTCTCCCAAGGCCAACGGCCGGGGCTCGGCGTCCGCGCCCGTGGTGATGTTCCTGGGCGACTCCTACACGGTCGGCGAGAAACGCGTGCAGCCCGAGACCACCTATGCCGCCGCCACCGCGCGGCTGCTGGGCTGGCAGGTCGTCCAGGGCGGACGTTCCGGAACCGGGTTCGTCAACCCGAGCAGCAAGCACACCCCGTTCGACAAGCTCTTCGAGGACCAGCTCGGCTGGCGGCCCCCACCCGCGCTGCTCGTGGTGTCCGGCGGGCACAACGACGGCAAGTACCCGGCCGGGAAGGTCTCGGACGCGGCGCGCACGCTGCTCCAGAAGATCAGGTCGCGGTGGCCGAAGACGCGGATCGTCCTGATCGGGCCGATGTGGGGCAGCGACCACCCGTCCACCGGGGCCCTCGCGGTGCGGGACGGGCTGCGGACGGTCGCGTCCCAGCTGAAGATCCCGTTCATCGACCCCTTCACCGAGAAGTGGATCACCGGGGACCGGGACAAGGGCACGGGGAACGCCGCCCGGTACATCAAGCCGGACGGCACCCACCCGACCCTGGACGGCCACCGCTACCTCGCGACACGCCTGGCCGAGGACCTGCGGAAGGCCGGGCTGGCGCATCCGGCCGGCAGCAGCTGACCGCTTAGCCGGCGGCGCGGCTGACGGCTTGGTCGGCGGCCAGGCGGGCGGCCTCGTCCACGGGGAGGCGGGCACCCTCTTCGAAGGCGGCGGCGAACGCGGCGTCCCCCAGCGCGAACGCGGCGGACGCCGTGATCCGGTCGACGTCGCCGCGCTCGGCGGACGGCAGCGGAGCCCCCACCGCGCGCCGCGCCGCGTCCGCCGCCCCGAGCAGCAGCGCGGCCCGCGACGCGTCGCCCACCAGGGCGGACACGCCCGCCATGCCCTCCAGGGAGAGCGCGAGGGAGCGCGGCTCGGCCAGCTCGACCGCGATCGCGAGCCCTTCGCGCTGGTGGGCGAGGGCCGCGTCCGCGTCGCCGCGCAGCTCGGCGACGAAGCCCAGCTCGGCCGCCATCAGGTGCTCGCCGAGCGGGGACGACTCGTGCCCCTCCCGGATGGCCAGCAGGCGCGCCTCGGCGTCGTCGAGGTCGCCGCTGCGGCGGGCGCCGAGCGCGAGGCCCACCAGCGCGTACACCTCGCTGTACCGGTAGCCCTGCTCGGCGGCCAGCCTCCGGGCGCGTTCGTGCAGGTCGTGGGCGCGCTCCGCGTCCCCGGCGAGCAGCGCCAGGCGGCCCAGCCCGGACAGCCGCTCGGACTCCTCGGCGCGCAGCCCCAGGTCGCGGGCGATGCCGAGGCCCTCGGACTGGAGCCGTCCGGCCTCGGCGTAGTCGCCGCGCACCTCGGCCAGGTTCGCCAGCGGCAGGACGGTCTGGAGCTCGCCCCACCGGTCGCCGAGGTCGCGGAACAGGGCGGCGGCGCGTTCCCCGGTGTCGGCGATCGCGGCGAGGTCACCCGCGTTCATCGCGTGCATGGCGCTCAGGGCGAGCGCCGCGGCGGTTCCCCAGCGGTCGCCGTTCTCGGTGAACAGCTCCTGTGCGCGCGCGTTGGCCTCGCGGCTCGCGTCCGGACGTCCGGCGTGGAACAGGCCGTAGGCGTAGAGCCAGACGGCGCGTCCCTCGCCGTCGGGTTCGGCGGACGCCGTGTGGTCGCCGGTGAGCAGCGCGAACGCGGTGTGGAGGAGGCCGCCCGGCGCGTGCTCCGCCAGGGCTCCGCGCGCCTCGTGGAACCGCCCGCGCAACAGCCACCACCAGGTCAGCGCCGTCACCATCCGAGCCGCGTCCGATGCGGAGGTGTTCTCCAAAGCGGCTCGCAGGTTGGCGGCTTCGGTGTCGAGGCGGGTGAGCCAGGCGCGCTGTTCGGGGCCGCGCAGGAGGGGCTCGGCGGTCTCGGCGAGCGCGAGGTAGTGGCGCAGGTGCCGGTCGCGGGTCGCGGCGAGTTCCTCGGCCTCGTCCAGGCGCTCGAGCGCGTAGGCGGCGACGGACTCCAGCAGCCGGTAGCGCGGGCCGTCCGGGCCCTCGGCCATGACGACCAGGGACCGGTCCACGAGGCGGGTGACCAGGCCGAGCACCTCGGTGGCGTGGACGCCGCCGCAGGCGCAGACCGCCTCGGCCGCCGCCGGGTCGCAGCCGTCCCGGTGGACGGCGAGGCGGCGCAGGACGATCCGCTCGGACGGGGTGAGCAGCTCCCAACTCCAGTCGATCATCGCGCGGAGGGTGCGCTGCCGGGCGGGCGCGCCGCGCCGCTCGGCCGCCACGACGCGGAACCGGTCGCCGAGCCGGGCCGCGAGCTCGCGGGCGCCGAGGGCGCGGACGCGGGTCGCGGCGAGCTCCAGCGCGAGCGGGATGCCGTCCAGGCGGCGGCAGATCTCGGCGACGGCGTCACGGTCCCGGTCGAGCGAGAAGCCCGGCGCGGACGCGGCGGCGCGCTCGGCGAACAGCCGGACCGCGTCGTCCTCGCCGAGCGGTTCGACCTGGTAGACGGTCTCGCCGTCCACGGCCAGGGGTTCCCGGCTGGTCGCGAGGACGCGCAGGCCGGGCGCGGCGGCCAGCAGGAGCGCGACGAGCTCGGCGGCCTCCTCGACCACGTGCTCGCAGTTGTCCAGGACGAGCAGGATCCGCCGGTCGCGCAGCGCGTCCGCGAGGCGTCCGGCCGGGTCGGCGGCGGGGCCCCAGGCGCCGGCGGTGCCCGGCAGCTCGTCGCGGACGCCGAGGACGGCCGCGATGTGCTGCGCCAGGTCCGCAACGCCGCCGTGCAGCGCGGTCAGCTCGACCAGCCAGGCGCCGTCCGGGCCCGCCGCGCCGCGCGCGGACTCGACGGCCAGGCGCGTCTTGCCGACACCGCCGGGCCCGACGAGCGTGACCAGGCGCGTCGCGCCGAGGAGGCGGACGACGTCGGCGAGGCAGGCGCCGCGTCCGACGAGGCCGGTCAGGGAGACGGGCAGGTTCGTCGCGGCGGGCGGCTTCTCCGGAGCGGCGGGCGGGGCGGGCGCGAGGGACGCGTCCTGCCGGAGGATGGCCTCGTGGAGGGCGGCGGCTTCGGGGCCGGGGTCGACGCCCAGCTCGTCCGCGAGGAGTTTACGCAGGTCAGCGAGGGTTTCGAGGGCCTCGCCCTGCCGTCCGGCCTGGTACAGCGCCTTCGCGTGGACGACGCGCAGCCGTTCGCGCAGGGGGTGCCGGGCCACGAGGTCGGCCAGTCCCCCGGCGGGCGGCAGGTGGTCCCCCGCGGCGAGGCTCGCCTCGGCGTGCTCCTCCAGGACGTCGAGGTGCCGGTCGTCGAGCCGGTCGGCGGCCGTCCGCGCGAACTCCTCGTCGGCGACGTCGGCGAACGCGGGGCCGCGCCAGAGGCCGAGGGCCTCCGCGAGGACGGCGGCGCGTGCGCGCGGGTCGTCCATCGTGCGCGCGCGTTGGACGAGGGACGCGAACGTCTCGGAGTCCACGGAGACGGAGTCGTCCAGGACGAGGCGGTACCCGGCCGCCTCCCGGACGACCCGGTCCCGGCCGAGGACGCGCCGCAGCATCGACACCTTCGCCTGGAGCGCGTTGGCCGGGTTCCCGGGAGGGCGGTCACCCCAGAGATCGTCGATCAGCCGGTCCGCGGACACCGCCGCGCCCGGCCGGACGAGCAGGTCGGCGAGCAGCGCCCGCACCTTCGCCTCCGGAACCGCGACGGGCGCGCCCGCGTCGTCCCACACCATTACCGGACCAAGTACCCCGAACCGCACGTCGGCAGCCTATTCGGATCTTCCATCAGCCGCCCGTCAGCGTTCCCGAAGGACCCGGAGGCATCGTCGTCCCTGTCCAGTTGAGGAGGACGAGTTGGTCACCACCGAACAGACGACCGCCGTGCCGGTCGCCGAGCCCGAGGCCGCAGCCCGGCGGCTGCCGATGTCGCCCTTGTTGGCCCTGGCCACGGCCGTGTTCATCACCAGCCTGACCGAGACGCTGCCCGCCGGGCTGCTGCCCGCGATGAGCGCGGGCCTCGGGGTCGGGGCGTCCGCCGCCGGGCAGACCGTGACGGTCTACGCCCTCGGCACGGCGCTGACCGCCGCGCCGCTGACCGCAGCGACCGCGGGCTGGCGGCGCAAGCGGCTGCTGCTCACGACCGTTGCCGGGTTCGCCGTCGCGAACGGCGTCACTGCCGTCTCCTCCGACTACACGCTGACGATGGTCGCGCGGTTCGCCGCCGGGATCGCGGCGGGCCTGGCCTGGGCGCTGCTCGCCGGGTACGCGCGCCGGCTGGCCCCGGCCGGGCTGGAGGGCCGCGCGATCGCGGTCGCGATGGCCGGGATCCCGGTCGCGCTGTCCCTGGGCGTCCCGGCGGGCACGTTCCTCGGCTCGGCGCTCGGCTGGAGGACGGCGTTCTGGACGATGAGCGCGCTCACGGTCGTCCTGGTCGGGTGGATCGCCGCGTCCGTGCCCGACGCCCCGGGGCGGCGGCGCGGATCCGGGGAGCCGAGGCCGCGCGTGCTGCGCGTGGCGGGCGTCGCCCCCGTCCTGTTCGTCACGCTGGTGTACGTCCTCGCGCACACCGTCCTGTACGCCTACGTCGCCACGTTCCTGGACCGGCTGGGCATGGGCGGCTCGACCGACCGGGTGCTGCTGGTCTTCGGCGGCGCGTCCCTGCTGAGCATCGCGGTCGTCGGCGCGCGGATCCACCGGCACCTGCGGCTGCTGTCGATCGCGAGCGTGCTGCTCGTCGCCGTGGCCGCGGCCGTCCTGGCGCTGCTGTCCGGCTCGGCCGTCCTGGTCTACGTCGCGGCGGCCCTGTGGGGCCTCGGCTGGGGCGGCGCGCCGACGCTGCTCCAGACCGCCGCCGGAACCGCGGGCGGCAGGGCCGGGGACGGCGCGGCCGACGCGGCCCAGGCGCTCCTGGTCACCCTCTGGAACGTGGCCATGGCGGGCGGCGGCGTCGCGGGCGGCGTCCTGCTCGACCGGTTCGGCGCGTCCGCTCTGCCCTGGACCGCCCTCCTCCTGCTCGCCCCGGTGCTCGCGGTGGTCGTCATCGCCCGCCGGGACGCCTTCCCCACTCGCTGAAAGGTAGTAAGACCATGCTGAACGACACCCTTCTCTCCCCCGCCGCCCTTGGCCCGCTCGCTCTGCGGAACCGGCTGGTCATGGCCCCGATGACCCGCAACCGCGCGGACGCCGACGGCGTCCCCGGCGCCCTGATGGAGACCTACTACAGGCAGCGCGCGACCGCCGGGCTGATCATCGCCGAGGCCGCCACGCCGAACGCCGTCGGGCAGACCTACCCGAACGTCCCGGCGATCCACGGCGCGGCGCACGTGACCGGCTGGCGCGGCGTGACCGGCGCCGTCCGGGACGAGGGCGGGCGGACGTTCCTCCAGATCCAGCACGGCGGACGCGTCGGGCACCCCGACAACAGCGGCCTGCACCCCGTCGCGCCCTCGGCCGTCCCGCTCCCGGACACGATCCACACGCCCGCCGGGCCGGTTCCCGCCGTCGTCCCGCGTGAGATGACCGAGGACGAGATCCACCGCACGGCGCGGGACTTCGCCGCCGCCGCGCGCAACGCGATCGACGCGGGCTTCGACGGCGTCGAGGTGCACTCGGCGAACGGGTACCTGCTGCACCAGTTCCTCGGCTCCAACACCAACCTCCGGACGGACGGCTACGGAGGCTCGGTCGAGAACCGCGTCCGGTTCACGCTGGAGGTCACGCGGGCGGTCGTGGACGCCGTCGGGGCCGACCGCGTCGGCGTCCGGATCTCCCCCGGAGTCACGGCGAACGACCTGCGCGAGGACGACACCGACGTCCTGTACCCGGTGCTCGTCCGGGGGCTCGCCGAGATCGGCCCGGCCTACCTGCACATCGTGTACGCCGACCCGGACGCGCCGCTCTTCCAGGAGATCCGCGCCCTGTGGCCGACCGTCCTGATCGCGAACCCGATCCTGGACGACTTCACCACCGGCGATGTCGCGGCGAAGTCCGAGCGGCTCGTGGACGCGGGCGCCGACCTGGTCGCGCTCGGCCGCCCGTTCCTCGCGAACCCGGACCTGGTCGAGCGGCTGCGCCTCGGCGCGCCGCTCAACCAGATCCAGGACCGGTACCTCATGTACACGGGCGAGGCGACCGGATACACCGACTACCCGGTGCTCGGGGACTCCCCCGTCGTCACACCCGTCGTCACACCCGCCGTCACACCGGCCGTCGCGCCCGCCGTCCCGCTGGCGGGATGAGTCACGCCGGACGGGCGAGGCTGAGCGAGAAGTCGCCGGCCTCGTCCGTCCAGAACTCGGCGAGCCGCAGCCCGGCGGCGCCGAGCTCGCTCTCCAGGCGCTCGCGGCGGAACTTGGCGGAGATCTCGGTGCGCATCTCCTCGTCCTTCGCGAACGCGCAGGTCAGGTCCAGCGCGCCGATCCGGACGGTCTGGTCGCGCAGCGACCGCAGCCGCATCTCGATCCACTCGTCCGCCGCGTTCCAGACCGCGCGGTGCTCGAACGCGTCGGGGTCGAAGTCGGCGTCCAGCTCGCGGTTGATCACCCGCAGGACGTTCTTGTCGAACTCCGCCGTCACCCCGGCCGCGTCGTCGTAGGCGCGGACCAGCCGCTCCTCGTCCTTGACCAGGTCGCAGCCCAGCAGCAGCGCGTCCTCCGGCCCCATGGTGGCGCGCAGGCCGCCGAGGAAGGCGATGCGGGCGGCTGGCGGCATGTTCCCGATCGTCCCGCCGAGGAACGCGATCAGGCGGCGGCCGTCGGTGGGCAGCTGGTTCAGGTGGTGCTCGTAGTCGGCGACCACGGGCCGGACGGTCAGCCCCGGATGGTCGGCGGCGATCGCGGCGGCGGCCTCGCCGAGGAAGTCGCCGGACACGTCCACCGGGACGTAGGAGCGCAGCGTCCCGGCGAGCGCGGCGAGCAGCAGGCGGGTCTTCTCGCCGGAGCCCGCGCCGAGCTCCAGCAGCATCGTCGCGCCGGTCTCCTCCGCGATCGCGGGGGCCCGCGCCGCCAGGATCTCCCGCTCGCGGCGGGTCGGGTAGTACTCGTCGAGCCGGGTGATGTCCTCGAACAGGGCGCTGCCCCGTTCGTCGTAGAACCACTTCGGCGGAAGCGTCCTGGGGCTCGCGGCGAGCCCTTCGGCGACGTCCCGGCGCAGCGACTTGGCGAGGTCGTCGGCGGTGAGGAACAGGTCCACGGATTCTCCAGGTGAGTGGGAGCGGGCGGCGGCGGTCATAGCGCGTCGATCCGGACGCCGGACGCGAGGTCGGCGGTGACCAGCGAGCCGTCCGGGACGGCGCGCCAGGCGGGATCGGCGTCCAGCGGCTCGGACGCGATCCACAGCGCGTCCGGCCGTTCGCCGGCGGACTCGGCGCGGCCGGGCCCTTCACGGACGAACAGGGAGTCGCCCCACGTGGTCGCGGCGAGCGACGTCCCGTCGGACGCCAGCAGGTTGTAGCGGCCGGACGCGAGGCCGGTCACGGTCGCGACGGTCGCGGCGAGCCCCTCTCCGAGGGACGCGCCGTCCCGCCAGGCCCGGGCGGCGATCGCGAACAGCAGGGCCGAGTCCACGGCCGCGCGGGCGTCCGGGACCTCGGCGAGGTCCCCGGCCAGCTCGCGCAGCTTGGCCTCGACGCCCGCGAAGTCCTCGACCTTGCCGTTGTGGCTGAACAGGCGCGTCCCGGCGCGGAACGGCTGGGCGGACGACTCGTCCACGGGGAAGCCGGTCGTCGCCGACCGGAGCGCGACCACGGCGCACGGCGCGGACACCGCGCGCGCGACCTCGCGGAACGACGCGTCCGTCCAGATGGGCTGCGACCGGCGGAACCGGAAGGTCTCGCCCGCCTGGTACCAGCCGACGCCGTAGCCGTCCGCGTTGAGCAGGTTCCCGCTCGTCATGCGCGGCGCGTACGACTGGTGCTCCATGCTGTGGTCCCCCGCGTACACGAGGTCGTGCAGCGGGAGGGCCGGTCCGAGGTATCCGAGGTGGCGGCACATCAGAGCGACCTCGCACAGCGGAAGCCGCTGAAGATCTGGCGGCGGATCGGGTAGTCCCAGTTGCGGAACGTCCCGCGCACCGCGAGCGGGTGCGTCGCCCAGGAGCCCCCTCGCAGGACCTTGTAGTCAGGCCCGAAGAAGACCTCCGAGTACTCCTTGTAGGGGAACGACTCGAATCCGGGGTAGCCGTGGAAGTCGCTGGACGTCCACTCCCAAACGTCCCCGATGAGCTTGCGCACGCCATAGGCGGACGCACCGGACGCGTAGGTTCCGGCCTCGGTCGGGTGCAGGAAGCGCTGACCGAGGTTGGCGCGTCCCTCCCCCCATGAGTCGCCCCACGGGAAACGGCGGGAACGGTCCTTTTCGGGGTCGTGCCTAGCGGCCTTCTCCCATTCGGCCTCGGTGGGCAGGCGCTTGCCCGCCCATCGCGCGTACGCGTCGGCCTCGTACCAGCACACATGCTGGACGGCCTCGTTCGGCGGGACGGTCTCGACGCGTCCGAAACGGCGCCGTACCCAGGACGAGCCCTCGCGCGTCCAGAACGCGGGCGCGCGTTTGCCGGAGGCGTTGCGCCAGTCCCATCCGGCGTCCGTCCACCAGCGGCGTTCGTCGTATCCGCCGTCCTCGATGAAGCGCTGGTAGTCGGCGTTGGTGACCGGTTCGGTGTCGATGTAGTAGGCGGGGAGGTCCACGACGTGCCCGGGGCGCTCGTTGTCGTAGGCCCACGGGTCGTCCGAGGCGCCCATGACGAACGGGCCGGCCGGGACCAGCGCCTCGGCCGCCGGGACGAGCGAGACCGGCAGGTCCGAGGGCGCGCGGTCGAGCAGGGCGGGCTCGCCCTTGCGGAGCTGGTGCGTCGCGAGCATCGTCTCGTCGTGCTGGTGCTCGTGCTGGAGGACCATCCCGTACACGAACCCGCCCGACATCAGCCGGTTCCCGGAGTCGAACGACACCCGCTCGAGCGAGTCGAGCACCTTCGTCCTGACCTGGGCGATGTAGGCGCGCGCGTCGTCCGGGGACAGCAGCGGCAGCGTGGGCCGCTCGGCGCGCGGGTGCTCGAACGCGTCGTAGAGGCTGTCGATCTCCGGGCGCATCGGGGTGATCCCGGCGGCGGCGCGCAGCAGCCACAGCTCCTCGTAGTTGCCGACGTGCGCCAGGTCCCAGACCAGGGGCGACATCAGCGGCGAGACCTGTTCGACCAGCTCGGGACGCGAGAGCGACCCGGTGGTCAGTCCCAGGCTGCGGTCGCGGGCGGCGAGCAGCTCGGCCGCCACCAGCTCCTTGAGTGCGTCCTCGTCCGGGACGCCGGAGCTCGCGTGGGGTGCGGTCAACATCGGGAGGTCTCCTCGGCGAACGCGGGGCTCAGGCCCCGCTCGACGTAACGGTCGGCGTAGTCGGCGACGGCCGGGACCAGCGCGGACGCGCCCATCCCCGGCAGCGCGGACAGCGCGGCCTCGAAGCAGGCGCGCGCCGCGTCCGCGTGCACCGGCTCGGCGAGCCCGTGCCGCGCCGCGGGCTCCCACCAGGCGGCCCCGGCGCGCCCGGCGAAGCGGGCGGTGGCGGCCTCGGCGGCGGACGACGCGCGCGGGTCGTCCAGCAGGGCGGTCGCGACGGCGACGGGCACGGACCAGTACCGCTCGGGCAGCGCGTCGATCATGCGCAGCTCCAGCCAGCCGCGCGGGCGGACCGGCGGGAACAGCGTGGACAGGTGGTACTCCAGGTCCGAGGCGGTGGGCTCGCCCTTGTCCACCCACTCGCCGAAGGTCAGGCCGGGGTCGGCGATCCACCGGTCCCCGGGCGCGCGCACGAGCATGACCCGGGCGTCCAGCGCGTACCGGGTCCAGGCGTCGGCGGGGCTCTCGGCGGCGTCGCGCAGCACCGAGGCGGTGCGGCACGGGTCCAGCTCGGCCCAGATGGCCTGCCGGGTGGACGCCCAGCCGGTGCGCCGCCCGGCGCGGCGCGGCGAGTTGGCGAAGGCGGCGACCAGCACGGGGCCGAGCGCGTGCACCAGCCGCCAGCGCCGGGCCGCGTCCGCGTCGTCCGCGCCGATGTCCAGGTTGACCTGCACGGACGCGGTGGAGCACATCATCTGCGGGCCGGCCTCGGCGAAGCCGCGCGCGATGTAGTAGTCGCGCTGGCAGGCGTACCGGGGGTGCTCGGCCTGGAATCCGGGGGGCCGGTGCGGGTCGACGCCGTGCCCGGCCAGGGTCAGCCCGGCGGGCTCCAGCGCGTCCCGGACGTGGGCGATGTCCGCGGCCAGCGCCCGGTGCAGGGGCGCGAGGCCGGGGAACGGGGCCGAGCTGAGCTCCAGCTGGCCGCCGGGCTCGTAGGTGACGGCGCTGCCGCCGGGCGGCGGCCCGGCCTGCTCGACGGCGGCGCGGACGGTGGCGGCCGGGATCGGGGCCCCGGGCTCGCGCGGGTCGATGACGAACCATTCGGTCTCCGCCCCGACGGTTCCGGGGGGACCGGTCTTGAAGCAGGTCCCGGTGACGTGGCTGTGCACGTCCTCGAGACGCAGGCGGCGAGAATTTTCGATCACAAGTTCGAATCTTCCCTGCTGAAACGGATCAGGAAGCCTGTGATTCAGGTAACAATCCCCCAACTGACACCAAACCGGCAGGTAGCTCCGCCCCTCGCGAGGCCGCTGAGCAGGCCGGGGACCCTCTCGCGACACGCCGGACCCCCGCTTCCACCCCTTTTCCGGAATGCACTAGAGTCCCGATTCCCACCGGTCCGTCCCGAGCCTCTGCCCCCTGCGCCGGGCGGTGCACCGGTCGGCTCCCATCGGCTCGCCAGAGCCGGCCCCATTACGGAGGTCACCATGCGCGGGGACCCGGGTTCCCTCTACGACGCGCACGCCGCCCGCCTGTACGCGCACGGCTGGTCGCTCCTCGGCGACGACGCGGCGACGGCGGTGCACGACGCCTTCGCGGCCGCCGTCCGGCATCCCCCGCGCGGCGACGTCGTGCTCTGGATGTACGCGCTCTCCCGCACCGCGGCCCGGTCCCGTGGCGCGTTCGACCGGCCCTGGCGGGTCGCGGCGGGCGAGGCCGACCCGCTGCTGCGCGCCGCCGCCGCGCTCCGCGCCGAGCAGCGCGAGGCGCTGCTGCTGGAGGCGGGCGAATGGCTGGAGGTCCCGGACATCGCGCACGTCCTCGGGCTCGCGCCCGACACCGTCCGGCAGCTGCTGCACACCGCCCGCGCCCGGCTCGAACGCGGCGTCCTGGGCGCGCTGATGCGCGGCGAGGCGGCCGACGGAACCGCGGTGGCCGAGGTCATCGCCGCGATCGAGAAGGGCACGCTGCCGCGCCTGCTGGCCCGGCGCGTCCCGGACGGCATGCCCGGCGCGCCGCGCGCCGAGGTGCTGGCGTCCTACGAGCGGGAGGCGGACGAGCCGTCCCCGGCCGCGACCTCGCCGAGCCCGCTCGTCGTCATCGGCCCGGCCGCGCTCGGCGCGC
>NZ_RFFG01000229.1 GCF_003696215.1 Actinomadura harenae | reverse complement strand
CCGGCCCTGGACGACCCGGACGCCGCCGCCGACCGGCACGCCCGCGTCCTCGCCGCGCGCGGCCTGTCGCTCGGCCTGGTCGCGGTCGAGCGCGGCGCGGACGCGCTCGCGGCGATCGGCTGGCAGGGCGCCCTGAACCACAACGAGTGGATCGCGCCCCTCGCCGCCGTCGTCCGCGGCTGGGAGGACCGGTTCGGCGCGCGCGTCGTCGGCCTCGGTTTCAACACCCTCGAGCTGAGCGTCGCGGCGCCCCCCGTCACGACCCGTCACGCGGTCCAGGTCGCCGCCGAGCACTGGGCGTTCTGCCCGGACATCCTCTTCCAGGGGCCCGGCACGCTCGCCGGGTACGCCGAGGAGATCCGCGGCAAGACGTGGTGGTCGTTCTGGTGGGACTGAAACCCCCGCCACCTCTGACCCCAACGGTTCCTACTGGATCACACGCCACCCGAATGTCTACGATGCCCGTCTAGGTGTGATTCACGAAGAACGGCGGTCGGGGTGCGCTGGACGGGACGCGAGCACGGACCTGGACGGAAGCGCGGGCGCGGACCGCGTCGCATGCGCAGGCTCGGGCATGACCGGAGACGCGGACGCGCCCTGCCCGCCGTCGTCGGCGCGGCCGTCACGGCCACGCTGGCCGCCAACGTCGCCGTCATCGCCTCCGGCGCCGCCTCGCCCGAGCAGGCCGATCCCGGACGCCTCGTCGCCGTCGCCGACGGCGCCGCCGCACCCAAGCCGCCGACGGTCGCGCCGCTGTCCCGCACGCTGACGCCGCACCTGCTCGTCGCCGGGACCGGCACGCTGCCGCCCGACGCCGTCGCGAGGGTGCGGCGGCTCAAGGGCGTCGCCGGGGCGACCGTCGTGGACGCCGCGCGCGCCCAGGTCGCCGGACGGCAGGTCGGGCTGCTCGGCGTCGACCCGTCCGACTTCCGCGCGTTCGTGCCGAAGCAGAGCGGCGCGTCCGACCAGCTCTGGCAGACGATCGCGACCGGCGGCCTCGCCGTCTCGTTCACCATGTCCCAGGACGGCTCGGTGCCGCTCGGCCAGGTCGTCCCGGCGGGCAGCGCCTCCCACCCCGGACGGCTGCGCGTCGCCGCGTACGCCGCGCTCGGCATCCAGGACGTCGACGCGGTCGTGTCCCGCGGCCAGGCGCGCGCCCTCGGCATGCCCGACGGGAACGCGCTGCTGGTCAGCGCCCCGAAACTCGACTCGGACAAGCTGCAGAAGCAGATCCGGGGCATCCTGCCGAAGGGCACCAAGGTCGCGGTGCTGAACGCCCCGGCCAAGAAGCCCGTGCAGGACCCGACGCCGCGCTCGCGCCCCGAGGTGTCCGGACGTCCCGACGGCGTCAGCACCGCCCGCTCCCCGATCACCGGCAACACCGTCACCCCGACCATGCGGGACGTCGTGATGGAGATCGACGGCACGTTCGGGCCGTTCCCCACGATCGGCTGCTACCGCGGCGGCGCGGACGCGCAGGACCACGCCGACGGCCGCGCCTGCGACTTCATGGAGAGCTCCGGCGGCGCCATGCCGAGCGCGTCCGCGCAGCGGCACGGCGACCAGGTCGCCGCGTACGCCGTCGCCAACGCGTCCCGGCTCGGCATCTCCTACGTGATCTGGAAGCAGCACATCTGGAACATCGCGCGGGCGTCGGAAGGCTGGCGCCCGATGGCCGACCGCGGCGGCATCACCGCCAACCACTACGACCACGTGCACATCTCGGTGCTTCGCTAGGCCGTGCCACGCCGGCCCGCCGGAGGAACGCCCGCTAGGGGAGCGCCTGCTCGCACCAGACGGCCTTGCCGGTCGCGGTGCGGCGGACGCCCCAGCGGCGCGCGAGCCGCCCGACGACGTGCAGCCCCCGCCCGGTCTCGGTGAGCGCCGAGTCGTCCGGCTCGTAGGTCCCGTGGACGCGCGGCCGCCCGTCGGAGGAGTCCTGCACCTCGCACAGCAGCCCGCCCTCGCGGACCAGGCGCAGCGTGACCCGTCCCCCGGCGTGCCGGATCGCGTTCGTGACCAGCTCGGACGCCAGCAGCGCCGTCGAGTCGGCCATCTCCATCAGGTCCCAGCGCTCCAGCCGGTCGCGCACCAGCCCGCGGGCGCGACGCACCGCGGCGGGCTCGGCGGGCAGCTCCCAGCTCACGTGGTGGGACGACGGGATGCGGCGCAGCCGCGCGACGAGCATCGCGATGTCGTCGCGGTGCCGGTCGTCGAAGACGCCCCCGAGCGCGCCGTCGCACAGGTCCGTCAGGGAGGCCCCACCCGCGGCCGGCGCCCCGGCCCCGGACGCGGCCGGGCCGTCCGGCTCACGGCCGTCGAAGACGCGGCGCAGCCGGGCCAGCCCGTCGTCGATGTCGCGGCCCCGGTTCTCCACCAGCCCGTCGGTGTAGAGGAACAGCAGCGTGCCGTCCTCGACGGTGAACTCGCGGCTGGCGACCGGGCCGTCGCCGACGCCGAGCGGCGGGGACGGCGGGACGTCCAGGTAGGTCGCGGGCGCGCCCGGCGCGGCCAGCAGCGGCGGCAGATGTCCCGCGCTCGCCACCTCGCACCGCCCCGTGACCGCGTCGTACACGACGTACGCGCAGGTCGCGAAGTGCGGCTCGCGCTCGCCGAGCGTGGACATCAGCAGGTCGAGCCGCTCCAGCGCCTCGGCGGGCGGCAGGTCGAGACCGGCGAGGGTGTGGATCGCGGTGCGCAGCCGTCCCATCGTCACCGCGGCGCGCACCCCGTGCCCGGCGACGTCGCCGACGACGAGCGCGACGCGCCCGCCGGGCAGCGCGATCGACTCGTACCAGTCGCCGCCGACCTCCACCAGCCGCGAGCCCGGCAGGTAGCGGTGGTGCACCTCCACCGAGGACGGCGCGGACAGTCCCGTCGGCAGCAGGCTGCGCTGCAGCGTGAGCGCGGTGGCGCGCTCCCGGCCGTAGCGGCGCGCGCCGTCCACGAACCGGGCGGCGCGGGCCGCGAACTCCATCCCGATCTCGATGTCGTAGGCGTCGAACGGGCGGTGCGCGGTGTCGCGGGTGCAGACGAAGAACCCGGCCGCCCCCGGCCGGTCCGAGTCGTCCAGGCGGACCGGGAGGAGCAGCAGCGACGTTCCCTTGAGCAGGTCGGCGACCGGCGGGCGGCCCCACTTCTCGGCGAGCAGCATCGCGTCGTCGCCGCCGTAGAGGGTCAGCACCGGCTCGCCGGTCAGCAGGCACCGCTCGTGCGGCGTCCCGGCCGGGTAGACCAGCACCTCGCCGGTCGGGAACGCCGCGTCCCAGGCCGTGTCGTGGTCGTCGGAGGCGAGCGCCATGCGGCGCAGCGGCGGCGTGCCGGACGCGGGCGGCTCCTCGGCGTCGACCAGGCTCTCCAGGAGCAGCAGCGCGCCGGAGTTGCAGAAGTGCGGGACGAGGACGTCCATCAGGCCGCGCGCGAGCAGCTCGAGGTCGAGGGTCGCGCCGATGCGGGGCAGGCCGTCCTCGAGGAGCGCGCGGCGGGTGACGGCCGGGTCGACGAACCGGTCGGCGAGCGGCGCCGGCATCCGGATCACGGCGAGCGCGGCGGGGCAGGCGACCGCGCCCGGCACCACCGGGGTCATCGGGTGGACGGTCACCACGGCCTCGCGCGCCAAGCCCGCGTCGCGCTCGGCGGCGGAGCCGACCGGGAGCATGACGGTGCGCTCGCGGCCGGACCGCAGCGCCTCGGCCAGCGGCGCCGCGCC
>NZ_RFFG01000228.1 GCF_003696215.1 Actinomadura harenae | reverse complement strand
GCGACGCGTTCGTGCTGGGCCTCCATGCGCAGGACGATGTCGGCGTCCAGGTCCACCCGGGCGAGCAGCGGCGGCCAGAGCAGCTCGTCCTCGCCCTCGTGGTGGTTCTTCAGGCCCAGCCGGTAGACGCGGAAGTGGTCGGCGATCACCTTGGCGCGAGCGGTGTCACCGGGGGCGACGTCCGCGACGAGCTTCACCAGCAGTCGTGACTCGCGGCGGAGCACGCGGTGGATGATCTCCATGTCCTGGGTGTCGACGCTCATCGGTTCCTCGCCCTTCGTCGGTTGCGACGAGGTAAAGGCTGCTCCCGGGTGTTTGGAGGGGACTTGGAACCGACATGGAACCGTCCGCATACGATGTGCGGATCATGGTCTTCATCCGGGTGCTGGGCGCGTTCGCGACCGAGGCGGACGGCGAGCCGGTCCAACTCGGCGGGCCTCGGCAGCGGAGCGTGCTGGCGTTGCTGGTGGCGGCGCGCGGGCAGGTCGTGCCGGTCGACCGGATGATCGAGGACCTGTGGCGCGGCGAGCCGCCCGCGCGGGCGCTGACGTCCTTGCAGGCGTACGTGTCCAACCTGCGTCGGCTGCTGGAGCCGGGGCGCGCGCCGCGCACTCCGGCGCGGCTGCTGGTGAGCGCGTCCCCCGGTTACGCGCTGCGGCTGCCGCCGGAGGCGGTGGACGCGTGGCGGTTCGAGGGCCTGCTCGACCAGGGCCGCGCGGCGGCCGATCCGCGCGCCGCCCGGGCCCGGCTCGCCGAGGCGCTGGGGTTGTGGCGGGGGCCGGCGTTCGCCGAGGTCGCCGACGAGCCGTGGGCGGCCGCCGAGACGGCCCGGCTGGACGAGTTGCGCCTGGTCGGCAGGGAACTGCACGTCGCGGCGGGTCTGCGCGTCGGCGATCCGGCCCCGGTGGTTCCCGAGGCCGAGCGCCTGACGCGGGACGAGCCCCTGCGTGAGGAGGGCTGGAGGCTGCACGCCCTGGCCCTGTGGAGCAGCGGACGCCAGGCCGACGCGCTGGCGGCGCTCCGCCGCGCCCGCGGCATCTTCAGCGAGGAGCTCGGGCTCGATCCCGGCCCGGACCTGACGGCGCTGGAGGAGGCGATCCTCACTCAGCGCACCGACCTCCTGCACGCGACCGTGCCCCCGCGGCCCGCCTCACCGCCACAGGCGATGCCGCTCCCGGGGACGGCTCCCGTCCGCGATGCGCCGTTCATTGGACGCCAGGCGGAACTGTCCGCCCTGCTGGAGACCGCTGCCGAGGCCGCCGCCGACGGAGCCCGCGTCGCGCTGGTCACCGGCGAGGCCGGGCTCGGCAAGTCGACGCTCCTGAAACACCTCGGCGGGCGGCTCGAACGCGACGGATGGCTGGTCGCGGTCGGCCGCTGCCCCGAGGTCGACAGCGCCCCGCCCGCGTGGGCCTGGACGGAGGCGCTCACGGCCGTCGCCGCGACCACCTCCCCCGGCGAGTTCGCCGACGACCTCGCGCCGCTGCTCACCGACACCACTGCGGTGAGCAGCGACGCCACCGCGGGACGGTTCCGCCTACGCCAGGCCGTATGGAAGTGGCTCGCGGCGGCCGCCACCGAACGGCCGGTCGCCATCGTCCTCGACGACCTGCACTGGGCGGACGCCGCAACCCTGGAGCTGCTCGGCGGCGGCCTCGGCCTGCGCGCCCCGATCCTGATCATCGCCGCGTACCGGGCGGACGAGAGCGGTCACCTCACCGAGACGCTGGCGTCCCTCGCCCGCGTCACGCCCTTCCGGCTCGCCCTGCCCGGCCTGGACGACACGGCCGTCGCGCGACTCGTCCGGAACGAGTGCGACGCCGACGACGAGACCGTCGCCGGGATCGCCGAGCGCACCGGCGGCAACCCGTTCTACGTGCGGGAAAGCGCCCGGCTGCTGAACGGGGAAGGGGCGCTGGTCGCCCTCTCCGAGGTCCCCGAGGGCGTGCGGGACGTCCTTCGCCGGCGCCTGTCACGGCTGCCCGAAGGTGGCGTGTCCATCCTGCGGCTCGCCGCGGTCGCGGGGCGCGAGAGCTCCGTGGACGTCCTGGTCAAGGCCGCCGACACCGACGAGGACGGCGTGCTCGACGCGCTCGACGCGGGTGTCATCGCGGGGCTCCTCGACGAGCCCGGCCCCGGCCACATCCGCTTCGTCCACGCCCTGGTGCGGGACACGCTCGTCGCCGACCTCAGCGGACTGCGCACCACCCGGATGCACGCCCGGATCGCCGCCGCCCTGGAAGGCACCGACGACATCGCGGCGCTGGCCCACCACTACGCGCGGGCCGGCTCGCCGAAGGCCGTCGGTTACTGCGTCCAGGCCGCCGAGCTCGCCGAGGCCCGCTACGCCCACGACGTCGCGGCCGACCTCCTCACCGACGCCGTCGCCCACTCGACCGGACCGGACGAACGCGTCGACCTGCTCGGCAGGCTGCTGCGCGCGCAGATCCGGGCGGGAGCCGTCGGAGCCGCCCGCGAGACACGCCGTCAGGCCGTCGAGTACGCCGAGTCCCTCGGCCGCGACGACCTGATGATCGCCGCGTTCACCGCGTGGACGGAGCCGACCGCCTGGCAGGCCCGCACGTACGGCACGGTGGACCGGCCCATCGTCGACCGGCTGAGCCGCCTGCTGAAGCGCTTCCTGTCCCCGCCGGTGCGGTCCCGGCTCCTGACGGCGTACGCGAACGAGTTGGTCGGCGAGGACGACCCGACCGTCCCGGAGGCGGCGCGGGAGGCCCTCGACCTCGCCACCGAACCCCGGCTGCGGGCCGCGGCGCTGGAGATCCTCGCCGGGGTCCACGGCGACGCGGCGTTCTGCCGGGAGCTCGTGCGGATCGGCACCGAGCACGACCTGCCGGTCTACCGCGTCACCGGGCTGCTCAACCACGCCGGCGTCGCCGCCGCCGCGAACGACCCGGCCACCCTGCGCCGGGTGACCACCGAGGCCTTGGAGATCGCGCGCGCCTACCGGATGCGCGAGGCGATCGACGTCGCCGAGATCACGCTGGCGGCCCTGGCGCTCATCGAGGGCCGGCTCGCCGACGCCGAGCTCCGCTACAACCAGGCGGACGAGGGCATGCGGCGCGCCGGATCGGTGCACGCCGTGGGCTTCCTCCAACTCGCCCTGGCCACGCTCTGGCTGAACGCCGGAACACTCGGCGAGCACCTGGACGACGTGCGCGCCCTCCACACCGCCCTCGGCCCCATGACGTCCGACCTGCTCGCGCTCGCCCTCCACGCCAACGGCCTGGACGCCGAGGCCCGCGAGGTCCGCGCGTCCCCCGGCCCGATCCGTCCCGACTTCTTCTTCACCTTCCTCACGTCGCTGCGCGCGATGGCCGTCGTCGCCCTGGACGACCGCGACGCCGCCGAGGAGGTCTACGCGGCGCTGCTTCCGCACCGCGACGGGCCCCCGGCGGGCGCCGAGAGCCTGGCGCTGGCGCTGCGTCCCGTCGCCCACACCCTCGGCGAGCTGGCCGTCCTCCTCGGCCTCGACGCCCAGGCCGCCGCCCATTTCACCCGGGCCGCCGCCATCGCCGACCAATGGAACGCCCCGCACTGGGCCGCCGAGTCCCGCTCCCGGAACGACCACCTAGTGCGCTGACCGGGAAGGTTTGCCGGGTTTGGTCACGCGGCTTTGCTGCGGGGGCGGCCCCATCGTTGTTGGCGTTGGCTGCGGATGCGGGCGCGTTCTCGGCGTTGGGCTGCCAG
>NZ_RFFG01000227.1 GCF_003696215.1 Actinomadura harenae | reverse complement strand
CGTTCGGGGCGCCCGGAGCGGCGAACGGGTCGCCGCCGGCACCGAAGGGGTCGCCACCGGCGCCGAACGGGTCGGGGACGGGGTTCGGGGGGCCGCCGAGGCCCGGACCGGCGAGCGCGCCGGGGGCCGGGGGCGCCTGCCCGCCGGTGGGGGCGGCCATCGGGGCCTGACCCGCGACCGGGACGTCTCCGCCGGGACCGGCCACGCGGCGGTCGAAGCCGGGCTCGAAGCCCTGGTCGGCGCCGTCGTAACCCTGGTCGTACCCGTCGTCGTATCCGCCGTCGTCGTATCCGCCGGGGTGGGGCTCGGGCGCACGCCGGCGTCCCCGTCCGCGCTCGCGCGGCTGCTCGTTCTCGGCCGTCCAGTTGTCGTCGGCGTCGCCGCCGTCGCCCCGGGCGCGCAGGCCCAGGACCACCAGGACGACCACCAGGACCACGACCAGCACGAGGCCGAAGACCACGATTGTAGAAGTCATGCCACCACCCATTGTCTTGGCCCGGCGAGAGTCGCCAGCGCGGACCGCGGGTCGGTCCCGATCATCGTGCGCGGTCGGTACCCGGCGGACCTCAACCGATTCTGTCCGACCGCTATGACCGTTGTCACACCTTTCGCGCACATAATCCCTCACCCGATGCGTCTCGAATGGCCGATTCGGACCGTCCGGTACGCCCCTGTCCTCCGGACCCGCGGGGTCCGCACTTCTCAGCGCCGCTCCGGTGACCCGAAGGTCTCCGGGGGAACGCGTCTACTTGTCGCCGAAGTTCCCCGTGATCCTGCCCCGCCCGACGGTGTGCTTGGCGATGTCGCCCAGCGCGGTCTGCAGCGAGGCCCCGTTCGGGAAGGGAACCCTGGTGTCCAGCGCGTAGACGGTGAACCGGTACCGGTGCCGCTCGCCCTTCGGCGGACACGGCGGGGTGTAGCCCACCTTCTTCGCGGTGTTGTGCGCCTCGACCATGGTGCCGAGCCGTCCTCCCTCGACCAGCTCGTGCTGAGCCTGGTCGATCCCGGCGACCACCCAGTGCACGTAGGTGCCGCCGGCGGCGTCCGGGTCGTCCACCACGATGGCATAGGACTGGGCGTTGCGAACGCCACCCGCCGACCAGCGAAGTGGCGGGGTCTTGCCCAGCGCGGCGGAACCAGAGTACGTCGAGCAGGCGTAGCGCGCGGGCAAGTCGCCGCCATCCCGGAACACGGGGCTGGTCACGGTGAACCACTCCGCGAGCTCGGCACTCTTGTTCTGGGGCTGGCCGATGAGGCCGCACCCCGACAGGCCGAGGGTCACCACCGCCGCCAGGGCCGCGGCCGCGGAGGCACGTCCGCGGCGTCCGGACCGGGCGTGTGAGCCGCCTCTCTTGTCCGGACGATGTGGCGCCTTCTGAGAAGGCCGTGCGTTGTCGCTCATGTGGTTGCGTCGCTTCGGAGAGATGTTGTTCATCGTCTATACGCTCCCGGGCGAGTCGCTACGCCGCGCTCCACCGTTGTCCCTTCTCTCGGCGGTGCGCGAGCCCAGGCCGGCGCCCCCTTCCACGTCCGGCCTAACCCTAGGGGTTCCGGCGGGGTGGATCGGGTCTTTCGATCCCCAGGGAACGGCGCCGCTCGCGGTGGTAGGGCCGAGGTCCGGATCATCTCACCGATGTGAGATGAGTCCCACCGTTCGCATAGGATGGTAAAGACGTGACGTGTTTCACCGCGTTACAACGCTCCAAGTTTGACGCTCTGGAAACAACTGCCCTTCTTCGGCTTGTTGAAGATTCATGGCAGTGCAAACCCGGAGGTAGCTTGTGAATACCTTCACAAGCCAAGCGTGAAACTAGGAGGCCGCGATGGCCAGGACCGCCGAGGGCACCCCTGGCGCTCCCCACATCCTGATCGTGGGCGGCGGCTACGTGGGCATGTACACCGCTCTGCGGCTTCAGAAGAAGCTGAAGCGGGAACTCAAGCGGGGCGAGGTCAAGGTCACGATCGTCGACCCCAACTCGTACATGACCTACCAGCCGTTCCTCCCCGAGGCCGCGGCCGGGAACATCTCCCCGCGGCACGTCGTCGTCCCGCTGCGCCGGGTGCTCCCCAAGTGCACCGTGCGCAAGGCGCGGGTCACGGAGCTGAACCACGACGAGGGCTGGGCCATCGTGCAGCCGCTCGCGGGACCGCCGGAGCGGATCAACTACGACTACCTGGTGATGGCCGCCGGCGCCGTCCCCCGGATCCTGCCCATCCCCGGCCTGGCCGAGGAGGGCTTCAGCCTCAAGACCGTCGGTGAGGCCATCCACCTGCGCAACCACGTGCTGGAGCAGCTGGAGGTCGCCGAGTCGACCGACGAGGTCGAGATCCGCCGCAAGGCGCTGACCTTCGTGTTCGTCGGCGGCGGCTTCGCGGGCGTCGAGGCGATCGCCGAGGTCGAGGACATGGTCCGCGACGCGACCAAGTACATGCGGAAGATCACGCCGCAGGACCTGCGGTTCGTGCTGGTCGAGGCGTCCGACCGGATCCTCCCCGAGGTCGGTCCGGACATGGGCAAGTGGACGGCCGAGCAGCTGCGCGGCCGCGGCATCGACGTGAAGCTGAAGACCTTCCTCCAGTCGGCGGTCGGCGGCGAGATCGAGCTCTCGGACGGCAGCCGCTTCCCGTCCGGGACGCTGGTCTGGAACGCGGGCGTCAAGCCGTCGCCGGTGGTCAGGCACACCGACCTGCCGCTGGACGAGCGGGGCCGCATCAAGGGCACCGAGTACCTCACCATCGAGGGCATGGTCCGCGCGTTCACCGCGGGCGACAACGCCGCCATCCCGGACCTCACCCAGGAGGGCATGTTCTGCCCGCCGAACGCCCAGCACGCGCTGCGGCAGTCGAAGGTCCTGGCCGCGAACATCGTCCGCTCGCTGCGGGGCAAGTCGCTCAAGCCGTACGTCCACGGCAACCTCGGCGCCGTGGCCGGACTCGGCCTGCACAAGGGCGTCGCGAACCCGCTCGGGTTCAAGCTCAAGGGCTGGCCCGCGTGGTTCTTCCACCGGACCTACCACGGCCTGATGGTCCCGACCGTCAACCGGAAGATCCGCGTCCTGGCGGACTGGACGCTCGCGCTGTTCCTCAAGCGCGAGACCGTCTCGCTGGCCACCGTCGAGCAGCCGCGCGCCGACTTCGAGCTGGCCGCGCTGGACGACGCCAAGCCCAAGCAGAAGGCCTCCTGACACCACCCGCGGAACGGGCCACGCCCGGCCCGTCCGCCTTCGGATGACGACACCCCCGGCGCGCCGTACAGCGCCCGGGGGTGTCGTCCTTTCATGGACAATCGAGACGTGCGGATAGCGATTCTGGGGCCGGTCGAGGTCCGGCACGGGGACGACCGCTCCGCCGACGACGGCCAGGGCCCCGCCGTCGGGCTCGGCGGGGCGCGGCTGCGGATGCTGCTGACCCGGCTGGCGCTGGAACCCGGCCGGACGATCCCGGCCGAGCGGCTGATCGACGACCTGTGGGAGGACGATCCGCCCGCCGGGGCCCCCAACGCGCTCCAGTCCCTCGTCTCGCGGCTGCGCGCGGCGATCGGCCGGGAGGCGATCGAGTCGCGTCCCGGCGGCTACCGGCTCGCCGTCCCGCGCGAGGCCGTGGACGCGCACGAGTTCGAGGCCCGCGTCTCCTCCGCGCGCGACATTCCGGACGCCCGCGCCCGCGCGTCCGCGCTGCGCGAGGCCCTGGCGCTCTGGCGGGGGCCCGCGCTCGCCGACGCCGCGCACCTGCCGTT
>NZ_RFFG01000226.1 GCF_003696215.1 Actinomadura harenae | reverse complement strand
GGGGGCCGTCCGTCCCGGCGGACGCGCCCGCGACCAGCCGGGCCTGCGCGGCGAGGGTCGGGGCGGCGAGCAGGCCGGTCAGCGGGACGTCCCGTCCGGTCGCCGCGGTGATCATGGTGGCGAGGCGTCCGGCCAGCAGCGAGTCGCCGCCGAGCTCGTAGAAGTCGTCCTCGGGGCCCGCGCCGGGCAGCCCGAGAAGCTCGGCCCAGAGCCCGGCCAGCAGCCGTTCCGGCCCGGTGCGCGCGGCACTCGCGACCCGCGTCGAAGGTTCCGTGGCGTCGTCGGCGGGCAGCGGCGCGGCGGCGAGGGCCCGCCGGTCGAGCTTGCCGCCGGACGTGCGCGGCAGCGCGTCGTGCCACGCGTACCGGGTCGGGACGAGATGCTCGGGCAGCCGGGCGCGCAGGACGTCGCGCAGCGCGGCCACGGGGATCCGCTCCCCGGCGAGGTGCGCGGTCAGCGCGCGGTCGTCCCCGGCCGGACCGGGCCGGACGGTGACGGCGGCCTCGCGGATCTGCGGGCAGGCCAGCAGCGCGGTCTCCACCTCGGCGGGCTCGATCCGCACGCCGCGCACCTTGACCTGGTCGTCCAGGCGGCCGAGGAACTCCAGCAGGCCGTCGGGGCGCCAGCGCACCCGGTCGCCCGTCCGGTAGAGGCGGGCGCCGGGCGGGCCGTACGGGTCGGGCACGAACCGGTCGGCGGTCAGGTCGGGGCGGCCGAGGTAGCCGCGCGCGACGCCCGGGCCGCCCGCGAACAGCTCGCCGGGCGCGCCGAGCGGTGCCGGTTCGCCGCGCTCGTCCAGGACGACCACGTGCATCCCGTCGATCGGGACGCCGACGGGGACGCGGTCGGCCGGATGCCCCGGCTCGAACCGGTGCGCGGTGACGTCGATCGAGCACTCGGTGGGGCCGTAGGTGTTCCACACGGCGGCGGACGGCCCGAGCGGCGCGAGCAGCGCCCTGGCCAGGTCGGCCCGCAGTGGCTCCCCCGCCGAGAACACCAGGCGCAGCGACCCGCAGCCGTTCCAGCCCGGTTCGTCCGCGAGGTGCCGCAGCAGCGTCGGGACGCCCTGGAGCACCGTGGCCCGCCCGTCGCGGACGGCGCGGACGAGCGCGGCGGTGTCCCGTTCGGCCCCGGGCGGCGCGGTGAGCACCGTCGCGCCGCCGACGAGCGGGGCGAAGATCTCCCACCCTGCGGCGTCGAAGCTCAGCGCGGTCTTCCAGAGCACGCGGTCGCCGGGGCCGATGCCGTGCGTCCGGACCGTCCACAGGACGCGGTTCGCGATGCCCTCGTGCGTGACCACCACGCCCTTCGGACGGCCGGTCGACCCGGACGTGTGCAGGATGTAGGCGGCCCCCTGCGGATCGGCCGCACCCACCCCGCCACCCGGTGCGTCGTACTCCTTGTCGGCCCGGACGACCAGCCCGCGCGCGCCGGTCAGTTCGGTGGCGAGGCCGGCGTTGGACGCGTCGGCGACGACATGGCGGACGTCGGCGTCCGCCATGATGCCGCGCAGCCGCTCGCGGGGGTGCGCGGGGTCGAGCGGCAGGTAGGCGGCACCGGCGCGCCAGACGGCCAGCAGCGCGGTGACCGCCGCCGGGCCGCGCGCGACGCAGACGCCGACCGGCGTCTCGGAGTCCACGCCCAAGGCGCGCAGTCGTCCCGCGAGCGCGGCGGCGCGCGCGAGGAGCTCGCCGTAGGAGAGGCGGTCGGACGGGTCGTCCACGGCGGCGACGGCAAGGGCGTCCGGGGCGGCGGCGGCGCGCGCGGCGACCAGGTCCGGCAGCGTCGCCCCGGCGTCCGGCGCGGACTCTGTGAGGGGCTCCGTCGGCAGGTCGGGCACGGTCAGCGAGTCGGTCACGTTCGGCTCCTCACCCGGCCGAGCGCCATCAGCTCGGCCCGCTCCTCGGCGTCCGGCGCGGGCGGCCGGACGGGTTCGTCCGGCGGCGTCCCGGCCAGCGCCGACAGGAGACGGACGTAGTGCCGCCCGAGCCTGCGCATCGTCTCCGGTTCGTACAGGTCGTCGCGGTAGCGGAAGAGCACCCGGGTGCCGCCGCTCCCGGCGAGCACCTCGACCGCGAGGTCGAACTGGCCCTCCTGCTGGTCCAGGTCGCACGCGGCGAGGCGCATCCCCCGGTACTCGATCTCCCGGACGCCGCCCGCGAGCAGGTCGGCGACCGGGTCCAGGCGTCCGGTGGCGACGAGCGTGAAGGTGATCTGGAACAGCGGCGCGCGGGCCGGGTCCCGGCGGACGCCGAGGACGCCGGGCAGCAGCGGGAAGGGCAGGTCCTGGTGCGCGGTCGCGTCCCGCACCTCCGTGTGCGCGGCGGCCAGCAGGTCGGCGGCGGACGTGTCCGCCGCGATCTCGGCGCGCAGCACGACGGGGTTGACGTAGTAGCCGACCGTCTCGCGCAGCCCGGCCGCGCGGCGGACGCCGACCGGGCAGCCGAGGACGATGTCGCGCTCGCCGGTGTAGCGGTGCAGCAGCAGCCGGAACGCGGTCAGCATCACCGCGAACGGTGTGGTGCTCGCGCGCGCCGCCGCGTCCCGGACGCCGGTGACGAGCGCGGGGTCGAGGCGCAGCTCGTGCGTCCGGCCGCCGGTCCGCGCCCGGCGCGGACGCGGCCGGTCCACGGGCAGTTCCAGGGTTGGCGCGCCTGCGCAGACTCGCCGCCAGTGCCGTTCGTGGTCGGTGAAGCGCGGGGTGTCCTGGAGGGCCCGCTCGCGTTCGACCTGCCGTTCGAAGGACGGCAGCGGCTCACTCTGCGGGACGCGTCCCTCGGTCAGGTCGGCGTACGCGTCCAGGATGTGCCGCACCAGTCCGCACTGGGACATCGCGTCGGTGGCGACGTGATGCCCCGCGACCAGGAGGAGGTGCTCGTCCGCGCCCCGGAACAGGACGGCCCGGAACGCGCCGTCCCGCTCCAGCCGGAACGGTTCGAGTCCCGCCGTCCGCGCCGCCCCGGCGAGCCGCGCGCGGGACGCCCCCGGCAGGTCGCGGACCTCCAGCCGGACCAGGGCCGTGTCGTGGACGAGCCGGTGCGGGCCCGACGCGTCCTCGGCGAAGGCCGACCGGACCAGGTCGTGCCGTCCGCCCGCGACGCGCACCGCCTCGGCGAGCCGGACGGCGTCGAACGTGCCGTGCAACGCGCACATCACGTTGTAGGCCGCGCCCGCCGGGTCCTGCCGGTACAGCAGCCAGAGCGCCTGCTGCCCGACGGTCAGGCCGCCGCGCCGGACGCTCACCCCTCCCGCCCGGCGGACCGCGCCGTCCCGGGGAGGAGCGGGCGGAGGTAGCCGGTGAGCGCGGCGAGGGACGGGTGGTCCCAGGCCGTGGTGGGCTCGATCTCGATGCCGTACCGCTCCTCGATGTCGCCACAGAACGCGACCGCGTACACCGAGTCGAGCCCGTACTCCTGGAGCGGGGTCGCGGGGTCGAGCTCGGCGGGCGGGCGTTCGAGGTAGAGCGCGGCCCGCTCGGTGAGCCAGGCGAGGACCGGGTCGGACGACAGGTTCGGAACAGAGGTCATGGTGGCCACCTTCAGATCGCGAGAGGTTCGGCGGACAGGTCGAAGGACCGGTGCTCCTCCAGCCGCTGGAGCAGGGTCCGGTGCAGGCGGGCGGCGTGGTCGCCGGGCGGCGGCTCGCGGCGCAGCCCCAGCCGGACGGCGAGCCGGTGCAGCGCCACCACGGCCCACGCGTCGTCGCCGGGAGTGCTGGGGGCCCGGTCGGGCGCGTGCCGCCACACGCCCAGGCAGGACGCC
>NZ_RFFG01000225.1 GCF_003696215.1 Actinomadura harenae | reverse complement strand
GGGTCGAGCGGCTCGGCGCGATCGAGCTGGCGGCGCGTCCGCTCCGCGACCCCGGGGCCGGGGCGGTGCGCGGCGCGCTCCTGGACGGCCTGCGGGCCGAGGGCTCGGCCCTGCTCCGCTGGACCGAGGCCGCGGGCGCCCTGCGCGAGCGGCTCGCGTTCCTGCACCGTGAGCTGGGCGAACCCTGGCCCGCGATGGACGACGCGGCCCTGGTCGAGCACGCCGGAACGTGGATCGACGCGTCCGGCGCGCGCCGCCGTTCGGACCTGACGAAGATCGACGTGGTGTCCGCGCTGCGGTCCCTGCTCCCGTGGGAGTGCGCCGCGCGGCTGGACGAGTTCGCGCCGGAACGCGTCGAGGTGCCGTCCGGCTCGCGCGTGCGCGTGGACTATGCGGGCGAGCATCCGGTGCTGGCCGTCAAGCTTCAGGAGCTGTTCGGTTGGGACGCCACGCCGCGGATCGCGGGCGGGCGCGTCCCGCTCGTCGTGCATCTGCTCTCGCCCGCGGGGCGTCCGGCCGCCGTGACGTCCGACCTGGCCTCGTTCTGGCGGGACGGGTACAGGGCCGTCCGGGCCGAGCTGCGTGGACGCTATCCGCGCCATCCCTGGCCGGACGACCCGACCCAGGCGACCGCGACCCGCCGCGCCAACCCCCGCCGCTAGCCGGTCGTCAGCCGGCGGGTGAGTCTCCGGCGCGCCGGGCGGTGATCAGGGTCTCGATGCCGTCCAGGATGCGGGCCAGGCCGAACTCGAAGGCGTGCTCGGGGCCGACGGCCGCGTCGTAGGTCTCGCTCGACGCAGTGCCGACGCGGCTGCTGACCGGGTAGCGGGACGCGTCGACGTGCTCGGCCAGGAACGGCGCGGTCGCCTCCCACCACTCCCGGTCGGTCAGCCCGGTGCGGCGCTCCGCCCGCGCGCGGTTCACCGACGTCCGCGCGGTGGTCTCGGCGAGGCCGTTGATCAGGGCGATCGCGGCGTCCATCTCCAGGTCGGTGAGGCCCAGGCCCTCGACGGTGAGCAGCTCGTGCTCGTACTTGCCGAGCAGGTTCGGGCCGAGCGGCGGGCGCGCCGTCGCGACCTGGAGCAGCCAGGGGTGCGCGTGGTAGATCCGCCAGTTCTCGCGCGCGATGTGGGCCACCCGGGCGCGCCAGCCGGTCACCTCGCCGCCGGGCGGGACGACCTCGCCGAGCGCCCGGTCGAGCATGGCGTCCAGCAGCTCGGCCTTGCCGGGCACGTAGGTGTAGATCGACATGGGGGAGACGCCGAGGTCGTCGGCGATCCGGCGGATCGACACCGCCTCCAGGCCGTCCGCGTCGGCGATCTCGACCGCCCGTCCGACGATCTGCCCGGGGGTCAGCTTCGGGCGCGGCCCCCGGCGCGGCCTCTCCCGCACGCCCCAGAGCAGCTCCAGGCTGCGGCGCGGGTCGCCGGCGCCGGTGTACTCGGTCGTCACGCTCCCATCCTCGCAGAGATCGCGAAGGTCTCCGGAAAAACTTTGTACGACGTACGGAGATCTGTGGCACACTCCATTATGTACGCCGTACAGAGTTGGAGGACGGATGAGAACCGCCGTGCTGGCCGAGTCCCTGCGCAAGCGCTACGGCGACACCACCGCGCTGGACGGGCTCGACCTGGCCGTCCGTGCCGGGACGGTCCACGGGCTGCTCGGGCCCAATGGCGCGGGCAAGTCGACGACCGTCAGGATCCTCGCCACGCTCGCCCGCCCCGACGAGGGCCGGGCCGAGGTCGACGGGCACGACGCCGTCCGCGACGCGGCCCGCGTCCGCGCCCGGATCGGCCTGGTCGGGCAGCACACCGCCGTGGACGAGGTGCTGACCGGACGCCGCAACCTCGTGATGTTCGGGCGCCTCGCCCACCTGACCCGCCGCGCCGCCCGCCGCCGCGCGGACGAACTGCTCGAGTCCTTCGGCCTCGCGGACGCCGCGGACCGCCCGGCCGGGACCTACTCCGGCGGGATGCGCCGCCGCCTCGACCTCGCCGCCGGGATGCTGCTCGCCCCCGCCGTCCTGTTCCTGGACGAACCGACCACCGGGCTCGACCCGCGCGCCCGCGCCGAGGTCTGGCGGGCCGTCCGCGGCCTGGCGGACGGCGGCACCACCGTCCTGATGACCACGCAGTACCTGGAGGAGGCCGACCGTCTCGCCGACGAGGTGTCGGTGATCGACCACGGCCGCGTGATCGCGTCCGGCACCCCGGACGGGCTGAAGGCCGAGCTCGGCGGCGACCGTCTCGACGTGGTGATCGCCGACCCGGGGGACCTGGCCGCCGCGTCCGCCGCCGTCGAGCGCGTCACCGGGTTCCGGCCCGAGGTCGACGAGGACGAGCTGCGGCTGTCCGCGCCGGTCGCCGACCGGGTCGGCGCGCTGGCCGGGACGCTCCGCGCCCTGGACGACGTGCACGTCACCGTCGCCGACATCGCCGTGCGCCGCCCCACCCTCGACGAGGTCTTCCTCCGCCTCACCGAAAGGGAGCAGGCCGTTCCCGCCAAGGATCAGCCCGCCAAGGAGAAGGAGGCCGTGCGATGACCGCCGCGACGCTGCGCCGGACGACCGCGACACTGCGCTGGACCGCCGTGGACGCCTGGACGATGACCGTCCGCGAGCTGGAACGCCGGGTCCGCAGGCCCGGCGCGCTGATCGCCGCGCTCGCGTTCCCGGTGATGGTCGTGCTGATGATGGGCTACCTGTTCGGCGGCCAGATGGAGGCCCCCGGCGGGAACTACCGCGAGTTCATCATGCCCGGGATGTTCGCCCTGACCATGGCGTTCGGCCTGGAGGGCACGTTCACCGCGATCGCGGCCGACGCGTCCCGGGGGATCACCGACCGGTTCCGCGCCCTGCCGCTGTCGGCGTCCGCGCCGGTCGCCGGGCGCTGCGCGGCCGACCTGGTGGACGCCGTGCTCGGCCTCGCGGTGATGGCGCTCTGCGGCCTGGCGATCGGGTGGCGCTGGCACGACGGGCCCGTCCGGGCGCTGGCCGGGTTCGGGCTGCTGCTCCTGCTGCGCGCCTCGCTGGTGTGGGCGGGCGTCTGGCTCGGCCTGGTGGCCAAGGGGCCGGAGTCGGTGATGGTGATCCAGGTGCTGGTCTGGCCGGTCGGGTTCCTGTCGAGCGCGATGATCGACCCGTCCACGATGCCGGGCTGGCTGGGCGCGATCGCCGAGTGGAACCCGCTGTCGGCGACCGTCACGGCCTGCCGCGGCCTGTTCGGCCAGCCGGGATGGGAGTCCCACTCCTGGCCCGGGACCCACGCGCTCGCGCTGGCCGTCGCCTGGCCGCTGGTGATCACGGCGGTGTCGCTGCCGCTGGCCGTCCGCCGCTACCGGCGGCTCAGCTAGAGAGGGCGACGCAGGCGCCTAGGGAAGAGCGCCCAGGGCCTGGTTCAGAAGCTAGGGCAGGAGCGAGGCGCGGTGCCGGGCGAGGGCGAGCGCCGGGTAGCACTCGTCCGGTACCGCCTGCGCGCCGTCGAGCACGGCGCGCAGGCGCTCACCCACCGCCGCGGGCGAGAACGGCTGGACGGTGCACAGCTCGGCCTGCATCGCCTGCCGGGCCGCGGTCATCAGCGCCGGGACGTCCCCGACCGGGACGATCTCGCCGGGCGTGTCCCCGTAGCCGAGCCGGACGGCGATCGCGTGCAGCCCGCGACCATCCGGGTAGCGGAACTCGCAGATGAGCCGGTCGCCGTCGAGCGGGCCCTCCTGGATCAGCCAGACCTGGCCGGGCGTGACCGCTCCGAGGTCCCCGGCCCAGGACGGCTCGTCCGCGCCCATGCCGTCCGCAGCGCGCGTGGCGACGGCGCGGACCTCGGCCGGGCCGATCGCGGCGAGCCCGCGCAGGAACGCCCGCGCGCCGGGGGTGCCC
>NZ_RFFG01000224.1 GCF_003696215.1 Actinomadura harenae | reverse complement strand
CCGGCGGCCCGTCCGGGCGGGCCGGTGAACGGACGCGCGCACGCGGCGGCGGCGACGATCCCCGCGCCCGCGAGCGCCAGACCGGGCAGCGCTCCCGCCGCCCATCCCGTGACCTGCACCGGACCGCCTCCTCAGACGACGCGGACGTCGGGGACGTAGCGGATCCACCGGCCGCCCGCCGCGCCGAAGGCGTGCTCCTTGGCCATGATCTCCTCGGCGTGGTTCCAGGCGAACAGCAGCGCGAAGTCGGGGTAGGGGTCGGCGAACGCGTCCGGCGGGCGCACCGGAATGTGCGTCCCGGGCGTCACCAGGCCCTGCTTCGCCGGGGTGGAGTCGCACACGAACGGCAGCAGCTCGGGGCCGATGCCGCAGTAGTTCGTCACGGTCGCGCTCTTGGCGGTCGCGCCGTACCCGACGACGCTGCGGCCGTCGTCGCGGAGCGCCCGCAGCAGCGCGGTCAGCTCGTCCCGGACGCGGCCGACCCGCGCGGCGAACGCGTCCAGCTCCGGGACGTCCCGCTCCTCGCGGCGCAGCGCCCCCGCGACCGCGCCGCTCACCGGATGCCTGCCGGGCCGCCCCACGGTGAAGCGGAGCTGCCCTCCGTGGACGTCCAGGGGCTCGACGTCGACGAGCTCGAAGCCGAAGCGGCGGGCGGCCTCCCGCACGGACGTCGCGGTGAAGAAGTACACGTGCTCGTCGATGACCTGGTCGAACGCCGTCCGGGCGAGGACGTCGCCGAGGTAGGGGTCCTCGAAGACCAGGCGTCCGCCCGTGGTGAGGAGGTGGTCGGCCCCGGCGAAGACGGAGGCGAGGTCGGGCACGTGGCTGACCGTGTTGGCGGAGAAGATCAGGTCGGCGGGGCCTTCGGCGGAGCGGATCTCCGCGGCGGACGCCTTGTCGAAGAACGCCGTCATGACCCGCGCGCCGCGTCCGGCGGCCTCCTCGGCGGCCCGCCCGGACGGGTCGACGCCCAGGTGCCGGACGCCCGCGCGCACGAGCGCCGGCAGGATGCCGCCGTCGTTGCAGCCGACCTCCACGACGAACGCGCCGGGACGGTCACGGACGCCGTCCACGAGCCGGTGCGCGGTGCGCGCGAAGTGCTCGGTCATCCGCGCCGACTGCGACGTCCGGTACGGGTACTCGCGGTGGAACATCGCCTCGGCGGGGACGGGCTCGGTCAGCTGCACCATCGCGCAGTCCCCGCACACGCCCACGGCCAGCCGGAAGAAGAACTCCCCGTCCAGTTCGCCGGGCGGGAGGAACGCGTCGGACCTGGGCTGCCGTCCGAGGTCGAGGAACTCGCGGACCGGACCGGAGCAGATGCGGCATCTCGTCATCGTCACGAGTCCCTAGAACAAGGAGGGGCTGGGGTCATCGGCCGGGCAGGGAGTACAGGCAGGCGAGCAGGCTGCGGGCCTGCACGTTGACGTAGTGGCTGTGCGGCAGCAGCGCCGCGAACTGGCGGAGCGTGAGCCAGCGGAAGTCCGGACTCTCCTCGGGGCCCTCGTCGGGGCCGCCGTCGCCGGGGGCGGCCTCGACGATCAGGTAGCGGCCGCGCGCGTGGTAGAGCCGCCCGCCCTCCTCCGACAGCGTGGCCGCGAACCGGACGCGGTCCGGCCCGGCGGCGAGCACATCGTCCAGGAAAGGCGGCCTGACCTGGGGCGGCCCCCCGTCGAGATCGTGCGGAACGCATTGGACGGTGGGCGCGAGCTCCAGCACGTCGCTGCACCCCGGCTCGGCGAGCGCCTGCGCGAGCAGGTGCAGGACGCCGTCGATCCGCTTCACCAGGAACGCCGCGACGGACGTCCCGAGCGGCCGCACCACGGGCTGCGACCAGTCGTCCACCTCACGCCCGGCCGTGCCGACCGTCACGCCCGCGACCTCGAAGGAGCGGCCGTCCTCCGGGGTGACGGTGGTGCCGTCGTGCCGCCACCCGGCCATCCCGGACAGCGGGACGCGATGGACCCGGACGTCCGTCCGCGTCCGCCGCTCGGTGATCCAGTGCAGCAGGTCGGCGTCCGCGTGGAGGCCGGGCGACGCGTCCAGCGACCGGGCCAGCGCGTCCTGGAAACCGCCGGTGGGCGCGAGCGCCGCCGCCGCGCCGGGCCCGGCGACCGGCAGGCAGCCCAGCACCGACCGCAGGTCCATGTTCACCAGGTCGTCGCGGTCCAGCAGCCGGTGCAGCCGGTGCAGCGTCAGCCAGCGGAACCCGGGCAGGAGCTCGATGTCCTCGCGGGTCTCGACGACCATGTTCCGGTTCCGTTTGCGCAGGAACCACGCGCCGTGCTCCGACTGCCGGACGTCCACGAGCAGCCGCCCCCGGGACGGCGTCCGGAAGTGCTCCAGGTACGGCACCGGCCTGCCCCGGTGCACGCGCGTGTAGTTGCTGCGCGTGGCCTGGACGGTCGGCGCGATCTGGACGCCGCCGACGTTGCCCGGCTCCGCCTTCGTCTGGACGAGGCAGTGCGGCACCCCGTCGAACGCGCGGACGAGCAGCCCGAGGATCCCGATCTCCGGCTGGTCGATGATCGGCTGCTCCCGGCGCGGCACGGGCGCGTCGCGGTGCTCGACCGCCAGCCCGTGCACGGTGAAGAACGCCCCGCTGACGTGCGTGAGGTCGCCGGTGCGGGGATCGACGTTCCAGCCCGGAAGCTCGGACAGGGGCGCGGGCCGGACGGTCATCCGGTCGCCGTCGCGCGCCTCGGCGAGCCAGGCCTCCACGGCCTCCGGGCTCGTCAGGCCGTCCGGGCAGAGCGCCGACCGCGCGAGCCGGAGGTGGAGGGGCTCGCCGCCGTCGGCGTGGAACGCCCGGCCGGTCCCGCCGCCGAGGACGGGAGGCGGTTCGCGGGGCGACGGGGTCATGCGGCTCCCCGGCGCGTGGCGGCCAGATCGGCCGTCAGGGTCGACGGGAGAAGGGGTTCGGTCAGCAGCCGGCGGTAGCGCTCGGTCGGCGACTCGTCCCGGCCTGCGTGCATCCACGCGCGCACGAGCGTGGAGCCCGAGATGTAGGTGACGGTGTAGGCGCGCCATAGCGGATCGGTCAGGAACCGGACCATGTGCCGTGCCCGCGTCTCGTCCACGAGCATCCACCGTTCGAGGTAGGCGACGGCCGTCTCGGGGTCGGCGTGCCGGTCGTGCAGCATGATGGCCGCGTCCTGCCGCGCGGACAGCAGCTGCGCGGTGAGCGGCAGGAGGAGTTCGGCGAGCTCGCCGTCCAGGTGGAGGCCCTCGGACGCCAGGACCTCGGCGGTCCACGGGCCCCAGCCGTCGCCGAGCGCCGCGTCCAGCGCGGCCTCGCCCATGCCCTCGGCGATGAGGCACTGCGGGGTGTTGACGAGCGCGATGGCCTGCTCGTCCTGTCCCCGCGCGCGCACGAGCCCGGCCTCCTTCGCGCAGCGTTCGGTGTGGTGCCCCGGGTAGCACTCGTGTGTCGCCAGGTGGGGGAGCGCCGACAAGCCGTGGCCCGCGTCCGCGTTGATCGTGACCAGTGACCGGTAGCCGCCCTGGTAGCGGTTGAAGGCGTTCCACGGACGGTCGCGGACCACCTCGTAGTCCACGGCCTCACCGGGCGGCAGCCCGAACCGTTCCGCCGTCAGCTCACGCAACGCGCCCGACAGCACCCGGACGGCCCGTCCCAGCGCGTCCGGGGCGAGCCGGTCCCGCTCCCGGAAGGCGGCCAGCTTCGCGCGCGGCCCGCCGGAGCCGGGCAGCAGCTCGTCGATCAGCTCGTGGACGTTGGCGTACCGGTCCGGCGGGACGGGCTCGATGTCCACCTCGAAGTACGCCCGGACCTCGGCGAGGAACCCGAGCGGACGGCCGTCCAGCCGCCGCGCGACGCACTCCAGCGCCCTCAGCTGCGCCTCCAGGAACGCCCGGCGCGGCTCGGGCAGCCCCGAGTCCGGCAGCGCGCGCAGCAGCCGGGCGGCGTCCGCGGCGAGCTCGCCCGGCACCGGGGCGGGCTCGGACGCGAC
>NZ_RFFG01000223.1 GCF_003696215.1 Actinomadura harenae | reverse complement strand
CTCGTCGGCGAGGGCGGCGGTGGCGACCGGGCCGAGCGCGCCGCGCAGCATGACGGCCCGCCGGACCTCGGCGAGCGGCACCCCGGCGGCGGTGGCGACGGCGTCGGTCATCACCCCGTCCAGCGCGCCCTGCCGCAGCTCGCCGGACAGCAGCCGGACGAGGAACTCCTGCTCGGCGCGCGTGGCGCGGGCGAACACGGCCCGCACCAGCTCGCGCCGCCGCGCCACGGACCCGGCCCCGGAGACCGCGCCGATCTCGCCGAACGCCTCGTGCACCCCGGCCACCGTCAGGGACGGCTCGGACGCCCCGGCAGGAAGGTCGCGCAGGGACGCGTACCCGACCCCGATCTGCCGCTGCGGCAGCTCGCCGGACAGGTAGGCGACCACGACGGCCGCGTCCGCGGGCCCGGCGGCGCGCAGGACGCCCGCCAGGGCGCTGACCTTGGCCTTGCGGCCCGGCTCGGCGGCGACCTCGGCCGACGCCCGGGCGATCTCCGACAGCAGCACGGTCCCATTCTGACGACCGGGTCCGACAGTCCCGCGGCGCGGCCCTGGCGTGGCCGTGCCCGGCCCGTCTACCGTCGTGGGGACCGGCGGTAATCGGGGGAGTGAGGAGCCGCAGCGTGGGCCGTCCGACGCAGTCCGGCGGGGCCGGTTCGGGGCGTCCCCCGACCACGTCCGACAGCTGGCCACCCCCCGAAGAAGAGCCCTGGCCGCCTCCCGGGGAGGGGGCCCGCCCGCCCGCTGAAGGGGAGGCGTGGCCGCCCCACGGGGAAGAGCGCTGGCCGCCTTCCGAACGGGAGGGCCGCCTGCCCGCCGAGGAGGAGCCCTGGCCGCCCTCGGAGGAGGAGCGCTGGCCGCCTGAGGAGTTCGATCAAGGGGGCGTCCCGCCCGGCCATGCCGAGGCGTTCGGGGACGTTCCGCCTGGTCATGGTGGTGGGCTCGGGGACGTTCCGCCCGGTCACGGGGGTGGCGGGGGCGGGCTGGCGCGGGGCGGGGAGCAGTTCCGGCGGGTGTACTCGGCGCCGGAGTCGCCGAAGGCGGAGCGGCGTCCGCGGATGCTGGTGGTCCTGGTCGCGGGCGTGTCGTTCGCGGTGGCCGCGGCGGCGGTCTTCCTGCTGGTGCCGTCCGTGTCGGGCGGCGGGACGCCGAAAGCCGGTCCGACCGAAACCGGCCTCCAGGCACCGGCCGGAACCGGCGAGTCGCCGCATTCCGCACCTTCGAAGACGTCCGCGCCGCCGAAAACGCCGTCCAAAGCGGCTCAGCCGACCGGCAGGGCGTTCACCGCGCTGGCCCTTCCGGAGGCCTGCGGGACGGTGTCCGGGGCCGTCCTGAACCGGGTCGTGCCGGGCGCGAGCAAGCAGCCGAACTCCAACAACACCCTCGCGACCTGCACGTTCACCTCGAAGGCGCCCTTCCGCTGGCTGCTGGTCGAGATGTACCTGTACCCGACGACGACCCTCCCGGACGCCGTCGGCGACGCGAAGCGCAACTACGGGGCCCGCTGGACGCAGGCCCACAGCGCCCCGCTGGCGCGCACGTTCGCCCTTGATCCGGTGTCCGGCCTGGGCGATGAGGCCTTCCGGAGTTTCCGGGAGGACAAGGGCCAGCCGCTCGTTGTGGGAGAAGTCACCGCACGCCGTGGCAACGTGGTGATCAGGGTTGGTTACAGTCGGCAGCTGCCATCCGGGACCAAGCCGGAGTCAGTACAGCAAAGCGCCCTGACCAATGCGACCGACGCTGCACGGGAAGTGCTGTCTTCGCTGCGCTAAACCATTTCTGGCCTGAATCGGCCGGATCATGTCGTGCTCTCTGTCAGAGACTTCTAGGGTGGGGCGGTAAAGGGGAGGGTCACGTCGGCTGGGAGTGCCGTCCGGCGTGGTAGAGCCTGGGGAGGAGGAGGTTGAAGCCCGTGGCCGTGAAGCCGCAAGGCGTGTCCTGGGTGTAGGCCCGGACACCGAACGTCAAGACTCCGCGAGGGGCCGTGGAACGGAACGCCGTTCCACGGCCCGCTTCCGTATTCGCGGTGAATTGGGCGGACGGTCCCCAATGACCCGACCGGCGAAGCCTGTTCGGTCTCGTGCCGTCATCGGCTAATGTCGCTGGGGCGTGGCGAAGGGGCCCGGAGACGGGCCCGCGAGCCGCCGGAGCCGTGGAAGTGACGACAAGCAGCAGCGAATGGAGGTGTCGGTGGATCCGGTGACCGTCTGGTGGGCCGAGCGCACCGCCGCGACCCCTGCCCTGACCGCCGTCCTCGACCCGACCGAGCGGGCCCGCCGCGAGCGCTACCTCCGCGACGCCGACCGCGAGCGCTTCACCCTCGGCGTGGCCCTCACCCGCTTCGCGCTGGGTGATCTTCTGGGCCTGCCGCCCGAGCGGGTGGAGATCGACCGCGCCTGCCCCGACTGCGACAAGCCGCACGGCCGCCCGCGCGTGGCGGGACGTCCGGACGCGCCGCAGGTGTCGGTCTCCCACTCGGGCGACCGCATCGGCGTGGCCGTCTCGTCCCACGGGCCGCTCGGCCTGGACGTCGAGGAGACCCGGAAGGTCGCCGACGACATCGCCGGGCACGTCCTGGCGACCGGGGAGACGGCCGCGACGACCGCCGAGCTGCTCGTCTTCTGGACGCGCAAGGAGGCCCTTCTCAAGGCCACCGGCGACGGCCTGCGCGTCCCGATGCCGCGCCTGCGCACCTCGCCCGCCGGGGAGGAGCCGCGCCTGCTCGCCTGGGCCGGCCGCGACGACCATCCCGGACGGTTCGTCCTGCACGAGCTGGCGCCCGGCCCCGGCTACTCCGCCCACCTGGCGCTGCTGGACCACCCCGGAGGGGTCGCGGTCCACCAGCGCCCGTCGACCGACCTACTGCCCTGACCGGCCCGCCGCCCTGACCGGCCCGCCGCCCTGACCGGCGGCTAGCCGAGCGGGGCGGGGATGCGGGCGATGGCCCGCATCGCGCCCGGCGCGATCCGCGACAGGGCGTGCAGGACGTGCGCCTCGGCGTTCACCGGCACGACGGCCTTGTTCTTGGCGATCGCGTGGACGATCCGCTCGGCGACCTTCTCCGGCGGGTAGTTCCGCAGCCGCAGGAGCCTGTCGGCGCGGGCGCGCATCCGCTCCTGGCCCGCCGCGTCGACGCCGACGATGGTGCCGTGCCGCATGATGCCGGTGGCGCTGAACCCCGGGCAGACGGCGGTGACGCCGATGCGGCGCCCGGCGAGCTCGCCGCGCAGGCACTCGCTCAGCATCAGCACGGCCGCCTTCGTCGTGCAGTACGCGGGCAGCGCGCGGGACGGCGCGAACGCGGCGGCCGACGCGATGTTGACGATGTGCCCGCCGTAGTTGGGCTTGTCGGGCTTGTTGGGGAGCGCCTCGCCGCGTTCGACCATCTGCTTGGCGAACAGGCGGGACCCGTGGATGACGCCCCACAGGTTCACGCCGAGGATGCGCTCCCAGTCGTCGACGCCGGTGTCGAGCAGCGGTCCGGAGACGGCGATGCCGGCGTTGTTGACGACGATGTCGGGGACGCGGTGGTCGGACCGGACGGCGGCGGCGAAGTGCTCCATCGCCGCGGCGTCCGCCACGTCCACCTCGTAGGCCGCGCCGACGGCGCCGAGGGCCTTGGTGAGGACGACCGTGCGTTCGGCCGCCGCGCGGTCGATGTCGGCGGCGATCACGGTCGCGCCGCGCTCGGCGAGCGCGAGCGCGGTGGCCCGGCCGAAACCGCCGCCTGCTCCCGTGACGACGGCGAGGGCTCCGTCGAAGAGCGCGAGGGACATTGCCAACCTCCGTGGGTGGGGTGCGCCCAAACCTACTCAGGTCGCCGCCGCCGCGCGATCACCGCAGCTCAGCGCATCCCACCCCGGGACCTACCCGGGTCCTAATGGGAGCTGCCGGGTCGGGTTGTGATGCCAGACTCGGTGCCTGGTAGCCGCCGGCGAGTGAACACTCTCGTGTCCAGGACCTGGAGTCCTTGGGTCAGATCGTGTCCTCGCTGGTGGTCA
>NZ_RFFG01000222.1 GCF_003696215.1 Actinomadura harenae | reverse complement strand
GCAGCGCGGGCTCCGCGCACGGCGGCGGCCCGGGCGGCGGCACGTCCTGCCGCTGCACCGCCGGCCACGGCGCGGGCCGCGACAACCCCTCCGACCAGGGCCGAGGCTCCCGCCCCCGAACCGGCCGCCACTCCGCAGAACCTCCGGTCACCCCACGCCCGGCCCGCTCCCCCGCATCCGCGGAACGCTCCGCCTCTGGCGCCGGCCGCCGCACCTCATCCACAGGCCGCCCAGCCGCATACGCCGGGCCCTGCCCCTCGTGGACGGGCCCCTGTGCCTCACGCTCAGGGCTCTGCACCTCGTGGACGGCGCTCTGCCCCTCGTGCGCGAGACGCTGCGCCTCACGCTCCGGGCCTTGCGTCTCGTGCGCGGGACGCTGCGCCTCGTGCGCGGGACGCTGCACCCCTTGCGCGAAGGGCTGGGCCTCGTGTGCCAAACCCTGTGCTTCGCGTTCCGGGCGCTGGGGCTCGTTCGCCGGGCCCTGGGGCTCGGTTGTCGGACGGTCCGGTTCGCGGGCTGGACGTTCGGCCTCACGGGTTGGGCGCTCTGTCGGCTTGTGCACCGGAGGCGTCGGCGCTCCGGCGCTCGCCTGGCCGAATGCTCCGGGGACGGCCCGCGTCGTCCGCCGCACGATGTTTCCGCGGGCGACGAGCTTGTCGCCTTCCTCGGGAACCGTCCGTGGCTTCGGCTCGCCGACGTCCGCCGCAGGCTGCTGCGGGATGTCGGGCCGTGTGGGCGCCGCCTCCCGAGGGATGTCGCCCCGAGTCCCAGGCGTCCTCTCCGAACGCTCTCCTTCACGCCCCCGCACCGAAGACTCCTTCGCCCCGTCCCGCAAAGCCTCCGCCATGGCGGCCTCACTCGTGGCCCGCGAACGCTCATCCTCACGTCCCGGCCACACAGACCCATCTCCACGGGTCGGCGCCCCCGGCCGCGCGAACGACGCGGGCACCTCCATGCCCACAGGCGCGTCCCCGCGAGCCGGGCGCTCCCCTTCACGCTCTTGCCCAGGACGCGGCGGCGCCGCAGGCGTCTCCTGCGTGGCACTCGCCGCTTCAAGGTCCCGCTCACCACGTCGCGCCGCCGGACGCGCAGGCGAAGCGATCTCGCCCGTCGCGGCCTCGACCTCACGCGCCTCCCGAGGTGCGCTCTGCGCCGCGTCCGCACGCGATCCGCGCTCCGGTCCGCCGACGCCCGCCTGCCCGGTCCCCGGCCGCGCGGGCGGTCCCGCCGAACGCTCCGACTCACGTGCGCCTTGAGCCGCGCCCTCCTGCGCACCAGCGCTGGACGCCCGATCGAGGCCACGCACGTCCGCACGCGGACCACCGCCCAGCGACGCAGCCGCCGAACGCTCGTCTTCACGCGCGCCCTGCGGCTCGTCCGCGTCCACGTTCGCCGACTGTTCCAGCCCATGCGAGCCCTGCGCCGCGGGCGCGCTCGCATCGGAGGCACGGTCGTGGTCGCCCGCATCCGCGCCGGCCTGGCTCTCGTTCACATTCGCGCTCTGCGGCGCGGCCGCGTCCAGGCCGGCGCGCGGGCCTCGTCCTTGACCGGTGGGCTCCACGGTCGCGCTCGCTGCCTGCTCCCGCTCCGGTGAACCCTGCGCCGCAGGCGTGCCCGTCTGCGCGCTCGCGCCTGTGTCGAGTCGGCCTTCGTCCGCGTGTGGCCGCTGGGACGGGTCGGCTTCTGCGTTCACACGCGGACCTCGGCCAAGGCTGCCGGTCTCCGGCTGATCGGAACGCGCGGTCGCGCCCGGTGCGCGGGCGGGGGTGCGTGCGTCCTTGTCGGGCCGGCGGTCGTCCGATTGGGGCGGGTCGGTGCGGGGGCCCTGGGCGAGGCCGCTGGGGCGCGTGACTGGGCCCGTCGGCTGGAGTGGTTCCGGTGGAGCCTGCGCTGCGGAGGTGGGGGTGTTGGGGGTGCTTGGTGTTTGGGGGTGCTTGTTCTCCTGTGGTCGTTGGGGGGCGCCGGCGCTTGGTCGGGGGGCGCGGCTCAGGGCTCCGGGACCTGGTCGCGTGGAGCGTTCGAGTGGGGGGGCCTCCGCGTCCGCGGGCCGGCGGGGGATGTCGGGACGGGTGGGGGCCGGGGGCTGGGCGGGGACGTCGGGGCGGGTGTTCGGGGGGGTGGCCCGGCGGCGGGCGTGGCCGAACATGGACGGGGGGCCGTCGACGTCCTCGGACGGGATGCCCGGGTCCTGGTCGTCGGACGGGTGTCGCGGAAGGTTCTGGGTGACGTTGTCCCAGAAGTCGGCGGGGGCGCCGGGGCGGCGGACGCCGGAGGCCAGGGCGCGCTTGCCGGAGCCGCGGGACGAGTCCGGTGCCGGGCTCGCGCTCGCGACGGGGACGTCGGCGTCCATGGGGGGCGGGGTCCTCGACAGGGACGCCGGGGCCGGGGTGCTGCGGAGCGGGGTCTCCGGTGCCTCGTTGAGGGACGGGGCCTGGGACGGAAGGCGCCGGACGAGGCCGCCGGGAACGCTGACCGGGGGCGCCGCGGGTGCGGTCTGCTCGACCTGGCGGCGGGCCTTGCGGGAGCGGCGGGTGGCCTTGACGGCGGCGCGTTCGGGGGCGTGGTCGGCGCGGCGCCAGACGCGGCCGACGACGACGACCTCGCGGGGTTCGCGGATCGGTGTCAGGCGGCACCAGGTGCGGGGCTCGGAGAGGTAGCGGGTGTGCGAGAGGAGCAGCTCGGTGAGCCGCTTGCCCTCGATGACCGGACGCGTCGCCGCGAAGGTCAGCACGAACGGGGGGACGAGGTACAGGACGTGCCAGGGCGACTTGAACGGGATGCCGACCAGCCGCAGCACCAGGACCCACGGGATGAACATCCCGGCGAACACGCCGATCTGGACGAGCGGCAGCGGCATGGGCAGCCGCAGGTCGTACAGCTTGTACAGCCGCTTCTCGATGCGCCAGATGCTCGTGTACGTGGGTAGATCCACGCCCCTACTCCCCTTTGACTGCGCTGGGCACGGTGTCGCCTGCCGGGTCCCGGGCCGCGCGGCCCGGGACCGTCCTGGCCGGGCCTAGGTCAGGTTCACCCCCAGGGCCTTGGCGATCGCCTTGGCCGTGGTCTCGATGATGTTCGGGACGTAGAAGACCACGCCGATCGCGACGGCCAGCACGATGAACTGGACGAAGCGGGTGATCTCCCGGGTGAACAGGAAGAAGATGGCGACAATGGAGACGATCACCAGGAAGAGCGGCCCGAAGATCTGACGCAGCCAGTCCGCGAGCTGGTCGGTCCTGAGCTGGTCGTTGTTGTTCGCGGGCGCCGCCAGAATCTGGTCGGGAATCGACGCCATGAGGTGATGCAGCATCGACTGCTTACCTTCCTGAATCGGCGGAGGTCGGTTCTTGTGTGAGGGTCACGTCGGGGACTTTCATGATGCGTTCGGTTGGGCCGTGCCACGAATATCGTGCACGTACCAGGTGCCGTTCTTCTTCACCATCGACAGGTCGTAGGTCTGGTCGAGTTCACCGCCTACGGCGCCGCCCGCGGCGGGCATCTGCCAGCCGACGGTGACGGTGACGGTGCGGGAGTCGATCGGGCCCCGGGGGGCGATGACCTCTCTGACCTGCACGAAGGTGACGGAATCGGCGAGTCCTCGGATCGGGGGGCCGTCCGAGAATCGTTGCAGCGCCGCCTGGTCGCTGTGCGCGTAGGCGGGGAAGAAGGCGGCCATGACCGAGCCGAGCTCGGCTTCGAGGGCGCTGTCGCGGTCGCGGACGCCGGGGTCGGGGAGGGCGGCCTTCGCCGGCGGGGGAAGCAGCGCCGGGCGGGCGGAGACCACCATGGCCCCGTTCCTGGAGTAGACCGGGACGGCGAGCCGGAACCACTTGCCCTGTGCTCCGGCGACGACGGTGACGATGGCATTGTCGGCGTCGCGGACGTCCACTCCCGCGACCTGGGCGGAGGTGAGCTGCAACTGGCCGACATTGTTCCAGCCGAATTGCGCGGAGGCGCCGTCCGGGACGAAGGCCTTCAATTGCTGGGCGCGGGCGTCGGCGGTGCGCGGGTCGTAGTTCAGGTACACGTGCGAGAACTGGAGCGCGAACGCGCCCGCCGCGGTGGTCGGGAAGCCGTACGCGGACGGGCCGGACCCGCCGCCGGACGAGGTGCCCTTGGCGGTGAACCGCTCGAACGGCGCGCGCACGCCGTTCACCACGATCACGATGATCAGGGCCCAGAGCACGACGCGGCCGAGCCAGACCCACCAGCGCCCGCCGGAGCCGCCCCAGCGGCCGCCGCGCGCGGCGC
>NZ_RFFG01000221.1 GCF_003696215.1 Actinomadura harenae | reverse complement strand
GGGGCCGGGGCCGGGGCCGGGGCCGGGGCCGGGGCCCGCGTCACCAGCACGGTCATCAGCGTCCCCGCGACCGCAGGGACGGCCAGCCACGGCGTCGCGCCGAGCCCGCCGGCCGCCAGCAGCGGCGTGACCAGCAGCGGAGCCGCCGCGAACCCGACGTTCCCACCCAGCGAGAACCAGCTCATCGCGGTGTGGTCGCCCCGCGTGACGGCCCGCGCGAGCCTCGCCGACGCCGGATGGTACGCCGCCACACCGAGCCCGGACAGCGCGACGACCGACCACACGACCGCCCGGTCCCCGGACGTCCCGGCGGCCGCGATCCCGAGCCCCGCGAGCAGCATCGCCACCGGGATCAGCCACGGCATCCGCCACCGGTCCGTGAGCACCCCGAACACCGGCTGGACGACCGACGACAGCAGCGTCGCCGCCAGCACCACCGCCGACGCGGCCGCGTAGCCGTAGTGCCGCCCGGTGACCAGGAACGGAACGAGCGCGGGCACCGCGCCCTGGTAGACGTCCACACAGGAGTGCCCGGCGGACAGCAGGAGGACCGAACGCTTCATGTCCGCCAGCGTCACCGCCCCGCCGCTTGTCGCGCTTCCGACATCTCGCCATCCTGTATCGCAAACCCGCCACCCGACCCGGAGCCCTCCATGCCCGCGAACCGCTCCCCCACGCCCCTCTCCGCCCCCGCGACACGACATCTGCCGGAGGCACCGACGGGGACGCGGCCGCTGAGTCGCGGCGCGGGCGCGAGCGCGCACCGGCACGACAACCCGCAGTTCATCTACGCCCGCGCGGGGGTCGTCACGGTGACGACCGAGGCGGGCGTCTGGCTGGCGTTCCCCGGACGCGGCCTGTGGGTGCCCGCCGGGATCGCCCACGAGCACCGCGCGTTCGGCGCCGCCGACCTGCGCCTCGTCGGGATCCCGCCCTCGGACGCCCCGTCCGGCCACGGCCCCGCGCCCGCGATCATCACCGTCGATCCGCTGCTGCGCGAGCTCGTCCTCGCCCTCACCGCCGAGCCGGACGACGGCGGCCCGGAACGCGCCCGCCTCCTCGCCGTCCTGCTGGACCGCCTGCGCCGGGCCCCGCGCCTGGCCGGGCAGTACGTGCCCGCCGCCCGCGACCCGCGCCTCGCCGCCGCCTGCCGGATCCTCCTGGACGACCCGTCCGAGCAGGCCGGCCTGGCCGAACTCGGCGCCCGCGTGGGCGCCGGCGAGCGGACGCTGTCCCGGCTCTTCGCCCGCGAGCTGGGCATGGGCTTCCCGCGCTGGCGCGCCACGCTGCGCCTGCACCACGCGCTGATCCTGCTCGCCGAGGGCCTGCCGGTGACCACCGTCGCGCACCGCTGCGGCTGGTCGTCGTCGAGCGCCTTCATCGACGCCTATCGCCGCGCCTTCGGCCACACCCCCGGCGCGGCCCGCCGCCACGGCTGGCCACGATAGGCCGTTCGCCCCTTCTGAGGTGCTTGTTCTGAATCGCCTGAAAAATCCCTGAAAAGGGCATTGACACGCGTCCGAACTGATCGCACTCTATGGGTCGGCGGCAGGGGCGATCTTGCTCCCCCGAGCCCCCGCCGCCCGGCCAGCGCGCGCACGCCGACCCGTCCCCCGCCTCCCCAAGGAGTCGTGTGATGCAGCGACGAACCCTGCTCGCGTGCGTGCTCCCGACCGTCCTCCTCACCGCCCTGGCCGCCGCCCCCGCGACGGCCGCCCCCGACCCCACCGCCCCCGTGCCCGCCCGTCCGACGGCCCCGGCGTCCCCGGACCCGACCGCCCCCAAGATCGGACACGTCGCCGGCGCCCGCCCCGTCCCCCACGACGCCCGCACGGCGAAGGCCGCCCGCGCGTTCCGCGAACTGCACGACGCCCGCCTTGGCAGGACCGCGCCCGCGCTCCGCGAGCAGGTCCACGAGTTCTGGGGCGTCGAACCCGCCGCCGGAACCCACGACGGGATCGTGGCGACGCACAGCGTCGACCCGTCCTACCAGGTCTCCTACAGCGACGACTTCACCTACGCGCCGACCACCAAGGCCGCCTCGTCCTGCATGGAGGTCACCACGGTCTACTCCCAGGCCGTCGGCAACGAGCTGTGGGCCTGGGACTGGTGCGGCAGCGGCGGCCCCGCCGTCGAGATCCCCATGGACGCCTCGTTCCAGCGGACCTACACGACGCAGGTGAACGGACACGCCGCCTACACCGTCCAGCTCGTCCGGACGAACCCGTCCACCAACGCCTGGACGGCCTACCTGTACAACTACACGACCGGAGCCTGGAGCTCGTTCTTCAGCAAGTCCGGCACCGACACCAGCGCCCTCTCCTACGGCTGGGACATCTTCGAGATCTACGCCAGCCGCGACCCGTCGACCGGCAACGCCTACTACTGCCAGGACGCCAAGAACGTCGTCTTCGAGAGCAGCTCGATCAAGCTCCGCCGCAACGGCGCCTGGGTCCCGGCGAGCCCGTCCGACTCCCCCTGGCAGCCCGTCGCCACCCCGAACCCGTCCGACTACCTCTGCCCGACCCTGACGTTCACTCGCGCAGGCGCCAACGACCACTGGCTGGTCGGCCAGTAGAAGGTGACCGCCGGGCGACAGCGGCGCCCGGCGGGTAGCCTGACCCGATGCCCTCGTCCGAACGCCTCGTCCTGCGCCGCTGGCGCGAGGACGACCGGGCCCCCTTCGCCGCCCTCAACGCCGACCCGGAGGTCATGAGGCACTTCCCGGACGTCATGACCCGCGCGGAGAGCAACGCGCTCGCCGACCGCCTCGACGCGGCCATCGAGGCCCGCGGCTTCGGCTTCTGGGCCCTGGAGGTCGCCGCGACCGGACGCTTCATCGGCTTCACCGGCCTGTCCGTCCCGCGGTTCGACGCCCACTTCACCCCCGCCGTCGAGATCGGCTGGCGCCTGTCCCGCGACAGCTGGGGCCACGGCTACGCCACCGAGGCCGCCCGCCGCTCCCTCGACGTCGCCTTCAGCGACCTCGGCCTCACCGAGGTCGTCTCGTTCACCGCCGTCGAGAACACCCGCTCCCGCGCCGTCATGCGCCGCATCGGCATGACCCGCGATCCCGACGACGACTTCGACCACCCCAACCTCCCTGAATCCCACCCCCTCAGCCGCCACGTCCTCTACCGGGTCACCCCCGAGAAGCCGGACGAAACCGCAGGTTGACGGCCGAAGTGGGCCCGTCCCCGCCCACGAGCCGCAACCGAACCGGCACCCCACCGGGCTTGTCGAACAGCCGGATCCCATCCCCCAGCAGAACCGGCAGCACATGCAGGTCGATCTCATCGACCAGCCCCCGCTCGATCAACTGCCGCCCGATCGTCGGCGAGAACACCTCCACGTTCTTCCCGCCGGCGGCCTCAAGCGCGATCCGCACCGCCTCGGCCACATCGCAGCTGAGGAACGTCACGTCCTCCGCAGGTTCCGCATCCTCCGGATGATGCGTCAGCACGAAGATCGGCCCCTTCCAGGCACCCCCATAGGGCCGACTCCCGCCGATGGCCGCGTCCCACCCGTCCCGCCCGCCGAGAATGGCCCCGGTGGTCCGCACGTACTCCTCATGCAACCCCGGCCGGACACTCACCCCGGCCATCCAGCCCATGTCGTGCTCAGGCCCCGCGACGAACCCGTCCAGCGACATCGCGAAATGCCAGAGCACCTTCTCGGACGCGGTCTGCGGCACGAACTCCTCCACCCGAAACCCTCCCTCTTGGCGTCGTTCTTCCACCTATCTAGACCCGACGCAAGGCGCTGATTCATCGCCCAACCTCCTTCGGCCTTCCCCGGCAGGGCCGCCACCTCCGCCCTCAGGCACCTCCGACACAGCCCCCGCAGGGGCTGGGGTTCCCCCTCTACCGAGCCTGCTGGCTCATCCCCGCCTACCAGTAGGCCGAACACCAACATCCCCACAAAAAACAAAAAGGCCCCGCCACGAAAATGGCGGGGCCTCCCCCAACACGCGCATACAAAAAGAAGTGGGGCCCGCCACAATGTGGCGGGCCCCACCCAATATAAGTCCGGCGGCGTCCTACTCTCCCACACAGTCTCCCATGCAGTACCATCGGCGCTGAGGGGCTTAACTACCGGGTTCGGGATGGGACCGGGTGTTTCCCCCTCGCCATAACCACCGAACGATCAACGCACAACCCCCACAGAGGGCCGGCAAGTCTCGTCCGAGCCGTTAAAGCTCAGTATTCACATGTACGGAACCCAGTTGTTTTCTGGGAACCACACAGGGACGCGAACATCTCGAACAGCAGCGATTGGTTTGAACGCTCAG
>NZ_RFFG01000220.1 GCF_003696215.1 Actinomadura harenae | reverse complement strand
GACCACGGCCGGGACGGGTCGGGCGCGAACGCGCTCAGCCCGAGGTGGACGGCCGCCGCCGCGTCGTGGCGGTGGTGCGCCGCGCGCCGCTGGACGGCCAGCACCCGCATCCCGCGCGCGGCGAGCGCCCGCGTGAGGTTGTCCGCGGGCGCGAGGTCGAGGTGCCGGGGTTGCAGCCAGGGGAACCAGACCCGTCCCAGGCGGCCGATCCGGCAGTCCGGGTCGGGTTGTTCGATCAGCAGGTGGCCCCCGGCGGGCAGCGCCCTCACGACCGCGTCCAGCTCGGCGAGCGGGTCGCCGGAGTGCTCCAGGTAGTGGTGCATGCTGATCACGTCGTACCGTCCGGCGAGCTCGGCGGGCAGGTCGCGGAAGGTGCCGCGGTGCCCGGCGCGCAGCCAGCCCCGCAGGACGCCCTCCTCGACGCCCGGGCCCGCGTCGAGCCCGTCGAACGCCGTCCCCGGGAACAGGGTCGCGGCGGCGCGGCAGAAGTGGCCGTGACCGGCGCCGACGTCAAGCCAGGCGCGCGGGCTGCCGACGTGCGCGGCGGCGAACCGGGCGCGGGCGCGCAGGACGTCGCCGCGCACGCGCAGCTCCAGGACCCCCGAGCTCCGGTGGTCGCGGTCGTAGAACACGCGGCCCTCGTCGACCAGGCGCGGGTTCTGGAAGACGTGCCCGCAGTCGCGGCAGCGCTCCAGGGTGAACACGCCCGGTTTGCCGTGCACCATGTCGCCCGTCCGGACGCGGACGGTCAGCGCCCGCGACTCGCACCACGGGCAGTCGTTGCGGCGCGGCCCCAGGAACCGCTCGACGCCGCGGTCGATCTCCGCGCGGTAGTAGGGACGGGCGGCGTCCGCGCGGTCGGCGTGTTCGCGTTCCCACGCGCCCGGCGGGTCGGTGATCGTCCGCCACCAGCCGTAGGGCTCCCGGACGAGCCGGAGCAGCGCGGCGGCGTGCAGGTCGTGCGGGGCCAGGGCCGTCCCGCCGAACACCAGGTACGGGACGGCGCAGTACGCGACGACGGCGAGCAGCCCCCACACCGGCGCGAGGGCCAGCGCGACCAGCACGGCGAGGTAGCCGAGCACCGACGACGCGACCAGCCAGGACACCGGCACGCCGAGGCCGGTCAGCCAGGCACGGCGGCCCCGTCCGAGCGGCCCGCGCGGGCACGCGGACGGCACGACGGCCAGGTCGGCGGACGTGGTGAACTGCCGCAGCCGGGCGGTCGCGGCGCCGAACGCGCCGGGGTCGAGGGCGGCGCGGACGTGCCCGGCGCGGTCCAGGAGGTCCCCGGCGACGACGGTGGCGAACCCGGCGCCGCGTCCGACCGCGAGCGGGTCGTTCCGGTACGCGCGCGGGTCGAAGGTGCGGGCGAGGTCGAGGGCGCGCTCGGTCGGCAGGTCGGCGGGCACCAGGTCGAGGACGTCCAGCCGGTGCTCGCGGGCGTGCCCGACGGCGACCCGCCGGATCGGCCCGGACAGCATGACGCGCTCGCCCGTCACGAACTCGTACCCCGTGTCGCCGCCCGCCCCGGACGAGGCCGACGCCGATCCCCCGCCGGGCGCGGGCCCGGGCCCGGTCCCCGGCAGCGGCGCGATCGCCAGGATCCGCCGCCGCAGCGCCAGCGCGCGCCCCGTGATCGCCCCCGCGACCAGCACCGACACCGACGCGGGCAGCACCAGGGGCACCGCCCCGGCGAGCGCCGGAGGCGACACCACGGCGGCCGCCGCGTGCGACACGACCTGAGGGGCGGCCTGAGCGATAGTGAAGAGCGCGGCCAGTGGGCCGGTCATGCCAGCTTCTCCAGAAGGTCGGCCGCGCGGGCGGCGCCGCCCGCGGCGTCGAAGGAGTCGCGGACGCGCGCCGCGGCCTCGCGGTGCGCGGGGTCGGTGAGGACGCCGGTGAGGGCCGTGCGCAGTTCGTCGGCGCTGACCCGGGCGAACCGGACGACGCGTCCCGCGCCGGACGCCTCCACCTGGCGGGCGATGACCGGCTGGTCGTCCCGGATCGGGGCGACGACCAGCGGCAGGCCGTGCGCGAGCGCCTCGCAGACGGTGTTGTGGCCGCCGTGCGCGACCACCGCCGACATCCGCGGGAGCAGCGCGAGCTGCGGGACGCTCTCCCGGACGATCACGTTGTCGGGGACGGCGGGCCCGGCGCCCCTCCGTTTCCCGGACGGCATGACGAACACGGCCTGGACGTTCAGGTCCGCGACGGCCTCGGCGGCGACGCGGAAGAACCGCGCCCCGGCCGGGCCCGACACGGTGCCGAGCGTGACCAGGACGGCCGGGCGCGCGCCGTCGCCCTCCGGGTCGAGGCGCTCGAAGGGGAACGGGTCGCGTTCGGGGCGTCCGCCGAGGGCCGGGCCGACGAACGCGATGTGGTCGGGGAAGAAGGAGACGTCCCCGACGAGCGCGCCCGTGGAGAACACGAGCGTCAGATGGTCGGAGAAGCGCAGGTCGATGAGGTCCTCGATGTCGTGCGCGGCCTGGAACCCGCCGATCCGGTCGCGGACCCACTCCTCCACCAGCGGCATCCCGGCGAGCGGCCGGGTGAACTCGGCGGACGTGGTCGCGGACGTCGCCCACGGCAGGCCCCGCAGCCGCGCCGCGACCGGCGCGGCGAGGACCTGCTGGTCGGAGACCACCACGTCCGGGTGGAACCGGTCCATGGCGCGTTCGACGCCGGGCATCATGGCGTGCCCGAGCGGGACGATGAACTCCTCCCAGAGGAACTTCAGCGCCGCCGGGCCGCGCAGCGCCGTCCACTCGTCCCGGGCGGCCTCCAGCTTGGCGGCGAACGCGGTGTCCTCGGAGGCGTACACGCGCGCGCCGGACGGCAGCAGCGGTTCGAGGAAGCCCCGCCGTCCGACCCACGCGACCCGGTGGCCGCGCGCGGTCAGCTCGGCGGCGACCGCGACGGTCGGGTTGACGTGGCCGGTCAGCGGCGGCACCGCGAACAGGAACCGGCGGCGGTCGCGCTCGGGCTTCTTGCCGGGCGGGACGGCGTCCCCGAGCAGCGACGGGACGGCGACCCGGCGGCCGCGGGACGTTTTGGGGTTCATCGTGCACCTCCGGCGCAGATCGGCTCACGCGCCCCCGCACGCGAGCCCGGATCGGGTCCCGGCCCGCACGCCTGCGCGCACGGGCCGGTCTCGGGGGCCGCTCCGCGCGCCTCGGCACACGAACGCGCCTGGGCACACGAACCGGAGTCAGAGGTCCCCTCGGAGGCCCGGCGGGCCAGCCAGGGGAGCATGAGGGCCAGCAGGTCGGAGGTGCCGTCGCTGAGGACGGTGTGGGCGTGACCGGGCAGGACGTGCAGCTCGCAGTCCGGGACGTGCGCGGCGAGGAGGCGTCCGGCGGTGAGGATGTCGGAGTGCTCGCCGTACACGGCCAGCACCGGGGCGCGGAGCGTGGCGAGGCCGGCGGGCCCGACGGGTTCGGCGGCGGCGAGGTCCGCGAGGAGGCTGGTGTGGTTGATCAGCGCGTCCGCGACGGCCATCTGGCGGCTGCGCTTGCGCCAGCCGATCGCGGCGAACTGGGCGGCGAGGCGTTCGTACTCGAGGATGAGCGCGGCCCGGTTCATGGTGTTGAGCAGTGGTTCCGTCCACACGCCGGGGCGTTCGGCGGGACCGTACGACTCGACCATGACCAGGCCCGCGACACGGTCCGGGCGGGTGAGCGCCGCGTTCAGCGCCACGACCCCGCCGAAGCTGTTGGACACCAGGTGCACCGGGCGTCCGATGCCGAGGCCGTCGAGGACGCCGAAGAGGTCGGCGACCGCGTCGTCCGGTCCGTACCCGGACGGGGGCCGCTCGGACAGGCCGTGCCCGCGCTGGTCGTACAGGACGGCCCGCGCCCCGGCCGCCGCGACGGGCCCGGCCAGCCGGTAGTAGAAGCTCGACAGGTTGTCGACGGCGAGGCCGTGGACGAACACGACCACCGGCGCGTCCGGAGCGTCCGGCCCCTCCGGGCGGGGCGCGGACGCCACCGGGTCGAGGGTCTGGACGTGGAAGCGCACACCGCGCGCGGTGATCTCAGGCATGGGACTCCTCCAGGAACGCGCCGAGCAGCGTGGTGAGCCGCGCCCGCGCGGTGATGTGCAGGTCGTGGCCGCCGGCCAGGACGTGCCGCCGGGCGGCCGGCAGCGCCCCTCCGACCAGGTCGGCGGCGGCCCGGAACGGCGACACGGACCCGACGACGGCGAGCAGCGGCAGCCCGGCGAGCTCGGCCAGCTCGGCGGCGGTGACCGGCGGATCGGCCTGGAGGTCGTACGGCAGCGAGGTCCGTTTCAGCAGGTCCGCGACCGCGCCCCGGGCCGCGTCCGGCACCGCGAGCCGGCGCAGGTCGACGTCCGCGAAGCGCCCCCC
>NZ_RFFG01000022.1 GCF_003696215.1 Actinomadura harenae | reverse complement strand
CCAGACGACGGAACCGCCGAACCGACAACCCCGTGAACGTCGGCACCCACACCTGGTCATCCGCACAGAACACCCGCTCCACACCAAGATCATCGCGCACAGCACCCGACCGTTACGGGACAACCCTAGGCCCCGCCGGACAAAACGCCGGCGGGGCCAAGTCGTGCAGAGAGAACCAATTAGCTGCGGTACTCAGTCATGCTCCGCCTGGGCCTTCTTCAATTTTGCCCCCGCGATGTCGATATCCGACTCGCGAGCACTCAGCCGAAGTTGCCCACCACTAGTATATCCGCCACATACCACCAGGATCTCAGCCCCCACACTGGGCCACTCGGCTTCCCTCAAGGGGAGGTCATGGATCAACACGCGGTCCACAACGCCAATCTCTCCCGATGGCACCCTTGCCCTGAGCCCGTACGGCATCTTGGCCACGACAATAGCGAATACGAGCTGCCACTTCTCTAGCCGATCAGAAGGGTCCATCACCGGCCACTCCAGGGGGATCGAGGGAAGGAGTTGAACTCGTCGAACAGCTCCCTGGGAATCACGTACTGAGCCTTTTTCAGCGTGCTTGAGTTTCGCGGTTGTGTAGGATGTGGATGGCTTTTGCGGGGTGGCCGGTTCGGTGTGGGCAGCAGCGGAGTTTGGCCAGGATGGCCCAGTGTTTGAGCTGGGCGTTCGCGTGTTCGCCGGGTGCGCGGAGCCGGGCGTGGGCTCGGTTGGCGGTCTTCTGCGACTCGGGTTTGCCGGTTCCGCGGTAGGGGACGAGTAGCGGTCCGCCGGTGCCTTGGTAGGCCTTGTCGGCCAGGACCAGGAACCCGGCGGCGTCCAGCTCTCGTGGGATGTCCCGGATGCGGGCGGCGGTCAGGTCGTGGACCGAGCCGGGCAACGCGCCCGACACCCACACGATGGTTCCGTCGGGTGCGGCTATGACCTGCGGGTTCATGCCGTGCCGTCGATGTTTCCCGGAGTAGAACGGCCGGTCGGCGGCGACGCGGTCGATCGGGATGAGCGTGCCGTCCAGCACCAGGTACAGCAGCCCGTCGCGGGCGGCCTTGCGCAACGCCTGGGCGAGCTTGGGTGAGCGGGCGGCCAGCAGCTGGACGGTCTCGTTGACGTAGCGCCACGCGGTCGAGGTGGACACCCCGAACCCGGCCGCCAGGCCGGCGAACGTTTCGCCTTTCCGCAGGTAGACCAGCACCATCAACGCTTGCGCACCCGGTGTGAGTGCTCGGCCTCGGCTGCCGATGCTCGTGCGGTGCCGGCGGACCACTCCGGTCGTGTAGTTCAGGGTCTGACGCGACAACGGCAGCGAAGAACGATAGAACAGCATGTGAAGCCTCTGGTGGGGACGGTCGGTTGTGAGAGATCACCCGTCCTACCAGGGGCTTTCCACGTTCCCGGGCCCGCCGCGCCGTCCGCGATCATGCTGTGATCACCCAACCCACAGACCCCGCTGAAAAACGTTCAGTGTGAGTCAGAACGCTGCAATGGCTTCCGAAGGCATGGATGGAAGTGGGTTTCGGCCTGCGTTGGCCTCCTCACTCGTCGGCCTGGCCTGGGGCCCGCTCCCAGGCTGAAGGGTGCGCGGTGAGTGAGTCGCGACTGACGATGGATGAGGCGGCGGCGTGTGCTCCGGCTGTGCGCGCCCTGGTCGCCGAGCTGGAGGCGCGCGGTCTGAAGATCCGCGTCCACGGGCACGGGGTGGTGTGGGTGCGGAACCCTGCTGGTGATCCCGCTCCGGACGACAAGTTGGGTGCGTTGATGGCGCCGAGGCTGAACCAGGAGGTGTGGTGTCGCCCCAATGGGGGTGATCACGCGCTCTGGTGGTGGGCGTGGGCGGCCCCTGAGCGCAACCAACCGCCGGACCTGGAGCCGCTGTGCCCTGTGGACGAACCGAGGCGGGCGGCCGATGCGATCGCGCATGTGTTGGCGGTGCCGTTCGCCGACGTGCCGGTGACGTGATGCGCAGCGATTACCCCGGCCGTGCCCTCGTTCGATCCGTGGGGCCTCCGACTGCTCGGGAGGGGGGCGGTCAGGTCGGACCTCCTTCCCTGGGGGACGCGCAGGTGGTGGCGCGGGCGATCCAGCAGGAGTTCGGGTGGGTGGAGTCAGCCTGGTAACGCGTGCACACGGGTTCGTGGTGGGCGTTGGTGTGGGCGCGCAAGGGGCTGCGGTTGGTGGAAGCGATCAATCCTCGGGAGTTGCGTGATGCAGTGGACCAAACGGACCGGTGGCCTTGGCCGAACGCAGGAGGACGCGGGCCTGGCCGGCCGTCCCGTCCTTGGCCGCCTGGTGGCCGTGCCGATCGCTGAACGCGCAGGACCGAACGTGTCGGCGCTGCCGCTGGCCGAGGCCGTGACCGACTCGGTCACCAAACTCCGATCGGCGTCCTGGGCACCGCGTCCCCTGGACGAGACAGGGTTCCTGCTGGATCTGCTCGCGCAGACCTTCGATCAGCTTCTCGACGTGCTGTGGCAGATCGAAAAGGAGTTGCAGTCCGCCTATCGCGCAGTTCCGTGTGAGGGCGGCGGCACGGGACAGGCGACGTTGGGCGCCCTGGACGAGGCCATCGTCAACCTCGGCTCATGCGGGGACACACTGAGCGGGTCGCTTGTGCTGCTGGGCTACGCCAAGAACGCCCTGGACCGGCTCGACAGCGGCGACGTCCCGTCCATCGGACGGGGCACGGCAGGAGACGGCCAATGAGAGAAGGGGCTCGTGCGCGGCTGGTTCGGTTGGCGCGCCGTTGGGCACGACGGTGCTCTGAGGCAGCCTCTGCTCGACGGGACGCCTCAGCGATGGACTGGATGCTTGAGGGCGACAGCGAGGCAGCCGGGAAGGAGTTCGCGCGGCGGGTGCGTGCGGCGCTGGCTTCCTCGCCGCTGTCTGCGGGCTGCATTCATGACATCCAGCCGCACCGCGTCTCCGGCCATGTCGGGGTGGTGGTGTGGGTGACGCTGCTCAACCACGGGGCCCGTGTCGACGGACTGCGGATCTGGATCGACGCCTCGGGACTCCAGGACCTGGTCGACATGCTCGACCACGTCCGCTCCCCAGAGTTCCGCGAGGCTATGGGCGACTTCGGGGACGGCTACACCTGAGAAGACTCGGACCGGCACGGACGTGGCGACTCCACCGTTGGCGGCTGCTGCTGCGAGTCGCTGAAGCGGGAGCCATCAGGTCGGGGACGGGGTCTCGTCCGAAGGGCCGGTGATGGCCGAGGGGGCTATTCGGGGTCGGGGGTGGGCCAGAGGTTGGGGAGGTTGATGACGATGGCCTCCTGGGTGCTGCGGGCGATTACTACGACGGCCTCTTCGTCTGGGGACGGGTTCTCCTCGCGGTGCGGGACGTAGGGCGGGACGAACACGTAGTCGCCCGGTTCCGTTTCAACCCGCACCTCGTGGTCGCCTTCGGCGAACACGAGCACGGGGTGGCCGGACACCACGTAGATGGCGGTCTCGGCTTCGCCGTGGTGGTGGTCGCCTGAGTTCGTCGCCGGGGCGACGTGGGTCCGGCCCATCCACAGCCGCTCGGAGCCGACCGTCCGGCCGGAGATGGCCTCCAGTCGGCGCATGCCCGAGGTCTGGGCGGTGTCGCCGGTCAGCGCGCCGCCGCGCACATGCTCGATCCGGCCGTGCCAGGCCGCCGTCCCGGACGCCTCGTCCGGCGTGTTCACGTCGCTCACGAGCCGATTCTGCCACCGTCCGCCGGACGGCCTGGAGCCAGGTGCAGGCGGCGCACTGACCCCACTGGTCACTCTTGTCGCTCTTTACCTCTGTCAGACCTTCCGTTGCCCGCGCACGGACCCTACACTCCGCACTGTCGATACTTGATGACTCTCAGTATCCGAATTGCGGGATTTTCTGGAGGGTGAGGCGCGTGAACGGACCGGCCCGGGAGGCGGCGGACCAGCTGGTACGGCTCACCAGGCTCATCCTGCGGGCCGAGGGGCCGGACGTCCCCGAGCCGGACGACGATGGCACGACCCGCGTTCTGCGGCACAACCAGGCCACGCTCACACCACGCGAGACGGAGGTGTTCGGGCTGATCGTGGCGGGGCACTGCAATGCGCTGCTCGCCGAGCTGCTCGACATCTCCGAACGCGCGATGGAGCAGCATCTCGCGGCGCTCCTGGTCGAGTTCCAGCTCCCCGAGGCCCACCCTGCTGCCCGCCCGGAGCCCCCGCCCGACCAGACGTCCCGGGGGCGCGGGCGGATCGCGGCGCTGTTGATCGTGCCGATCACCGGGACGGTCCTGGTCGGTGGGGCCGCCGCCGCGTTCGCCTTGCAGACGCCCAAGTCGTTCGGTGAGAAGGGCCCGGCGCGTGCGAGTCATGACAGCGCGCGGCAGCGGACAAGGGGCGTTGTGGCGCGGTCGCCCTTGCCGGCTCCTTCTCGGAGGCGGCCTCGTTTACCGTCTGGGACGGCGACCGCCACGTCCTTCTGGGATCAGGCCACCGCGCGCGGGGCTCGCATGTCGTATCGGACGGTCGCCAGTCCGTACTGGCCGCTCGGCACTCGTGTCCGGATCGGCTACCGCGGGCGCCGGGTCACTGGGGTTGTGGAGGACTTCGGGCCTGCCGATTGGGCGATCGCGCAGCACGACATCCCCGCCATCGTCGATCTGTCCGAGGAGATGATGGCGGAGCTCACCGGGGTCCGCGTGCACGCCGTCCATGTCCGGTTCGAGGTGCTGAGCTGGGGGCACGGTGATGTGTACCGCGACTCCGGGCCCGGTCATGGCCTGGCCTTCGGTCACCACTGACTCAGGTTCAGGTCGCGTGGGTGGCGGCGAGGAGAATGGCGGCCAGTTGCACTGCGACCGGCTTGCGGATCTCGACCGGCTGGCCTGGGGGGTCGGTTTCGGCTTCGGCGAGCCAGCGGTCGAAGCGTTCGGTGAGCAGGTTGCGCTGGGCGCGGATGGCCGGGGTGGGGTTGCCGGCGCTGATCTCGGCGTCGAGCATGCGCAGGAACGTCCCGAGCAGGCGGAGCCGGAACAGGTGGACGGCTTGGCGGTGGTCGAACTCCTCGGCGACCGTCGCGGGCCGCTCGGGTCCGGACGGCGTCTCGGCGGGCTCGATTTCCTCGGTGAGGGTGCGGAAGGTCTGGAGGGTGGCCTCGGTGGAGCGGCGGAACGGTGAGTGGACGGTCAGGTCGTCCGCGACGGCGTTCAGGGCGGTTTCCAGTGTGTCGATCAGGTCGCGTCGGGCGGCCGTCGCGGCGGCGAGGATCTGCCGGTAGGGCGTGGTGGTCTCGGTTTGGTCGGCCACTCGTTTGCTGGCCCACAGGGGTACCTCGGTCACGAGGTGCAGGGCGCCGAAGCGGGCGGCGTAGTCGGCGCTGCTGGCGCCTGCGCCGAAGGCCGCGCCTACCTGTGCTCCGCTGGGGGTGAGGTAGACGGCTGGGGCGATCGGGCGCGAGCCGGGCAGTTCCGGTTCGCCGTGGTGGAGCGGCAGGCCCTCCATGCCGGGGAGTTCGGTCAGTTTGTGGGCGAGGGTGGTGTCGTCGCGGTTGAGGTAGAAGAACGCGCCCTGGTACTCGCCGTTGTGCAGCGAGCAGACGAAGGACGGCTTCACCTCGTCCATCAGTCGCATCAGCGCTGACGTCTCCGGCAGCGGACGGTCGAAGCGGTACTCCCCCACGGACAGCGGGAAGGTCCATTCGACCTGGTCGGCCAGGTCGGGGCGGTAGAAGTGTTCGGCGTAGGCGCGGCGGTCGCCGGGGCTGCCGTACCAGCCCTCGTTCAGGCGGGCGCCGTCCGGGTCGGCGCAGGCGAGGATGTGCCAGCGGAACCCGAGTGATTCGCGGAGCGCGTCGTCCTGGCACAGCAGCGTGGCCAGGGCGGTGACGGTGTGGAACCCGACCGGTTCGTTGGGATGCGGGCCGCCGATGACGACGGCGTCCGCCGGGCCGTCGCCGACGGGCAGGACGCGCAGGGGATCGCCGAGCCGAGAAGTCCCGACCGTGCGGACGCGTGCCAGGTCGGGGTGGGCGGCAGCCAGGGCGTCGAGCTCGGCGTCCAGGACGTCGACGGACGGGAAGACGGTGTGGCCGGGCACCCGGCGCATGTACTCCACTGTTCTCATAATCGGATTACTGTAATAATGAGATTATGAGAGTGACAAGGGCGGAGGCCAAGGAGCGCAATCGGAGCGCCCTGCTGGAGTCCGCGCGGCGGATCGTCGCCAGGGACGGTCACCGCGCCCGGCTGGACGAGATCGCCGAGGGGGCGGGGTTGACCACCGGGGCCGTCTACTCGTTGTTCGGGAGCAAGAACGGCCTGCTGATCGCGCTGGTCACCGACTACCTCGGGCCGCACTACGAGGGGATCGAGCAGGCGGTCCCCGCCGATCTGGACCTGCTGGAGAGCGTCGAGGCCTTCGCCCGGTTCTACCGGCGCGCCTGTGAGGACCCCGACGCGCTCGGGCATCTGTCGTTCGAGGTCAGCCTTCAGGACACGGCCCTGCGCGACCCCGATCTGCGAGAGCGGCTCGCGGCGTCCATCCAGGCGCATGAGCGGCGCCTCGCCGACCTGTTCGCGGGCAGGTCACATCAGGGGGACGCCGTGACGGAGCGGCAGGCGCGGCGGCTGGCGACCGCGCTGCGGGCACTCATGATCGGCCTCAGTCAGGGCGTCGTCCTCGGCCTGGCCGAGCAGGCCCCCGAGGAGTTCTTCGCGGCCGGCGCTCGTGGCCTGGTCACCGGCCGGGTCCTCGGGCCGTCCTGACCTCAGTCCTCCTCGGAGGTCGCGGGGGCGGCGGCCGGGGTGAGAGGGAGGCGGACCTGGAAGCGGGTGTCGCCGGGGCTGGACTCGACCTGGATGTCGCCGCCGTGGCGTCCGACCACGATCCGCCAGGAGATGTCGAGGCCGAGACCGGTGCCGCTGCCGACGGGCTTGGTCGTGAAGAACGGGGTGAAGATCCGGTCGAGGTTCTCCTCGGGGATCCCGGTGCCGGTGTCGGCGATCTCGACGACGGCCTGGTCGGCGTCGCGGAACGTGCGGAGGGTGAGGGTGCCCGAGCCTTCCATGGCGTCCAGCGCGTTGACGATCAGGTTCGTCCAGACCTGGTTCAGCTCGGCCGCGTAGACCGGGACCGGCGGCATGTCGGACGCGTAGTCGGTGTGGACGCGGATGTCCGGCGGCACCTTGCGCTTCAGCATGGTGAGCGTGCTGTCGAGCAGGGTGCGCAGGTCGACGCTCTGGTAGGGGGCGCGGTCGAGCTGGGAGTACTGGCGGGCCGAGTCGAGCAGGCCGGTGATCCGGGTGGTCGCCTCGGAGATCTCCGACTGGAGCTGCGCGACCTCGAGCGTCTCGGTGAGCCAGGCCATGGCGGTGCCGATCCGGTCGCCCGCGATCTCGGCGACCTTCTCCGCGTCGTCCACGCCGATTCCGGCGGCGACCAGGGACGGCGCGAGGTCCCAGGCGTCGTCGACGCCGTGCTCGTCGAGCCAGTCGCCGAGTTCGTCCTCGGCGTCGCTGACCGCGATCGGGTCGCGGGACGGCTGCGGTTTCCCGGCGCCGACGAGCCGGTCGTGCAGCGCGACGAGCCGGGCGATGTGCTCGCAGTCCACGCCGCCCGAGGCCAGCTCGACCAGGCGCTTCTGCGCGCCGACGAGCCGGTCGCCGAGTTCGGAGGCGGCGCGCGCGGCGGCCGCGGCCGGGTTGTTCAGCTCGTGGGTGAGCCCGGCGGTGATGGTTCCGAGGGCCGTGAGGCGTTCGCGCTGGTCGACGAGGCGCCGGGCGTTGTTCATCCCGAAGAAGATGCCCTCGAGCAGGTGCGTCGCCATCGGGAACCAGGAGCGGACGGCCTTGCCGAACTTGCGCGCGGGCAGCTCGAACATCCGGGTCGGGCGCAGTGCGCGCAGCGAGTGCGCGTACCGCTGCTCGATCCGCTCGCCGATGTAGGCCTGCACCGCGCCGCCGTAGACGCCGGGCTGCTCGGAGCGGGTCATCTCCACCGGGTGGTCGCGGACCTGCGCCGTCATCGCGATCTGGCCGTCCAGGAGGACGTAGAAGAACTCGGCCGGGTCGCCCTGCGCGCAGATCGTCTCGCCCTCGGCGTAGGTCCGCACCCAACCGTAGGTCGCCAGCCACTGGAGCTTCTCGTCGTCCAGGTCCTCGAACAGGAACAGGCGGCGTAGCTCGGCGGGCTCGACGGCCGTCATGGTTCCTCCTTGACCATCCAAAATCTCACTGCTCCTTGCGTCGAAACCAGAGCAGCGTATTCGAAGATTCCCCCGGAGGGCCTCGAAGAACCTCAGGCGCCGAGGAACCCCAGGAGGGCGGCGGTGAGTTCGGCGGGGGCGTCCTCCTGGACGAGGTGACCCGCGCCTTCGACCAGGTGGAGCCGTGCGCCGGGGATCAGGCCGGCCAGCTCGTGGGCCTTGGCGACCGGGATCCAGGTGTCGGCGGTGCCCCAGCACACCAGCACCGGCAGGTCGATCTCGGGGTAGCGGCCCTGGATCTCGTCGGTGTACCGCTGGTCGGCCTGGGCGATCTGGCGGTAGAACGCGGGCAGGCCGTCCTCGCCCAGCCAGGGCTCGACCAGCGCGTCCAGCGTCGCCGGGTGCAGGCCGGGCCCGGACGCCGAGGTCACGTACTCGCGCACCAGCGCCCGGTGCAGCGCGGGCGGCAGCTGCTCGAACACCGGCGCGTTCTCTCCGACCAGCCGGAAGAACGGGGATCCCCAGGGTTCCAGAGCCACCGGGTCGACCACCGCCAAACGGTCGTACCGGGCACCGTGCAGGAGGTGGGCGCGCAGCGCGGTCGCGCCGCCGAAATCGTGGGCGACGACGCGGGGCGCGTCCAGTCCCCAGTGCTCCAGCAGTTCGGTGAAGACCTTGCCCTGCGCCGCGAGCGACACGTCCTGTCCGGCGAACTTGGCCGACTGGCCGTAGCCGGGCATGTCCCACACGAACACGCGGAACCGTGATGCGAGCGCCCGCGCGATCCCCCGCCAGACGAACGAGGAGAACGGAGTGCCGTGCAGCAGCACCACGGGCTCGGCGTCCGCCGCTCCCAGAACGTTCCAGCGCACCTCCCCCGAGGACGACTCGAAGGATCGCTCCAACGTCCACTCGCTCAACGCTTCGCCATTCGTCATCCCACAAGCCCTACCGGACACGTCCGTCAACTCGATGCCGCGGCCGGTCCGGCCGAGAGCGTTGGGCGTCGGCGACCGGTCGTCGATCTCACCCCGGTCCCGGCGCGAGGCGGAGTGTAAGGTTCCACAAGTACTAATGATCATGACATGACCGCTCTGGGCGGTCGGGGCGGGAGGGACCGTGCCGGAGGAGATCGTCAGGACGTGGGTCGCGGGCTGGGCGGTGTCGCGGCGCACGCCTCCGCCCGTCGCGAAGCCGTGGGGCTACTACATCCAGGTGGACGACAACCCCGCCGAAGTGGGGCGGCACGTTCTTCCTGTGACCGAGGAGCAGCTGGTGCGCGACGCGGCGGTGTCGGTGACCGAGCCGCGGACCTGGATGAAGATGCCCGCCGAGCCCGGGGACGTGGAGTCCTGGATCTCGCCGGGATGGGTGGTGGCCTGGGAGGAGACCGGTCACCTGATGGCCGTCGACCTGGCGCCCGCGCGTCCGGTCGCGCCCGAGGGGTACACGGTTTCCCTGGAACGTGTCGGCGACGTCGTCCACGCCACGGTCCTGGACGCGGCGGGCGAGCAGGCGGCCAAGGGGCAGATGGCGGTGCTCGGCGAGGCCGTCGTGGTGGACCGGGTGCGGACCGAGGAGGGGCACCGGCGGCGAGGGCTGGGCGGGTTCGTGATGCACACCCTCACCGACCGGGCCGTGGAGCTGGGCGCGGTCCAGGGCGTCCTCGGCGCGACGGACGCCGGGCACGCCCTGTACGAGACGCTGGGCTGGAAGAAGCACGCGACGATCGCCGAGTGCATCTTCCGTCCCTGACCCGCTCAGGGAGCGGGTGTCATGCCTGTTCGAGGTAGCGGTGGACGAGCGCGACGGCCATCGCGCCGTCCCCGACGGCCGAGGCGACGCGTTTGATCGAACCGGACCGGACGTCGCCCGCCGCGAACACGCCGGGCAGGCTCGTCTCCAGGTGGTAGGGCTGGCGGTTCGGTTCCCAGCCCGCCGGGCGGCGTCCGTCGGTGACCAGGTCGGGGCCGGTCACGACGAAGCCGTGGTCGTCGCGTTCGAAGACGCCGCTCAGCCAGTCGGTGCAGGGTTCGGCGCCGATGAACACGAACAGCCAGTGCGAGTGGACGATCCGCTCCCCGTCCGGGCCGCACAGGACGAGCCGCTCGAGCCGGTCCTCGCCGCGTCCCTCGGTGACGATCGTGTTCGGGTGGATGTCGATGTTGTCGAGCTCGGCGATCTGTTCGATGAGGTAGTGCGACATCGACTTCTCCAGGCTTTCGCCGCGGATCAGGATGTGCACCTTCTTGGCGACCTTCGCGAGGTTCACCGCCGCCTGGCCGGCCGAGTTCGCGCCGCCGACGACGTAGACCTCCTCGCCCGCGCAGCTCGGCGTCTCGGCCGTGGCCGCGCCGTAGTAGACGCCGCGTCCGACCAGGTCCTCGACGCCCGGGGCCTCCAGGCGGCGGTAGGAGACGCCGGTGGCGAGGATGACCGCGTGCGCGGCGACGGTCGTGCCGTCCGCCTGCGTGACGACGCGGGCCCGGCCGTGCGCGGCGATGCCGGTGACCTCGCCGGTGGTGATGAGCTCGGCGCCGAACCGGACGGCCTGGCGGCGGGCCCGGTCGGCGAGCTGCGCCCCGGACACGCCGTCCGGGAAGCCGAGGTAGTTCTCGATCCGGGAGCTCTGCCCCGCCTGCCCGCCGGACGCGTGCCGTTCGATCAGGACGGTGTTCAGCCCCTCGGACGCGCCGTACACGGCGGCGCCGAGGCCGGCGGGGCCGCCGCCGACCACGATGAGGTCGTAGAAGTCCGCGCCGGGCGCGGTGGTCAGCCCGACGACGGCGGCGAGCTCGGCGTCGGTGGGGGCGCTGAGCTTGGTGCCGTCGGCGGTCACGACGAGCGGGAGCTCGGGGTCGCCCGCGGCCTTGAGCAGTTCGGCGGCCTCGGGCGCGGTGTCCAGGAGCCAGGTGTAGGGCACCTGGTTGCGGGCGAGGAAGTCGCGCACCTCGTAGGACCGCGCCGACCAGCGGTGCCCCACGACCCGCAGCTCGCCCGGACGCTGCCGGTCGGTGCGCCGCCACGCCTCCAGCTGCGCGTCGATGACCGGGTAGAACTTCTCCTCCGGCGGGTCCCACGGCTTGAGCAGGTAGTGGTCGAGGTCGACGACGTTGATCGCGCGGATCGCGGCGTCGGTGTCGGCGTAGGCGGTGAGCAGGACGCGGCGGGCGAACGGGTAGAGGTCCATCGCCTCCTCGAGGAACTCCACGCCGGTCATCTCGGGCATCCGGTGGTCGGCGACGAGCACGGCCGTGTCGTCCCCGCGCAGCTTCAGCTCGCGCAGCGCGTCCAGGGCCTGCGGCCCCGACTCGGCCCGCAGCACCCGGTAGGTCTCCGCGTACCGGCGGCGCAGGTCCCGGGCCACGGCCCGGGACACGCCCGGGTCGTCGTCCACTGTCACGATCACTGGTTTGGCCACGCTCGATTTCCCTCCGGTCCGCCCGACAGCCATAAGCGTACGACGCCCCGCGGTCTCCGATTCGTCCCGCGCCCGCGCGAGCCGTGCACAAGACGCCCGGTTCGTACCGTTCTGTCGGGTCTCGGTGGCGGGCGGAAACCGGACGCGTTCCGACACGGAGCGTCACCCCGGCTTTGACCTGCGAGAAGTCATCCGGGATGATCGGATTATGTCCCTACGCGTGGCCCTGATCGGATACGGCACCGGTGGCGCGGTGTTCCACGCCCCGCTGATCTCCTCCGTGCCCGGTCTCGAACTGTCGGCCGTCGTCACCGGCAACCCCGAGCGGCAGGCCGCCGCCCGCGACCGCTACCCGGACGCCCGCGTCCTCGACGGCCCGGACCGGGTGTGGGAGACCAACGGCGAGTTCGACCTGGTCGTGGTGACCGCGCCGAACCGGCTGCACGTCCCGCTCGCCCGGACGGCCCTGACCTCGGGCCTGCCCGTGGTGCTGGACAAGCCGGTCGCCGCGACCGCCGCCGACGCGCGGTCCCTGGCCGCGCTCGCCGCGGTGCGCGGGCTCCCGGTGATCCCGTTCCACAACCGGCGCTGGGACGGCGACTTCCAGACCGTCCGGCGGCTGGTCGGCGCGGGCGCGCTCGGCGGTGTCCAGCGGTTCGAGTCGCGGTTCGAACGGTGGCGTCCGCAGGTCAAGCCGGGGTGGAAGGAGACCACGGACCCCCGCGACGCCGGCGGCATCCTGTACGACCTCGGCTCGCACCTCATCGACCAGGCCATCGCCCTGTTCGGACGGCCGGAACGCGTCTACGCGGAGCTGGACGTCCGGCGTCCGGGCGCGGAGAGCGTGGACGACGCGTTCGTGGCGCTCGTCCACCCCGGCGGCGTCCGCTCGCACCTGTGGATGAGCGCGACCGCCGCGGACCTCGGCCCCCGCTTCCGGGTCCTGGGCGACCGCGCCGCCTACACCGTCCACGGCATGGACGGCCAGGAGGACGCCCTCCGCGTCGGCCACACCCCCAAGGAGGACGGCTGGGGCCAGGCCCCGCCCGCGTCCTACGGGCGGCTGGGCACCTCCGGCGCGGAGCGGCCCGAACCCACCGACCCGGGCTCCTACCAGGACTTCTACGCCGGTGTCGCCCGCACTCTGCGCGACGGGACCCCGCCCCCGGTCACCCTCACCGACGCCATCGCCGGCCTGGAGGTCATCGAGGCCGCGCTGCGGTCGTCCGCCGAGGGCGAGATCGTCGAACCCCACGTCCCCGGCCGCTGACCCTCGGCTCTCCCGTCAGCGGCCGACGCCGTGCGGAGGGATCCGGTGCTCCCAGGGCATCGCCTGTTCCAACCGGTCCGCGACCTGGAGCAGCAGGTCCTCACGGCCGGACGGCGCGACGATCTGCACGCCGATCGGCAGCCCGCCGTCGCTCTCGCCGAGCGGCAGGCTGATCGCGGGCTGCCCGGAGATGTTGAAGACGACGGTGAACGGCCCGTAGTCGAAGATCGACCGCAGCCAGCTCGTCACGGTGTGGTCGGGGTCGTCGTAGCGCAGGGTGCCGTGCGGCGCCGGGAGCCCGCCGAGTGTGGGCGTGACCAGCAGGTGGTACCCGGTGAAGAACGCGGCCACCGACCGGGTCACCCGGTTCTGCGCGGCGAAGACGGCCAGGAGGTCCAGCGCGCTGTACTCCCCCGCGAGTCCCAGGACCTCCCGGGACACCGCCTCCATCTTGGCCGGGTCGGGTCGCCGGGGGCTCATGAGCAGCGGCGCGGCCATCCCCACGGTCATGGCCTTCGCGCATTCCATGGCGTCGTCCCAGTCGAGAGCAGGACGGTCCTCGGTGACGGCGTGCCCCATGCCCTCCAGCGTCCGGCCCACCTGGATCGCCGCTGCCGCCACCTGCGGGTCCACCGTCGCTCCGGACCATGCGGACGTGGTCAGCGCCACCCGCAACGGCCCCGGCTCGACGCCCAGGTCGTCGGCGTACCGGCCTTGCGGAGGCGGAGCGGTGTACTTGTCCCCGAGGCCCGGCCCCTGGACGACGTCCAGCAGATGGGCGGCATCGCGGACGCTTCGGGTCAGGACGAACTCGTAGGCCATCCCGAACAGCGGCTCCCCCATGTCGGGCCCGCACGGAACACGGCCCCGGCTCGGCTTGAGCCCCACCAGCCCGCAGCAGGACGCGGGAACCCGGATGGACCCGGCCGCGTCGCTCCCGTGGGCGACGGGAACGGCCCCGGCGGCGACCAGAGCGGCCGCGCCCCCACTGGACCCGCCGACGCCCCGCGCCGGATCCCACGGGTTGCGCGTGGGCCCGTACCTGACCGACTCGGTGGAGAAGCTGATCGCCAGCTCCGGCACGGTGGTGAGGCCCAGTGTGACCAGGCCCGCGGCACGGAACCGGCTCATCAGGTCGCTGTCGTTCCGGGCGATGACGCCGGGGAGGGCCCTGCTGCCGATGGTGAACGGAACCCCCTGCGCCACCGGCCCGTGGTCCTTGATGAGGAACGGCACCCCGGCGAAGGGTCCGTCCTTGTCGTGATCGAGCGCGGGCCTGAACTGCGGCAGCGCCAGGCCGTTCACCTCGGCGTCGGCGACGTCCAGCGCCTCGCGCGCGACGCTCTCCACCTCGGCGGCGGTGACCTCCCCCGCCGCGATCAGCTTCCGCAGCCCCACCGCGTCGTGCCGCGCGTACTCACGAAGTTCCATGTCCAGGTCCTTCTGACGTCCCCGACGTCTCGCCCCCTGAGGGCGACGGCCACGGCTTCAGGGAATCAGACGTCGGCCTCGATCGCGAAGGTATTGCCGTCAGGGTCCTGGAACCAGGCGATACGTCCGCCGCCGGCGCGGGGCGTGATCCCCTTGGCGTCGTGTTCCAGCTGGTCGTAGCGCAGGAACTCGACACCGGAGGAGCCGAGTTCGTCGACGACCTGGTCGATGTCGTCGACGTACCAGGTCGCCAGCGTCGCCGGGCTCTTCCCGGCGGTGGCCGACTGGTAGACGTTCAGCGCCGGTCCGCCGCCCGAGCCGTAGACGCGGCTTCCGCCGGGGATGCGGGCGCTGGGGCCGGACTTCAGCAGCGGCAGGCCCAGTTTTCCTTCGTAGAACGCGACCGCCTCCTGAATGTCCGAAACGGCGACCGACGTCCTCAGTTCGTGCGCGCTCAAGGGCATGAGGCACTCTCTCACGCACCCAGGTCATGGGGTCGGTGAGTGCCAGCGGGTGTCGAGGTGCGCGTGCCGGATCCGTCCGATCAGGTGGACGTGCAGGGTCCGCGGCGCGTGGTCGGTCGTGCCCCTGCTGATCGACAGCGTGCTGTGGCGGGCCGACAGCCCGTTGGCGTCGACCATCATGCCCGGCGCGAGGACCAGCTCCACGTCACCGCCCTGCACGCGGAGGTCGATGACCAGCTCGGGCAGGGAGTACACCGCGGTCGACAGGTCGAGGAGCACATCGCTCCACTTGGTGCGCAGCTCCAGCCGCCGCGGCAGCTCCCACGCGCCGTCGCGGCGCACCGAGCCGTGCCGCTCCTTGATGGTGAGCAGCTCGGCGGGCGGACCGGCGGACGGCGGCGTGAGCGCGGCACCCGAGCCCGGCCTCACGACCAGGTCGGTGACGAGCGGGGTCAGCGCGTCGAGCGTGCGCGCGGTCAGCGCCGCGTCCACGCGCTCGTCGAACTCGGCGGGATCGAGGCGCCCGTCGGCGATGGCGGCGCGCAGCTGCTCGATGACCTGGTCGCGGTCCGCGTCGGACGCCCGCACCGTCATGCCCAGAACACCCGCCCTCTCACTCACAGAACACCTGGACCGTGGCGGTCGGGTCGTCGATGTCGACCGACACCTCGCCGAGGTGCTCGATGAGCTCCTCGAGGTCCTGCGGCTTGAGCTGGGTGAGGTCGATCGGCACCCCGGACTGCTCCAGGCCCTCGTTGACCTTCGTCAGCGCCTGCGGGGGGATGAGGCTCGCGAGCCGGACGCCCGCGCGCAGCAGTTGCAGCGGGACCCGGATGTTGACGAGGGTCGGCGGCCCGACGGGGTCCTCCGTGGATTTCACCACCACGCGCAGGTACTTGGGACGGGGGCCGCCGCTGGGGGCGGCGCCGGGCTCGGGCTCGGGCCGCCGCCGTCCGAGGGCGTCGATCAGCCGCTCGGCCTCGTCCGCGGTGATCTTGCCCTCGCCCAGCATCTGCAGGATCTGGCGCCCCTGGTCGTTCATCGCCGTGCTCTCCTCTGGCTCATCGGACGCTGACCAGGAAGGCCATGGAGCCCTCCTCGACCTCGAAGAACGTGCCCGGCAGCGCCCACAGGACACTGCCGGTGCCGCGCAGCGCGCCCATCGGCGCGATCCGGAAGACGGCGCACGCGACCAGTCCTCCGAGGACGGCGAGCAGCAGCAGCGGCGACAGCAGCAGCGCGACCGGCAGGACGGGAAGGTGGATCCGGCGGCGGCGCCCGCCGGAACGGCGGTAGCCCACCGTCACCAGCTGGGGGATCATCGGGACCTCTCCAGTTCGGCGAGCGCCTCCTCGGCGCTGATCTCGCCCCGGCGCAGGCGGTCGACGACGTCGGCGCCGGTCGGCTCGGGGTCGGTGTCGACGAAGTCGAGGCTCCCGGCGATCCGGTTCAGCCGGGACTTGATCGTCGGGTAGCTCACCCCGAAGATCCGCTCCATCTCCTTGATCGAGCCGTGCGACCGCACGAACGCGGCGACGAACACCTGGTCGTCGGCGGTGAGCCGGGCCAGCTGCGGCGGCTCGAACGCCCCCTCGACCACGACGCCGCTCCCGTCGAGACGGACGCGCTCGACCACGAACGGCCGCCCCTGCGTCAGGTCCGTCAGCTCCTGCCAGTCCACCCGCGGCCCCTCGCTGCTGTCGTCGACACCCTTGCAGGTCAGTTGTACCTTTATTTTCTTAATCCATCAACCTGAGAAGCTTGATTTTCCTTATCGGCTTCTCAATATCCGGGAATGTGGCGTGGTGGTCAGTACCGGACGTCAGTAGCGGAGGTCCGCGACGACGCCGTAGTGGTCGGACGCCATGACGCCCTCCACCGGCGAGGTCCCGAGGAGGTCGCAGCGCACGGGATGGCCCGCTCCCCCGCCGCGCGGCCACGCCGACAGCACGTAGTCGATCCTCCGGTCCGGCCACAGGACCGGACGGGCCCAGGGGTTGGCGTTGCACCAGGTGTGTCCGGGCGTCCCGTCCCCGGCCAGCTCCCAGGCGTCGTAGAACACCAGGCCGGGCGCCCCGACGGCGGCGCGTCCGGTCAGCATCCTGACCTCGTCGCTGTCCGGGGCGGCGTTCAGGTCCCCGGCGACCACGACGGGAGCCTGCGTGTCGGCCTCCTTCCGGACGAACGCGCCGAGGTCCCGGACCTGCTGCTGCCGCTGCGCGCTGTGCCCGAGCTTCCAGCCGAGCGTCACGCCGAACACCTGGAGCGGGCCGCGCGGGCCGTCGGCGCGCGCGAACACCGCGAACCCGCCGTCCCAGCCGTCCTGGTCGCCGAGGCGCTGCTCCCCCAGGCGCGAGAGCGGCCACCGCGACAGGACGGCGACTCCCGACAGCCCGCCGTCCGGCGACATCTCGTCCGGCAGGCCCCGGAAGACCCGGTGCGGCAGGCCGAGGCGGGCGCCGATCCGGTCGGCCTGCGCGTCGTCGGCGGTCTCCCACGCCTCGAGGAGCACGACGACGTCGGCGTCCGCGCCGTCCAGCACCGCGAGGATCGCCCGCTCGCGCTCCCGCCAGGGTCCGAACCGCGCCCACACGTTCCACACCGCGACCCGCGCCGTGGACTCGATCAGCGGCCCGTAGGGCTCCGTGATGTCGTAGGCCATGGCCCGAGAATCGCATCCGGACCGTCCGCGGCCCAGTTCCCGCCCGCCGAAATGGACGGGAATTGGCCCCTCGTTGACAGTCTGTGCAGGGTGAGCGCGGCGCAGGCTCCGCCCGGCGCGGGCCACGCCCGGTGTCGGCTACGCGCGGTGTCGGCTACGCGCGACGTTCCAGCCCTGTGATCCGGAGGCCGCCCTCGACCGTTCGCTCCTCAACGACCTCGAAGCCGCGTCTCTTGTAGAGGGCGAGCGCCGGGTGGTTGGCCGCTCCGGTCGACACGAGCGTCCGCGCGGCGGGGGCCTCGGCGTCCAGGGTGTCCAGCAGGGCGGAGGCGAGGCCGCGCCGGTGCGCGGACGGGTGGACGACGAGCCTGCCGATCTCGACCGTCCCGTCCTGGAGGACGGTCCAGGAGACCGCCCCGAGCAGTTCGCCGCCGTCCCGGGCGCCGAGGAACTCCTCCCCGCATCCCCGCAGGTCGTCCAGGGACTCGTGCAGCGCCGGGATGCCGTCGAACCCGATCAGTTCGGCCTCCACCGCGTACGCGGCCCGCTGGATCTCCCACACCGTCCGCAGCACCGCCGGATCATCGAGATCGAGGCGGTGCACCGTGCTCGTCGTCACGCGTTTCCTCCCGGTTCCAGCCGTGGAGCCTACGCGAGGTGCCGCCGCGCGGAGCGGGGCGGCGATCGGAGATCATGGAGGCATGACGACTGACGCGGTTACGCAGGACGGACGGGCGCGGGTGCTGGCGGACGGCACGGAGGTGCCGCTGCTGGGACTCGGCGTCTGGCAGGTGCCGGACGGGCCGGAGTGCGTCGACGCGGTCCGCTGGGCCCTCGACGCCGGGTACCGGCACATTGACACGGCGCAGGTCTACGGCAACGAGGCGAGCGTGGGGAAGGCACTCAAGGAGAGCGGTGTCGACCGTGAGGACATCTACCTCACGACCAAGTTCCTCCCGCGTTCCAAGGACCCGGTGCACGAGGCCGAGGAGAGCCTGCGGCGGCTCGGTGTCGACCACGTCGACCTGTACCTCGTCCACTGGCCGGCGGGCGGGCCGGAGTGGGCGTGGCCCGGAATGGAGCGCGCCGCCGAGCTGGGGTACGCCCGCTCGATCGGGGTGTCGAACTTCAACACCGACGACCTCGCGGCCGTGTCGGCGATCGCCGAGCGGCAGCCGGTGGTCGACCAGGTGCACTTCAACCCGCACGCCTTCCGGCGGGCACTGCTCGAGGACTGCGGCCGGCGCGGCATCGCCCTGGAGGCCTACAGCCCCCTCGGCACCGGGAGCGTCCTGAAGGACGCGACCGTCGCGGAGATCGCAGCGGACCTCGGCCGGACGTCCGCGCAGGTGCTGCTGCGGTGGTGCATCCAGCGCGGGATCCCGGTGATCCCCAAGTCGGTCCACCGGGAGCGGATCGAGCAGAACGGGCAGATCTTCGACTTCGAGCTGCCCGCCGACGCGATGGCGCGCCTGGACGGCCTCGACGAGACCGGCGGCACCGGCAAGGCCCTGGAGAGCAACTGGTGGTGAGCCCGCCCCGTCCCGTCTCGGTCCCTTAGAGGACCGAGACGTGAACGTGGTCGAAGTGGTTCTGGGTGATGCCGCCCCGGTCCTCCATCGCCTTCCAGCCGCTGCCGCTGCGCATGTCGTAGATGCGCTGCTTCCAGATGACGTACTTGATGCCGAGGCGTGAGGCGTTGGAGATGACGTACTGCGCGACCTGGTCGCCGTGGGCCTGGGCCGACGCGCTGGGCATCCGGCCGGCCGCGTTCTCCATGAAGTCGCAGGCCGTGCCGGAACCGTGGTCCTGGGGGTCGCCGGGGCGCGCGCACCCGATCGCGGGGAACGGCCCGAACTTGGCGTCGATCTCCTGCATGGCGGTCCGCATGCGGGGCGTCATGGTGTTGCCCATGATGGGCGACTTGGTGCCGCTCGCGCCGTCCGGCTTGCCGGACTGGACGGGCTTCTCGGGCTTGTACTTGGCGAGCAGCTTGCGCACCCGGTCGCGCTGCCCCTCCAGGTCGTCGATCTCCTTGCGGACCTCGGCGAGCTTGGCCTTCGCGTCCTCGCGGGCGCGGTTCGCCTGGTCGGTGAGGGCCCGCAGGTTCTCGATCTTGCGGCCGTTGTTGCGCGCCAGGTGCTCGACGACCGCCGCGTCATGGACGGCCCGCTCGCTGTCCGCGGCCGTCACCATCGGCACGGTGTCGAGCTGCCCGGACATGTAGGAGGACGCGGCGAGCCGTCCGACCGCGCTCCGCGCGACCTCGTACTCGCGCGTGGCCCGGTCGGCGCCGGTCCCCGCCTTCTGGGCCGCCTTCTTCGCCTCGTCCAGGGAGACCAGCTCGCCCCGGTACTCCTTGGCGAGCGCGTCGGAGCGCTTCTTGAGCTTGGCGAACTCGGCCTTGTCGTCCTTGGGGGCCTCGGGGGCGGCCGACGCGCCCGAGGTCTGCGTCGCGAGCGCGGCCACCGCCAGCGCCAGCCCGACCCCGAGGATCCGCCCGCGCCGGGAGGCGGGCTCACGTTCCCTCACGCCGTCCTCCCGCCCTGGCCGAAGATTGGCGGCACGCTACCACAACACCCCATGAGACCCCGCAAACCCGCACCATCACCATTCGATCACCGCACGCTACCCAAATCCGTGGACGTCCCCAAACCGGCCGCGGAGGGATCGTCACACAGTGCGACCACCGGCGGTGCCAGTTTGACCGGCCCTTGTGCTCGCGCCGGACGATCGGCGGGGCCGTGTCCGCCTCAGACGGCGACCTCCGGCGCCGGTGACGGTGAGTAGTCGTCTACGGTCATGGCGTTGTAGACGCGGCCGCTCTTGCTCGCGAGGCGCAGGAACGCGCGGCCGGGCCCCGGAGGGAGCGCGGAGACGAGGCGGGCTCCCTGGGCGAGTCCCGTCACGCCGAGGCGCGAGGTGGGGATCAGGGTCTTCGCGGCGCTCAGCGCGACCTCGCGGCTGCCGCGCACGTGGTCCGCCATCGCGCGTTCGTAGGCGGGGAACGCGGTCTCGTGGTCGCCGCCCGCCCGCGCCAGCTCCCCGGCGAGGACGTACGCGCCGACGACGGCCAGGGTGGTGCTGCCGCCGACGGCCGGGCCGGGGCAGTAGCCCGCGTCGCCGACGAGCGTCACCCTCCCCCGCGACCAGGTGTCCATGCGCAGCTGGGTGATCGAGTCGAAGTAGAACGCCGGGGTGCGGCCGAGCTCGTCCAGCCAGCGGTCCACGTCGGGGTGGAGGCCGGTGAACGCCTCGCGCAGCAGTTCCTTCTGCCGGGGGACGTCGTGGTGGTGGTAGTCGAGTTCGCGTTCGCTCCGGAACAGGAACAGGGCCCGCGCGTCGCCAAGGTGCCGCGCGCCGTACATGCCGGCGGTGCGGCCGACGCCGACGTGCATGACGAGCTCGCGGTCGAGCCCGGCGGAGTTGGGCAGGGTCAGGACGCCCAGGTAGGCCCCGATGAAGGTGCTGAAGGCCGACTCCTCGCCGAAGACCAGGCGGCGCACGTTGGAGTGCAGGCCGTCCGCGCCGACGACCAGGTCGAAGCGGCGGGGCGGGGCGTTCTCGAACCGCACCTCGCCGTCCGGGGAGATCGCGGTGATGGAGTCGTCGAAGACGTACTCGACGTCGTCGCGGGTGGCGCGGTGGTAGATCTCGCTCAGGTCGTCGCGCATGACCTCGACGTGCCGTCCGGACGCGGCGCCGAAGATCTTGGTCAGGTCGGCCCGGACGGGGCGCCGACCGCCCTCGGGGTGGACGGTCATCCGGGTCGTGCCGGTGGCCCGCTCCTCGACGCGCGGGAGCACGCCCATCTTCTCGGTGATGTCCACGGCGGGACGGAACAGGTCGACCGCGTGGCCGCCGGCCTTGCGCAGGGCGGCCGAGCGCTCGACGACGGTGACGGAGAAGCCGTGCCGGGTGAGCCAGTAGGCCAGGACCGGGCCCGCCACGCTGGCGCCGGAGATGAGAATCCGCATGAGCATGCCTCCTCACTGACTTAACGGTAGGTAAGTATACCTCGGGCACTTACCTACCGTTAAGTCAGATAGGCTGGGGACATGGCGCGTCCCACCGACACCAAGCAGCGGATCCAGGAGGTCGCCCGCGAGCTGTTCGCCCAGAAGGGCGTGCACCGGACGAGCCTGCAGGAGATCGCCGACCGCCTCGGCATCACCAAGCCGGCGCTCTACTACCACTTCTCCTCACGCGAGGCGCTGGTCCGCAGCATCGTGCAGCCGATCCTCGACGAGGAGGAGGCGTTCCTGACGGCCCAGGAGGCCCTGGACGAGGTCGACCAGCGCGCCCTGCTGGAGGGCTACTTCGACTTCCACCACCGCAACCGCCAGGGCATCCTGCTCATGCTCAACGAGCTGACCACCCTCGCCGACCTGGGCATGATCGATCTGCTGCTGGGGTGGCGCGACCGGCTGGTGAGGCTGCTGCAGGGCCCCGAGCCCACGCTGGAGCAGGCCACCCGGGCCGTGATCGCGTTCGGCGGCCTCCAGGACTGCACGCTCCAGTTCTCCGACGTCCCGAAGGACGAGCTCCGGCGCGCGGCCGTGGACGGCGCATGCGCGGCCCTCGGCATCGAGCCCCTGTGGAACGAGCCGTCCGAGCGATGACGGTCCCGGCCGGGGACGGTCAGCAGGCCGCTTTGATCGCGCCGTTGACGCCGGTGTAGAGGCGGCCGCCTCAGCATGCGACCGACCACGAGTACGGCCAAAGCCCCATGACGCACATCGGGCCGGGCACGTGTCGCGTGCCCGGCCCGTCCCCGGAGCGGTTCAGCCGGCAAGGGCCTCGCGGCGGACGGCGTCCGCGGTGAGGTCGTCGGGGGCGGCCTGCGACCGCAGTTCGGCCTCCACCCACGCGTGGTACCTGGCGACCTCCCGGTCGACGTCGGCCTCGTCCCAGCCGAGCAGCGGCGCGGCGATCTCCGCGGCCGGGCGGGCGGCGGCGCGGCCCCGGTCGGGGGTCTCGATCGAGACGTGCGTCCGCCGGCTCAGCAGGTCGTCCAGGTGGAGGGCGCCCTCGGCGAGGACGGCGTAGTGGATCTCGGCGTTGAGGTAGGACTCCGCTCCCTCCAGGGGCTCGCCGAGCCGGGGGTCCTCGTCGATCAGCCCGAGCAGTTCGGACGTGAGCGTCCCGTAGCGCCGGAGCAGCCGCTCCACCCGCTGGACCGGCAGGCCGCTCGAGCGGGCGTGGAGGGCGCGCTGGTTCCAGGCCGCCGCGAACCCGTCCGCTCCGAGCAGGGGAAGGCGGTGGGTGACCGACGCCGGGACCGGTTCGGGCAGGTCGCGGACGGCGGCGTCGACCGCGTCCTTGGCCATGACGCGGTAGGTCGTGTACTTCCCGCCCGCGACCACGGTGAGTCCATCGACGGGGCTCGCCACGGCGTGCTCGCGGGAGAGCTCGGCGGTCTCGTCGCTGTTCCCGGCGAGCAGCGGCCTGAGCCCGGCGTACACGCCGACGATGTCGTCCCTGCTCAGCGGGTTCTTGAGGAGGTCGTTGGCGTGGTCGAGGATGTAGTCGACGTCGCTGCGGCTCGCCGACGGGTCCCGCAGGTCCAGGTCCCAGGGCGTGTCGGTGGTGCCGATGATCCAGTGCTTGGCCCACGGGATGATGAACAGGACGCTCTTCTCGGTCCGGCTGATGATCCCCGCCGACAGCTCGATCCGGTCGCGCGGGACGAGGATGTGCACGCCCTTGGAGGCCCGCACGTCGAACGGCGCCCGCGCGGCGCCCATCTGCTGGATCTCGTCCGTCCACACCCCGGCGGCGTTGATGGTGTGCCGCGCCCGCACCTCGTGCTCCTGGCCGGTCTCCCCGTCGCGGATCACCGCGCCCGCGACGCTCGGGCCGTCGTAGAGGAACCGGACCGCCTGCGCGCCGTTGACGCAGATCGCGCCGTAGTGCGCGGCCGTCCGGGCGAGGAGCATCGTGTAGCGGGCGTCGTCGGTCTGGCCGTCGTAGTACTTCACCGCCCCGATGAGGGCGTCGTCGCGCAGGCCCGGGGATTCGCGGAGCACGCGCCGCTTGCTCATGTGGCGGTGTCCAGGGACGCCGCGCCGTCCGCCCATGGTGTCGTAGAGGAAGACGCCGCTGCCGACGTAGGGGCGTTCCCAGACCCGGTGCCGCAGCGGGTAGAGGAACGGCACGGGACGGGCCAGGTGCGGGGCGAGGGTGCTGAGGATGAGCGACCGTTCCTGCAGCGCCTCCCGGACGAGGCCGAGGTTGAGCTGTTCGAGGTAGCGCAGCCCTCCGTGGATCAGCTTGCTGGACCGGCTGGACGTGCCCGAGCCGAAGTCCTGCGCCTCCACCAGCCCGACGCGCAGGCCGCGCGTGACGGCGTCGAGCGCCGCGCCGCAGCCCACCACGCCGCCGCCCACGATCAGGACGTCGAGGTCCGCCTCCGTCAGGTCCGCCGGCGCACGCCGGCGCGACTCCGGTCCCAGGGTCCGAGCACGGGTCGTCATCACATCTCCACCCAGTTCAGCGTGCGGGCGACCGCCCGATGCCATTCGTCACGGGCCGCGGCGCGGTGCTCCTCGGAGCATCCCGGGAGCCAGCGCCGGCCTTCGTGCCAGTTGTCGTGCAAGTCGGCGGTGGACGCCCAGTGGCCGACGGCGAGGCCGGCCGCGTAGGCGGCGCCGAGCGCCGTCGTCTCGGCGACGACGGGACGGCTCACCGGGACGCCGAGCAGGTCCGCCTGGATCTGCATGCACAGGTCGTTCGCGGTCACCCCGCCGTCCACCTTCAGGATGTTCAGTCTCACGCCGGAGTCCTTCTCCATGGCCTCGGCGACGTCCCGGCTCTGGTGGCAGATCGCCTCGAGGGCCGCCCGCGCGAGGTGCCTCCGGTCGCTGAACCGGGTCAGCCCGACCACGGCGCCGCGCGCGTCCGCACGCCAGTACGGCGCGAACAGGCCGGAGAACGCCGGGACGAAGCAGACGCCGCCGGTGTCGGGGACCTCGCGGGCGAGGGCCTCGATCTCCGCGGTGTCGCGGATGATCCCCATCTGGTCGCGCAGCCACTGCACCGCCGAGCCGGTGACCGCGATCGATCCCTCCAGCGCGTACACCGGCGGCTGGTCCCCGAACCGGTAGCAGACGGTGGTCAGCAGCCCGTTGTCCGACCGGACGAGGCTGGTGCCGGTGTTCAGCAGCAGGAAGTTGCCGGTGCCGTAGGTGTTCTTGGCGTCCCCCGGCGCCAGGCACAGCTGGCCGACCATGGCGGCCTGCTGGTCGCCGAGGACGGCGGTCAGCGGCACCGGCCCCTGCAGCGGCCCGGTGCCGGTCGTCCGGCCGTAGCCGGACGCGACGGACGAGGACCGGATCTCCGGCAGCATCGACCGCGGGACGCCGAAGACGGCGAGCAGCTCCTCGTCCCAGTCGAGGGTCTCCAGGTCCATGAGCATGGTGCGGCTGGCGTTGGTCACGTCGGTGACGTGCACGCCGCCGTCGACACCGCCGGTGAGGTTCCACAGCAGCCAGGTGTCCAGGGTGCCGAAGACCGCGTCGCCCTTCGCGGCGTCCTCCCGGACACCGGGGACGTTGTCGAGGATCCAGCGGAGCTTGCCCGCGGAGAAGTAGGTGGCCGGGGGCAGGCCCGACCGGTGCCGGACGAGCCGGCCCCGGTCGTCGGCCGCGATCGTGCTGACCAGGGCGTCCGTGCGGGTGTCCTGCCAGACGACGGCGTTGCCGTAGGGACGTCCCGTGCGGCGGTTCCACACGACGGTCGTCTCACGCTGGTTGGCCACCCCGAGGGCGGCCAGGTCGCGCCAGGTCAGACCGGTGTCGGCCATGACCTTCTCGATGACCAGGACGGTGTTGTCCCAGATCTCGGCCGGGTCGTGCTCGACCCAGCCGGGCCGGGGCAGGATCTGCCGGTGCTCGACCTGGGCGCTGGCGACGACGCGTCCGCCCTGGTCGAAGACCATGAAGCGGGTGGTCGTCGTCCCGTGGTCCACCGCTCCGACGAGGTCAGCCAAGACCGGTCTCCCGTGGCTGCCCCGGCTCCCGGCCGGGCAGGGGGCCGACGGGCCGGCGGTCGCCGGACGCCAGGGACACGGGGCCGCCGGTCCGCGACGACTCCTGGGCGGCCAGCGCGAAGGACAGCACGTCGCGTCCCTCCTCACCGGTCAGGGACGGCGCCGTCCCGCCGAGGAGCGCGTCGACGAAGTGCCTCCCGGAGTTCAGGAAGCTGGTCTCCCAGCCGGTCGGCATGTCGGAGAAGCCGCGCGTCTCGCCGTCGCGGTAGAGGATGACCGGCGGGACGTCCAGCATGCGGCCGTGCCCGCGGGTGATCCAGATGACGCCGCGGGTGCCGGTGATCTCGACCCGGTCGTCCTGCGCGTACTGCTCGGTGTGGAGCTGCAGGTCCGGGGAGTAGACGACCTCCAGGGAGCCGACCTGCCCGTCCGGGTGGGTCCAGCTGACCATGGACGGCGCGTCGAGGAGGCCGTCCATCGTGGACCCGATGAACGCGTGGACGCGGTCGGCGAGGCCGAGGAAGTACCAGGCGATCGCGAACTTGTGGTGCCCGTCGTCGAAGACCAGCGGCCCGCCGCCGCACTTGGCCTCGTCGATCCGCCACGCCGACGCCGCGGCCGGGACGTCCCAGGCGGTCGGGCTCCAGCCCGGGTTCGACTTGACGCGGATGCTCAGCAGCTCGCCGATCTCGCCGTTCTCGATGAGCTCCCGCGCGCGGACCACGGGCGGGTAGAACACGAAGTTCTCGAACACCTTGAACGTGACGCCGAGGTCGTGGCCCGCCTTGACCATCGTCGTCGCGTCGTCCATCGACAGGGCCATCGGCTTCTGCAGCGACACGTGCTTGCCGGCGTTCATCGCGTCGAGGGTGATCGGCGCGTGCAGGTGGTGCGGCACCAGGACCTCGACGGCGTCGACGTCCGAGCGCGCGAGCAGGTCGCGGTAGTCCTGGTGGCGGGCGCTCTCCGGGACGCCCCACGCCGCGCCCCGGGTGGCGAGGTTGCCCGGGTCGGTGTCGGCGACGGCGGTGATCGTCGCGCCGGGGTGGTCCAGGTAGGCCTGGGCGTGCAGATCCGAGATGCGGCCGCAGCCGATGATTCCCAGTCGGATCACAGTGCTCTCCTAGTTAGAGGGGGGTCAGCCCTTGACCGCGCCGGAGGTGATACCGGCGATGAAGTGCTTCTGGAAGGCGATGAAGACGGCCATCGTCGGCAGGCTCGCGAGCACCGCCATCGCGGCCTGGGTTCCGTAGGCGACGGAGAACTGCCCCTGCAGGGACAGGATGCCGACCATGACGGTCCGCACCTCGTCCGAGCGGGTGAACACCAGGGGGTAGAGGAAGTCGTTCCAGATGAAGGTGAACTGCAGGGTGGCCAGCGCGGCGAGCGCGGGCCGCGCCACCGGCAGGATGACCGAGGCCAGGATGCGCGGCTCCCCCGCCCCGTCGATCAGCCCGGCCTCGCGGAGCTCGTCGGGCACCGAGCGGAAGAAGTTCCGCATGACCAGCGTGCACAGCGAGATGCCGTAGCCGCCGTGGACGATGATCATCGGCCAGAGGGTGTCGTAGAGGCCGTTGACGTTGAACAGCTTGAACAGCGGGATCAGCAGGATCTGCGGCGGGACGAACAGGCCCGCGACGAAGAACAGCGTGATCAGGCCGGAGCCCTTCGGCCGCAGCTTGGCGACGACGTAGCCGACCAGGCTGCCGAGGACGACCGAGATGACGGTGGCCGGGACGGTGACCAGGAAGGAGTTGAGCAGGTACGTGCGGGCGTTCCCGTCCGACCACGCCTTCAGGTAGTTGTCGGTCGTGAGGTCGCCGCTGGGCGTCCACAGCCCGTGCGCGGCGATCTCGGGGTTGGACTTGAACGACGTCAGGACGACACCGATCACCGGCGTCAGGAACCCGATCCCGAAGATCAGCAGCAGGACGATCGCGAAGGCCCGGCCGCTACGTTCGCCGCGTCCCCGGCGTCCGGCGCGTCCGCCGCGCCCGGCGCCGTCGTGGTGACGGCCCTCGTCCGCGCTGCTCTCCTCCCCGGCCGGTCCACGGGTGAGGACGGCTGTCTCAGGCATTCTGGTGGTCCTCTCGGTTGGTCCAGGCGAAGAAGAGGCCGATGGTGACCAGGGTGATCAGGAACAGCACGACCGACACCGCGCTCGCGTAGCCGAAGTCGTAGGTCTTGAAGGCGGTGCGGTAGACGAGCAGCGCCAGCGTCTCGGTCTTGCGGAACGGGCCGCCCTCGGTCATCACGTAGACGATGTCGAAGCTCTTCAGGGCGTTGATCATCGACAGGGAGACCACGACCGCGAACGCGGGCCGCAGCGCCGGGATGATCACGTGCCACAGCCGCTGGCGGGCGTTCGCGCCGTCCACCTTGCACGCCTCGACGAGCTCCTGCTGCACCCCGGTCAGACCGGCGAGGAACACCACCATCGCCAGGGCGACCTGCTGCCAGCACCAGGCGACCAGCACCGACCAGAACGCGACACTGGGGTCGGAGAGCCAGGAGTGCTGCCACGACCCCAGCCCCACGTGCCCGAGGACGAGGTTCAGCAGCCCGTCCTCGGGCCGGAAGATCCAGAACCACACCTGCCCGACCACGACGAGCGAGAGCGCCAGCGGCAGGAAGAACAGGGACTTGATCAGCCTCTGCATCCGCTGGACCTGGGCGAGGCCCAGGGCCAGTGCGAGCCCGACCACCGTCGGGACGACCACCGCGACGGCCGTCCAGATGGCGGTGTTCTTCAGCGCCAGCCAGAAGTGCTCGTCTCCCGCCATGTCGCGGTAGTGCTTGAGGCCGATGAAGGTGGCGGTGCCGCCGACGGCGTTCCAGTCGGTGAGGCTGTAGTAGAAGGAGTACAGCCCTGGACCGACCACGGCAGCCACATAGGCGATCAGAGGCACGGCCAAGAACACTGTGGCCCAGCCGATGCGTCGCGTCGACACTCCTTGTTCCTTCCTGTCGAGGCCCGTCGAGGGCAGGGCGGGCAGCGGTGACGGCGGGTCCCCCGCCGTGACCGCTACCGCGGACTACTGGGTCTTGGTGGAGCGCCTAGTTCTTCTTGAAGGCGCCGTCCGCCGCCGACTGGGCCTCTTGCAGGTCGCCGTCGAGCTTGGAGGGGTCGTCGACGAACTTCTGGATCATGTTCAGGCCGGGTTCCGACATCTCCGGCGGCGTCGCGAGGTCGTAGTTGAACACGAACGTGCTGGCGGTCTGAACCTCCTTGGCCGCCTTGTGCATGACCTCGTTCTGCGACGTCAGGTCGGCGTTCTTGTTCGGCGCGAGCGCGCCCTGGGCGAGCGCCATGTCCCGCTGGGCCTCGGGCCCGGACAGGCACTTCAGCAGGTCGTCGGCGGCGGCCTTGTTGGGGGCGGCCGTGGACAGGGCCCAGCCGTCGACCGGTCCGAGCGCCGCCTGCGGCACGCCGGGCGTGACCTCGGGGAACGGGAACATGTCATACCCCTGGACGGCGGGGACCTTGTTGTCGTCCCAGTAGCCCGTGACCCACGTGCCGTTCAGCGTCATGGCGGCCTGGCCCTTGGAGACCATGTCCGCCGCGTCCGGCCAGTCGATGCCGTTCGGGCTCTTGTTGAAGTAGCCCTTGTCGAAGAGCTCCTTCCACATCGAGAACGCCGTCTTGACCTGCGGGTCGGTGTACTTGGCCTGCCCCGCCATCAGCTTCTGGCGGTAGTCGGGGCCGGCGGTGCGCAGCAGCAGGTAGTCGAACCAGAACTGCGCGGGCCACTGGTTCTTGGAGCCCAGGGCGAACGGCGTGATCCCGGCGGCCTTGAGCTTGGCGGCGGCGGCCATCAGCTCGTCCCAGGTCTTGGGCATCGTGGTGACGCCCGCCTTCGCCATGACCTTCGGGTTGTAGAAGACGCCGACGTAGTGGTAGTCGAACGGCAGCAGGTACTTCTGGCCGTTGTACTCCGCGGACGCCTTGGACAGCGACTGCGGGATGGACTTGTCGAGGTCGTTCTTCGCCCAGAAGTCGTCGAGGGGCGCCATGCGCTTCTGGTCGACCAGGTACTGGGTCTTGGCTCCGGCCCAGTAGGAGTACACGTCGGGCGGGTTGCCACCGGCGAGCTGGACGAGGATGGAGTCCTTGAACGCCTCGTGCTGGATCGGGCTGTTCTTGATGGTGCGGCCGGTCTGCTGCGTGCACAGCGTCGTGATCGACTTGAACGCCTTGGCTCCCAGGGCGTCGCTGAAGTAGTGCGCCATGCTGACCGTCTTGCCGTCCGCGCCGCCGCCGCCCGAACCGCAACCGGCGAGGGCGAGCGGGGCGAACACGGCCAGGGCCGCGAAGCCCGCCACCCGCGACCAGCGTCGGGTACTCTCGTGAATCACTCGTGAACCTCCATGGGTGGTGTGGGGCGGACGCCGAACGTGACGGGGACGTGTCCGCCCATTTCCTCTGTGATCCGCACCGCCGCGGCGCGGACCTGCCTTCCCAGCTCGTCGACCTGTGAGAGGCCGACGCGGGCCGCCGGCCCCGACAGCCCGATACAGGCCACCGGGGTGCCGTACATGTCGAAGATCGGGGCGGCGACGCACCGGACGTCGAGGTTCAGCTCCTCGTCGTCGACGGCGTAGCCGCGCTCGCGGACCTTCTCCAGATCGGCCGTCAGCGCCGTGACGGACGTGATCGTCCGGATCGTGAAGCTCCGCAGGGGCTCCGGCGCCACCCGTCCGAGCTCCTCGCTCGACGCCAGGCAGTACAGCGCCTTGCCGGTCGCGGTCGCGTGGATCACCGGCTGGCCGCCGATCTCGGTCTCGACGGTGACGATGCCGCCGCCCTGGCGCTCCTGCGCGACGTAGACGCCGCCGGACTTGGTACGCCGCGCCAGGTGCACCGCCTCCCCCGTCCGGCTCGACAGCTCCCGCATGGTCGCGCGGGCCGTGTGGACCACGTCGAGTCCGCGCAGCAGCTGCCCGGCCAGCGACACCAGCTGCACCGACGCGCTGTAGGCCTTGGTGTTCGGGTCCTGCTCGACATAGCCGCGCTCCTCGAGCATCCGCAGCAGGCGGTGGGCGTTGCCCTTGTCCTGCCCGACGGCGCGGGCGAGCGCGGTGACGCCCATGCCCGAGGCGCTGCCGGCCAGGGTCTCCAGGATGTCCAGTCCCGACGAGAGCGCCCCGGCCGCCCGCGACCGCGTTCCCTCACCCGCGGCGCCGCTGCTGCCCGTGGTTCCGGTGGTTCCGGTGGTTCCGGTGGTTCCGGTGGTTCCGGTGGTTCCGGTGGCCGTCGCTCGCTCGTCGCTCACAGTGCTCACTCCTCGTCTCCACTTCCGGTACGCGCCCCGCGGGAGCCCTGCGGGGCGGGCCTGAGTGTGTCAAAGTCGGCGCCCTGCGGGGCCTGGAGCACGTGCTCGGCGTTCAGCCGCCGCCATCCCCGGTCGGGCGCGGGCGGCGGCGTCCACCGCGCGCGGCGCTGTTCGAGCACGTCGTCGGGGACGAGAAGGGTCAGTTCGCCCGCGGGGGCGTCGAGCCGGATGACGTCGCCGTCCTCGACGAGCGCGAGCGGACCGCCGACGGCGGCCTCGGGCGCGACGTGCAGCACGACGGTGCCGTAGGACGTCCCGCTCATCCGCGCGTCCGAGACGCGCACCATGTCGCGGATCCCCTGCTGCGCGAGCCGCCTGGGCACCGGGAACGATCCGGCCTCGGGCATGCCCGCGGCGACCGGTCCGGCGTTGCGCAGCACGAGCACCGAGTCCGGGGTGATGTCCAGCGCGGGGTCGTCGATGCGGCGGGTCACGTCCTCGGGGGACTCGAACACCACGGCGGGACCCTCGTGGACGGTCAGCTCCGGCGTCGCGGCGGACAGCTTGATGACCGCCCCGTCGGGCGCCAGGTTCCCGCGCAGGACCGCGAGGGCGCGCGGCGGGCCGAGCGGCTCGTCCAGGGGACGGATCGTGGTCTGCCAGGACGGCGCCGGTTCGACGCCGGCGAGCCGGTCGGCCAGGGTGCCGCCCTCGATGGTCCGCGCCGAGAGGTCCAGCAGCGGCTCCAGCGTCTTCATCAGGACGGGGACGCCGCCCGCGCGGTGCAGGTCCTCCAGGTAGCCCGACCCCGACGGCTTGCAGTCCACCAGCAGCGGGACGCGCCGGGCGATCGCGTCGAAGTCGTCGAGCGTCAGGTCCAGGCCGGTGCGGCCCGCGATGGCGAGCAGGTGGACGATCGCGTTCGTCGACCCGCCGACCGCCATCAGCACGGTGACCGCGTTCGTGAGGCTGGCCCTGCTCAGCAGCGTGCTCGGCCGCAGGTCGTCCCGGGCGGCCGCGACCGCCAGGCGGCCCGCGGACGTCCCGGCGCGGAGCCGGTCGCCGCTGGCGGCCGGGGCGGTCGCGGTGCCCGCCGGGCTGAGCCCGAGCGCCTCGGTGACGCACGCCATCGTGGACGCGGTGCCCATCACCATGCAGGTGCCGCCGGTGGTCGCCAGCGCCGACCGGACGTCGCCGATCTCGGCCTCGTCCAGCTCACCGGCCCGGTGCCGGGCCCACATGCCACGGCAGTCGGTGCACGCGCCGAGCCGCTGCCCCCGCCAGGAGCCGGTGAGCATCGGACCGGCGACCACCTCGACCGCCGGGACGTCCGCGGACACGGCCGCCATCAGCTGCGCCGGGACGGTCTTGTCGCAGCCGCCGAGCAGCACCACGGCGTCCATCGGCTGGGCCTTGATCAGCTCCTCGGTCTCCATCGCGAGGAGGTTCCGGAACAGCATCGAGGTCGGCGACAGCAGGATCTCGGGCAGCGACATCGTCGGGAACACCAGCGGCAGCCCGCCCGCCTCCAGGACGCCGCGCTTCACGGCCTCGGCCAGCTGCGGCATCTCGCGGTGGCAGGTGGTGTAGTCGCTGCTGGTGTCGGCGATGCCGACCACCGGACGGTCCAGGTCGTCGGCGTCGTACCCGGCCGAGGCGAGGAACGCGCGCCGCAGGAACCGGCTGAAGCCCTCGTCCCCGTAGGAGGTGAGACCGCGGTCCACGCCCAGGACCTGCCGCTTCTCGGCGTCGTTCGCGCCGGTCACGCGAGGTCCCCGAGGCGCATGCTGACGTACTTGGTCACGGTGTAGTCGTCGATCCCTTCGGTGCCGCCCTCGCGGCCGTGGCCGGACTGCTTGACGCCGCCGAACGGCGCCTCCGCCGTCGCGATCGTGAGGTGGTTGACGCCGACCATCCCGACCTCGAGCTCCTCGGACGCGCGGAACGCGGTGGTCAGGTCGCCGGTGAAGACGAACCCGCCGAGCCCGTACGGGGTCGCGTTGGCGACGGCGATGGCCTCGTCGAACGTGGAGAACGTCGCGATGGGCGCGATCGGGCCGAACGGCTCCTCCCGCATCACGCGCATGTCGGGACTGACCCCGGTGAGGACCGTCGGCGTGAAGTAGTACCCGACCTGGAACTCCTCGGGCGCGCCGCCGCCGTGCGCGAGCGTCGCGCCCTTGGCGACGGCGTCGGCGACGAGGCCGGCGATCGCGTCGCGGCGGGCGGCGGTGGTCAGGGGGCCGATGTCGGTGGACGGGTCCTGCCCGTCCCCGAGGCGGAGCTTGCGGGTCTCCTCGACGAACGCCTCGGTGAACTCGCCGGCGACGGACTCGTGGACCAGGAACCGGCTGGCGGCGATGCACACCTGGCCGCCGTTGCGGAACTTGCCCCGCGCGCAGACCTCCGCCGCCCGCCGGACGTCGGTGTCGGGGAACACCAGGACGGGCGCGTGCCCGCCCAGCTCCATCGACGTCACCTTCAGCCCCTGCGCGGCCAGCGTCGACAGCTGGACGCCCACCGGAACCGACCCGGTCAGGGTCACCTTGCGGATCACCTCGGAGGCGATGAGGTGCCGGGACACCTCCGCCGGCTCGCCCGTGACGACGTTCAGCACGCCCGCCGGAAGCCCGGCCTTCTCGGCGACCTCGGCGAACAGCAGGGTGCTCAGCGGCGCCTCGATCGGCGCCATCACGACGACCGAGCAGCCCGCGGCCAGCGCCGGGGCGATCTTGCGGGCCGTCAGCAGCGACGGGAAGTTCCACGCCGCGAACGCCGCCACCGGACCGACCGGCTCGCGCCGGACGAGGATCCGCGTGGATGTGTCGTGCCCGTCGACGGTGCGGCCGTAGACGCGGCGCGCCTCGTCGGCGTACCAGTCGAACTGGTCGGCCGAGGCGAGGACCTCGCCGCGCGCCTGTGCCAGCGGCTTGCCCTGTTCCAGGGTCATGACCAGCGCGAACCGGTCGGCGTCGTCGCGGATCACCTGCGCGATGCGGCGGAGCACGTCCGAGCGGTCCCAGGCGGACGTCGTCCGCCACCGCTGGAACCCGGCCGCCGCGGCGGCGAGGGCGTCGTCGAGGTCCTCGGCGGTCGCGAGCGGGACCGCGGTGAGTTCGGTCTCGGTCGCCGGGTTCTCCACGGGCCGGGTCCGGCCGTCCGCGGACTCCCGCCATGCGCCGTCGACGAACAGGAGCGGCGGGGGCAGGACGTCCCGCAAGGTGCGCGTGTCGGTGCCGGGCATCTCAGAGTCCAATCTCGTGTCGAAGCCGCTGGGTGTCTCCCACCGAGTTGCCGACGTTCCAGCGGCCGTACGAGGGAAGCCCTCCGGCCGGGTCGTCCCCGAAGTAGACGGGGACGTGGATCAGCGACAACCCGTCCCGCGCCCGCGCCTTCTCCAGCGCCTCACGCAGGGACTCGCGGCTGTAACCGCCGTGAAGCGCGGTGACGCCCTCCACCGATCCGGCCCAGGCGACGTAGTCGACCGCGACACCGTCGGACGTGGCGTGGTCCACGCCGTACTGGTCGATCTGCAGGCTCGAGATGGCCGCCATCCGCCGGTTGTCGAGGACCACGACGCAGCCCTTGGCGCCGTGCGCCACTCCGTCGATCAGCACCTGCGGGTTCATCGTGAACGAGCCGTCACCGGTCACCGCGACGCCGTACCAGTCCTCGTCGCCGATCGCGGTCGCCAGGACGGCGCTGGTCGCGAAGCCCATGTAGCTGGCGCCGGCCTCGGTGAACGACTGGCCCGGCTCCTCCTCGGCCGACATCTGGAACCCGACCGCCTGGACGTCCCCGGCGTCGAAGAAGGTCACCGCCTCGGTGCTCTCCGCCCACTCGGTGATGGTCTGGATCGCGGCGGGCTGCGTCAGCACCTCGCGCTCCCACACCGGGTCGTGGAGCGTCGGCCGGTCGAGCCGGTCCTGCTTGATCCGCTCCCACGCGCGCCGGGCGTCCTGGCACTCCGACAACCAGGCGGACGCCTCGGCTCCCCCGCCCGCCCCGGCCAGCTCGGCCCGGACGGCCTCGACGAGCGCGCCCAGCGTCTCCTGGGCGTCCCCGACCAGCGCCGTCGTCTCGTTGTAGTGCGTCGCGGAGTCGAGGTCGGCGTTGATGTTCACCACGTGCCGGACGCGCGGGTACCCGGTACGGGACGAGTCGGCCTGGCAGACCGAGCGCGTCCCGACGGCGAGCAGCAGGTCGGCGTTCTCCATGGCGAAGTTGCCGCTCAGCGAACCTTTGCTGCCGCCCACCATCATCTGGCGCGGATGGCTCGCCGGTACGACACCGAGGCTGACGGGCGACATGACGAAGACGGCGTCGACCAGGTCGGCGAGCTCCTCCAGCTCCCGGCGGGAGCCCCGGGCGCCGCCGCCGACCTTCACCACGACCCTCTCGGCGTCCAGGAGCCGGCGCGCGGTCGCCCGGTAGTCGGCCGCGGCGGCGCTCAGGCGCGGCGGAACCCCGGTCGGCAGTTCGCGAAGGTTGAAGTCCTCGATGACCTGCGGCTGCGTGTTCAGCGGAAGCAGCAGGTAGAAGGGGCCCGGCCGGTAGGGGTGGTCGACGGTGTTCAGGCCGCGGCGCAGCGCGGTGGGCAGGGCGCGCGGGGTGTGCAGCGAGTAGGCCGGGCCCATGGCGGAGGTGAGGCGCAGGAACAGGCCCTGTTCCGGCCTCGGGATCTGCTGCATGTTGGGGCCCTCGTCCTCGGTGGTCTCGTCCCCGTAGAGGTGCCAGACACCCAGGCCGTCGCTGCTGGCGACCAGCGACCCGGCCATCGCCTGCAACGCGCCGGGCCCGATCGAGGTGACCACCGCCGCCTTCTCGCCCGTGACCCACCGCAGCGCCGCGGCGGCGTGCGAGGCCTCGGTCTCATGCCGCACCGCGTAGGTCCGGACCAGCCCGGCGTCCTCGTAGACGCGCAGCACCTCGGCCAGCTCGGTGGACCCGTGACCGAAGACGACCACGAACTTGCGGACGTGCTGCCGGAGCAGGCCGAGCACCAGCGCCTCGGACAGGGTCAGGCTCACCCGCACCGGGAGCGCCCCGCTGTCGAGGGCCTGCGCCACGCCGCCCGCCTCGGCAATGCGGCGGGCACGTTCGGTGCGTTCTTCGGTGAGGTCAAGTTCCATCGATAGGTCCCCGTGGGTCGGTGAGCTGCGGTGATCGGTGAAGCTACAACAGTGATGTCATATGCACAACACCTCGCCACGGTTTTCCCTGCACTTCTTCAGCCATCCGGCTGTGTTGTTGTCTATATGGCAACGAAGCGCTTACTGTCGCCTCTCCGGAAGGCGTTGCCCCAGCACCCGGCGCACCCCCGAAGACAACAAGATCACCTTCTGGGACAACGCCACGGACGGCCCCGCGCACGGACAGCGCCTATCAAGGCCTTCGACCGGGACGCTCAGGCTCGCATCAGCCGCATCGATTCGCCCTCACGGAGAAGGGGAAGAGAATGGCCCGGCAAGCGGAGATCCGCTTTCCATACAGCCCCACGAATTCACCCTCGGGGGCGTCCAGCGGATCGCACAAAACAGGCCGCTGGCGTTGGTCACCGCCGTCGTCGGCTGCCGTTCTTGTGATGGTGACGTCTCTGTCCGGGCGGTTCGAACCGCGCGGGGACATCGAGCAGCGGAGCAAGGGCACCCTGAAGGCGGCGAACGAATTCCCCGGGCGTTCCGGGCAGGTCAGCGGGCCATTCGAAGCGAAGGGAGCCGAGGTGTTCATGATGCTCGGCGGTGTACCACCAGAACACCGTGGGGGCTTGCAGCCCGTGGCGGACGTACCCGGACGGCGACGTCCCGGATTCGTGGTGTGGCTGAAGAGTCTCGGCCAGGAGCACCGCGGAGTAGAGGGCGACAGCGCGGTTTCGCCGCAGGACTTCCGTCCCCCGGCGACCGAAATGCTGCTCGGCGGGAGCCAGCAGGTACCGGAGCATGCATTCCAGGTTGGCGTCCGGTGTTTCGGTGCGGAGCAGGATCGGATCGCCGCCGGTGGGCCGGGGGAAGGCCTCGATGTCCGAGGGCGGCCCGGGGTACTCGTGCCAGACCTCGACCATGAGCCGTCCGGAGCGGCCGTCCGCGTCCAGGTACGGCAGGCGGAGCAGGTACTGCGGGTACCCGTGCTCGAAGACGAACTCCAGCTCGTCCTCCCGGTCGGAACGGTTGGTCTGCCGCGCCGAGGCACCGGACGCCTGGAATCGCGTCCCTGATTCGCCGCGCGGTTCTCCGTCGGCGACCGCCTGAAGGAGTCCCTTCAGGTACTTCATCGAGCCCATGCCGATCAGGTCATGGGACACGAAGTAGAAGTCGTCGGCGGGAAAAACGGTCTCGCCGAGCCACACGCCGTGCAGGACACCGCCGCACATGATCAGGTCGTCGGCGAACGGAGTCGTGGCGAGGGCGGCGAGGAAATCGTCCCGCGCCCGCTGATAGCCGAGGCCCGGCGGCTCCCATTCCTCCGGCGTCCTGATCCGCCGGTGCAGGCCGCCGTCAGCGAGATCACCGAACGGAGACATCACGCTCACCGCTCCCGCTCGACGAACTCCACCGTGTCCGGATCCATCCTCATCCGCCGCACAAGACGTCCCTCCGTCTCGAACGGGAACCTGAAGAACCCGTGCTCGACACCGGCTGGCGGCCGGTGGGCCAGATGGACATCGACCGCGGTGTCGACGATCCGGCGACTACCGGGCAACCTGAAGATGACGAGGACGTCACCCCTCACCAGAGCACCACAGCGACAGTCCGGATAGGCGGCCATCAAGTCGCGGAGATGCCCCACGGCCAGGGGTGTCTGACCCCGCTCTCCCGCATACGGGTTGGGAGTGAAGTGGGACGCGTCGGCGGGCCCGCGACTCAGCCGCCCCGCGTCGTCGATGGAGATCCAGTCGCTCCCCTTCACCCCTGGCGCCCTGATGATCCGGCCCTCGAAGTGGCGGTGGACGACACGAAGGATCCTGAGGTAGTCGTCAAGGACGTCACGCGGCAGCCGCTGGAAGACGTCATCCCACCACTCGAACGTGCCCACGCTCCAGACCATGACGGACGTTTCGCACGGAGGTCAACCGCGGGGACTCGGCGCCAGACCTCACTGCGGGTCGCCGGCCCTGGCAGCAAGGTGCCACGACGGTTGGTGCCAGCGGCCACCCCTTCCGGACAACACGCGTGACGGCAAGACTCTGAGCCAGCAGGCATCCGGCCCTCAGGGCCGTTGACCAGCCCGAACCGGGAGAACCTCGTGTCGAAGTCCCGCCTGTACGGCGCGCTGCTCACCGTCGCCACGCTGGCCAGCGTCATCTACACCATCGGCGCTCCGGAGTGGACCGGCGGCTGACCGGAGACCCACCGCGCCGGCGTGCTGATCTGCCGTTCTCGGACGGAGGGCCTACCGGTGGCCGCCTCGGTGGTGGCGCCGGACCATTGCGATCCGCAGGACGACGAGTATCGCCACCACGACGATCAGGCCGATCACGATCACGCCCCAGTGGCCGGCGCCGAGGTAGTAGGGCCGGCTGCTCATCATGGCATCCAGAAAGAACGGCATCATTCCCCCTGGACCTTGCCTACCCCGCGGCGTCCGCGCCCATTCCGGCCCGCAGTTCATGCGGATTTGGGGCATGTTTTTCGCGCCGGAGGGAGTACGGCGCCCGGCTTCAGGAGGCGGACGGGCCCGGCTCACACGGGGTCTCAGCAGCGGCCGAAGAAGGCGGGGCGCAGCGAGCTGACCCGGTAGCCGAACCGGCCGGTGTCGCCCTTCGCGCCGGCCAGGGGCTCGTGGGGGTACTTGTGGCGGTCGCCGCCGAAGTGGGCCTCGGAGTACATGCACCAAGTCTTGTCGGTGCGGTTCCAGAAGGACATGGCGTGGTCGTTGAGACCGCCGCCGAGTTCGCTGAGGTCGCGCGCGACCTTGGCGAACGAGCCTCGCGAGCCGTGCCCGTTGGGGAGGCGCCACACGCACATCCGCCCCTGCGGACACGCGTCCCAGGAGCGGACGACCGCCGTCGCGGACGTCTTCTCCAAGCCGGACGTGGTGCTCGCCGAGGCCGTGGGCATGGCCTGGACGAACGCCGTCCCGGCGGTCAGGGCCAGGGCTGCCGTGGTCAGTCGGATCGACCGCATCAGAGTCGCCTTTCGCTGCGTTGCGCATCCATGTGACCACTCATCGTAGTCGCAGGAGGCGGGCCGACCGCAGGCGTCGCTCATCGTGGTTGACCTGGAGCGCGCTCCAGGCATCAGACTTCTGCCCGTCTCGACCAAGGAGCTCCCATGACAGATCTGAACCTCGCTCTCGGCGCGATGAAGTTCGGCAGCGAGACCGACGAGCAGACCTCGTTCGCGATCCTGGACCGCTTCGTCGACGCGGGCGGCACGCTCATCGACACCGCGAACTGCTACTCGTTCTGGACGAACCCGGAGGCCGAGGGCGGGCAGAGCGAGCGGGTGATCGGCGCGTGGCTCGCCCAGCGTCCGGGCGTCCGCGACCGGGTCCAGATCGCCACCAAGCTGGGCTCCCAGCCGGTCGGCGGCGGCGCCTGGCCGGGCAACCGCGAGGGCCTGTCGGCGTCCGCGATCGCGTCCGCGGCGGAGGGCAGCCTGGAGCGCCTGGGGATCGACCGGATCGACCTTCTCTGGACGCACATGGACGACCGGTCCGTGCCGCTGGAAGAGACCGTCGGGGCGCTGGCGAAGCTGGCCGAATCCGGGACCGTGGCACGTCTCGGCGCGTCCAACCACACCGTGTGGCGCGTCGAGCGTTCCCGCCGCATCGCCGAGGCCAACGGATGGCTCGGCTACACCGCCCTTCAGCTGCGTTACTCCTACTTCGCGCCTCGGCCGGGCGCACCGGTCGCCGGCCACAACCACCGCCTCGGCTGGGTGACGGGCGAGACCCTGGACTACGTGGAGTCCGAGCGTGACGTGGCCGTGTGGGCGTACACCCCGCTGCTGGGCGGCGCCTACACCCGCGACGACCGTCCGCTGCCCGAGGCATACGACCACCCGGGAACCGCCCGCCGGAAGGCGGCACTGGCCAAGGCCGCTGACGACCTCGGCGTGACCCGCAACCAGATCGTCCTCGCCTGGCTGACCGGCGGCGCCCCGCCCGTCACCCCGATCGCCGGTGTCAGCACCATCGGCCAACTGGACGAGGCCATGGCGGGCGCCGCACTCGTCCTGCCTCCGGAAGTGCGCGCCGACCTCGACGCCGCCGTCTGAGGTCCGGCCGTCCGGCGCCATGGCCGGTGGCCCGTGTTCCTCAGCGGCCACCGGTCAGGTAGTCGGCGCGTCCTTCGTCGTCGACCTCGAACGAGCCCTTGGGGATGACGCAGAACTCGTTCCCCTCGGGGTCGGCCATGACGAGGAACCCTCCGGGGTCGTATTCGGTCAGGCGCCGTCCGCCCAGCGCCTCGATCCTGGCCTGTTCGGCGGCCGGGTCCGCCGACTCCAGGTCCAGGTGCAGCCGGTTCTTGCCGGCCTTGGCCTGATCGGTGCGCTGGAATCCCAGGCCCAGGCCGTTCCTGCGTTCAAGCCACACGTAGGGCCCCATGCGTCCGACCACCGGACGGTCGAGAAGCTCGCTCCAGAAGGTCGCCATCCGCTCCGGGTCCACGGCGTCCACGATCACGCAGTTGATGTCCATGCCCCATGATCTGCCCCTGGCCGTCCGCCCCGGACGGCGACCGGGTCAACGGCCGAATCCGGACCACCCTGCAGAACACGGAGCCGGCGTGCCCTGGGGGACTGGGGAAATCTCTACGGTTCCGACGGGTATCAGCGGCGGGTTTCGATCTTCAGGGTGCCGGCGGTGACGGTGCGGATGTGGTCGCCGGCGAGCAGGTCGTGCGGGTAGCCGAGGTCGATCGCGCTGACCTTGTCGAGGCGGGCCAGTTGGTCGGGGGCGAGGTCCACCCCCAGGGCACCGAGGTTTCCGATCAGCTGCTCGGGGGTGCGAGCGCCGATGACGGGTGCGGTCACCCCCGGGTTCCGCAGGGTCCAGGCCAGGGCGACCTGGGCGGGCGTGTGTCCCACCTCCGCGGCGACCTCCTGCACGACGTCGGCGATGGCGAGGGCGCGTTCGGTGACCATGCCCAGACCGGCGTTGAAGCTCTTGCGGTTGCTGTCACCGGAGTCGGCGCCCGTCGCGGTGAGGTCGGCGCGGCTGTACTTGCCGGACAGCACGCCACCGCCCAGCGGTGAGTACGGCGTCACCCCCAGGCCCATCGTCCGTGCCATCGGGATCAGATCGCGTTCCGCGTCCCGGTTGATGAGGCTGTACTCGACCTGCAGCGCGACCAGCGGGGACCAGCCGCGCAGGTCGGCGATCGCCTGCATGCGCGAGATCTCCCAAGCCGGAGCGTTGGACATCGCCACGTACAGGACCTTGCCCTGCCGGACCAGATCGTCCATGCCACGCAGGATCTCCTCGACCGGTGTCGTGAAGTCCCACACATGCAGGAAGAGCAGGTCGATGTAGTCGGTGTTCAGCCGCCGCAGGCTGGTCTCCACCGACGCGAGCAGGCTCTTGCGGTGAGCGCCCCCGGAGTTGGGGTCACCCGGGCGGCGCTGCGTCGTGTATTTGGTCGCCAGCACCAGGCGTTCGCGGTTGTCGCGGGTGAACTCGCCCAGCATGCGTTCGGAGCTGCCGTCGGTGTAGGTGCCGGCGGTGTCGATGAAGTTGCCGCCGTGCTCGAGGTAGACGTCGAACAGCCTGCGCGCGCCGTCCTGCCCGGTTCCCCAGCCCCACTCGGTGCCGAAGGTCGCCGTGCCCAGCGCCAGCGGCGAGACCCGCAGCCCGGAGCGGCCCAGCAGCCGGTAGGTGTCGAGGGTGAGCGTCATCGTGTCCTCCTGTGCTCGTGATCGTCGTCGGGGACCAGCCTGCGTCCGCCGCGGGCCGGGGGTAAGGGAGAGCGTTTCCTGGGAACACCGGTCCTACGTCGGCTGTTGGATCAACCATGATCACCGGCGCCGTGGACGTGACACAGGAGCTGGCCGCGTTCCTGCGGACCCGTCGCGAACGCCTGGACCCCCACGACCTCGGCCTGCCCGCGCGTCGGCGGGCCCGGCGGACCCCGGGACTACGCCGCGAGGAGGTCGCCGAACTGGCCGGGGTCAGCACCGACTACATCGTGCGACTGGAACAGGCCCGCGGACTGCGGCCGTCGGCGGACGTGGTGGACGCGCTCGCCCGGGCGCTGCGCCTGACCCCCGACGAACGCGCCTACCTGTTCGACCTGGCCCGGCAGCGTCCCCGCGATGCCGGCAGGCCCGCCGACACCGCGGAGCCGCCGCTGGCCCGGCTGGTCACCGACCTGTCGCCACTGCCCGCGATGCTGATGAATCACCGCTACGACATCCTGGCCTGGAACGGCGAGATGGCGAAGCTGCTCCTGGACTTCGGCACCCTGCCGCCGCGGAGGCGCAACGCGATGTGGTTGTGCCTGATGCATCCGCGGACACGGGAGCTCTACCTCGACCGCGAACGTGTCGCGCGCGAGGGGATCGCCCACCTGCGCACCGCGTGGGCCGCGCATCCGCAGGACCAGGCGCTGAGCGACCTCATCACCGAATGCCTCACTCATGACGAGGAGTTCGCGCGGTTGTGGGCCGAGCGAGAGGTCAAGGTCAACGGCCGCGGACGCAAGATGATGCGGCACCCTGACGCCGGTGTGATCGCCGTCCATTTCGAAACGCTGACACCGCTCCAAGACCCGGACCGGCTGTTGGTGATCTACCGCGCCGCCGACGATGAGAGCCAGGCGGCCCTGGACCGGCTGTACGCCCGATGATGCCGCCCGCGCGGACGAGGTCCGCGACGACATGACCCCGGCCACCTCGCGACGTCCTGCCTGCGCGCGCTCACCGCGGCCCCCGACACCTCAGGCCAGGTCACCGTTCAGTTCGTGAGCCTCACCATGGCTGCGCTCCGCCCCTGGAACCCGCCTGAGGCTCTTGGCGGCGTTGTTCGCGACGCCCTGAGGAGCGCCGCTCTCGGTGGATGCGGTCCGCCACCAGCGTCGTCCTCTTTCGCGCGGGACGCAACGGACCGCAATCGGACAATCGCTCCTCATTGACGACTCTCGCGTACTTGATGGAGTTTTGGCCTGCTTCGTCCTGTCACGGGAGATTCTCATGCCCCTGCGTCTCGCCCTGCACCGTCTCCTTCCCCTGCCCCTCACCGCGCTCACGGGCGCCGCCGCGCTCCTGCTGGGCGGCGGGCCGGCGCTGGCCAACGTGGCCCTGACCCAGGTCAGCGCCGATCCGTTCACGAACTCCACCAGCCAGCACCGCACCCAGGTCGAGCCCGACACGTTCGCCTACGGCGGCACGATCGTGTCGGCCTTCCAGACCGGGCGGTTCTTCGACGGGGGCTCGTCCGACATCTGCTTCTCCACCTCGTCCGACAGCGGCGCCACCTGGACGAACGGCTGCCTGCCCGGCGTCACCAAGTTCCAGGGCGGCGGCCCCTACGACCGGGTCAGCGACGCCGCCGTCGCCTACGACGCCCGGCACGGCGTGTGGATGATCTCCGTGCTGGCGCTGACCGACACCAGCGGGGTCGTCGGCCAGGCCGTCGTCACGAGCCGCTCCACCAACGGCGGGCACACCTGGGCCGACCCGGTCGTCACGGCCAACGCGACAGGCTCGGCCAGCCTGGACAAGAACTGGATCGTCTGCGACAACGGCGCGTCCAGCCCGTCCTACGGGCACTGCTACACCGAGTACGACGACAACGGCGCGAGCAACCGCATCCACATGTCGACGTCCTCCGACGGCGGCCTGACCTGGACGGACGGCACCACCGGCTCCACCGGCCTCGGCGGCCAGCCGGTCGTGCGGCCCAACGGGACCGTCCTGGTCCCCTACCAGAGCAACAACGGCCAGATCCGGTCCTTCCGCTCCACCAACGGCGGGGGCACCTGGAGCTCCTCGGTGCAGATCTCCAGCATCCGATCCCACACCGTCGCCGGGAACCTGCGCACCAGCCCGCTGCCGTCCGCCGAGATCGACTCCGCCGGGACGGCCTACGCGGTCTGGCAGGACTGCCGCTTCCAGTCGAACTGCGCCGGCAACGACATCGTGATGAGCAAGTCCACGAGCGAGACCACCTGGGGCGCCGTCACACGTGTGACCAGCGACGGCGGCGACCACTTCATCCCCGGCATCGGCGTGGACGCCACGACGTCCGGCGCGTCCGCCGACCTCGCGGTGACCTACTACCGGTACCCGTCGGCGAGCTGCACGGCCTCCACCTGCCAGCTGACCGTCGGCTACACCTCCTCGGTCAACGGCGGCTCGTCCTGGAGCGCGCCGACCCAGCTCGCCGGGCCGATGGCGCTGTCCTCGCTCGCCAACACCAGCCAGGGTGTGATGGTCGGCGACTACATCTCCACCTCCATCCTGGGCGGACGCGCCTGGCCGGTCATCGCCGTCGCGAACACCCCGACCGGCAGCACCTTCGACGAGGGCATGTACGTCCCGACCGGCGGCCTGGCCCTCACGGGCGGCGCGCGCAGCGCCGACGTCACCCCGCTGGTGACCGGTGACCACCAGCCGCAGAACCCGGTCACGACCCGCCGCTGACGAGGGGATGAGCGGGGAGGCGCCACGCGCGCCTCCCCGCTCACGTGGTTCGCCTGCGGCGACCGTCGCAACGGTCAGGCCCGTCCGATCGGCCACAGTTGGGAACGCCCTACGGACGCATGGCCAGTCCCGGCCTGGGGCCGGTGCTTCGCCGGCGAAATGCACGCGCCCCAGAAGGCGACCTGCTTCCCACGTGACCCATCCGAGGCGCACTTGAGAGCACGCTGTGCAGCAAGGTCGGTGTTTCGGCGGGCCGACCGCCGCCGGAGCCGAGGCGGGCGACCGCGCTACGGCCGAGGTCTGTCGGTGCCGTGGCACGAGGGAATGGTGCGCGGCGCGATGGAGCCCAGCCGGGATCGTCGGTGTGAGGCACCCGCCGACCGTTCCCGCGTCCGAGGGCAGGGGTCTTTCGGGGCTTCTGATTCCGATTCGCCGGTGTAGCGGGAACGGGCGGGCGTTGAACGGCTCGGTTAGGCGGGAGGAGAGTGCGTTCACATCCGGCCCGACGGGGGCCGGAACGCCCGGGAGGGGCTGGTCGGCATGGGATTCATGCGGATCAAGAACACGGGGTTCAGCGCGGCCATGGCGTACCCGATCGATGTGCCCAACTGGTGGGGAGCGATGTTCATTCGCGGCGACCAGCTCGCGATGGCCGACTCGACCGGATACGCGAACGGGGGCGGGCTGCGCTACAACGGACCGATCAACGGGGACACCTGGGTGGGATTCGGCCGGCAGCCGCTCCCCGAGCCGTACCGCAGCGCCTGCGAGGGAGCGCTGATGCTGCCGAGCCTGCCGGGCACCGGCTGGGCGCAGATGCTGCTGTTCAAGGAGAACCGGGCGTACTGGTACCAGCAGGGTGCCGGGAAGTTCAGTGAGGGGCCGGTGACGGACCTGGCCCGAGGCGGCCCCACCTGGGGTGCGATGCTGCCGCAGTACTACCTCGACCAGGTCGACGCGCTGCTCATGGACACCTGCCAGGAAGGCTCGGCGTGGCAGACCTACGTGTTCAAGGGCGACCGCGTCGCCACTCTCGACTGGGTGAACGGGTGCACCCGCGACTGCACGATCCTCGAGGGCGCGCAGCCGACACCGGGCTGGGCGATGCTGGCGCCGGAGTGGAGCTCGGACTTCGACCACGTGCTGATGCTGCCGACCTCCAGGGCGTTCGAGAAACGGAGCCTGCTGGTCAAGGGGGCGAACGGCTGCGTGTTCAACTGGAACACCGGGCCGGAGAGGGTCGGAGCGCTGACCACGCTCATGCCTCAGCTGGGCCCGCTGCCCGCTCCGTTCACCACGCAGTACCGGCCGGTCAGCGGCCGCTGGGCGGTCAACACCCCCACGTACTCGTTCGTCGTGCGCGTCGACCTGGACGGCAACGCCCCCACGTACACCCTGAGCGGCGACGTCTTCACGATCAACGGCGGGACGCAGAGCTACGCCTCGTCCTTCAGAGGCAAGGCGTCCGTCACCGCCTCGGCCACCGAGCTGGTGGCCACCTGCACGCCCACCTGGACCAGCGCGTCCCCGGCCACAAGTGTCAAGGTCGTCGTCCCGCGCACGGCCGCGGGCGCGGACGCGCCCACCGCGCGCGTGGAGATGCCCTACAGCTCAGGCGGCTCCTACTCCAGCGGCCTCGCGTTCCAGTCGCCCTACTTCCGGACGATCGAACTGGAGACCGACGCCGTGGCCGGGAAGCAGATCTTCTCGTCCTACGACACCACGACCGCCCCCGTCCCTCCCGGGTACCGCAACCGGATCGTGTCGGTCGCCTCGGCCTACGCCGACGCCGGCATCGAGATGTCCGCCGCCGCGGCCACGCCCGTCCAGGTGGACGCCAGTGAGGCGGGCTCCGACCTGCTGTGGTCGGATTCGGAACTCCACGCCGCGATGGTCGCGCACTTCGCCGGCTACGCCGACACCCCGCAGTGGAAGCTCTGGGCGTTCGTGGCCAGCACCTACTTCGACCCGTCGAAACAAGGGCCCGGCAGCGCCGTGGGCGTCATGTTCGACTCGACCGGCCGCAACCGCCAGGGGATGGCCGTCTTCTACGACAGTCAGGTCTCCGGTGGCGAGCCCGGCACCCGGGAGGAGCCGCACACCTGGGTTCACGAACTCGGCCACGCGCTCAACCTCGCGCACTCCTGGGACAAGGCCAGGGTCGGCGACCCGCTCGGCCCCCGCAACGGGTACGGCGACCTGTCCTGGATGAACTACTCCCACCTGTACCAGTTCAGCGACACCGTCCAGGGATCGGCCGCCTTCTGGGCACGGTTCCGGTTCGGCTTCACCGCCAACGAACTGGTCCACCTGCGCCACGGCTTCTACAACGACGTCGTCCCCGGCGGCGCCGACTTCTTCTCCGGCTCCACCGCCAAGGACTACGGCGACAGCACCCTGGCCACGATGAGCGAACCCCTCATCGACCGGTCCGGGCTCTCCCTCACCCTGTCCGCACGGCCGTTCCTGTACGGGGAACCCGTGGCCGTCGAGGTCAAGCTCACCCGCACCGGACGCGACGTCCAGGTCCATCCCGACCTGTCGCCGACCAGCGCGAACCTGAAGATCGCCATCGTCGGGCCGTCCGGGACCACCCGCGTGTTCCGCCCGCTGACCGGTGCCTGCGGCGGACACAACCAGGTTGTGCTGACCACCCTGACCACCGACCGTCCCGCCCTGTACGGCTCGGCCTACCTGGGCTCCGGCGCGGACGGCCAGTACTTCACCGACCCCGGCCTCTACCGGGTCCGGGCCCTCTACACCGCGCCGGACGGCTCGAAGGTCGCCTCCAACACCCTGGAGGTCCGCGTCCGCCTGCCGCTCACCCCCGCCGACCAGGACGCCGGCGAACTGCTCATGGGCGAGCAGGCCGGTCTCCTCATGTCGCTGCTCGGCTCCGACTCCCCCACCCTGCGCTCGGGCAACGACGCCCTGACCGAACTGTCCAGCCGGTTCCCCGACCACCCCCTGGCCGTCTACTCCCACCTCGCCCAGGGCGCCAACGCCGGACGCCACTACCAGAGCATCTCCGAGGGCCGCATCCGCGTCCGCCGGCCCGACACCAAGAACGCCACCGACCAGCTGTCCGCCGCGATCGAGGCGTCCACCGGCCCGGCCGGCCTGAACAACCTCGCCCTCAACTCCACCATGCGCCGCCTGGCCCGCGTCCAGGCCAAGGCCGGCGACCTGGACCTGGCCGACCGGACGCTCACCCGCATGGTCGACTACTTCCGCGCCCAGCACGTCCCTCCGCACGTCCTGGCCGACGTCCGCTCCCAGGCCGACACCACCCGCCGGCGCCTCACCCCCGACCAGCACCGCACCCCCAAGAGCCCCCGCAAGCCCTGACCAACCACGAACCCCTGACCCGGTCCGCCCTCCAACCGGAGGGCGGGAGCGGGGGATTGTCGAGTTTTCCGGCTCTGTCGATGTTTTTCCACTGTGTCTCGTAGTCGGTGGTGGCGCTGGGTGATCGCCTGCCAGGCTGGTGCGTGCTGGAGATCGAGCAGCTTGTGAGCGTGGTGTTCTCGGGGCTTTCTGCCCTGGTCATCGGGGCGTGGAGGACGAGAGCGTTCTGATTCGGGTCATGGCCCGTACTCGTGATGAGCCGGCGCAGTGTCCGGTGTGCGGGACGCTGACCGGGCCGGTGCACGCTTCTACGGCCGGACGGTCAGCGACGTCCCGGTCGATGGGCAACGGGTGGTGATTTCGGTACGGATGCGGCGTCTGGTCTGCCCGGCACCAGAATGCCCTCGCCGGAGGTTCCGTGAGCAGGTGCCCGGGCTGCTCGAGCGGTACAAGCGTCGAACGAGCAGGCTCACCGGCCAGTTGGGCGCGGTGGTTCAAGTGCTGGCAGGCCGGGCGGGGGCTCGGCTGTGGAACGACGCGAAGGCCGCACACTCCTCCCTGGCAACCACTACCCGCCGTAAGCGTCCTCCGGTACATCACCGAGTTGATCTCCGACGTCTACACGCGGCAACTCCTCGTATACGGGGGGACGCTTCACCGCCCAGATCCTCACCGGCAAGACCGCGCCCGTAACGTCAAGGACATCGGCCCTTCGGTACGGACTTCAGCGCAGTTTCGATCATGTGGAAGTGATGTCGGTGACGATCGCTCCCGGGACGATCCGGATCAGTTCGGCTGCATCCGCCTCTACTGTGCTGTCTGGCCGTCCGCTGCCGAACAGGACCCGTCCCATTCGGAGCACCGCCGCGTCGAACACGACGGTGACGGATGGGTCGCCGCAAACTGGACTGACACCGCCGCATTCCATGCCCAACCGGGCCAAACCCGCCTCGTCGGCGGGCTTCAGCGCCGAGCGCGACACGCCCAGCGCGGCGGCGAGGCGTCCGTACCGGAGGCGCTCCAGCCCTGGGATGGCGGCTAGTGCGAGCGTCTCGTGCCCGGCCGTGAAGGCCATTGTCCTCAGTGAGTTCTTGATGTTCTCCGGAGTGAATCCGGTACGTTCTCGAATGTCGGCTTCAGTGCGGATCTCGACGTGCCGATGGACGACGAACTCGACCCCAACAGCGGCAAGCAGCGCGGCGGCGGGTGGCAGTGGTGGTGGTGTTCTCGACGGATTCTCCATCGTCTCGGTGGTCTTCCCTTCATGTTCGGTCCGGTTGGGATTCTGGCATCCTGCCGCGCCTTCTGTGCAGGATCAGATGGACCAGCAGCAGCGCGACCAGGAACGGCACTCCGGTCAGTGGGGCCAGCCTGAACGGTGGTACGAACCCCATCGTGACGAGGACGGCGAGCAGCACGCCGATCGCGGCGAGTGGGATGGCCACGCCTCCCCGCAGCCGGGTCGGCGTTCCTACGACGCCACCCCCGCGGCGCCGGAAGGCGATGTGGGTGGCGAAGATGAGGATCCACGTCGCGAGCGCGTTGAACAGTGAGATCCCCACCAGGATCTCAAAGGCGCGGACGGGCGCGAATGCCGACATTGTGGCGGCGAGCGCGAGCCCGAACGCCGACACCGCCAGCGCGTTCCACGGGCGTCCGTGCCGCAGCCGGGCGAGCGCCCTCGGCGCGTGCCCCGAGTTCGCCATGCCGTGCATGGTTCGTGTCGTCACGTAGATGTTGGTGTTCATCGCCGACACGGCCGCCACCAGCAGCACCAGGTTCATGACCGACGCGGCCGCCGGAAGCCCCACGGTCTGGAACAGCCGCACGAACGGGCTGTCGGTGACCGAGGGCCCGGCGGCGGTGTGCCGCCAGGAATCCACCGAGAGAATGACGGCGATGGTGAGGAGGTAAAACAGGCCTAGCCGCACCACGGTGCGCCGGGCGGCGCGGGGGATGTCTCGGGCGGGGTCCCGGCTCTCGGCCGCCGTGAGCGCTATCGCCTCGGTGCCCATGTAGCTGAAGGTGACCGCGATCATCGCGGTCCAGATCCCCCCGATCCCCTGTGGCGCGAATCCGCCCTGGTCCGTCCAGCGGTGCAGCCCGGTCGCTGGGACGGTGGGCAGGCCGACGGTGATGACGATCGTGCCGGTCACGATGAACGTGAGGATCGCGAGCACCTTCCCCACCGACAGCCAGTATTCGACCTCTCCAAACGCGCCTACGGCGAGCAGGTTCACACCGAGGACAAAGGCCGACACCGTCAGCACGGGCAGCCAGGCGGGCACGTGCGGCCACCAGAACCGCAGGTAGATGGAGATGGCTGTCACCTCGCTACCCACGTTGATGGTCTGCGCCATCCAGTACATCCAGCGCTGGGTGAACGCGGCTGTCGAGCCAAGGTACGCGTGCGCGAGCGTGCCGAAGCCACCCGGCAGCGGATGCGCCGACGCCATCTCCGCCAGCGCGTACGCCAGGGCGAGGGCGAGCAGAGCACCGATCGCGTAGGAGATGATGACTGCTGGCCCGGCCTGCGAGATGGCCCGGCTCGTGCCCAGGAACAGCCCAGTGCCGATCGCGCCGCCGAGTGTGATCATCGAGAGCTGCCGGGAGGTCAGCCGCCGAGGCAACGTGGTGTCCGCCTCAGCCCTCTCGCCGTCCCCGGCCGGGGACCGATGCTCGGGTTGGAACGCCTGCCGGGTCCGTTGTGTCGCGTCGCCTCCGTTCATGCCGCCCCCTGCGGGGCGACCGCACGCAGCTCCGCGTGGTCCTCGCGCATGCCGAGGACCACGCCCGCCGCCGCGAGCAGACCCGCTATGCCGAACACGGGCCATGACCCGCTACCGATGCCTTCCCACAGCAGCACCCCGATGGTCGGGCCAAGCGCGGTGCCGACACCGAACACCGCCTGAGACGCGCCGAGATAGCGGCCCACCAGATCGGGCTGAGCCGCCCGAGCCGGATAGGCGACCATTGTCGGCGAGCAAACGGTCTCTCCCAGTGACCACACCACCGTGGCCAGGACCAAGCCGGCGATGCCCAACGGCAGCGCGTAGCAGGCCAGCCCGGCGGAGACCAGCGCGATGCCGCAGAGCGCTGCGGCACGCCGTCCCCAGTGCTGCACTCTCCGGGTCACCCACAGCTCGCAGGTAATCACCATGGCGCCGTTGACCGAGATCAGTGCCGCGTAAACGTTGGTAGACCAGCCCGCGGCCTGCACGGCGAGCGGCAGCACGGACACGTACTGGACATAGACCGCCGCGTACACGAGCATCCCGAGCAGGAAACCGGTGAACCGGACGTCGCGCACCATCACCAGGTACCCACCGCCAATGCCGGGCTGGACGGTCGCCCGTGTCGCCGTTGGCGGATCGGCAGGCAGTGCCCACCAGGTGATGGCCGCGCACGCGAGAGCGGCGGCCGCCTCCACCCAGAACAGCAGTGGGTAGGACGCCGCGACCAGGGCCGCACCGAGCAGCGGCGCCGCCGTCGTGCCGAGGTTCTGCGCAAGCCGATACATGGCAAAGACCATGATCTGGCGGCGCGCCGGAACCCGCGTGCTGAGGAGCTGCGCCGATGCGGGCCGGTAGATCTGGCTGGTCGTACCCAGCGCGGTGACCACGACGAGGACGAATCCGTAGGAGGTCGCCGCGAGGACACCCGCGGTGAGCACGGCCGTAAGCGCCATCGACCCGGCGACGGCACGGCGCATCCCGGCCCGGTCCACAAGCCAGGCGGACGCCAGGATCCCGGCGATGGCGCCTGCGCCATTGCAGCCGAGCGCGATGCCCGCCCGCGCGGCGTCGTACCCGGTGTGCATCAGGAACAGCACCAGGAATGCCTGAAGGAAACCGCCCAGCCGGTTCACGAAGATCCCGAAGATCACCGCCCGGACGGCGCGCGGTACTGACCCCCAAGTCGCGACGGCCCCGGTGGCGTCCTCGTCGGAGGCCGCGCTGGAGGCCGCAGACTCGTCCTGGTTCATGCTGCGCCTTCCGCCGGTATCAGGGTCACGGCGTCCTCCGCGGCATCCAGGACGTTGGCGCATTCGGCCGGCGAGCGGCCGGTGACGATCACCATCAGGTAACGGCACGTGACGTGGGTGCTCGGAGGGAGTAGCAGCCGTTGCCCGGGGGAAGCCAGGATCTCCAGTCGTTCCACGGCGGCGGGCAGTCGCGAACGGTTGATCTGTACCGAGCCGACGATGGTGTCCCGCTCGGGGTAGAGGAACCGGATCGCCGCCGCCCCGTCCGGGCGAATCCGCAGGTCCGGCCGCTCCCCGAGCGCCAGGGACGCGGCGACCAACGCCGCGTCCACCCCGGTCACCAGCCGGCCGAGGTACGGGATGAGGTCACCGCCACTGCGCGCGTTGATCTCGACCAGGCGCGGCCCGCGCGCAGTGAGCCGCCATTCGGTGTGCGTCCACCCGCGCCGCATCCGTACCGCAGCATGGACCTCGGAGAGTGCCTGGAGCAGGCCAGGATCGCGCAGCAGCGAGTCGGTGGCGGCCACGGTGTGCCCGACCTCCTCGAAGTGCGGAGGATAGGCAAGGTGCTTGCGGGCGATGAAAACAGGGGTGACGTCGCCGTCCCAGCACAGACTGTCCACGCTGATCTCAGGACCGTCCAAGTACTCCTCGACCACCACCGACTCCGCGAACCGCTCGCGCACCTCGCGCATGGTCCGGGTGGCGACCGCGTCGAAGGCGGCCGCGAGCCGCCCCGGGTCTGTCGCCAGCGTCGTCCCGTTGCTGCCCACCAGGGCGCGCGGCTTGAGGACGACCGGGTAGCCGATCCGGTCTGCGGCAGCCAACGCGTCCCGAACATCGCCTGTCGCGACGGCCGCGACGGTGGGACCACCGCACAGTTCGAGGGCCTGCCGGGTGGCCAACTTGTCGCGGCAGGTCGCGATGACGCCGCTCGGCACGGTCGAAAGGCCCAGCGCCTCCGCGAGCCGTGCAGACGACAAGATGCGCGTCTCGTCCCAGCAGAGGACGCCGTCAGCGGGGATTCCCCGTGCCGCTTCGATCATCGCGTCGGCGTTCAGTGTGTCCACGGCAGTGTGCCCGGCGAGTCTCCGCTCGGCCTGGGAGATATCCTCATCCTGGAAAATCCAGATGCGGTACTCCTTGACAACGGACTCCAGCATGTATCCGCGTGTGAGCTCAGACATGGGACTGACCAGAATCAGTAATGGCCTGGTAGGGCTCCCGGACGGGAACATGAGACACTTCCCTCTCTGGGCTGGAATCAGGCCACGTCGGGGGCATCGGGGAGCGGGGACACCGCGGCCCCGACCGGGTCACGTTCGATCGGCGAGAAGTCGAAGCGATCGAGCGGGTCGTGTTTGAGGTCGATGATGAGGTGGTTGGTCGAGCGAATGCGCTCACGGACGACCGAACTCGCCAATTCGATGGCGATGCTGTCGGCGAAGGGAGCGCCTTGGTCGGTCACCGATATATCTGTGTCACTCACTTCTAGGAGCCCGTTCTCGATAAACGGGGCCAGTTCCGCGCCGAACCGGTCGATGGGATCGACACGGTAGCGCTGCTGGAAGTCGTCACGGCGGATGCCGCCGGAGCGGAGAGTGAACATGACTGAACGGCGCATGCGCTCCTCGAGATCAAGCTTGATGCCTCGCCACACCGGTGGCTGATCGCGTTCGACCGCCGAAATATATGAATCGATGGTGCACTGGTTGTAGTACTGGGTGTGACCGACATAACCGAAGCCGGAGACACCGAACGGCAGCAGATTGACGTCCTCGATGGAGTCAAACTTGTTCTCCTGCTGGCGTGAATGCTGTTCACCCTTTGCATAGTAGAAGAGCGGACCTCGCCGGAAGCCGAGACTCTTCATGATCACCTCGGTGGCGAAGTGCATGAGCAGCCGCTCGCGGTTTCCCGGGAAGATCTTTGGATTCTTTCGATAGTGCGCAGAGATCGGGTCGGCCTGCTTGAACATCAGCGGGAAGATATTGAATTTCGTCACCCCGGCCGAGATGAGGTCACGGAGGCTCGTGTACCAGTTCTCGAGAGTCTGGTAAGGCAGTCCGAAGATCAGGTCCACGGACAGGTTGTCCACGCCACGCGCGTCAAGCATTCCCAGTAGCCGATGGACGTGCGCAGCCGTGTGCCCGCGGTTGAGTTTGGCAAGGATCCGGTCTTCCATGGACTGGACACCGAAGACCCATCGATTCACTCCCGCATCGGCGATGGCGTCGAGCCGCTCCTCGTAGTCGGGAGCGTCAATGACGCTGGGGTGGAGTTCGAAGGTCGTTTCGGCCTCCGAGGTGAAGCCGATCGCGGAGCGCAGGCGGTGAAACACCTCGGTGATCTGGCGGGCGTTCAGATAGGACGGGGTACCGCCGCCGAAATACACGGTCGCGGCGTATGGGTGGCCTGTCGCCTCACTCACCACGGCGAGGTCGCGGTACAGCGCGCGGAGGTACCGCTCAACGCGCTGCTCGCGCGGCAGGATCTCCTTCGCAAAATGACAGAAGGTGCATCTCTGCTCACAGAACGGAATGTGCAGGTAGATGTTGCACGAGTCGGTGGCCTGCGGCAGGAAGTCCATGGGTTCAACGGTCCCCATGGCCTTCAGCGGCGGGTAGGTGCCGATGAGGTAGTAGTTCTCTACTGACTGGAGGATGCCTAGGGTTTTCAGTGTTTCCAGGGGGAGTCCGGCCACTGCCGAATGCGCCTCATCGGCGACCTCTCGGAAAGTGGGGAACTCGGAATTCACGCCCATTCGATGCACCTCTTCAGGTTCTCGCAGACCCGTCCGCCGCTCGTGGTGTGGGCCTTCCGTCACTCCGGCATGCAAGGCAGGGGGCGATGAGTTCACGCTTCCTGCCGGGAGAAGACTACGGTCAACAGTCGATCGGCCAGTGTCCATTGGGTGTCCGGATCGGCTGCGGCGAACCGGCCCGGTGTCACCTCGGTGTCTCTCTGGTAGCCGGATCCGTTGAATGTTATGGACCGCTTCTGTAAAGTGCGTAATTGAACCTGTCCGCCACAAGGAGTCACGTCTTGCGTTTCGGAATCTTGGGGCCGGTCACAGCCTGGGACAACGACGTTGAGTTGCCGCTCGGGGGATGGCGACCGCGGGCATTGCTGGCACGTTTGCTCCTCCATCCAGGCGAGGTCGTGCCATCACGGGAGCTGATCAGGGCGTTCTACGACTCGGAGCTCCCAGAGAGCGTTGGGAGCACCCCGAAGACGGCTGCCAAGCTGCTACGTCAAGCACTCGCCGGGCAGCGCGGACTGATCGAGACCCGGCCAAGCGGCTACCGGATCGCGGTCCAACCGGAACTGGTGGACGCGGGCGAATTTCGCGCGCTGGTCCGGACGGCCGACCGGCAGGATCCTGCCGAGGCATGCCGCACGCTCGAACGCGCCCTGCGACTGTGGCGCGGCCCCGCCCTCGCCGACCTGGGCGGAACGGTGTTCCGGGCCGCCGCCGCGCAGTGGGACGAGATGCGGCTGGTCGCGCTCGAACGCAAGATCACCGCTGGTCTTGCCCTCGGCCACCACCAGGACCTGATCGGTGAGCTGTACGAGCTCATCGACAATCACGCCCAACGGGAGACACCGCGCGGCCTGCTGATGCGGGCGCTGGTCCGCTCTGGCCGGACGAGCGAGGCGCTGGAGGTGTATTCCGACTACCGCGACCATGTCCGCGAGCAGTTCGGCATTGAGCCATCCCCGCAACTCAGCCAGCTCCAGATCCGCATCCTGAACATGGACCCGGATCTGCTCGGAATTCCTTCGCAGCGTTCGCCTGTGTCCACCCAGAGCCCTGGCTGGGGAGACAACACGGACACCAATACAGCTCCACCGGTCTCTAGCGTCCTCGCCCCGGATAACCTTCCGGCGCGCCCGCACGGGATGATCGGCCGGTCAGAGCAGCTCGCGCTCATCCAACGAGCTCTGACCGCCCACGACCGGAGCCACCTGCCGATCGTCGTGATCAGTGGGCCGGGCGGATACGGCAAGACCACGCTGGCGATCGAGGCGGCGCACCGGCTCGCGGACGACTATCCGGGCGGCAGGCTCTACGCCTATCTTTCAGGCGCGCAGCCGCACCCCGCGTCGGCGGGCGACGTCCTCGCCCGGTTCCTCGCCTTCCTCGGTGTGACGGAGGTGCCGACCGCGCTGGAGGCCAAGGCGGAGGTGTTCCGCGCCGCAGTGACCGGCAAACGGGTACTGATCGTCTTGGACGATGCATCCCTGTCCACGCAGGTTCTGCCGTTGCTGCCGGGCGATCCGGACTGCGCGGTCCTTGTGACGAGCCGCGCCCCGATGGCTGGCATGCGGGGTGATCACATCATCCTCGGCCCGATGAGCCAGAGGGAGGCGCACACCCTGATCACCGACAGGGTCGGGGACGAACGCACGGCGGGCCCCGACAACGACACCGACCTCAGGCGGCTGATCCGGCTTTGCAGCGGCATGCCCTTGGCACTGGACCTCGCATGCGCCCGCCTGGCCACCCATCCACACTGGGACCTGATGCATCTCGCCGACCGGCTGGAGGACATCAACCGTCGGCTGACCGTCCTGGAAATCGACGGGCGAGACGTCCGCAACTGCTTCGAGCTCGGCTACCAGTTCCTCTCGCCCGCGGCGCAGGCGCTGATGCAGGCCCTCGGCCACCTCGGCGCGAACGAAGTCAGCGATTGGACGGCCGCCGCGCTGGCCGACAGCACCATCGGCCATGTCGTGAACCTGCTGGACGAGCTTGCCGAGGCGCATCTGCTGACGGTGACAGGGACGGCCCCGAACTTCCACGGCCGCATCCACGACCTAGTCTTGGCCTACGCACGCGAACGCGCGCTGAGCGACGGCGACCCGGACGATCTACTCGCTGCTCTCAACCGGGCGCTCGGCGCGCAGCTGGCCCTGATGGACGCGGCATATGCGACGATGCACGGGCCGCTCGAACGCGCCCTGGCTGGGAGCACGCCCCGGTGGTCCCCAAACGACGCATCCATGGAGATCGACGGCTCGGCCGCCGAGTGGTTCGCCTCGCGGCTGCCGCATATCGCGCAAATGGTGCAGCGGGCCGCCGAGGTCGGACTCGGCGAGGGCTGCTGGGAACTAGCGGCCGCGCCGCAGGCCGGGCTCGAGACGGCTGGCTACTTCGACCTGTGGCACCGCTCACACACGATCGCTCTCGCGGCGGTTCGGAAGGCGGACATCCCCGAAGGCGAGGCCACCTTGCTGCACTCGCTAGGCTACCGGGCGCTGGTGCTGCGCAACTATGTCGAGGCTGGGAACTACCTACGGCACTCGGCGAAGCTGTTCAGCAACCTCGGGCACATCGAGGGGCAGGCCGCAGCGATGGTGCTGCTCAGCGGTGCGCACCGGCTCCGGGGCGACCACCTCGCCGCCCAACTGGCCTGCAAGCGCGGCTTCGCTCTGAAACCAGCCAACGAACGGACGCTCGGCGAGCTGTGGATGGACCTCGGCCGCTGCCAGACGTTCCTGAACCAACCGGCCGAGGCGACCGAAGCACTGCGGCAGTCGCTCGACCTGTTCGAGCGAAGCAAGGACATGTGCGGGCAGGCGAAAGTCCACTACGATCTGGCGCAGAACTTCGTCCGAAGAGCCGATCTGGAAGCGGCAGCTTCCGCGTTCAGGTCCGCCCTTCGCATTGCCGCCACGATCGGCGACACTCTCGGAATGGCCTACATTCTCACAGGCCTCGGCGAGACGCACGCGCGGCTCTGCAATTCCGACGACGCATACCCCCTGTTGTTCGAAGCCATGGATCTCGCAGAGCAGGCCAACAACCTGCACGTCCAGTCGCGTGCCCTACGTGCCGTCGCCGACCTGCACCTGGAGCACGGCTTGGAGGGCCTGGCCAAACGCGACCTCCAGGCGGCCGAACGGAGTGAGTCACGCCGCCAACGAGCTGGTTCGATACCCAACAGCGAATCCGATCAACGTGCTGAAGGGAAGCATTATCGCTCGTAAACCGAGCTGCCGCCTCGGCGATCCGGTAGGGGATAGAGGTTGCATGTTTGAGCGGCTATCCGCCCACCCGGATCCGATGGGATCGCCAATGGGGCACCACGTGGGCCATGTGTGGGCGGTAGTGACGTTTTCTCAGCGACTTTCTGGTGATCCGGCGGTGTTCAAAATGGACCAGGACGAGTGCGGCGCGGACGAGGTCGCCGATCCGGCTGGGGCTGAGGGTGATGTGCTGGAGCGTGGTCCAGCGTTCGACCAGGAGGGCGAAGCCGCGTTCGCCGAGGCTGCGCAGGGCGCGCAGTAGGGCGTTGTAGGTGCGGTTGTCGACGTGCGGTTCGCCGTCGTCGGCGGGTTGTTTGAACGGGACATGGACGCCGTGGCCTGCTCCGTCGTAGCCGGGGTCGGCCAGGATCGGCAGCCGATCGGTGGTGGGCCCGCCGCCGGGGCGTGCGGCCGGGAGCACGTGGGCGCGGGCGGCGGTGATGTCGACGGTGTGGCCTGGCTCGACGTCGCTGGTCCAGATCGGGAGGCCATCGGGCTCGAAGAGCGCTTGGACGTTGCCGCCGAAGTCGTGGGTCTTTCCCGAGTACCAGGAATCGATCTGTTCGCCCTTCACGCTGGTGGTGGTCAGGCGGCACCGGTCGGTGTCGAATATCTTCCCGTCCAGGATCAGGTGCGTCACGCCGTCGGTGTCGGCGCGTTCGAGTGCCTCGTGCAGGCTCGGGGCCTGGTCGGCCAGGACGTCGATGACCTCGTGCAGGTACCGGTAGGCGGTTGCCTGGGAGATCCCGAACGCCTTGCCATGCCGGTGCAGGTTGGGCCGGTCGCGGAACCAGGCGATCACGAACACCGCTTGAACCCGGCAGCTCAGCGCCCGGGTGCCCTTCCGTGTGCCGCGGGCCTTGCGTTCGGCGCGCAGCAGGCCGGCCACGTACCGGATCAGTTCACGCGAGACGTCGAGCATGGCAGGGTAGATGACCAGGTGGAGCCTTTCGGCGGTGGACGAGATCTTGTGGTGAGACCGTCCTACCGGGGGGCTCCACGCTTGTTACGGACCGTTGTGTTGCGTCCGCGTGTCTGCCCGACCATGCCTGTTCATGCCAAGGAAAGCATCACTGTCCGAATCGATCTTGCAGAGAAAACCTCAGTGATCCCCCCAGCGACACTCACCGGCTGCACATGACGCTGGGGTCACGTCATCGAGAATGGCAGGACGACGGCGGGTAGGGGGATCGGGGTTGGGCTAACGGGCTTGATCCCCCACCGACAGAACCCCATGACTGCTCGAGATTCTGTCGGCGGGTTCGGTGATACTGCGGGCATGACACAGCAGCCTGTGGACAGCCCCAGGGCCTGCTCCGGGCGTTCGGCTCACTCGAGCAAAACGCTCTTCCTGATCGAATTCGAAACGATCGCCGACACGGGTCGCCCATACATCTGAGGTACCAGCGTCGTCGTTCTGCCCTGGCGAGTCTGCTCACCACGTGGGCGCGCATCCAAGCGTCTTGCGGGTGAGTCAGCGGACGTCGACGTAGTCGGCGGCCTGGACGGGCAGGTCGAGGGTGTCGCCGGCGAATGCCGCGTGCCAGGTGCCGTCCTGCTTGGCGGTGAAGGTTCGGGTGAAGGCGCCGTGGGCGTCGGTGTGGACGGTGGCCATGCCGACCCACTTCTTCGATCCGCGCGCCTGGAAGTAGATCTTCACCGTGCGCTTGCCGAGGGCCTTCCCACCGGGCGCGAGCAGCGTCCCATGCGCGGTGAGTCGGCGTCCCTTCCGTACCGGGTCGGGTTTGGCGGACAGCCGCAACGTCGTGGCGTACCGGACGTCCAGGTGCACGTTGGTGGATACGGAGCCGGTCAGGTCGCCGCTCGGGTCGATCCGCGCGAACCATGTCCCGCGTTCGCCCACCTTCGGCGTGTGGGCGATCAAGGCGTCACCGTCTCGGCCGGTCCGGCCCGAGGCGATCAGCCGGGGCTGGCCGCCGGAGTCGGGGCGGAAGTACAGCTTGAACGGCTCGTCGGGCAAAGGCCACGGCGCGAGGAGTTCGTACTGCGCGTCCTGGAAGCGCATGGCATCGGTGGACACCCGGAAGTTGAACGGCCGTCCCGGAACAGGGCGGCTCTGCGGCGCATAGAGCCAGGTCGACGTCGGGTGGACGGTACGGATCGGCGTCGGCGGGGTGGAGTTCCGCTGGTCGTACTCCAACGCGTCGGGGTACAGGGTCGCCGCCCAGCTCGCGCCGTCCCGAATCTGGATCTTGCCGGAGAACCCGCCGTCGGCCTCGACCCGCATGGCGCCGAGGTTGTTGAGGGGTGAGTTCAGCGCTGCCACGCCGATCACACCGGCGATCGGACCCCATCCGGCGGACGTGAGCACCTCGGCATGCCCGGACACGCTCACCCAGCTGCCCAACTTGGAGCTTGCGGGGAGCGGGTTCAGGCTGAGCCGGGTCGGGCGTTGCGTGATGGTGAACCGGTAGTCGGCGCAGCTCTCGGCGTAGGTGTCGTCGTCGTCGCTGCAGGCGGTCAGCACCCGGTAGCCGGGATCGATCATGGTGACCGTGAAACGGCCGTCGGCGTCGGTGCTCGCCTCGTCCCGCGAGTAGTTACCCGCGAACACGCGGACCGTGTGCTCCGGCAACGGCGCCAGCGTCCCGTCCGCCTGTTGCTGCATCAGCCTTCCCGACAGCGTGACCTGTCGGTGGTCGTAGTCGAGATGGTCGGTGCTCGCCGCCGTCTCCACGATCTGCGTCACAACACCTGACCGCGCCAGCGCGGCCAGGGCGGTGCCGGATGCCAGCGAACCCACACCGACCGAAGTGACAGTGAGAACAACGCCAAAGCGGCGCACGCGCATGAAGGTCTCCTCGTCGGCCCGCGCACGGTGACGCCCCCGGCCCGAGCGCGCGACGGCAACACAGAATCTCAGAGACCACCCCCACCACGGCAAGATCAATAACGTGTCCGAACCAGGCCAATCCCGGGAGCCGACCGCACCACCCACACGCCACGATCGGTTTGCTGAACCACGGGGGTTGCCCCTGAATGTGGACACGGTTGTAAGGCTGCGGTAGGGGTGCTACCTGCGGTTTTCTCGTAGTTGATGGGTGACATGTGGCCGAGGGTGGAGTGTCGGCGGCGGGTTTTGTAGCGGGTGATCCATCGGAACACGGCCAGGCGTGCTTGGTGGGCTGTGGCCCATCGGTGGGCGCCTTGCAGCGTCTCGCGTTTCAGGGTGGCGTTGAAGGACTCGGCGGCGGCGTTGTCGGCGCTGGTGCCGACCTTGCCGCGGGAACGGGTGACCCCGAGCCGGCGGCAGGCGTCCTCGAACTCGCGGCTGCAGTACTGCGCGCCGTTGCCGCTGTGGAAGATCACTCCGTCCAGGGTGCCGCCGCGTGTTCGGGCCGCCGCCTGCAGGGCGTCCATGACCAGTTCGGTGCGCATGTGGTCGGCGATCAACCAGCCCGCCAACCTGCGTGATCCCAGGTCCAGAACCGTCGCGAGGTAGAGGAATCTCCCGTCCCCGGTCAGCAGATGGGTGATGTCACCGACATACCTCTGGTTCGGATGTTCGGCGGTGAAGTCCCTGCCCAGCAGGTCCGGGACCGGGGTCGCCGACGGCTCGGGCACCGTGGTGCGCACCTTCTTACGCAGGTGCAGCCCGACGATCCCACGCTCGCGCATCACCCGAGCGACCCGCTTGTGATTCACATCCAGCCCCTGGTCCCGCAGCTCGGCGGTGACCCGAGGCGATCCGTAGGTGCCGTCCCCGGCCTTGTGGATCTTCCGGATCCGCGCCGCCAGGACATCGTCGGCCCGGCGGCGGGCCGCCCGGGCCGGGGCCGCGGCCAGCCACCGGTAGAACGAGGACCGGGCGACCTGGAGCACCCGGCACAGCCGTGGTCGCTAGTGCGTCGGCTCGGAACGTTTGCCGGGGCTGATCAGGCGGCGCGGGTGTGTGGTCGGCCCCAGCGTTGCTGTCGTTCGCTCCGGATGCGAGCGCGTTCGCGGCGTTGCCCGGCCAGGACGTCGGGGTGGCGGGCGTTGGCGTTGCGCCACCGGAGGTAGGCCTGCAGTTTTCGGGCGAGAACGATGTGGTTGGGGTGGTCGGAGCCGCCCATCACGAAATTGCGCAGCGGTCCGAACTGGGCCTCGATCGGGTTGGCCCACGACGCGCTGGTCGGGGTGAAGCACAACTCGACCTTGCTCTTCTCGGCCCACTTCCGGATCGCCGGCGTCTTGTTCGATGAGAGATTGTCCAAAATGATGTAGATCGGGGCGCCGTCGGGCCGGGCGGCCCGGATCGTCTTCAACGCCTTCAACGTGTTGACGCCACCCTTGTGGCCGCGGGAGACGCCCCACAACCGATCATCGCCCAGGCTGTAGCAGCCGTGGAAATAACGCACCCCGTGAGTGCGGTGATAGGTCGCCGGGATCCGGTCGGGATGCCTCTCCCGCGCCCAGGAACGGCCATGACAGGGACGGATCGACAACGGACCGAACTGATCGAACGCGAAACAACGATCGAAGAAACGGCCGGTCACGTACTCGATCCGGTCCAGCTTCGCCTCCCGGTCGGGATCCTTGGACTCCTTCCAGGTCCGCGTCCGCTGAAAAGAGACCCTCCGCTCGGCAAGGAGCCGGCGCAGCCGTTCCCGCCCGATCTTCACCGTCCGGACCCGATTATCGGCCAGGTAGGCCACCAGCTTCCGCAAACTCCACTGCGTGAACGGCCGGCCGAGCTTTTCCGGGCGCGTCAAGGCCGTCCGCGCCACGTAATCCTCCTCCTCAGCCACCAGCAGGCGGGGACGGCCTCCCGCCCACCGAGGGTCCAACGCGGCCAGCCCCTTGTCGTTGAACGCATGGATCACGTCCCGGACCGTGTCCTCATGCGCCTGGACCAGCTCACAAATCGCTCTCACCGACGTCCCCGACGCCGACGCCATAACGATCAACGCACGACGGACCCTCACCGAATCATGCCGACCCCGCCGCACGATCTGCTGCAGCTTCCGGCCCTCATGATCGGTCAGCCGCCGAGCCCTCACCGGCTCCGCCACCCCGCCCCCCTGTCCTGTCGACACCACACCACCAGGAGTCTGACGGCAAGATCATGCAGACCCGGACAAGCCCGACGGCGTGTCACCCAACCCGGCGAACGTTCCGAGCCAGCGCACTAGCCAGGGGCAGTTTGACGTCCCGACCAGGACGTCGGTCAGCTGGCCAGACCAGCGGCATCGGGCCGCGCAGTTGGCGGTGTGCTCATATAAATGACCGTTTGGGCAAGATGTGCGCTGGCGCAGTGGTGACGTTCCTGGCGCCCCCTGGGGCGGTGTCGTGTTCGAGGGCAGGAACAGACTGAGCGGATCGGTGCGTTTGCCCCCGGGTTCGCTGGTCGAAGGAGGTTCCATGCCCAAGACCGCCGCCTCACTCTCCGCCCCCCGTGTTTGACCCTGCCGGTGTGCGGAGCGCCGTCGAGGAGCGTCTGGCCGCCTTCCTGGACACCAAGGCGTCTTGGGCGGCCGCGCAATGCTTCCCCGCAGAGGTCACCGATGTACTGCGGGATCTGGTGCTGGGCGGTGGCAAGCGGATCCGCCCGGTGCTGTGCGTGGCCGGCTGGCGCGCCGCCGGAGGGTGTGGTGACCAGGGCCCGGTGCTTCGGGTGGCCGTGTCGCTGGAGATGTTCCATGCGTTTGCCCTCGTTCACGACGACGTCATGGACCGCAGCGCCACCCGCCGAGGCCGACCCAGCGCTCATGAGGCCCTCGCCGCCCGCCATGTGGGGCGTCCCAGCGCGGCGCGGCTGGGTGCGAATGCGGCCCTGCTGCTCGGGGATCTGGCCCTGGCGTGGTCCGACGAGCTGCTGCACACTGCCGGCCTGAGCGTGGACCAGTTCGCTGTGGCGACGGCGGTGCTGGACGAGATGCGCACGGAGCTGATGTACGGGCAGTATCTTGACCTGCTCGCCACCGGCTGGCCGAGCACCGACCTGAACGCGGCATTGCGCATCATCCGATTCAAGGGCGCGAAGTACACCGCCGAGCGCCCCTTGCAGCTGGGGGCAGTGCTGGCCGGAGCGGACGCCGGCATGCGCACGACGCTGAGCGAGTTCGGCCTGCCGCTGGGCGAGGCGTTCCAGCTGCGCGACGACTTGCTCGGCGTGTTCGGTCACCGCGAGCACACCGGCAAACCGAACCTCGACGACCTGCGGGAGGGGAAGGCCACCGTGCTGATGGCCTTGGCCCTCGAACGCTCGGACAGCGCGCAGCGCACGGCCCTGCGCCGTCTGGTCGGTGATCCGGCCCTCGACGAACACGGCGCGCAGCGCGCTCGGGACCTTCTCACAGCGACCGGGGCGGTCGCGGCAGTGGAGGAGATGATCGCGGACCGGCACCGTGCCGCGCTTCGGGCACTGGACGGCACCTTCCTGCACCCCACGGCGGTCGTCATGCTGCGTGAGCTGGCGGCGGCCGCCGTCGTGAGGTCGTCATGACACCCGGCGGCCGTGCACCTGTGCGCGCCCGGCTCGCCCGGTCAAGCCGGTCCTTGGCGGCTGGCCTTCGAGGCGGAGGTGGCGGTCCAGCCCACCGTGGACAACGCGTCCTCGGCGCTGCTGCCACCTCTGCTGTCGACCACCGTCAGATCCCCAGCCAGCGGGCGCTTCGGTGCCCACCGTGCGTCTGGCAGAGACCGCCGCTGACTAGATGCACGAGCAGGGAGACATCATGGTCGCTGGCCGAGACAGGAAGCCCACGACGGCGGCCGTGATGTGTGTTGCGGGGACAGCGCGCCGCCTACTGGGATGGCTGGCGTTTGAGGCCTACGTCAGTTGGCGGTTCATCAAGTTGGACGTGCCGCCGGTCGCAGCGGGCCTCGTGTTCGCGGTGGGCGCGTGGAAGGTCTCGGGCCAGCCGCTTTCGCGGCTGCCGGCTGAGCTCGCCATGTCGGCGATGTACTTGTGGGCCTTCATCTATATCCATGCGCTGGCCAATCAGGCGGCGGGTGTTGACGAGGACCGAATCAACAAGCCCCATCGCCCCATCCCCAAAGGGGTGGTCACCGTCCGTGGCGCGCATGTGCGCTTCGCCGTGGTCTCGCTGCTGTTCCTGGTTCTGGCGGCCGCGGTCGGCTTGCTCGTTTGGTCGTTCCTGTGGTTCGCCTCGGTGTTGCTCCACAACCACCTGGGACTGCACCGCTCATGGATCGCGAAAAACCTGTACGCGGCTTTCGGGGGGATGGTGTATCTGGCGGGAGCTTGGAGCATCGTCACCCCTTTGACGAGCCTTGCCTGGGCGTGGCTTGTTGCCGCGTTCGCATACGCCACGCCCGTGTTCATCCAGGACTTGCGCGATGTCGACGGCGACCGGACGAACGGCCGTAGGACGCTGCCCGTGATCATCGGCAAGACGCGGACCCGGGTCGCCGGCGCCGCAGCGTTGTTCGCCTTGCCACTGCTCAGTGTCCTGCCACAACTGCGAATCCTGCCGTCTCCTGAGATTGCGCCACTCGTATGGACGGCCATCCTTGTGATCACGTGCTGGTCGCTCGCCGCAAGGCTCCTCATCTACAGGTCATCGCGGTCCGACGACTTGACGTACAAGCTCTACGCAGCTTCGTTCTGCTTGTTCGTCGTCGGCCCCCTCTGCACGTAACGCCGACGACAGGAGGCCGGCTCTGCTCCAACCCGCTGGCATTGGCCAAGTCGGAGCAAGAGAGTGCCGGTCGACCCGATTGGGCTCACGGATGATTCTCCGGAGCGGAGTTGCTGGGGCGGGTGCGGCGGCCATTGACGCCGACTTCCTCATCGGCGGGATGGGGGCAGGCCATACGGATGAGGATCCGTACAAGGACTGCCGGGGCCATGACTGAGACCGGGCCATCGAGCAGGTGGGCTACCCGCTGGAACCGGCGGAACATGGCGGGGTCGCCGGGGATGGCCCGGAACCACAGCTCCATGAACCGACGGGCGCATCGCTCGGCGATGCCGGGCCGGTGGTCTTTCAGCCATCCCCGGTCGGCGAGGGTGCTGATCAGCCAGGGCCAGGTGACCGAGCGCGCCAAGCGGCGTTGGAGCCTTCGGCAAGCCGCTGGCGTGAGCTCCCCGCTGCGGGCGAAATGGTCTCTCAAGACCAGTGCTTCGAGTCCCGCGACGGTCATGCCCTGGCCATAGACAGGATTGAACGAGCAGAGCGCGTCGCCTAGCACTGTCAGCCCACCGGGCCAGTCGGCCAAGCGGTGGTAGGCCACCTTTCGGCTCGCCATGCGAGCAAACCGGTAGATCGGCGTCGCCGGTTGCAGATCCTGGAGAATCTCCTGAAGGGGGCCGCGGAGCGACCTCGTGAATTGCGTGAAGCCCTGCTCGTCCCTGGGCGGCTGGCACTCTGCCACGCCTTGCAGGGTGACCATCAGCCGGTTGCCCTCGATCCGTGCGCTCGCGTGGCCGCGGGGCAGGTCGGGGGCATGGAGAAGCTCAGCGAGCATGACGGGGTCACTCAGTCGGTGTTCGGGAACCTGGTAGATGCGCGAGGCGTAACCCATATGCGCGTCGAGGACGCTTTCCTTCGGGCGCGGACAGCCAGAGCCACACAGCCATTCCGCGAGCTTGGACGACCGTCCAGAGGCATCTACGACTAGCTCAGCTCGAATACTCGACAACGCGTCCCGACCGCGGTGGTCAGCCCTCCGGCGCGAGGCCCGCACCCCGATCACAGTGTTGCCACCGGGACTGAAGCACAGGCCGGTGACACGTGTGGCGTCGCAGATCTCCACATTGTCCAGGGCAGCCGTCCGTTGCCGCACACGCGTCTCCAGCAGCAGCCGACTCACCAACAACAAGGGGATCCCGGACGGCTGAGACGCGGCCCACCCATGCGGAAACAACACCCGGGACTGCCCACAGTCGATCAGTGACGCGCCTGCCCCTTGGAGCTCGTCGCACAGGCCGGGATACAACCCTTCGTAGATATGCGTTCCGCGTGCGAGCATCGCATGGATATGACGCGCCTGGGGAACCCCGGGCCTGAACTCCGGGCCGTTCGGCAGCACATCGCGCTCCAAAACGAGCACGCGTGTAAAACACTCCGCCAGCACCCGGGCGGCCAACAGGCCAGACATCCCAGCGCCGATCACAATCGCCGTTCCATGGACTCTGCCGACGCTTTCGCGCCGTTCCGGCCTGCGGATCAGCAGCTGCTCACGAAGCCTGCTGCCTTGGCCGACCCAGCGCCTGCCGATCACGACGAGCGCCCAAAGGCGACACGCCTCGAACCGCAAGGCAGACACCGCTGCCATGACAGCTTCGCAGCCGCCAGACCGCGCAGAGCCGGGCATCGCCGCATCGTGATGAGCTGCTCGCTTCCGGCCCGCCTCCCCGCCCCATCCAGGGCCCCGCCTATCCGCGTCGTCTCACACGGACCGAACCCAGACAGGCCGAGCCAGTCGGGGAGCGGGACGCCAGCGGTCGCGGACACGATGACTCCTCACGGCCTACAGGCACGCACCGCACGGGCCTGACCTGTTCAGGTAGTGCGGACACTACCCAGGATGGCCTGCCTCACCCTCGCACACCAGTCTCCCTGGAACGCACACCGAACTCCGCCGGCCACTCCCTTCCGGCCGGGGGACCAGTAAGCCCATTTGAACTGTCCCGGGTTCGGTGGAGGCACCGCTGGATGCATGACTGACCTCCAGCGCATAGCAAGCGAAGGCCGGCCCCGGCTCGATCGGGCCCGCTCGCACGGTTCGGGCTTCTGGCCCCTCCAGTCGCCGACACGGGCGCGCAGCCGACCAGAAACACTCTTAACGGAGAGTGTTCGTGACATCACACTGGGGAATGTCGAGGAAGGTTTCCCTTCTCCCGACGGAGGCGATCATGCGACGTACCATGACGATCTTGGCCACCCTGGTCACCGGTGCAGCCGTGGCCCTGAGCGCTGCTACCCCGGCCCTGGCCGCGCGGGGAACACTCAGGATCGGCACACGCACCTACAACAACCCCGCCCGCGGCTGCTACAACAGCGACATCTGGCCGCTGTTCGTCACAAACCGCACCAACATCACGGTGTTCGTCTACGAAGGCGCAAACTGCACGGGCCACAGCCTGAGCGCCGTCGGCCCCGGCAAATCCGCCACCTTCGAGTTCGCCAAGAGCGTCGACGTCCCGGGATGACACACCGCACACAATCCGATACACCCGCCCGTCCTTCGGGTCGGAGCGTCACCAGAAGCCCCTCCAACCCCGCAACCAGCCTTGCCGAACAGCCGACGGATGGTCGACCGCCGATCGGCGGGTGTCGACCATCCACCGGAGTCGCCGCCGCAGTGGACCCACACCTGTTCGACATTGGGACGCAGGCTCTGGGCGAGCTGGCGCAGTTCGGGCAGGGCGGCCTCACCGTGGGCGTGAGGTGCCTCGAACCTTCCGAACACGGCACCCACGCGCACCCCAACCCTCAGCACGTTTCTGGGGACGATTGGATGCGGGCGGGCAGGGCGACCTACGTTGGGCAATCAGCCTGTCCCTGACCCCGACTACCCGCCCACTCGGATCCGGCGAGTTCGCCGATCAGGCACCATGTGGGCCATGTGCGGGCGGTGGCGGTCGCCCCACCAACAGGAACCCCCATCGGTGGACGGGGCGCATTGCCAGGCCGAGCCGTCATGGTCGCTCGGTGGTTGCAGTAGCACGCGGCGGCGAACGACACGGGGCGGCACGCGAAATGGGATAAGAACGGACAGAGCGGCACGTTGCGACACGGCCACACCCCCATCGTGACCGGTGGCGGCAACTTTGATCTGCCGGTCGGGGGTTCGGATCCCTCTGGGCGCGCCGCCCTCTGACCAGCAAGAACCCCAACGCGCATCATGCGCCCCACGCCACCCTCACAGGCGCCGTCACGCCACGCCGCCCCGAGGGGCATCCGACGGACCCGGCAGATCGGAACGCGTGCCAGGGTCGGGTCGCGTTAGCCCACCCAGCTTCACCAAGGCGGATGTCGAACGGCATGCTGCGAGCCTGACAGCACAGGAGGTCCTTCCGCTGTTCTGCTGTCCTGCGCAGATCCGCGGGCGGCGGGGCACTGGGTCGGCCGAGCGCGGCCTGAACTCCGGGGCGGCCAGTGCCCTGGCGAGGACCTCGTCGAAAAGGTCGTCCCGGTCAATGTCGACCGCGCCGTGCGGGGCCACGTCGCCCACCTCGGTGGGACGTTCCCGGTCCGACCCGGCGTTCACTCGCACCGCCCGTCCGCCGTTCCGGATCCGGCCGTGTCGATCGAGCGCCGATAGTCGCATCCGAACGCTGGGCGGCTGGTGATGTGCCTTCGTCATGTCTTGGTGGGGGTGCTGGGGCGGACGGCGCCGATGTATTGGTGTTCGCGGTAGGGGTTGCCGGTGAAGGTGGAGATGCGGATGACGTCGCCGGTTTGTGGGGCGTGGATGATGCGGCCGTTGCCGAGGTAGAGGGCGACGTGGTGGATGGTCGCGGGGTTGGTGGTGTCGTGGGCGAAGAAGAGCAGGTCGCCGGGGGCGAGTTGGTCGCGGGGGATGTGGGGGCCGTCGCGGTATTGGTCGGCGGCGATGCGGTCGAGGTGGATTCCGGCTCGTGCCCAGGCGTATTGGGTGAGGGCGGAGCAGTCGAAGCCGATGGTGCCTGCGCCTTTGGCGATGCCGCGGGTGGGGCCTGAGGTGTTGCCGCCGCCCCAGGAGTAGGGGGTGCCGAGCCAGTGGAGGGCGGCACGGACGGCGGTCTGGCCCCGGGTGGTGGCGGTGGGTGCGGCGTATTTCGCGGCGAGTGCGAGGACACCTGTGACGTAGGTGTTGCTGTGGTTGTAGGCGTAGATGGCCGCGCGGAGGTGGGTGCCGCCTTTGCCTGCGCCGTTGGCGCAGAGGTAGTGGGCGGCGGTGTGGATGGCGTCGGCGGGGTTGTAGCGGTCGGTGTGTCCGTCGCCGTCGCCGTCGGTCGCGTAGGTGGCGAAGGTGGGGGCGAGGAACTGCATGGGGCCGCCGGCTCCGGCGTGGTTCTCGCCGGAGTGGACGCCGGGTTCGGTGGAGCGGCCGTGGTCGGATTCGGTTTTGCCGATGGCGGCCAGCGTCGCCCAGGACAGGCCGGGGCAGGTCTGGGCCGCGTCCATGTACCAGCGCAGGTAGTCGGGCGGAATGTCGCGGCGGGCCTGGGCGGTGGGTGCGCCGGCGACGCCCGGGGTCGGGCTGCTGGACGATGCGCTGGGGGCGAGCAGGAGCAGCGGTGTTAGGAGGGTGGTTCCGGCTGCGGCGGCGAGTTTCAGCATTGCGGCCGCCACGCCGGGCCGGTGGGCGGTTCAGTCGGTGGTGGCTCCGTTGCGGGCGCGGCGCTGGGCGCGGTAGCCCGCGCGTCGGGCGGGTTCGGCAGGCTGTGGTTCATCGGCTGGGGCCCCTGGTTCGTGGTGGGGCTGCCGCAGCACCTCGCGGACCGCTTCCCAGGAGTAGCGGAAGTCCTTGCCGGTCTTTAGCGCGGGGATCTGTCCCGCGTGCGCCATGCGGCGGACGGTCTGGGCGGACAGGCCCAGCTTGGCGGCCAGTTCGGCGGTGGTGAGGACGTCCGGGTCGCGGCCGGTGGCTGCGCCGGTGTCAGTGCCTACGCCGGGTCGGTCGGCCATGTCGGCTCCTGGGGTCGGGGTCACGGGCTCGCCCTTCATTCTCGTGGACGCGGGGCGCCGCGGAAGCATGTTCTTCGATGTGTTGACGAGCGATGAGCTTCTTTGGTGATGCTTGCGCTCCACAAGATTGACACGTACGGTGCTCGCATCGCAACTCTGAGCAGTCGACCGGAGGTATCCGGATGCAACTCGGACGCATCGAACTCAACCTGACCACCCCGCCCTCGCCCTCCCCCGCCCCGTCCCTTCCAGACAGCCTGCAGCTGATCGGAGCCCACGGTGGAGCCGGTACCAGCACGCTGGCCGTCCTGCTCGGCGGGGCCCGTGACCTGGGAACCACCGACCACGTCCCCGAGGCCTCCGACACACCGATGGTGCTGGTCGCGCGGAACACCGTGCCCGGCTCCCGCCGCGCGGTGACCGCCCGGCACTACCTCGGGCGCGTCGGTCACCAGGTGCGCGTGCTGGCGATCGTCGATGACGGTTTCGGCGAACCGCGGGACGCCAGCTCCCGGTTCGCGCTGCTGGCGCCGCAGGTCGCCGGTGTGGTGCGGGTGCCGTTCATGGCCGCGCTACGCCTGACGACCGACCCGGGACGGGTCTCGGTCCCGTCGAGGGTTCGCCGGGCGCTGGATCGGATCGCAGCCCTGGCCGCCGCCCCGCCCGTATCCGCTTCTGAATCCACGAGGGGGCGCTGATGCTCTCGGTCTCCGCCGGCCTGCTGGGGCTGGTCCGCTTGGCCTGGCCCGAGGCCGCGCCGTCGCCGGGTGCGTCCGGGAGCGGCGGCGGTGTGCAGGTGCCCGACCCGCTGCCGGCGCCCCCACCCGGTCTGGGCGAGAAGATGAGCACGCTGCTCAGCTGGGGCAAGTGGGCGGTGCTGGTCTGTGGCGTCGCCGGGTTGTTCATCTGTGCCGGGCAGATGGCGATCGGTCGTAAGAACCGTTCGACGTTCGCCGCCGACGGCGCGACCGGCATTCCCTGGGTGCTGGGTGGGCTGAGCCTGGCCGCGACCGCCTCCTCGATCGTGGAGGTGTTCTTCAAGTGAACCGCCGTCATGTTCTGATCGGCGTGGCCATCGCCGGTGGGCTCGCCCTCGGTGGGTTCGCGTTGATCCCGGACGGCCCCGGGGAGCACGTCCACCGCCCGCCGGCCGCCCTCGACGAACAGCTCCAGTCCTCACCGGCCACGCCGACGTCCGGTCTGGTGTGGCGGGACTTCCACGGGTTCCGGCTGCCGTACTCGGCGTCCGATGGCCCCCATGCCGTCGCGGGTGACCGGGCGGGCGGCTTCGCGCGCACGCCGCTCGGGGCGCTGCTGGCCGCGGTTCACCTGTCGGTGCGTTCTGATCCGCGGTGGGGGTTGGCCACCGCCACCTCGACGGTGAACACCCAGTTCGTCGGCCCGGACCGGGCCGGAATGCTCGCCTCCATCAACACCGCGCCGCTCGCGCCGGGCACCCCGCGCGCCTATGCGACCTTGGAGGCGTTCCGGTGGCAGGGGTACACGCCCGAGACCGCGAGCGTGGACGTGGTGTCGGCCGGTCCCGGGGACAGTGACCAGGTCGTCCGCGCCGCGACTCGTGTCCAGCTTCAGTGGGACGACGGTGACTGGCGTGTGGTCGCCCCGCCCGGCGGTAGCTGGCTGGGGTCGGCGGCACCGGTCGGATCGCTCGACGGGTACACGCGCTTCCCGACCATCGGGGGCGGACGATGACGCCGTTCGCGCCGCCGTGCAGCACCGTCCTGGATCCGCAGTGCGTCCAGGCCGTCGACCACCATGACGGGCACGCCTTCGGTATTCCGCTGCCCGACATCGCGGCCGAGGCGGGCGGCAATGCCCTGGACGGCCTGGCCAAGGCGATCACGTCCGCGGTGAAGTGGTTCGTTTCGCAGACCGCCTCCTGGTGGGTGCAGTCCCCGTCGCCGAACCTGGAGGCCGAGCCGGCGGTCGCGCGCATGCACGAGCTGATGCAGCCGCTCACGATCACGGTGGCGCTCGGGGCGCTGCTGGTGGTGGCCGCGAAGCTGACGCTGCTGCGCCGTGCGACGCCGCTCATCGACGCCGGGACGGGTCTGGCCGTCCTGGCCGTGGTGAGCGTGCTCGGGGTGGTGGTGCCCAATCGGCTTCTGGAGTGGGGCGACCAGTGGGTGTCCTGGGCGCTGGACGCCTCGGCCTCGGGCGGGTTCGCCAACAAGATGACGAACCTGCTGCTCACCGGTCAGGGCGTCCCGTCCGTGCTGGTGGTGGTCCTCGGGATCGTCGCGCTGTTCATCGGGATCGTCCAGGCATTGCTGCTGATCCTGCGCGGCGCGGCGATCGTGCTGCTGGCGGGACTGCTGCCGCTGGCGGCGGCCGGGATGATGACCGGTGCGACCAAGGCGTGGTTCGGGAAGGTCGGCGGGTGGATGCTCGCGCTGATCTTCTACAAGCCGGCGGCCGCGGCCGTGTACGCGACCGCGTTCACGTTCGTCGGCAACGGCAGGAACCTGCACACGGTGCTCGCGGGCTTCGCGATGATGCTGCTCAGCCTGATCGCCTTCCCCGTGCTGCTGCGGTTCTTCACCTGGACGACCGGCAACGTCTCGTCCGGGTCCGGCGGCGGGATCATGAACAGCGTCATGGGCGGCCTGACCGCGATCGGCGCGCTGCGCGGATACGGCTGGTCCCCTGGGATGGCCGGTGCCGGGTCCGGACACGGTTCGGCCGGCGAGCACGCGAATCGGCTGTCGGAGCAGCTCGGTGATCAGCACGGCTCGGGCCTGGCCGCCTCATCGGGTCTCAGCGGGAGCAGTGCCACCGGCGCGTCCGGAGGCGGCAGCGACGGCGGCCCGTCCGGGCAGCCCGCCGCGCCTTCGGCCATGCCGGGGCGGTCCGGCACGGCTGAGGGGGCGACGCCGTCCGGGAGCACCGCCCAGACCTCGGACGCGGCGGCGGGTTCGATGGCCTCGGGCGGTGAGCCGGTCGGGCCGGCGACCGTCCGGATGGCGGATCGGGAGCGGCGGCGGGGGCCGGAGATGATCCGCTGGCTCGGCAACCCCACAGGTAGCGGCGGCGACGGTGGTACTTCGAGCGCGCCGACCGGCGCGGAGGATGCGGGAGGTGGCGCGAGTGGGGCCTGAGATTCGTACCTATGGAGGCTGGCGGCGCCGTCGCGGCATCGGCCTGCTCGGCCTCGACACCACCGCCACCTTCGCCGTCCTGGCCGCGGCGATGGCCCTGGTCGTCCTCGCGTCGATCCGCCCGGCCGTCCTGCCGTATGTCGCGCTGCCCGCGTTGCCGGCGGGCGGGCTCTGCCTGATCCGGATCGGCGGGATCCCCGTCGGACGGCTCGCCCTGGCCCGTGTCCGCTGGTGGTGGGCGGTCTGGCGTGGACGGACGCGGTACCGGGCCGGGATCGTGGTGGAGCATCCGCGTGCCTTCCAGCTCCCGGGTGTGCTGGCGCCGTTGACGTTGCTCAGTGCCGAGGACGGACGCGGCGGAGGCTACGGCATCGTCTGGGACTGCCGCACGGGCCTGCTCACCGCGACGCTGCGGGTCGTTCCCTCCTCCACCTGGCTGGCGGACCGGGCCGACAGCGACACCTGGGTGGCGTCCTGGGGCGGGTGGCTGGCGTCGCTGGGGCATCTGCCTCAGGTGCGGTGGGTCAGCGTCACCGTCGACACGGCCCCGGAGCCCGGCTCGACCCTCGCAGGCGCGGTGTCCCGTTCGGCGGCGCCGGATGCGCCGGCGGCCGCGCGGGCGATCCTGGACGAGCTGGTGCGGACCGCGCCCGCGGCCGCCGCCGACGTCGACACCCGCGTGTCGATCACCTTCGACCCGTACGCCTCGCCGACCAAGCCGGGCACGCTCGCCGCCGCCGTCGCCGAGCTCGGCCGCCTCCTGGACGGTCTGGCCTCGCGGCTCGGCGGTTGCGGGGTGTCGGTGCTGGGCCGGGCTTCGGCGGCGGAGATCGCCGGGACGGTCCGGATGGCGTTCGACCCGCGCAGCCGCGGCGAGGTCGACCGGCTCCTGTCCTACGGCGTCCCGGAGGTGTTGAGCTGGGGTGACGCCGGGCCGCTCGCCGCGCGTGAGCACACCGACCGCTACGAGCACGACGGCGGTGTCTCGGTCTGCTGGGGGTGGCATGAGCCACCCCGCCAGAACGTCCGCTCCGACGTTCTCGCCGCGCTCGTCGCGCCCGGGCCGTTCCCCAAGCGCATCACGCTCCAGTACCGGGCGCTTCCGGCGGCCGCAGCGAGCAGGGTCGTCCAGCAGGAGGTCAACGCGGCCTCGTTCCGCGCGCAGTTCCGCCGCCGGACCGGGCGGGACGAGACCGCCCGCGACAGCGTCGACGCCGCCCGCGCCCACCAGGCCGCCGCCGAGGAGGCCGCGGGAGCCGGGGTCTGCCTGGTCTCCATGTACGCGGCGGTCACCGTCACCGATCCGGAGCTGCTTGCGCGCGCGGTCGCGCACGTGGAGACCTCCGCCGACACGGCCAGGATCCGTCTGCGGCGGCTCTGGGGAAGCCAGGCCGCCGCGTTCGCCACGACCCTGCCGTGCGGCATCTGCCCGCCCGACCTCACCCGCCGCTTCCCGCGCTAGGAAGGAGACACACCCGTGCTCACCGAAGCATCGACCGGCGCCGGGACTCCCGCGGAGGCCGCCGCGATGGCCGGGCCTCTGGCGCCCGCCTGGGGCTGGAAGCTCCCGGGCGCCGGACGCGCCGCCCATGTCGAGGCGGCGCCGGAGTTCCAGGCGACCACCAGCCAGGTCTGCGGCCTGTTCCCCTTCACCGCCGGGTCCGGTACGCCGACCGTGGGGACGCCGATCGGGCGGCATCAGCTGTGGGGTGAGGTCGTGTGCTGCGATCCGCTGGCCTGGCTGCGCGCCGGGCTGGTCACCAACCCCGGCATGTTCGTCCTCGGCCAGCCCGGCACCGGCAAGTCCACCCTGGTGAAACGGCTGCTCACCGGGGCGGTCGCGACCGGCACCACCCCGATCGTCCTCGGCGACACCAAACCGGACTACACGATGCTGGTCGACCATCTCGGCGGCCAGGTCATCCGCATCGGGCGCGGCCTCGACCGCATCAACCCCCTGGACGCGGGACCGTTGGCGGCCGTCACGGGATCCGGCTCGGACACGCTGCGGTGGGAGGTCCGCTCCCGCCGGCTGTCGCTGCTGCTCGCGCTCGCGACGCTGGTCCGCGAGTCTCGCATCACCAACGCTGAGGAGGTCGTCCTCGGCCGGGCCCTGGACCTGCTCGACGACCGTCTCGACACCGAACCGACCATCCCGGACGTCCTGCGCATCCTCGAGGAAGGACCGGCCGAGCTGCGCGCCGTCACCCGCACCGACTCGGCCGCCGCCTACCGCCGGCACACCCGCGAGCTGGCGTACACCCTCGATCTGCTGCTGACGGGCTCGCTCGCCGGGGTGTTCGACGCGCCCACCACCCGTCCCCTCGACCTGGACGCGCCCGCGATCAGCGTCGACATCTCCCGCGTCCGGGCCGCCGGGGACAAGCTCCTCACCGCCGCGATGCTGTGCACGTGGGCGTACGCCTACGGCATGGTCGACGCCACCGCCGCGCTCGCCGACCTCACCGGAGCCCCGCGCCGCACCCACCTGGGCGTGATGGACGAACTCTGGCGGGCCCTGCGCGGAGCGCCCGGGCTGGTCGAGCACGCCGACGCCCTCACCCGGCTGAACCGTGCCAAGGGCATGGCGTCCATCATGATCACCCATTCGCTCTCCGACCTGGACGCCCTGCCCAGCGAGGAGGACCGCGCCAAGGCCCGCGGGTTCGCCGAACGGGCCGCCATCACCGTCCTGGCCGGGCTCCCGCCCCGCGAACTGGGCCGTATCCACCAGATCACCCCGCTGACCGGCCCCGAACAGCACCTCGTCGCGTCCTGGTCGGCGCCCGATTCCTGGCAGCCGGGCGCCCGCCACCCGGGACGCGGCAAGTACCTGATCAAGACCGGTGAGCGCCTCGGCATCCCCGTCGAGCTGTCGCTGGTCGGCCCCGAGTTCGACCTCTACGACACCGACCAGGCCGTCCGGGGAGGCGTGGGATGACCCGGGCGCTGGGGCCGCGCGCCTCCATCTGGGCGTCCCATGCGGCGGGCGGCTGGATGGTGCTGCTCGCCTGCTGGCTTCCGATCGGATGCCTGTGGCTGCTGTGGGCCACCGCGCGCACCGCAGCCGCGCTGACCGGAGGGCGGGTGATGCCTTTCGGCGTCGACTTCGCGCTCGCGCTCGCCCGGGGGCAGACGTCCCGGATGTGGCCCGGGACGTCCACGCTGCTCGTCCTGGCGCTCGCCGCCGGTGTAGTTGCCGCGGCCGGGACGGTGGTGTGGGTCGCTTGGCAACGCGTCGCCGCGCGTCGCACCTCGCCCGGTGACGCGATCGCCGCCCTGGCCGAACGCGCGGACGTGACCGGCCTGGCGCCGGACACCACCGCCTCGCGTGCCGTGGCACTGCGCCGCTCACTGAACGACCGCCCGGCCGCCGAACTGGATCACGACGACATCGGCCTGGTGATGGGCGACGTCCTGAAACCGACCGGAACCGGGGCCACGCTGTACAGCTCCTGGGAGGACACCGTGGTCGCGTTCATGGCGCCGCGTTCGGGCAAGACGACCACCCAGTCGATCCCGCACGTGCTGTCGGCACCTGGCGCGGTCATCGCGACCAGTAACAAGGCCGACCTGTGGTCGGCGATCGCGACCGTCCGCGCGACCAGGACCGGCGGGAGGATCTGGCTGTTCGATCCCCAACACATCACCTACCAGGCCCAGGAATGGTGGTGGAACCCGCTCGCGAACCTGGCCACCGTCGAGGACGCCCACCGCCTCGCCGGGCACTTCGTCCTCACCGTCGACGACGGACAGAAAACGGACCTCTGGGGACCGGCCGCGCAGGACCTGCTGTGTGCGCTGCTCCTGGCGGCCGCCACCTCCGGCCGCTCGATGCACCACATCGCGCAATGGCTGGACGAGCCCGCCGTCCCCACCCCGATCGAGCTGCTCCAGGAGGCCGGGTTCCATCTGATGGCGTCCTCGCTGAGGGGCACGCAGAACGGCGCGGTCGAGACCCGCGACGGGATCTACCAGACCGCCCGGACCGCCGCGAAATGCCTCCGCGACCAGGAGATCCTCGCCTGGGTCACCCCGCAGGGCCAGCTGCCGGTGTTCGCCCCGGACGCCTTCGCCGCCTCCCGCGACACCCTCTACCTGCTGTCCAAGTCGCTCAGCGCCGCCGCCCCGCTGATCGCCGCGCTCACCGACACCGCCATGCGCGCCGCCGAACGCCGCGCCGAACGATCCGGCGGACGCCTCGACCCGCCCATGGTCGTCGTCCTGGACGAGGCGGCCAACATCTGCCGCATCGCCGACCTCCCCCAGCTCTACTCCCACCTCGGATCACGCGGCATCGTCCCCGTCACGATCCTCCAGTCCTACGAGCAGGGCGTGACCGTGTGGGGCGAACCCGGCATGGCCGCGCTCTGGGGCGCCGCCACCCGCAAACTCATCGGCGCGGGCATCGACTCCCCCAGGCTCGCCCGCGACCTGGCCACCCTCATCGGCCAGCACGACGTCCCCGTCCGCTCCATCACCTACAACGAAGGCCGCGCCTCCGAACAGATCTCCCTGCGCCGCCAAGAGATCCTCGAGGCCGCCGACATCCGCGCCCTACCCGCCGGGACCGCGCTGCTGCTCGCCACCGGCACCCGCCCCGCCCTCATCCAGCTGCGCCCCTGGTACCGCGGCCCGCACGCAACCGACATCAACGCCGCGATCAGAACCGCCGACGCCGCCATCACCAACGCCGCGCGCAGCTTCCACCGCAAGGCGTCCGAGCCCACCTCAGCCGGCTGACCCACCCGCGTCACCAGCACACTTCCCGACCGATCACACGAAGGAGCACGTCCCCATGAACGCACCGACCCAGGAGCACCTGCCGTGTCCGACACCGAACACCTGCCGGCGGCAACCGCCGCCCCCGGCGACACCCCTGCCCGTGCCGTAGTCCGCGTCACCAAGCCGTACTACTCGTCGGTGACCGTCTGGGTCACCGAGTACTTCGTCCCGACGTACCGCCGCACGCTCGGCGGAGAGTTCCGATGGTGCGCCCAGTGGTGGAACCACGCTGAGGCGATCTCCCGGCTCAGCGCGCTGTGGCAGTCCTGGGAGGCATGCCGCCTCCAGGGCGCGACCGGCGTCGGCCTGTGGTACCGCGACCACCTCGACCCCCAGCTGCCCATCCTGCTCGGCGCCCGCGGCCCCTTCTGCCAGTGCACCGAGCAGGAGCACCTCGAACCGCACCAGGCCCGCCTCGAGCCTCCCCCGCTGCGCTGGTGGGACGACCCCGCACCGCAGCCCGACGAGCAGGCGAACGCATGAGGGCCGCGCCGACCACGACTGCCGCGCCCCGGACGGCCGGTGATGACCGGTGAGCGACGCCATCAGCCGGAGTGAGAGCGCCCTGGACGCCTACGACCACAGCCTGGCGGCGCTGCCCGAAGGACGGTCGCATCGCGGCAGCAGGCTCCTCACCCGCATGACGGTCAACTGCCTTCTGCAGGACCTCGCCGCCTACGCCGCACACCACCAGATCACCATCGACCCTCAGCACATCGCCGCCCTGGCCCGGCTGCACGCCCGCACCGGTGCCCCCGAGCCCGGCCCCTCATCTGCCGGCTACTGGCTGGTGGACGACGCCGTCGAGAGCATCCCCCGCTCCGCCGCGCTGCCACCCACACGCGGCTACATCACCGCCGTCCACCACGCGGACAACGGGGCGTTGGAGTACACCGTGGCGTTCCCCGGCGTCCCAACGCCGATCCGGCTCCCGGGGGCCTGCCTGCGTCCCACCACACCGTTTCCAGGTGTCAGCACCGCCAGCGAGGACATCGCCCGTCCGTCGGAAGCCGAGCGGAGGCTCGTCGCCGCCTGGGCCCGCACCCTGCAGGAACAGGACGACGTCCGGCCCGCGGACCTGGCGGATCGAGCCGTGATCGCGATCGCTCTGGCGCACTGGGCGGGCGTCCCCGCCGAACGCGTCACCGAGGCGCTCAAGGACCGGATCCTGCAGGCCGCCGCCGAGCAGGCCCGCTCGGCTCCGCGCCGCGACGCCTCGCAGGTCGCGGCCAGTGACCTCCCCGGCCCTCCGGCCTTCCGGACCGGGCCGGCGCCGCCCGCCGGACCACGTCCGCGCCATCGGCCGTCCGCGGCGCGCGATCCCCGTCCCTGACCGCCACACCCGGACCAGACGCGGCGGGACTCCGTCCTGCCGCTCCCACCGAACCCTGACAGGAGCCGCCCCATGCCCGACAATCTCGCCTCCGCCAAGAGCGCCCAGGAACTCCTGGAGCAGTACGGAGCAGCCCCCGCCGACCAGCACCTCCGGCAACTCCCCGGAGAAGGCCAGGTCAGCGGCGTCCTCACCGACCTCATGCACTACTGCTCGCTGCAGGGCCTGCAGTTCGACCGGGCCATGGACAGCGCCCGGTGGACCTTCGCCTCCGAACGCGCCGACGAAGGCCGCTTCGCCCATGGCGCCTGCGTCGAACTGGTCGGCAAGGCCGCAGACCAGGCCCAGCAGACCGCCATGCCCACACGCGGCATGGTGACCGGGATCGCCGATGCCAACGGCCGTCTCGTGTACCACGTCCGCTGCCCAGGAGACAGGACCGCTCACCCCTACCTGGGCGAGGAGCTGCGGCTTACCCCGCAACGCTTCGGTCCTGTCGAGACCACCGAGGGGCTGGTCCGGTCCCCGCTCGACGCCGAGCAGGCGGTCCTCGGCACCTGCGTGCAGCTGCTGCACGCGGAGAAGCAGGGGCAGCCCCCGCACCCCGACGACGTCCGCAACCTGGACGCGCTCTTCGACGCACTCGTCGACTGGACCGGCCTGCCCAGCGCACGGCTCAACGCGCTCCTGGCTCCCCAGGTCGCGTCCGCGTACCGCACGAGCGCCAGTCCCGGCACCGCCCTCGGCAGAGATCACCCGGCCCAGGTCGCCGCCGCCGACCGCGCGACGCCGGACCTCGACCTGACGGCGCCGACCAGTCAGGCACCCGGCGCCGGGCCGTCCCACGGCCATCAGCCCCGCACCGGCCCGCACCGCTGACCAGGAGTTCCCTTGTCCCTGCCGTTCATCGCCCGAGCCATCGCACGCCGCGCGCGTCCGCGCCGACCTCGCGGCCGCACCGTCCATCGCCTGACCGCTGCCCGCCCCGCCGCCCACCGCCGCCCACCGCCACGCTCTGCGCACTCAAGGCGATGGCCCGGACTCCGGCCCTGACGGCCGAGCTGCACCGCTCACTCGCTCACGGCCCGCGCCAGCCCCTGACCAACCGCAACGGAGACCCGCATGAACGAACACATCCGCTACGTCACCGGCCAGATACAAGACGCCGACACGCTGCCCGCGCTGCTCACCGCCGCCTTCTACGGCCTGGAGACCGTCGAGCGGGCCACCGCGCTGCTCGCCGAAACCACCCCTGAGAACCACCGAACGGACTGCGACAACGCACTCACCGCATCCGTCGACGCCTGGTGGGCCCTGTCGGACGCGCCGACCTGGAGCTCCCCCGGCCACTCCACCCCGGCCGAGCTCGCCGCGCGGACGTCGGCGCTGGTGCTCCTGATCAGCCAGACGCTCCTCCAGGCCGCCAACAAGACCAGCGACCCCGCCGACCGGATCGCCTGCCTCACCGCCGTCCATCACGCCGGACGCGTCCACGACGCACTGAAGGAGATCGGATGAGCGCCTCCCCCGACACCGCTCCCAGCTCCAGCGACCACGCCGTCCAGCGCATCGCGACCGTCACCGACGCACTCCGCACCTATGAGCACGGAGTGTTCGGCGACGGGCCGTCCGCGGTGCCCGGCGAGCCCGCCTACGTGCAGACACTCATGTCCTCGCTGATCTGTGACCTGGAGCACTTCGCGTCCGCGAACGGCGTAGACTTCATGGCGGCCGCTGTCGCAGGACACGAAACGTACGCTGACGAGATCGCCGCCGCCCGCCGGTACGCGGTCGGAGACGCCGTCCAGCTACGCCACAGTCCCCACCGGCGCGGCATCATCAGCGGCACCGACGACGCCCACGCGGACCATCCGTCGTACCTGGTCAAAGTCCCCGGGCTCCCGTACGTCCACCATGAGCACGCCGTCGCACTGGAACCCATAGGACCGTTCCCGCCGGTCAAAGGCATGTTCCGGGTCGCGGTCACCGTGGATCAGGCCGAGGCCGAGCTCATCGACGCCTGGGCTCACCTGCACCTCGGTTCCGCGGCACCCGCCTGGACGCAGACCTACGACCGGGCGCTGAAGGCGCTGACCGCATGGAGCGGCTGCACCTCGCACGAGCTCCTCACCAATCTCAGACCGCAGATCGACAAACGGATACAGCAGCTGCGGGCCGCCACCCCACAGCCAGAACACCCCGCACGCCTCGCCTCACATGACCGCACCGCCACATCAGCCGCACCGATGACCTCGACACCGCGCACTCCACGTCGCGACAACACCTGACAGGAGTGCCGTGACCAGCCCGGCACCACTCGACACAGCGAAAGGCACACCATGACATCCACCACCACCAAGCCCGAACCGGCGACCGTCCTGGAAGAGGTCTACGCCGACCTCGCCGAGGCCAAGGCGGTCATCACCGCGGCCATCGACCAGGACCCGGACGGCTTCATCCGGCTCGGGTTCGCCGAGGGCGAGGCCGCCGACGCCCTCAGCGCACTCCGATCCGCACCCTCGCTGCCGTCCACGGCGATCTCCCGCGCGCAGGCCAACGCCGAAACGGCCGCCACCGCGACCGCGGACGGCATCACGGCCGCGCTGGACCGGATCGCCGCGGCGGCCACCCGCGCGTCGGAGACCCTGATCGGCCTGGCCGAGCACTGCCCGGACGCCCGTGACGTGGCGGCCTGCCTGGACGCGGCCCGGTACGCGGGACGGCTGCGTGAGCAGTTCGAGTAACGGGCCGCCGGCCATGGCGACCTTCGGGCAGCTGGCGGCGGTCGCCGACCGGCACCGTTCCGAGGTCCACGAAGCCCTGCGGCATCCGGACATCACCGTCCGGGCCGGCCGCCCCGGCTCGCTCAACGAGCTGGGGCGGCTGGCCCGGGTCCTCACGCGCTACACCGACCGCATCGCCCACGGGTTCGGCCTCCCCAGCGACGATGGCGCGCACGCCCGCGACATCGCCCGCCGGGCCGGCGCGTCCCTGCGCCATGCGACGGCCTACCTGGACAGAGCGCGCCCCGAACCGGAGCAGAACACGACCCTGGCGCAGAACCTGCGCGCGTCCGCCGTGGCCCTCGGCTGCGGCCTCGACCTGCTCTCCACCCACCTGCCGTCCCCGGACAGCGGCCGAAACCCGACATCCGTCGCGGCCGTCATCTCCGCTCCCGACACCGCAGGCGACCTCTTCCGCCTGATCAACAAGCACGCCACCACCGCCGGGCGCCTCGCCCTGAACTCCGGGCCCATCACACGCCCGGCAGGACAGTTCCTTCTGCGGGCGGCGGCACTGACCGGCATGTTCGGCCACACCCCCACCCGCGACACCGGGCTCAACGCCGTCGCCCTGCCCGGGACCCCTGACCGCATCCCGCCCGAGGCCGACGAGGACCGCGACCAGCTCATCGCGGGCATCGACGCCAGCGTCCGCCGCCTGGACGCCTCCCAGGCCGAAGGGTCGGTCACCACCTGGCGGTACCTCGCCCGCGCCGCCGCGATCACCCACCAGCTCGACCGCCACCTGCTCTGCGTTCTCCGGGTCCGCCTGGAAGAGCTCGGACAATCCCAGACCGCCGACCAGCTATGGCCCGTCATCAAGTCGATGCACCACACGGCCCTCCGATGGCGGAACGTCACCCGCGTCTGGCACGAACTGACCACCGACCACCAAGGACCCGAGATCGGCCCGGCGACGGACGCAAGCGACCTGATCCTCCGTCTCGGACGACTCGGCTACACCGACCCGGCCTGGAGACCAGGCCACCGCGCGCAGCCCGCGACCACCGACCCCGCCCAGCTCGCACCGACCATGTCCGAGGTCACCAGGATCGGCCTCACGGTCATCACGACCCTCGGCGTCTGCGACCAGATCGCCGAGCAACACCGGCGCGCGATCAACGACCTGGTTCGCACCGGCCGCCTCACCGCGACCAACCCGAAGGCGGTCAGCCATCGGAGGGAGATCGACAAGCTCCGCCACCACTACCCCGCCAACCGGACCGCAGGACGCCAGGTCATCTCCCGGCTCGCCCACCTCCTCCACGCAAACACTCCCGACCTCGGCTCCGAAGCGACACTCACGCTGCGAAGCGCGGCACTCCCCTCCCCCGCCGCCCTGGCCGGCGCCGACTGCCCGCTGCCTGCGCTCACCGAGGAGACCCTCAACGCCTCGCCGCCGGCCCCGGCCCCGTTCCACCAGCCCACCCATCCGCATCGCCCTTCACCACACCTGTGAGGGGAGAACCATGCCGTTCGAGCACCGAACCCCGCGCCCAACCGCACGGGAACCGCCGCCCCAACAACGGGCAGGGCATTCCTGTGGCCCATGAACTCGCCACCGTCAAGCCGCCGCGCAGCCCGCGCCCATGCGGCCGCCCGCCGAACGCGTGGATCAGCAAAAGAGCTGTCGGATTCCAACATTCAGACCATGGGTATCGGCTTGATGACCATGCGTAGTGGCGGTCGGCCAAGCTTCACTCCAGAAGAGGTTCCTCGTCATCATGCATCGACTGCTCGCCATCGTGTCCACAGGCCTGCTCGCCAGCGCCACCCTCGCCCAGGGCACGGCGCAGGCGAGCGCGGCCGACCCGGTGATCCCGGTCAACGGCGGCGCGACGATCTGCTTGACCGCTGCGGCGGCGGCTTCTCTGACCGCGGACGGCGTCACGCCGTCCGCGGTCGCGCCGGCCACGCTTGACACCTCCGACTCAACGCCGTGCGCGACCTTCCCGAAGGCGAGCGGAAACGTGGCACTCGACCTCTCCTCCGGTGGGGCGGACTTCCCGGGCGGCCTGACCTTCACCCGTTCCCGAGACTCGGCCCGGCTCGACCTCACCCACGTGCACGCCGACCTCCCCAGGAGCACGATCACCGCACAGGCCGCGGTCAACGGCGCCGCGCCGACCGGCATCGACCTGGTGAGGTACACATCCGGTCCCATGAACTTCATCACCACGGCCACCAAGGTGAGCGGCACCAACGTGCCCCTACGGCTCGAGCCTGGCGGCGCGACCGCGTTCACCCAGGCATTCGGCCAGGCGCCGGTCGCCACCGGCGCCGACCTGTTCCTGGCCACGGGCCACTTCGACATGATCTCAACCCTGCCTTCCATCGGCACCAGGCCGTCGCACACGTAGCCTGGGACAGCCATCGACACTGAGATCGGTCTGAGCGGCGGTCGTGGGCTGTACGGATTCCGGCTGTGGGCGACGGTGCCGGGTCGTGACCGCGATGGGGGCGTGTTGTCGACGTCACCATTGGCCTGGGCATGGCAGAGCGTTCACTCTGCCCCGTTCACGCCACGACGTCCGCGCAGCTCAACGCCTTGGGGTCCGGCCCGGCGGACCCCGCGTGGGCCGACCGGCGACCGGCCGGCCCACGCGGGAGCGAACCTCAGAGCGCCGGAGCGCGGCCGGGAATCGTCACCCGCCGGAGTGCGGCCAGAAGTCGTCGCCCGCCGGGGCGAACCCGCCGCTGCTCGGCCAGGGCTCCTCCTTCGGCGGGGCGAACCCGTCGGCGTGCGGCCGGTAGTCGTTGCCCGCCGGGGCGAAGCCGCCCTTGCCCGGCCATATCTCCTCGCCCGCGTGGGCGGGGGCGGCGGCCAGGCCGAGGCCCACGGTCGCCGCCGCGGCGGCGATGAGGATCTTGAGGTGTGCGCGCATGCTTCTCCCTTGCGCCGGGTGCCGGATGCGGGGGTGCACGGCCGGGGACGGCCGCTCGGACCCAGCCTTGGAGGCGGAGAATTGTCTGGCAATCCCCACCCACCAACGCCGGACAAAGCGGCTGCTGTACCCGGGGCCTCGCTCGCCACACCGCGCCAGGGCCGGCTCGATCCCCGTCGCCGTGCAGCGGCGGCAACACCGATGCTCCACGGAGGACGTTGCCGCTCAACGCCGCCGGGCCTTCCGCGTTCCTCAAACCCACCATCACCGAACGGCCGCCCACTCGGGTGTTGCCGGAACCGTCAAGAAACGTTGCCGATGGACGCGAACGAAACCAGCCCTGCGAGGTCAGGATCGGGGTGCGCAGTTGGGCGGGCGGACCGGAGGTCGCGAAGCTGGTCGCGACCGTGGCCAGGCCGTAGAACAGCAGCGCGGCCTGCAGGGCACCGGCGATGGCCAGGCAGCGGATCCACGGGCGGCTGCGGCGCGGGAACCGTTCCGCTCCGCGCTCGACGGCGGTCAGCCCGTCCGCGTCCAGGCGCTGCCAGAGCAGACCGAACCAGGCGAACGCCACACCGAAGTAGATCGCGTCATAGGCCGGGTACTGGAAGCGGGTGCCGTAGAAGACTGTGAGGCTGGGGATGACCCGCAGGTAGGCGAACAGGCGGACGGAGATGCCCAGCAGCATGACCGCGGCGGAACACAGGGCCGCGGCAGCGATCGCCACCGCCGTGAGCCGGTAGCGTCCCCATGACGGGCGAGCCCGGCCCGACAGCCGCGTGGCCTGCCGGACGACGAAGAACAGCAGCGGCATGGACAGGTAGTACATCAGTGCCTGCACCGGCAGATCGGTCGCCGGCTGGTCACCGCCGTGCCAGCCGGGCAGGTAGGCCGACCAGCTGCGGATCGCCCACGGGTGGTCCTTGTAGAACCCGAACACCGGTCGTGCGTAAGCGCCGAGCGAGTCCATCCACATGCACGGGATCGCGACGATCATCACGGCGGCCGGGTAGGTCAGCCGGTGCCGTCGCCGGCAGTCCCAGATGACCACGGTCAGGATCCCCAGCACGACGAGGGCGTAGCAGGGGGTGAACCATGTGGTCAGGGAGGGGCTGCCCAGGCCGGGGTGTGTCGGTGGCCGCCGATCGAGTCGCCAGCCTCCGTCGAGCAGCCAGCGGAGGATGAGGACCAGGCCCGCGGTGAGACCGGTGGCGCCGGCCACGGCCCAGCGGAACACCGGGGTCCTGACCAGGGGACGGCAGGTCGTGACCGTGGCCAGGTCGACGCGCGTCATCCCCCACCTCCCGGCGGGGAGGATCGGAGTGGGCGGGCGGAACGGCGGCCGTCCGGCACCCGCCGGATGCCGGAGCCGGGGGCGGTCATGGGGTCATCGCCTCCAGGATCCAGTCGGCCAGTGCGGCCGCCGTCGGCTTGACCCAGATCACCCCGGGACGCAGCGTCACCCCGAGGCGGTTCCGGATCCTCTGCTGGAGCTGGACGGCGCCGAGGGAGTCCAGGCCGAGGGTGACCAGGCTGGTGTGCGGGCCGATGTGCCGTTCGATGCCGGCGAGGATGTCGCGGACCTCGCCGATGATGAAGGCCTGCAGCAGGTACCTGCGTTCCTCGGCGCCTGGGGTCGCGAGGATCTCGTCGCGGATCGGGGACGGGCTGCCCGCGGCGTCCGTGCCCCGTCCCGACAGCAGGTCGGTGAGCAGGGTGGAGGTGTGGAGCGCCGGGTAGGCGGCGGTCCACTGGGCGACGTCGATGGGTGAGTAGGCGACGTGCTGGTGGCCTTCGGCCAGGATGCGGTGCAGGGCGGCGACGCCGTCCCCGGGTTTGATCATGAGGAAGCCCTGGTCGGCGAGGTGCCGGCCGCGGCCGATGTCGGCCCAGGCGCCCCACTGGATCGAGGTGGCGGGCAGTCCCTGGCTGAGCCGGTGCTCGGTGAGGGCGTCGAGGAAGCCGTTGGCGGCGGCGTAGCAGGCCTGCCCGGGTGAGCCGATCAGCGCGGCGAGCGAGGAGTAGACGACGAAGAAGTCCAGGTCCTCGGTGCGGGTGGCCTGGTGCAGGGCCCAGGCTCCGTCGGCCTTGCCCCGCCAGACCCGTTCGATGATGTCGTCGTCGAGGGTGGCCAGGGTGGCGTCCTGGACGACTCCGGCGGCATGGACGATGCCGCGCAGCGTGCCACCACCGGCGGTGGCGGCGCGCAGTGCCTCGCCGATGGTCGCGGGATCGGCGATGTCGCCGAGGACGACGGTGGCGACCGCGAGGTCCGAGGCCAGGTCCGTGGCGAGGTCGCCGGCGGGTGCGGTACGTCCGCAGAGCACGACCCTTCCGGCGCCCTGACCCGCCAGCCAGTGCGCGGTCCGCAGCCCGAGCCCGCCGAGCCCACCGGTGACGATGTAGGAGGCTCCGGGACGTACCGGTGCGGGCAGCGGCACGCCGGGGGCGCCGGGGCCCGGCTGGACGCGGGCGATGTGGCGGGTCCCGTCCCGCCAGGAGATCTCGGTGATCGGGTGATCGGCGCGCAGGTCCGCGACGACCGCGTGCAACGGCGTGCTCCCCGACACCTCCAGGCCGCTGGGTTGCAGCTCGGGGTGTTCGAAGGCGGCGGTGCGGAGCAGGCCGCGCAGTCCCGCCCCGGTCAGGGCCGTGACGTCGGCCCGCCACAGCAGCCACAACCGCGGCGGAGTCCGGCGGCCGGCGAGGCCCGCGATGATCGCACGGACCCTGGACAGGTTCTCCCGCGCCGCCGCGGACGGGTCCGGGCCGCCGGTCACGACGACCGCGATCACCTCGGTGCCGGCGGCCATCTCGCCGAGATCCGGGACGTCCCCGGGCGCGTGGGTGAGCAGGCCACCACCGAGCAGAGCGCTGAGCTCCTTCGCCCACGCGACGCCCTTCGGCGCGACGACCAGCACCCGCCGGTCCGACCGCACCACCGCCGTCTCGGGGGCCGGCTCGGGAACCCACGCCAGGTGCGCCAGCCTCGCGGCGTACCGCTGCTCGTCCGAGGTGATGTTGGCCAGGCGAAGCCCGCCGATCTCGGCGACGACCGTGCCGTCGGCGGTGGCGAGCAGGCCGGACGCGCGGCAGGCGAGGTCGTCGGCCTGATGGAGTTCGACGATCGCACGGCAGGCGTGCCCGGTGGGCCCGAACACGGTGACGGTGTCGAAGCCCGCGACGACGACCGGGCCGGGGCTGGTCGGGCAGTGGGCGAGCCACGCGGCAACCACCGTCTGCACGAGTTCGTCGGCGAGCGCAGGGTGCAGCCGCATCATCCACGACGACACCCGGGCCCCATCATCGGTCCGCAGCGCGGCGACGGCCCGCCCTTCCCCCGCCCGTACGCCGATGCTGTCGACGGCGGTGAAGGCCGGTCCGTGCTGCACGTCGTGGCGGTCACGGAACCGGCGGTACAACTCCTCCGGAAGCGACGGGGTCCACGGGCCGCCGGTGTCGGGAACCGGCGGCGGGGCCTCGCCCGGGTCCAGCGGACGGACCGTCCCCGACGCATGCACCACCGTTTCGACACCGGTGCCGGTGACGATCTCGACCCGCGCATCCCGGCCCCCGCGGACAAGCCGGGTGGTGACCACCGGCTCGGGGTCCAGGACGAGCGGGCTGCCGACGTGCAGACCGGTGACGGCGACCCGGTCGACGCCGTACACCTGAGCGGCGGCGGCCAGCATCATCTCGGCGTATCCGGTGCCGGGCAGCACCGGCACATCCGAGACGCGGTGGTCGGCCAGCCATGGCAGCCGGCCCGGGCCGATCGGTGTCTGCCACAGATGCCGCCCGGGGTCGGCCGGGTCCTGCACGTGCCCGCCGAGCAGCGGGTGCTGGTCCGCACCGACCAGGCCGGGAGCGACCAGGCGATACGCGGGTTCGTCGCCGCCGTACCGCCGCCGCTCCCACGTCGTGGCCGGGACATCGACGAGATCGCCGTCACCGTAGCGGCCGGCCCAGTCGATGCCGTCGAAGCCGGCGCAGTGCACGGCACCGACGTTCAGCAGGAACGCCTCCCTGTCGCCCATCCCCGTGCGGAGGCTGCCGACCGCGACCGCGTCATGGATTCCGGCGGCACGCGCGGTGTCCATGATCGGCCGTACCGCCAGCGGATGCGCGGCGCACTCGACGAACAGCCGGTGCCCCGCCGCCAGCGCCGCGGCCACGGCCGCGCGGAACCGGACGGTACCCCGCTGGTTACGCACCCAGTACCCCGCGTCCAGCGGACCCGGAGCACACGGATCCTCGCTCACCGTGGAGAAGAACCCGCCGCCAGGCGCCGTACCGGAGAGATCGGCCAGCACGGCGTGCAGGTCTCCCAGGATCGGGTCGACCTGCGGCGAGTGCGAGGCGACCTCCACATCGATCGCCCGGGCCACGACCCCCGGCCGCGTTCCACCGCTCGACCAGACCGGCCACCTGCGCCACGTCCCCGGAGATCACCGTGATGCCCGGCCCCGCTTCCACGGCCACGCACACACCGTCCGCGCCGACCTCGCCAAGGGCCGCCCGAACGGTCCCGGCGTCCAGCAGGACCGAGGCCATCGCACCACCGGAGATGGTGGACAGCAGCGCCGACCGGCGGCAGATGACCTTCGCGCCGTCGGCCGGGCTGAGCACCCCGGCCACCACCGCCGCGGCCACCTCCCCCAGCGACTGCCCGATCACCGCCGCCGGCACCACCCCCCACGACCGCCACAGCGCCGCCAACGCCACCTGCACCCCGAACAGCGCGGGCTGGATCCGCTCGATGCCCGTCAACTCCCCCGGCCCGGCGATCATCTCGCGCAGCGACAGACCGGACTCCGCCCGGACCAGCGGCTCGAGCTCGTCGACGGCGGCTGCGAACACCGGCTCGGACGCCAGCAGCGCGCGGCCCATTCCGGGCCGCTGCGAGCCCTGCCCCGTGAACACCAACACCGGCCCCGCATGATCGGGCGGCAGCACAGGGACACCCGTCACCACCCGCTCCCGCCCGGCCAGCTCACCGCGCGTACCCGCCACCACCGCGAGCCGGTGGTCGGCGTGCCGGCGCCGGACCGCCAGCGTGTGCGCGACGTCGGCGAGATCGCACTCCGCGCCGTCACCCTCGATCCAGGCGCCCAGCCGCTCCGCCCCCGCCGACAGCGCACCCGCCGATCCGGCCGAGACCAGGAACAGCCGGGCCTGCGACGCCCGCGCCCGCCGCGACGGCCCGGACGGCGCGGCCTCCAGGATCGTATGGGCGTTGGTGCCGGTCACCCCGTAGGAGCAGACCGCCGCCAGCCGGGCCGCGCCGGCCACCGGCCAATCGGTGAGATCGGTCGGGACGAACAGCCGCGACTCCTCCGCGCGCGGAATCGCGGGATTCCAGACCTCGAAACCGCGGTTCGGCGGAACCCGCCCGCGCCGCAGGCACTCCACCGCCTTGATGACCCCGGCGATCCCCGACACTGGCTCGCTGTGCCCGATGTTCGTCTTGACCGAGCCCAGCGCGCACCTGCCGCGCCCCTGGCCGTACACCGCCTGGATCGAGGTGTACTCGATCGGATCGCCCAACGCCGTACCCGGCCCGTGCGCCTCGACCAAACCCACGTCACCAGGATCGACCCCGGCCCTGGCGACCGCCTCCCGGAACACCCGCTGCTGCAGGTCCGTCGACGGCGCCGTCAATCGGCCGGCCTGCCCGTCGTTGTTCACCGCACTGCCGCGGATCACCGCCAGCACCCGGGCGCCCGCCTCCAACGCGTCCTCCAATCGTTGGAGGACCAGCACCCCGGCGCCCTCGCCGCGCACATACCCGTCCGCGCGCGCGTCGAAAGCGAGACACGCCCCCCGCTCCGACAGCAGCAGCGGCGCCTCGAAATAGTGCGTCTCCGGCGACAACATCAGCAGCACCCCGCCCGCGAGCGCCATGTCGCACTCGCCCAACGTCAGCGCCCCGCACGCCACGTCCATCGCCACCAGCCCCGACGAGCAGTGCGTGGACACCACCATCACCGGCCCGCGCAGATCCATCGCGAACGCCACCCGCCCCGCCGCCCCCGCGGTGAAGTTCCCGAACAGGTACGAACTGTTCGGCGCGTCCTCCACCGGCCGCGCCTCACGGAACAGATTGTCCGGGGCGTACGTCCCGACGTACACGCCCGTTCTGGACCCGCGCATCCGGTCCATCGGCACACCCGTGTGCTCCACCGCCTCCCAGGCCACCTCCATCAGCAGCCGGAACTGCGGATCCACCCACCGCTCCTCGTTCGCCGCCACCGAGAACGCCCGCGGATCCCACGACCACACGTCCCCGTCCAGGAAGCAACCCTGCGCCGCCCTCGCCACCAGCCCCGGATCATGCAACGCCGCCAGCCGCGCCGCATCCCACCGGTCGGCCGGCACCGGCCCAGCCGTCTGCCGCCCCTCCGCCGCCAGCCGCCACAACCCCGCGGCCGAATCCACACCTCCGGGGAACCGGCAGCCGACCCCGATCACCGCAATGGATCGCTCCCGCGACGCCGACACGACGGCCTCACTCCGCGTTCGCGCCGGTGCACGACCGCCGGTTCACCGGCGCCTCGTGCCCGTCGACCACCGCACGCTCCGCGCCGCGCTCGAAGCGATGACCACGGCCGCCCAACGGCACCGAGATCCTCGAGCCGTCACCGGCGGGCCGGCGCATCCGGCCTCGACCCGACGGTCCCCCCTCCGGCACCACCGTTGTCACCTCGCCCCGCCCCGCAAGGGCCTGTTCCGACGAGCGCATCCGCGCACTCCTCCCACACAGTCCCGTGCGTCACCCAAAGTGATCGACGCCGCCACCACGGCGGTACTGGCACGCCCATGCGGCGCACCGGACGCGGCGCATCAGAAGGTCGGAGTCATGAGGACCCCTACGAGGGTCGGCAGCGCGGGAACAGCTTCATAATATAACACTATGTAGTCATATACTCACAGTACGCACATGGACACCCGGCGCCCGGGGCGTGGCACCTCCAGCGAGCTCCACCGACTCGCCCGCAGGGATACGCCCACCGACACGTTGCGACAACTCCAGGAAACGATCCGACCGACGCAGCGCTCATGGTTGACATTCCTTCACCAGGCGGGCACTGTCGAAGCGCCAACAACTTTAGTTGATGAGATTCGCGCTTCGTTAACGATCATCTGCTGGAGGTGACGCTCATGACCACACCCACCTCGTCGTCCGCCACCAACCAGAACGTCCCCGCACCAAGAACACGCGGCCACGACGACCCCGACCAGCGGGCGCGCGAAGTCGGCCTCAACCGACTGCGCGCCGTACTGACGGCCCTCGGCGTCCGGACACGCCTCACCCGGCCCCGCAACCGCATCTGGCGGCTGCGAGTCCACAAGAACGGCTGGCACGAGACCGTGATGTGCGCGGGAAGCGAAGGAACCTACGCCTACGTCACCGCCCACGGACGCCTCCTCGGCCCGACCAGCGACGTCCAGTCCATCGCCCGCCTGCTCGTCTGGATGCTGGACCACCAGCAGCGATGACCTCAGCCGACCTCACCCCGCCCGGCCCGGACGCCGACACCACCCCCAGTGCCGGCGTCCGACAAGCCGACGAACAACGGCAACAGCAACTCGCCGCACTGCGCGGCATCGCCGACCACCAGACCCGCCAACTCCTCGACGGACGACTCGCCTGGACGGCATGGCTCAACCTGGCCGACCGGCACGGACGATTCGGATTCACCAACACACTGCTGATCGGCGCACAGCACGCCGCAGCAACAGAGATCCGGACCTACAACGACTGGCAGGCCCACAGCCGCCAGGTCCGCAAGGGAGAACACGGCATCCGGCTCATCTCCCGCCAGGACGTCCCGTACTCCGGATTCGACATCACCCAAACCGACGGCCCCGCCCTCGACAGCACCCCGCCCACCCAGCCCGCTCCGACATCCGACGCGCTCGAACGACTCCTGCGAGTCGCCGCCGACCTGGGGGTCTACGTCGACCGGGGAACCTGGCCCTACCTGGGACGCCCCAACCGCCGAATCGTCCTCCCAGGCGAACTCGACGACGAACTCGCCCTGACCGTCATGGCCCACCAGCTCAGCCACGTCCTTCAAAGCGGCGAACACCCCGACCCGGATCCCCAGACACCCTGCCGAGGCGTCCGCCGCGTCCGCGCCGACTCGATCGCCTACCTCACCCTGACCCACCTCGGAGCCGACCCCGGCGAGATCCGCTTCCCCCTCATCAGCTCCTGGGCCGGAACCGACCCTCGAGCGCCTGCTCTGAACGCGGCCAGCAACACCGCCACACAGATCGTCCGTGCATCCCAGCAGATCCGCCGTCGCCTGGAGTCCTCACCACCAACACCCCCAGCCCCTTCCGCAACCCCAACCGCAACGGCCCGAGCAGCACCCGAACCTCAACCGAAGGACCTGGTCAAGGCCCTAGCCCAAGCACACGACTACTTCCGCGCACGCCTCCCGGACAGCTGGGTGCCCAAGTACCTGACCGAACGCGGCATCCCCCCAGCGGCCCTGGACACATGGACCATCGGATACGCCCCCACCCAAGGCATGCTCGAACACCTCAAGACCCTCGGCTTCACCGACTCCACGCTCCAAGACGCCGGACTCACCCGCGACACCGGCAACAGACGACGGCCCCTGTTCAGCGACCGACTCGTCCTCCCCCTCCGAACGCCGGACGGCACAGTGGTCGGCTTCATCGGCCGCCGACCCGACACCGGCCGCGGACCCAAGTACCTCAACACCCCCACCACCAGCCTGTTCAACAAGAGCCAAACCCTGTTCGGCCTCCACGAACACCGCGACCGGCTGAGCACCGGAGCCCGTCCACTCCTGGTCGAAGGCCCCCTGGACGTCATCGCCGTCGCCACAGCCGCCCCAGACGGCCTCGCACCACTCGCTCCCTGCGGCACCACGCTCACCACCGAGCACCTGGCGATCCTCCACCGCCACGCCGACCTCGACACCGTCGGCCTGGTCCTCGCACTGGACGGCGACGCCCCCGGACAACGCGCGATGCTGCGCACCTGGAAGACACTCCTGCAGGTCAACGGGCCCATCGACGCCGTCATTCTTCCCAAAGACCAGGACCCGGCCGACATTCTGCGCTACCAAGGATCTGTGAACGTACACGAAGCACTACGATCCGTGGTTCCCCTGGCTGACCTGGTCGTGGACGCACAGATCGACCGTTTCGGAGGAACGCTCGACCACGCCGAGCACCAGGTGGCCGCTGCCCGCGCCGCCGCCGGCCTCATCGCCCAGATGCCCCAGAGCGAGATCACCCGCCAGGTCCCCCGAGTGGCCACGGCAACCGGAGTTCCCTCCAACATCGTCACCACCCTGGTCGCCGACGCCATCAGCCCGGACATCCCGGCACCGCCCGCCCCCGAACACAGCCCCCTCCCCGGCAGGACGTCCCCCACTTCCACGCACCGCCCGTCCCGTCGCCCCAGCCGCTAACGCAGCCAAGCCACAGGAGACCACCCGTGAGTGAGAACCACCATCCCGACCCGTTCGCCGAGGCCCTCACCCTCAGCGGCCAGCGCATGGTGCAGCTGATCACCGTCACCGCAGCGCTCAAGCAGGGCCACGACGCTCTCACCCGCCGGATGAACAAGGCGCGCCAAGCTCGAGACGATGCGGCAGTACGCCGCGAAGACACCGCGCTCCGTGCGATGCGCGACGAAGCTCGAGCCCGCTGGGCCCCTGCACACGACCGCGAGTGGCTACAGCAGGCCGACCTCTACGAGACCGGACGATCCTGGGCTGCGGCGAACCCCTACATCGACAGCCTCACCTCGGCTCGATCCGCTGCCGACAAATGTGAAGCTCGGCTCCGAGAGCTCCACCCGTACGCGATGCAGCGCTATGACGAACTTCGCGCCGAGGGGAGGGAACGGCTGGAGGCCATGCGGGAATCCGCCCCCTTCTTCACCCGCGCACCACACAGTCGCCCCGGTGACCCGCCGATACCTCGTGCAGCCTTGTCTGAGGGTGATGGCGCCACCTGGGCGGCGAACCCGCACGGCCCGACTCGAACGGACCTTGAAGCAGTCCGGCAGCGCGAACGTGCTCGTGACATCGCCGACACGCTTCGCAGCAAAGCTGGCGAGAAAGGCCATGTCCCAAGCCCGATCGAGTTGCGCACCATGCTCGAGGTAGCCACCAACCTCCCCGAGAACGTCATCGCCGAGGCAGTGCCTCTCCACTCCGAACGCAGAGCCGGAAGCGGCATCGACACTCCAGAGGCCGCACTCTCCGATACTGCGTTTCCCTTCACGATCGACGAGGTCCTCGCGATGCCCACCGCAGTTCCCAACGGCCGACCGACCAATGATCGACACTCCGCTCAGATCTCCGAGCGGACCCGCCAACTCAACCACTGAACGAAACGGAGGCACGCCATGCCGCTCCCCTCGGGTGGAACCGGGCTCGCGCTCGTGCTCACCGCGGTCATCGTCCTGGCGCTCATCGCGTTCCTGCCCACACTCATCGCGGCGGTTCGCGGCGCCGAGATCGCGGACGTCCTGGTCCTCTTCCTGCTCAACATCCTGGCCTGTCCGACGATCATCGGCTGGTTCATCCTGCTGGGATTCGCCGTCAAGTGGCCCACTCGTAGGGACCTCACCGCCGTCCTTCCCACGGCTCAGCCGGCACCGCAACAACCGGCATCAAAGGCCCCCGGCATTGGGCAGTACCGCAGCTTCGGGCGTCACCCCTCACCTGCCAGCGAGCTCAGCCCCCACAGATCTCCTCGAATCCTTCACCTGAAGCCGGACTACTCCAGGGACGAACGACGCAGGTAAACGGCAGGCACCTCCCGGCTTGACCACTACCCATCGCCCGCAACAGCTCGTCGAGAAACATCGAGCCACGCTGCCGAAGGTCGAGCGGCGCAAGCGTCCACACGGGCTGCAAGCAACTGGACGACCAGAAGTTGCTGTGCGGGATCCTGTTCGTCCTGCACCAGGATCCGGTGGGGACTCCTGCCTCAGGAGCTGGGGTTCGGGTCGGGCTTACGTGCAGGCGCGCCCGGCCGAATTGCACCAGGCGGATGTCGCCGATCGGGGCTACGACCACGACAAGCACCGGCGACTGGTCTGGAATCGAGGCATCAACCGGTCAGCGCCCAGCGCAAGCCCTCGCACGGCTCCGGCCTGGGCGTCCACCGCTACATCATCGAATGCACCATCGGCCTACTCCGCTGGACAGCGGAGATTACCTGCGCACCCGCCGCGGTGGCGCGACCTCGGGACCGCGCGGCATGTCCGGCCGGGTACACCTGTAAGCCCGGCAGACCAGAACAAGCCCGGACCGGTTCCCCGCCTGCCGCGGACCTTGCCGATCGGTGACGAGGGAATAGCCAACACGTCAGCCCTAAGGCACTTTTTGTCTGCCTGACAAAAAGCTACCGTCATCGCATGACCAACGACCACTGGACACCACCGGCCGTGATGCTCGCGGTCGACCTGGTGATCTTGACGTTGCGAGATTCGCGTTTGCACGTCCTGCTCGTTGAGCGTGGCGTCGAACCGTACAAGGGTGCCTGGGCGTTGCCGGGCGGCTTCCTGCGTCACGCCGAGGAGGACCTCACCGCTGCCGCTCATCGTGAACTGGCGGAGGAGGCCGCCATGGACGCAGAGGCGCTGCATCTGGAGCATCTGGACGTCTACGGCACTCCGGGGCGTGATCCGCGCGGACGGGTAGTCTCCGTCGCCTACCTGGCGGTCGCTCCTGGACTTCCCGAGCCGACGGCCGGCACGGACGCGGTAGGCGCCCGCTGGCAGCACACCGATCAGGTGCTCTGCGGAGAGCTGGTACTGGCCTTCGACCACCAGAAGATCGTGGAGGACGGCGTCGAGCGCGCGCGAGCAAAGCTCGAACGATCGTCCTTGGCGACGGCGTTCTGCGGCCCGACCTTCACGATCACCGAGCTTCAGCGGGTCTACGAGGCGGTCTGGGGGATGCCGCTCGACCCTCGCAATTTCTATCGCAAGGTCCAGAAATCCAGCGGCTTCATCCTCGCGGCGGACACCGGTCGCAAGGTCACGACCGGACGGCCTGCTCGGCTGTTCAAGGCGGGCCGACGCAAGGACTTGTCTCCCCCCATGGTCCGGCCGACCGAATCTCCCGACACAAAGGGGTCAGAAGGATGAGCGACAGCACGATCGTTGTGCTCACGGCACTGGATGTCGAGTACGACGCTGTCCGTGAGAAGCTGCGCAGCCCCCTGCTGCATCGGCATCCGCAGGGCACCCGCTTCGAAGTCGGCCGACTCAACGATGGGCGGTGCCGCATAGCTCTGGGGCTCGTCGGCAAGGGCAATCAATCTGCGGCGGTGCTGGCCGAACGTGCCATCGCCGAGTTCTCCCCTGTGGCACTTCTGTTCGTGGGGGTGGCGGGAGCCTTGCACTCCCACATCGCTCTGGGCGACGTGGTCGTGGCGACCCATATCTACGCCTTCCACGGTGGGACGAGCGAGGACGACGGCTTCAAGAGTCGTCCCCGTGTCTGGGAGGTGTCGCATGGCGCCGACCAGATCGCCCGGCACATTGCCCGTGGGCGCTCCTGGACGGGGAACGGACGTGCGAAACGCCGCCTGCCGGAAGTGCATTTCGGGCCCATCGCGGCCGGCGAGGTGGTGCTCAACTCCACGATCTCAGCACACGCCGACTGGATCCGGGGGCACTACAACGATGCGCTGGCGATCGAGATGGAAGGGGCCGGTGTTGCCCAGGCGGCACATCTGAACAGTTCGCTTCCGGTGGTCGTGATCCGGGGCGTCAGTGATCGGGCCGACGGCACCAAGGAGACCACCGACCGCGAGCGATGGCAGCCGCGAGCCGTGGCGAACGCGGCGGCATTCACCGCCGCCCTGGCAGAGAACCTCACGACGGACGAACCGAACCGCCAACAGCCCGAGACAACCGCAACGCCGGGGAGCTCGCAGATGAGTGAGGCAGTCCGCAACATCGCCAAGGGCAACGCGAGGGTGGGTGTGCAGGCCGGGCACGTTCATGGCGGTGTCCGGATCGAGGGCGAGAAGGCCACACTGGCAAGTCCTCTCGAAGCCATCGCGGACCTGGCCTCCCGGCTTGAGCAGGCCCGAGACGCAGGGCTCATCGACGAGGACACGTTCCGCGCTGCGCGCGCCGAGCTCGACGATGCCCGCGAAGCCCTGCAAACCACCCCGCAGAACACGAGTGCGGTGGCACTCGCGCTGAAGAAGTTGCGCGGACTCGTCGGAGACGTGGCCGCCTTGGCAACCGAGGTGGCGAGCGTGTTGGGCCTCGTTCGGAGCCTGTCATGACCGAGCCCGAGGCGACCACGGCCAACTACGCCGAGGCTCATGCCTACGTCGGGGTGCAGACAGGGATCGTCCACGGCGATGTCAATATCTACTCGCCTCCCCCAGGCGCGTCTCCTTCCGAGAGGTTCGAGTTCGGCGTCAGCGCGCTCGACGGCGGCATACCGGGCAAAGCCCGGGAGCTGATCGGCGAGGCGGTGTTGGCTGCTGGTCTCACCGGCAACAGGGTGTGCTTCCACTGGCAACTCGCCCTCGTAAGTGGGAGGACATGGAATGAGATGCCGCAGGAGGACATCGCGGCGCTCCGCCATGCACCGATCGGCTGTGACCTCACCGGCGGAGACGCCTGGGCCGATGGTGCGAAGACCGTCATCCGTCTCCTGGATGCCGCGGGGCAGCCCGACACGGATCTCCGCCCGTTGCTGAAGGACTTCGACGGTCTCGGTGACCCTCAACGTGGCATGATCCTCCGGCATCTGGAGCCGTTCCTCGACGGGCCACTGAAGGATGAGATGTGGAGCCGTGCTCTGGAAGAGGCTCAGCGTGATCAGATGGCGGAAGACCGCAGCGAACGAGTATGGAAGTTCTTCGAGCCAGACCCTGCTCCGCCTCGGGTCCGTCCGGTCCGACCGCCGGACATACCGACCAGCACCTGGGTCCAGGGTATGGTCGCCGCGGTCGTCTTGTTCGCCACAGCGGTCAACATGGCAAATCTGCTGGTACGGGACCTTCAGTTGTTCACGTTACTTGTGTTCTTGCTGGGTATCGGCGGTGGACTCTGCGCTGCACGCGCGGGCGCCGAATGGCACTTCCTCACCGAGAGGCGGCTGACAAAGGACAAGGAGTACAGACAGCCTCGAGAGCATGCACCTCGTACGAAAGCCGATGGCTTCGTCGGCAAGGTGGACCAGCACTTCGATCGCTACTTCGCCAAGTACGTGCCACGCAACACGAGCCGCTCCGACTGGCTGACCGGCACAGCAGGGATCCGCAGGAGCATCCGAAACGAGATTGTCGAGGTCTATCGGGAACAGCGCACCGGCGCGGAAGAGATCACCTGGTTGATCCGATACCGGGTGAGTGAGGTCCGTCGACAGTGGGAGCAGAGAACGCTGTGGGACTACCAGCGGGAACTTGCAGCCCCGCCGGCCATCAAGGTGGTGACCCTACTCGGCCTCGCCGTCCTCACCAGTGGGACGATCTGGACAGTGGGATTTGCAGTTTGGACCTCACCCGCAAGCGCAATCGGGTCCATGCTCTTGGCGCTGCCGGCCGGGGCGACCGCTGTCCGTGCCTGGCTGCGGATCACCATGGAGCGTCGACGGTACGCGGCCGACAATGCCGAGGCGGCCAAGATCCAGGAGGGCTGCGACGCGGCCTACCAACGCTGGAAGCTCAAACTCGCCGACAAGCCGACCGACCCGGACATGGCCGTCTGGCTGGACCGCGACCGAAAAGTGCTGTTGAACGAGGCGCTACACCACTACGGCCTGAGCATGAGCGACATGATCGCGCACGCCTTCATCGAAGCTCCTGGGTCCCCGACCAAGCGTGCACGGGTCCGCAACGGGCCTCGGCGCTACACGCGCTATCGCTTGCTCCTCTTCCTCCTCACCAGGGATGGGGTACGCCAGCTCAATGCTGACCTCGACTTCAAGCGGGGCACCTTCCACGACCGGAACCGCACCAACTACCGCTACGAAGCCGTTGCAGCCGTCCGGGTACGCCAAGCCGACGATGGCGACCACAGTTTTGAACTCGCCCTCGTCAACGGAGAGTTGGTCAAGGCGGAGATGTTGGCCGCCGCGATGGAGGAACTCCATGTAGACGAGACCTCCGCCACAGTGTCTGAGACGACGCTGGACGCCGCCGGTCTGGGCCACACCCTCCATGTCATGGAGGGGATCGCAGCAGAGGGCAAGCTGTGGATCGAACAGGCACGCCGCCGAAGGGCACAGCCATGAGGTCACGCGGCCGCATGGGGAACCCCACGCCGCCGAAGAGTGACGAGGCCACAACGACTTGGCGACCGCGTCTCCTTCTCCGCTGGCGCCATAGAGGTCCCTACGAGGCCGTGAGGAGTTCGGTTGCGTCTTCCTCTCTCCGGTTGGCCGCACGGGCTCCCAGCAGGAGGACGAGCAGCGCGGCGATGGTCGCGAGCAGCGTTGTGGTTGCAATCGCCAGCGCTGCGTGACCGGGGCCGTCAGCCTCCGTGAGCGGGCCGACGAGCAGGAGCGCGATGGGCGCCAAGGCGTAGGCGGGCACAATGCTCCAGCTGTTCACGCGGGCGAGCATCTCAACAGGAAGCGTCTTTTGGAGCTGGGTCAGCCAAAGGACCAGGAAGACCGCTTTGGCAACACCTGATGCCACCATTGTCGCTGCGATGACTGGGGACGGGGTCGTGATGCCGACGGCCAGCAACGGTGCTCCGGCGAAGGTCAGGAGGACGATCCCGACGGTGACCGGGCGACGTGGTTTCCAGCGGACTGCCAGGACCGCCCCGGCAAGAGCGCCAAAGGCTTCGCAGGCGCCGATGATTCCCCAGGTCCTGGCGCTGCGGCCATGCTCTGACATGAACAGCGGTCCGATGACGTCAGTGAGCGTCGCGGTGGCGATGACGGCGGCGGTGAACTGCAGCGCCGTGGCCCACATCCAGGGGTGGGCGGCGAAATGCTTCCAGCCAGCGGCCAGTTCGGAAATCGGGCCGGGCGCTTTCGTCCTACGAAGGGGAACCTTGAGCCGTAGCAGCAAGGCAGCACTGACAAGGCACAGCACGGCTTTGAGAACGGCTGCCGATGCCGCACCGAACGACCCCACCACCGCTCCTGCTGCGGCCAGGCCGACTAGTGCGCCGACCGCCTCGGTCTGGCCTACAAGGGCGTTTCCAGCATGCCGCTCCGCACCGGGGAGCAGGTCGGCGACGATGCCTCGAACGGTCGGCAGGAAAACGAAGAACGCCGTCCCCGACAGCAAGGCCAGGACACACAACACGGCCGTGGGGGTGCGGCCGTCGAGCAGGCACACACCGATGGCCAGCCACGTGGCGCTCGCGGTGAGTTCGGCGGCGGCAAGGACATGGTGACGCTTGAAACGGTCCCCCAGAACTCCGCCCGCCAGAATCAAAAGGGCCGGCAAAGCCTTGCACGCTGCCACAAGGGAAATCGCGCTGGCGCCGTAACCGTTCGCCTTCATGCCCCAGACGAGCGCCACCTGCCCGAACCCGAGCCCGGCCGACGAGAGGAGTCGCGCCGCGAGGAGCGGGGCGACGGCCGGATTGGAGAGCAGGCGGAACGCGGTCACCGTCCGTCCTTGGCGAGATGGGCGATGAGGAACGCGGCGGTCTCGGAGTATGCGCGCAACTCGTTGGCTTGCGTGGCGAAGCCATGCCCCTCGTCGGGAAAGACCTCGTAGCGGACCTGGACACCACGGTTACGGAGCCGCTCGACGAGATTGTCGGACTCGGCGCGCGGGACCCGCGGGTCCCGGGCTCCCTGCAATACGAGCAACGGTGCGTCGATGGCGTCCGCATGGGTGATCGGCGAGTTGGCCAGCAGGCGATCGGCGTCCGTCTCGGGGTTACCCAAGAGGGCGTCGACCACGCTGCGCCAGGTGGGCGGGGCCTCCGAGGCGAGAGTGACGAGATTCGAAGGGCCGCAGATCGAGACGCCCGCAGCCCAGCGGTGCGGCAGGCGCGCGAGGCAGGACAGCGCGGCGAACCCGCCATAGGAGCCGCCGAAGACCGCGACCCGGTCGACGTCCAGATCGGGCCGGGTGTGCAAGTAGCGGACGGCGTGGTCCAGATCCTCCAGGTCGATACCGCCCCAGTCACGGTAGATGAGCTTCTGGTGGACCCGGCCGTAGCCGGTTGAACCTGCGATGTTGGGGGCGAACACCGCGATCCCGTGATGGAGCAGGTGCTGGTAGAGGGCCGCATATCGCGGACGTTCCTGGCCCTCGGGCCCACCATGAATCGACAACAGCACCGGATGAGGACCCGGAGTCGTGGGCCGGTAGACGAACGCGTGGACATCGCGCCCGCCGGACGAGGGGTAGGTAATCAACTCGGGCTCGACCGGGGCGACCGAACGGAGCGCCGACGGTCTGCCGTCGGTAAGACGGCGCGAAGCGCCCTCGTCCAAATCGACCAGCAGGATCTCCTCCGGGCGCGATGGCGAATCCAGCAACATCGCCGCCATCCGGCCGTCCTCCGACAGGCTCAACGTCGAGATCACACCGCTGGGCACGTCAGAAATCCCGGCGGTGCCCTCGGCTCGCCGGACGTACAGGACCGACCGTCCGGCCTCGTTGACGGTCCAGGCGAGCGACCCGCCTGCCGCATCGAGCGTCTCGACGTCCCAATCGTATTGGGAGACCGGGCTCAGGGAGTGATCGTCCAACCGGTAGAAGGCCGCCGCTGTGAATCCCCACAGGTCGGTCAGCAGGTAAAAGCCGGAAGAATCCGGGGCCCAGCACATTGGCTCGTACAGAGCCGTTCCGTGCTCATTGGTGACGCACTGCGGCCTGTCGTCCGGACGGGCGAGGTCGACCAGGTACGCGCCGACATCGGTGTTGGAGCGGAAGCCCGACACCAACACCCAACGAGCGTCCGGGGAGAGCATCACAGGCGTGAAAGCGACCCCCTCCTCGGGCTCGATCCGCTGCACATCACCTGTTGCCAGGTCCCGAATCAGCAGATCCTGGACAGCCGGATCACGGTCATTGGCCGCGTACAGGAGACGACGACCCTCCGAATCGAAGGGGCGCCGCGCGATGATGCACTGGCAGTCCTGGCCTGAGACGATCGGGATCGGAGCGTCGCCATCGAGCCCGACCCGGAAGATGCCGTACTGCTCATCACCCTCGAAATCCGCGGTGAACACCACAGCGGCGCCGTCCGGCGTCCAGGCGGCCTGGCGAACGATCCGTCCAGGCATCTGCGCGAGTTTGCGTGCGGGGTCCCCAGTCGTCGGCACCGTCCACAACGCGGAAGTGCCGCCCGCGTTGCTCGAGAAGGCGAGGCGGTCGCCCTGCGGAGCGAAGGCCAAAGCACGCTGGAACCGCTGGTGGGGAACAAAGTCCTGATACTGGAACGAGGGCATGCCGCTCCTGACATTGGTGTGGAGTGAGCTACTTGATCCAGCCGCGGCGGACCGCCGCGGCACCGGCCGCGAAGCGGGAAACGGCTCCCAGCTCTTCGCGGATCATGGTGAATCGCCGCCGGACCGTCGTTGTGCTGATCTTCAGCCGACGAGCGATGGCGTCGTCATCTGCGCCTTGGGCCAGCAGTGCCAGCACCGCGCGGAGGTCTTCGCTGAGCGGGTTGTCGGACTGCACGGCTCCGACCGGCGTCGCCCGCTCCCACAACATCTCGAAGTACTCGCGTAGCGCCGCGACGATGACCGGTGAGCGAACGAGGACCGCGCCCGTCATGCCGGTCGGCCCGAGAGGGAGCAGCGCCACACTCGCGTCGGCAAGTTTCATCTTCATCCCGACACCGGGCAGCAGCCGGGCTTCCTCACCGAGCTCGGCGGCACCAATGATGTTCTCGGTGACGATGGGATGATCGGCCCAGCGGCTCTCGTAGATGGTGCGACTCCGCACGCCCTTCCGGAGGGCGGACGGCGGTTCGATGATCACGGTTTCGTCGATCGGGCCCTCGGTCAGGTAGCTCTCCAGCGTCAGCCAGTCGCGCCGTGCCGCGTTCACCAGGGCACCGGACAGCCGCGTGATCTCCTCAGGGTCGGTGACGACCTCGATCAGTCCGCGGGACGAGCCTTGCCCGCTCGCCGATGGAGTGGGGATGTACTCGACCAAGCGGCGATGACCGACCAGCAGCCGTTCATGCTCGTTGCTCAGCCGCTGGTTGATCTCGACCAGCACAGCCTGGAGCGCCAGGTGCGGCGGCGCCGGGAACAACCGAGGCGCCTCCCCCGGTTCCGGCCCCCGGTAGGCCATCCCCCGGTCAAGCAATGCAGAGACGACCTCTGCACTCCCCAGCGTCGCGTGCTCCTCCTCTGGGGGGCACCCCTGCCCATCGAGCAACACTCGGTAGGCGTTGTACAACTCGTCCGGGACGATGCCCTCCAGTAGACGCGCTGCCACCTCTGGCCCGTCCGCCACATCGCTCCTCTGACGCTCAGCCCAATCGGAGTCACGTAGCGTAACAGGACGGTGACGCGCGTGGGCGGTTCTAGCCACAGACCAAAACTGATCACGTCCGGGCGACGAAGGTGAGACGCCCACTGGATCCCCGAACCACGAGGCACTCCGGCCACTCGCGACTCAGCACCCCCGAGGACTTCGCGAGACCACTTCCTGTCTTGACGACTTTGAGCGTGGCTTCCGACCTGGCCGTTCGGCTTCCATCTAGGCAATCGCCCAGCGACAGGAGACACCGTGAGCCATCAGCCTCAGGCCAGCACCACGACCAGCCTCATTCCGGCTTCAGACCCGTCCAACCACCCGCCCCTCGACTCCGTCGAAGCGGACTCGATCCGCAGACCGCCCAGGCAGCGTCTTCTCCATAGCATCGCCCGCCCTCTCCACTGCGGAATCGATGGCTCCTTCGCCGCCGACTGGCTTCGCACGGCCTTCGCCGAGGCACTCATCGAAGACGAACGCCTCCCCGACGTCGTCACCACTCACCACGACCTGGCCCTCATCCTTCGGGGCCACCGCGCCGACGGGACCAACGGGGCATTCGATGGTCGGCTGTCCGTCTTCGACACCCTGGAAGACTCCATCGAACATCTCGAGGCCAAAGCCGACAGGGTTCGCGCAGGCCTCCCGGTACCGACCACCATCTGGGTCACCACGCTCGGCGACAACACCGACGTGATCCACCAGACGATCGACTATTGGGCCGGCCTCGACCTCATCGCCCTGCTCCGCGGCCACTGGCCCCACGGCCCCAACCGCCGCCCACACCCCGCCCACTGGCCCACGACCATCACCCACGCGTTCAGCGCCCAACCCCTGCAAGATGCACTTGCTGCCCTCCAGCCGCCGAGCTGACCGACCAACCGCCAAGAGCTCTGTCACACGAAGCCCCGCAGACCGAAGACGGCCCGAGGCTTCCCGTCGCGGCAATACCAGCCCCCGGGCAGCGCACGGAGTTCGCTGCCCTATTGCGTCGATCAACCGGTTTGGAGATGCTCCTATGGATGTCAAGCGGCGAGTTCAAGATCGTTTGATGTGATGAGTTGGTAGAGCTCGCGGGCGATGTAGCGTTTGAGGCAGCGGATGATCTCCTTTTTGGTCATGCCTTGTTGGGTGCG
>NZ_RFFG01000219.1 GCF_003696215.1 Actinomadura harenae | reverse complement strand
GCCCGAGGCCGCGGGCGCCGGCGGGGGCACGGGCGCGGGCTCCTCCTCGGCGCGCGGCCGCCACTCCTCGCCGCGCGCGGCGGCGTCCATCGCCTCGTTCGCGAGGCGGTCGGCGTGGGAGTTGCGCTCGCGCGGGATCCACTCGTAGAGGACCGAGCCGAACCCGGACGCGGCGTCGCGGGCGCGGGCGGCGAGCGGGCGCATGTCCGGGTGCTTGATCTTCCAGCGGCCGGACATCTGCTCGACGACCAGCTTGGAGTCCATCCGGACCTCGACGCGGGCGTCCGGGTCGATTCCGGCTGCGGCGGTGAGACCCGCGATGAGGCCGCGGTACTCGGCGACGTTGTTGGTGGCCAGGCCGATCGCCTCGGCCGCCTCGGCGAGGACCTCGCCGGTGAGGGCGTCCTTCACGACCGCGCCGAACCCGGCGGGCCCCGGGTTGCCCCGCGACCCGCCGTCCGCCTCGACGACGAGCCGGCGTCCGGCCGTCACCGGCCGCCCCTCGCCCGAACGGTCGTCACAGCCCGGACTCGGCGGTGCGGACGAGGATGCGGCGGCACTCCTCGCAGCGCAGCACGTCGTCGTCGGCCGCGGCGCGGATCCGGTTCAGGTCGACGGTGTTCAGCGCGAGGTGGCAGCCCTGGCAGGAGCCCCGGTGCAGGACGGCCGCGCCGACGCCGCCGAACTGGCCGCGCAGCTTCTCGTAGAGGGCGAGCAGGTCGTCCGGGACGTCCGTGGCGACGCCCTTGCGGGCGGTGCCGGTCATCCCGGTCTCCTCGTCGATCTTCGCCCGCTCGGCGTCCAGCCGCTCGGTCAGCGCGGTCAGGTCGGACGCGTCCTTCCCGGCCTCGGCGCGCAGGTCGGAGACCTTGGTCTCGGCGGCCTCGCGGCGCTCCATGATCTCCAGGACGACCTCCTCGAGGTCGGACTGGCGGCGGCCCAGGGACTCGATCTCGGCCTGGAGGGACGCCAGGTCCTTGGCGGAGGTGACCATGCCGGAGTCGAGGCGCTTCTGGTCGCGGTCCGCGCGGGCCCGGACCTGCTCGACGTCCTGCTCGGCCTTCTTCTGCTCGCGCTCCAGGTCGCCGAGCTCGGTCTCGGCGGAGACGATCTGGTCGCGCAGCTCGGTGCGGCGGCCGCTCAGCCGCTCGATCTCGGCGAGCTCCGGCAGCGTGCGGCGGCGGTGGGCCAGCCGGTCGAGCGAGCTGTCGAGCTCCTGCAGGTCGATCAGGCGCTGCTGGGCTTGCGGTGCGGCTTTCACTTCTCTCCTTCGTTGTTGGCACCGTGCAGGCGCCATGCGTCGGTGACCGCCGTGGACACCCGGGTCGTCAGATCGAGCGCGTCGGTCAGCGCCGCGGCGGCGCCGGCCAGCCACGGGTGCTCGGTGGCCCAGTGCGCCGCGTCCAGCAGCGCCGGGCCCCCGGCCTCGACGAACTCCGACGCGGGATGGTGCCGCAGGTCGGCGGTGAGGTACACGTCGACGTCCGCCGCGCGGACGTCGTTCAGCAGCGAGTCGCCCGAGCCGCCGCAGACGGCGACGGTGCGGACGGGACGGTCCGGGTCCCCGGCGGCGCGGACGCCCCAGACCGTGGCGGGCAGCCCCAGGGCGGCCCGCGCGGTGAACTCCTCGAGGGTGAGGGTCTCCGGCAGCTCCCCGATCCGGCCGAGGCCGCGGCGCGGGTCGTCGGCGGACGGGACGATCGGGCGCAGCTCCCCGGTCACGCCGACGGCGCGGGCGAGGGCGTCCGAGACGCCGGGGACGGCGACGTCGGCGTTGGTGTGCGCGGTGAACAGCGCGACGTCGTTCTTGATCAGGCGGTGCACCAGGCGGCCCTTGGGCGTGTCCGCCCCGACGCCGTGCACCCCGCGCAGCAGCAGCGGATGGTGGGTGAGGATCAGGTCGGCGTCCCACTCCAGGGCCTCGTCCACGACGGCGGCCACCGGGTCGACCGCGAGCAGGACGCGGCGGACCTCCTGGTCGGGGTCGCCGCAGACGAGCCCGACGGCGTCCCAGGACTCGGCCCAGGCGGGCGGATAGAGATCGTCCAGGACGGCGATGACTTGGGAGAGACGCACGCCCCGCAGGCTACCGCCCCGGAGACCCTCAGCCGAGCCAGCGACGCCCTGCGGGAGTCGCCGGGCCGTCCCGCCGAGCGGCTATCGTGTGCAGACCCCGGGCCCGCCCGTCCGGACGGTAGCCGGGCGATCACTGTGGGCAGGAATCCGGAGGACGGGAGGCGCACGGGCCCCCTCCCCGGCGGACGGCCGACGCCATCGGCCGGACGGCGTGGACCGAACGTGGATCATTTTGGAAGCTCGTCGCGTTGGAGTTGAGTGTGAAGTCACCGTTCCGTCGCCGTAAGCGCGTCAAGGGCCGTCCCATGGGCACGACCGCCAAGCAGGCCGAGCCCGAGGTCATCGAGTGGCCTCAGCAGGGCACGGGCAGGTCGTCGCTGATGGGCGCCATCCGCGGCGACGGCGAGACCGGCGCGGGCCTCGGCGGCGGCCTCTTCGAGGACCTGGCCTCCGCGTTCGAGGGTTCCAAGAAGGTCAAGCAGGAGGAGCAGGAGCGGCAGCGCACGCTGAAGCACGACGACATGCTCCAGGCCGGCGACTCCGGCCGGGACGACCTGGAGTCGGGCCGCATCCGCATCCGCCGCTCCGGCCAGGGCGGCTCCGTCGCCCCGCAGGAGTGACCCCCTCCCCCTCGTTTCCCCTCGTGGGCGCCCCTTCTCCGTCCGTTCGACCAGGAATCGGACATCGGGCGCTCGATCGAACAAAGTTTCGAATCTGGGGTATTCTGGGCAGGTGAGCAGCTTCGTCCCGCCCGGCTGGCCGCCGCAGGTGCACCCGCCGGGAACCGAGTCCTTCGAGGAGACCGCGCTCGCCTGGCTGCTGGACCTCGTCCCGCCCGAGTACCGCCGCTACGGCGTGCTGCGCCGCTACCCCGTCGCGCTCGCCCGGATGGCGCGGCACCACGTCACCGCCGCCGTCGAGGCCGCCCGCGACGGCTTCCGCTCCGCCCGCGTCGAGCTCGCCGGGGCCGTCCCTCCGCACGGCATCGAGGCCGTCCTCGACGCCTACCGCCACGAGGGCTCCCGGCTCGTCCGGCTCGTCCAGGAGATCGACCTGGTCGAACGGGCCCTCCGCGAGCGCCACGCCACCCCTGACACCACCCCTGGCGCTAGGACGGACGGCCGGACGCGACGGCCGTGAGGAAGCGCGGCGGACGGGCGGTCTCCCCCTCCAGCCGGGCGATGACCTCCGCGCGCACGCGCGAGACGACGGCCTGCGGGACGAGCGCGACGGCGCAGCGTCCGAGGGCCCGTCCTCCCAGCGCCCCCGCGTCACGGGCCGCCGACAGGGCCAGGTCGAGCGTCGGGCGGCCCGGCACGTGCGCCTCGGTCAGCAGCGGGCCGAGACCCGCCGGATAGCCCGCGCGCAGCGCCTCGGCGGCGCGTTCCACGACGTCCGGGCCCGGATCGGACGCTACGACCGCCGCCCCCGGCAGCGCCCGCTCCGTCCCGCCCACATCGATGATCAGCAGACGCAGCCCGGCCGCGGGCAGGTCGAACGGGATCTGCTCCGGGCCGGACGGGGTGAGCAGCAGGGCGTGCCCCGCGCGCGAGTGCAGCGCGGCGAGGTACTCGGGCGAGGCGGCGGACGGCGCGGGCGCGGCCGGCGGGCCGTGCAGGTCGCCGAGCGCCATCGCCGCCGCGCACACCGTCTCCGCGCCGGACAGCAGGCCGGTCTCGGCGGGCAGCTCGCGGTCCACGACCATCCGGGCCGGGGGCGGCGGGTCGGCGTGCGCGCGCAGCGCCTCGACCGCGGGCGCCGCCCACTCGGGGACGTCGTCCAGCGACGTGCACCGGTCGGTGTGGCGGTTCATGGAGTAGAGGTCCACGCCGCCGTCCGGGTTCGGTCCGGCGGCGACGATCGTGCCCCAGGCGAGCGCGACGGCCAGCGCCGGATCACCCTGGGCGGTTGCACCCACCAGGTCCGCCGGGGCCTCGGCGCGGCTCGCGGGGACCACCGAATCCCGCGCAGCGGAAGGTACGAGATCCGGCTCGGCCGTCGCCGCGCCGGTGGTGGGCGGCGGGTCGTCCTCCGGTGGGGGCGGCTGGGGGCCGCCCAGGAGGGTGAGGCCGCCCGGGGCCCGGCGCAGGGTCGCCGGTGGGACGCCGAAGACGCGCTCGTACACGTGGGCGGTGATCCGGATCTCCGGGTCGTCGGCGAGTCCCACCAGGGCGTCCTTCTTCGGAAGTGCGGTCGGCCGTCTCACGGCCGACAGGGAATCGGTCACCCCGCGTCCTTCCTCGCCAGGACCCGGTAGGCGTTGCCGGGGCCGGGGACCAGGGGCAGGACGAGCCGATCCGCCAGCGCGGCCGCGGCCAGCAGCGGCGGCAGCGCGGCCTGGGCGGCGACGCGGCGGACCCGGGTC
>NZ_RFFG01000218.1 GCF_003696215.1 Actinomadura harenae | reverse complement strand
CCATGCGGACAGCCTCGTCCTTGAACTCCTGCGAGAAGTACCGCCGTTTACGCCTTGCCAATGACCTTCCTTCCGGTTCGTCCACAATCCTAGCTATGGACGTGTCCGGAAGATCCGAGGCACCTCAGAGCGACCTGGCGAGTCCAGCGAAGCGCTGTGACGAGCTCGCGAAACAACATCAACCCGCACAGGCTCAAGAGGCTGAGCATGACTGTCTGGGGTGGTGTGAGTCCTCCGAACGCCGTGCCCAAGTCGCGTGTGGTGTTGGGGTCGGGGAGGGGCATCGTTCCGAGCGGTGCGCATTCCCGTCGGTTGTTCCTCATCTCAGTCTCCGTCCTCTGGTCGGCTTCCTCGATCAAACCCGCTGGGATGCCTGACAGCGGCAGGATGAACCGCGCACGCCGACTTCCCGCCAGGTGGAGCCGAGACCAGGGCGAGGCTGGGCCGCCTGAATGTCCTTGTGGGCAGGAGATCGCGGGAAGGGGCCAGGGGCGGAGTGGTGGTGACGACATCCATTCATTGAGCAGAATTGATCAGCAGGTAGTCGGTGTGGCTGGCGATTGCCGCTGGCTGGCGGAGGCGCCTGCTCCGATCTGGTGATCAGTCCTATCTCTGCGAGTGCCGCTCGTGGGATCAGGGTGAGAGGTCCTTGGCCAGTGCGCGGTTGATGGTCGCGTCGCGCTCCCGGTAGGCGGGGATCGGCTGGTAGCCGGTGCGTGTGTACAGGCTCAGGGCTTCGGTGTTGCGTGAGCCGGTTTCCAGGATGATGCGCCGGGCGCCGCTGGCCCGTGCTGCGTCTTCCAGCGCTTCGAGAATGCGATGTCCAAGCCCGTGACGGCGGTGGCTGGTGGCGACGTACAGCTTCTTGATCTCTGCGACGCCAGGCGCGTGGGTCTGGACCCCGCCACAGGCACAAGGGGTCTCGTCCTCGTAGGCGACAAGGAAGAGGCCGTTGGGTGGTGCGAACGCTGCGGGAAGGTCGTCAGGCGCGTCAGCGAAACCGTAGCGGGCGAGCTGTTCGCGGTAGAGGTCGGCGGTGAGGCGGCGGACATCGGGGTGGTCATACGACCTTGGGCGGAGGTTGAGCCGGCGAGCGTCCTCGGGGGGACGTGGGGCCTGGGACATTCCTCCATGGTCACGCAGTGCGGAGCGCATCATCCAACTCGGGCAGCAGGTCGGCGACATACGGGTTCCGGGCGCGGCGCGCGAACGCGCGCCGAAGTCGCCGGAGGAGCACGTGGCAGCGGACGGACTGCACTCCGGCCAGGCGCTCGGTTGCTTGATGGACGGTCTTGACGGCTGCTTCCAGGTCGTGCAGTTGAAGATGTGCCTGGACCAGGTAGCAGCCGTGCAAGAGCGCTGAGCGCTGGTATTCAGTTCGCAGGCCGGTGGAGGACAGCGGTGTCAGGAGATCGACGGCCTCGTTGAGTAGCGGCCGTGCCTGACCGGGGTTGTGCCGGGCAAGGTCGACCAAGGCCTGCCCCGTCTCCGCGGCCAGTTGATCGGCGTTGAGGTAGTAGAGGAACGGTGGGTCGTCTCCCCCGTGGCGGTTCTGGAGCAGTGCTCTGGCCTGATCGGCCGCGTCGCGAAAGGCATGCACGTCGCCAACGGCGGCCTGCGCAGTGGCCAGACGACCGCTCAACCGGGCCCGTGTGCCTGGCGAGGCGTCGGCGCTCTGCTCTGTGGCGGCTCTGGCGATGCGGATCGCGTCTGCGGCCTGGCCATTGTGGGCGCTCTGGTAGGCCAGCATTCCCAAGGTGTTGGTGGCGCTCTCTTTCGCGATCCGCCGCACTTCGCTCGTCGAGGACTCGGCCGCCGCACGCGCGGCCCGGACGGCGAGGAGCAGATAGCGCTGGCCTGCGCCGTGATTCCCGGCATCCCAGAACATCCAGCCCGAGAGCTGGGCCAGGTCCGCGGACGCGAGCAGAAGGCGTTCGCGGATGTCGCCGACCGGCGCCGAATTGCGCAGCAGATCGAGGACGGCGTGCAGCTCTCCGCTGACGTAGCGCAGATTGAGGGTGCCGCCGCCGGCCCGGTCGTCGAGGAGACGAAGGTCGGCGATGTGCCGTGCGATGAGGCTCATGAGCGCGGGTCGCACGATCTCTTTCGCGGATGATCCAACCAGGCGGGTAGGCGAGTGATGCATGCCGTCCAACGCCGCAGTGATCAGGGGGACACCGTCCGCCGGCACGCGCTGCTCGGGAGGCTCGTGCATGAGTTCCGAGAGCTTCGCAATCACCTCATCGACGTCCCAGCTGGCAGCGAGGGCCGCGATCGCGGATGCGGGCCGGTGGCGGTCCAGTCCCTGACGTGCGGGCCAGATGTCCGCAGGTGAGACGACACGGCCCAGCTTGGTCGACAGAACCTCGGCCACGATCTGCGGGTACGGGGGATATGGGCAGAACCCCTTGGCGATCCAGTGGTACGGCGTTGTCGGATGAATCCGGTCTGAGATCCGGCCACGCGACTCCAGCCACGCGTTGATCGCATGCGCCAGGTCGCGTGGAGTCCACTTCAGCCGGTCCAAGTGCTCAGTGAGAAGCGTTTGTTTCGCACCCATCTGATCTCCATGCCGAATCGGCAATTTCGAGCAATGTAGCTCCGCTGGGTGCGGGCGGTGGCCCGGAATCTAGAACCCCGTCCGACCTTCACAACATTCACGGCTTCGTTGGCGACCGTCACCATGTTCACGCTCCGGTGCTCTGTCATCTACGGATCGTGACGCATCAGGGTTCTCAGTGCCGCCCGGTACTGCGCCAGTGCTGTGGCTTGGCGACACAGATCACGCATCCGAATGGGGAGGCCCGAAGGTGGGAGCATCACGACCGGTCGACACGATCAGTGCGCACGAAGCCACGCCCATGCGCCGGCGCCTCCTGGCTGCCGTGGTGGCCCGGGCTTGCTGGGTGTGCGCGCTCGTGGTTGCGGATCGCCTGACCGTGCCCGCGTCCCTGGAGCAGGTGCGCGTGGTCAGGACGTGGCTGCGCGATCGGATGGGCCCCGAGCATCCGTGTGCTGATTCGGCGTCGACGGTGGCCAGCGAGCTGGCCACCAACGCGATCCTGCACGGCTCGCGCCCCGGCGCACGGGTGCAGGTGAATCTCAGGCGGTGGCCTGGGCGTCGGGTCTCCTTGTCGGTCGCGGATTGGGGGAGCGGAACCGGAAGCAAGCCGACCATGAAGATGGTCAGGGCCGCGAGCGAGAGCGGCCGGGGCTTGCTCATCGTCGGATCCCTCGCGGCGCGGATGAAGGTCCGGAGAAACCACTCTGGCTACCGGGTGTGTGTCCTGCTGCACCCACGGGACCAGAGCAAGGCGGACTCGTTCTCGGTTGAGGAGCTCGCTGGTCTCGGCCTTCTCGAGTGTGTGACGGACCAACCTGGCGGTGGCATGACGGACGACGCCCTGCAGCGTCCGCATGCATGACAGGCGGAGACCCGGGGCGCGCGGCCCGGTCTACCTGGGGAAGCTGGCGGTGCTACTCCGAGGCCCGCACGTACTCACAGCCTTCATCGAAGGTGATGGAGCCCGCCCTCGGCTTGTAGTGGCTCGCCCAAGTTTCGGGGCGGCGCGAATTCTGATCGGGCGCGACTGGTTCTGGTGGGGCTGGGGCGAGGGCATCGCTCCGTGCGCAGAAGTGGATTTCGCCGCCGACTGCATCGCGGCACGATTCACATCGTCATGCACGTATGGGCGTCGACTTGACGTCCGCTAAGAGGTGCCGATCGTTGATATTGCCGTTCAAATGCTCCCTGGTCGAAGGTGGGCAGCGGCGTTCGGGGGAGTGTTCACCGTCATGCGAAACCAGGACAGGGTAAGGCGCGCGGCTGAAGAGTGGGTGCGCGAATGTGAGGGGCCTTCATGGCGTCGTGTTTTCGACGGACGTCTGGACCAGGCATCTCCAGGGCGTCGATTCGTGAAGGAGGCGCTGGCGGATTCCGTTCGTGCTGATGACGCCGAACTCGTTGCGTGCGAGCTGATCAGCAATGCGCTGCTGCATTCGCGGTCAGGGGAGCCTGGAGGCTGGTTCGGCGTCGAGGTCTCCTTGGGGCGTTTGGTGCGCATCGCTGTTCAGGATCTGGGGGGCCACGGAGTTCCACGGGTGCCCGCGCTGGGGGCAGGAGGCGAGCTGGTGGTCGGCGGGCGGGGGTTGTGGACGGTCTCGCAACTGTCAGTGGGTTGGGGAGTATGCGGGACCCCGGACAGTGGCCACCTGGTGTGGGCAGACCTGGCCATCCCTGCATGTGCCGGTGGGGGTGGATGAAGATGTCGGTCGCCTCGATGGTTGCTTCGGAGCTGGCCGCGCTGAGGACGGAGTGGGCGCTGTGGGGCTTCCTGGTGAATGCAGATCACCTTGGGCGGGGCAGGGCGGGGGCTTCGCCACGTGAATGATGGGTTCTTCGCTGGTGGGGCCAGTTGGGGTGAGGTGCCTCGGATCTTCCGGACACGTCCATAGCTAGGATTGTGGACGAACCGGAAGGAAGGTCATTGGCAAGGCGTAAACGGCGGTACTTCTCGCAGGAGTTCAAGGACGAGGCTGTCCGCATGG
>NZ_RFFG01000217.1 GCF_003696215.1 Actinomadura harenae | reverse complement strand
GCCCGGACCCGCGCGGGCGGCCCGCCCTCCGCGTCGCGCTGGCCGAGCACATGCGGCGCAGCCGCGGCGTGTCCTGCGCCCCGGACGCCGTCGTCGTGACCCGCGGGATCGGCAACGGCCTGGACCTGCTCGCCGCGACCGTCCTGCGTCCCGGCGACCGCGTCGGCGTCGAGGACCCGGGCTGGGCGCGCGCCCGGACGGTGCTGAGCGCGCGCGGCATGACGCCCGTCCCGTGCCCGGTCGACGAGCACGGCCTCGTCGTGGACGCGCTGCCCGGCGACCTGCGCATGGTGTACACGACGCCGTCCCACCAGTACCCGCTCGGGGGCGTCCTGCCGGTGCCCCGGCGGCAGGCGCTGCTGGCGTGGGCGCGGCGCACCGGCGCGCTCGTCGTCGAGGACGACTACGACGGCGAGTTCCGCTACGACGTCGCGCCGCTGCCCGCGCTGTTCGACCTGGACCCGGAGATCGTGGTGCACCTCGGCACCACGGCCAAGATCCTCACCTCGGACGTCGGGGTGGGCTGGCTGGTGGCCCGCCCGGACCTGGCGGCGGCCGTCGCGCGCCGCCGGATCGACCTCGCCGACCGGACCGCCGCCGTGTCCCAGGAGGCGGTCCGGCTGCTGCTGGAGCGCGGCGACCTCGAACGGCACGTCCGGCGGATGCGCGCCGAGTACGCCCGCCGCCGCGCCGTCGTGACCGAGGAGCTCGCCGGTCTGCCCCTGGTCGGCGACACCGCCGGGCTGCACCTGGTCGCGTCGCTGCCGCCGGGCCGCGCCGAGGAGATCGCCGGCGAGGCGCTCCGGCACGGCGTCCTGCTGGACGTCCTGGAACGCCACCACGCCGGGCCGGCGCGGTTCACCGGGCTGGTCATCGGGTACGGCGCGGTCTCCGGACGGGCCGAACTGCGCACCGGCTGCGCCCTCGTCCGCCGTCTCGTGGCGGGCGCCTGACGGGCGCCTCGGGTCAGCGGGCGTTCACCGGGACGGGCCGGGGCGCCTGCGGGGCCGGGGCCGGAGCCGTCGGCGGGGCCGTGGCCGGTGGAGGAGCCGCCCGGGTGAGCAGTGGCCTGCGGGAGCCGTTGCCGAGCGGGCCGTCGTCCCCCGGGACGGGAAGGGAACGGGGAAGGGCGGGGAGCGCGGTCTCAGGGAGCACGGTTTCGGGGAGCACGGTGTCCGGGAGCACGGTCTCGGGGGTCACGGTTTCAGGGAGTGCGGTGGCGGGGCCGGTCAGGCGGCGGACGTCGAGGCCTCCCGGGTCGGGCCGGACGACGTCCGGCACCTGGGACGCGCCGAAGTGCCCGCCGCGCGCCCAGGCCCGGCGTTCGCGGCGGGACTCGTAGGACTGCGGCGTCGGCAGCGGCGGCCCGGCGGGCCAGCGGCGCGCCACGCCCCAGCCGTCCAGCCAGCGCAGGACCGGGTCCAGGCCGGTCAGCGGGCCGCCGGTGAACGGCTCGCGGGCCTCCCCGACGACCATGATCTGCGCGCAGATCCGGCCCTCCCGCCCGGGGACGAGGTCGAAGTCGCCGGCCGGGCCGTCCTCGGCCAGCGCGAGCGCCGCGCGGACGATCGGGACCTGCTGGACGAGCTCGCCGGAGACCGGGTTCCAGACCAGGTGCGCGGGACGTCCGATCTTGGCGAGGTCGGCGGCGAGCGACCGCGCCGACACGGCGCGCGGATCGGACCCGCTGGTCAGCCACACGACCCTCGGCGCGCCGCCCCGGAGGGCGCCGCCGTCCTGTCGCGCGGGCAGCCGGACGGCTGCGGGCAGCCATGCGTCGGCCACGGTGCGTCCCCCCCAATGGGGCGCGTGGGTCACGGCCCCGTTCGGTGTTCGGTCCGGTCCTTGCCTTCTGGCCCGGCCGGACGTGCGGGGTCCGGTCGGCCCGCTGGGGGCCGGTGTGGATGGTCGTATATCGACATTCCTGCCTTGTGTCGGTGATGACTACCCCCGCCGGAGTCCGCTCTCACCTGGGACGGCGACATTCCTGCGCGCACCCGCGTCCATCAGCCGCGCGTCACTCCCCGCACGGTGGCGAACACGCAGGTGACGGGCTGCTGGGACGGCTGGGGAGGGTGGGACCGACCACGGCCGGATCCGGCCGGGCCAAGGGTGCGGGAGCGCGGGCGCCGGGGGTGGTGGCGCGGCGGGCTTCCCAGGGGGAACCGAGCCGCGTTCTAATAGGGAGCCATGACGGCAGACGCTGAACTCCCGGCCGGTGTCCCCGGCATCGACGTGCCCCGACTCGCCGCCTGGCTCGCGCGCGAACTGCCCGGATCCGGGCGGATCGACGGCGTCGAGGTGATCGCGGGAGGACGCTCCAACCTCACCTACGCGATCACCCTGACCGGCGGCGACCGCGACCGCATCGTCCTGCGCCGCCCGCCGCTCGGGCACGTCCTGCCGACCGCGCACGACATGGGACGCGAGTACCGGGTGCTGTCCGCGCTCGGGACGCACGGCACCGGCGTCCCCGTGCCCGCCGCGCTCGCGCTGTGCGAGGACACGGAGGTCATCGGCGCGCGCTTCTACCTGATGGAGTTCGTGGACGGCCGCGTCCTGCGCACCCCCGAGGAGGCCCCCGACCTCACCCCGGACGGCGCGCGCGGGCTCAGCGAGGCCCTCGCCGCCGCGCTCGCCGCGATCCACACCGTCGACGTCGAGAAGGCCGGGCTCGCCGACTTCGGCCGCCCGTCCGGGTACATGGAGCGGCAGCTGCGCCGCTGGGGCCGGCAGTGGGACGCGTCGCGGGACGCGATCCACGCCACCGGAACCACGCGCGACCTGCCCGAATACGACCGGCTCGCCGCCCGCCTCGCCGAGCGGCTGCCCGCCGTCCCGCCCCGGGACGCGCCCGCGCGGCTCGTCCACGGCGACTTCCGGCTCGACAACGCGCTGGCCCGGCTGGAGCCGGAACCGGAGATCGCCGCCGTCGTGGACTGGGAGATGTCCACGCTCGGCGACCCGCTGTCCGACCTGGGGCTGACGCTGGTCTACTGGGCCGAGGCGTCCGACGCGGAGCTGCTCCCGGTCGGCGCGACGATCACCGTCGCGCCCGGCTTCATGACGCGCCGCGAGTTCGCCGGACGGTACGCCGAGCTCACCGGCTCCGACCTCTCCGACATCGACTTCTACGTCGCGTTCGCGTGCTTCAAGCTCGCCGTCATCCTGGAGGGCATCCACGCGCGCTTCCTGCAGCACGCCACGGTCGGCGAGGGCTTCGACCAGATCGGCTCGGCCGTGCCGGTGCTGCTGACCCGCGCGCACTCCGTCCTGGACACCCGCTCCGCCTGGTAGCGAAGGTCAGCAGAAGCTGACGGCGGCGGTGCCGGAGGGGGAGAACGCGACCTGTCCCGTCCGCGAGCCCCAGCACATGCTCTCGCGCCGCACCTGCACCGTCGCGGACCGGCCGGCCGACAGCGTGCCCGACCCGGACGCGGACAGGCCCCGCGAGACGCCCACGACGCGCCACGTCACGGACCCGCCGGTCGCGGTCACGGTGATCTCGCAGCTGTCGCCGAGGCCGATGCTGCACCCGGCCACCGACAGCGTCCCCGGACGCGGCGGATGCGTCGCCGGCGGCGGCGTCGTGCGGCGCGGGGGCTGGGTCGTGGTGTGGGTGTGGGGCGTCGGCGAGCTGCTCGTGGTCGTCGGCGTCGCGGACGGCGAGCGGGACGGCGACGACGAGCCCGTCTTCGCATGCAGCGTCGGCGTTCCCGAGGGGGTTCCCGCGCCCTTCATCGGCGGTTCCACGACGCTCTCGGACGGCGAGGGCGTCGCCGGGTTCCCGCCCTTCGCGACCGGCCCGGCGCCTCCGCCCCCGCCCCCGGCGAACGCCGCGACCGCGGCGCCGAGGACCGCGACGGCGGCCACGCTGCCCGCCGTCGCGAGGACGGCCCGCTTGCGTCCGCGCGCGCTGCGCAGCTCACCGGCGACCCAGCGGTCTCCGTCCTCGGGGATGCGCCCGGACCGGCGGGGCTTGAGGTCCTCGCCGTCCTCGCCCTTGCCGGACGACGCGTCCCGCGAATGCCGTCCGCCGCCGCCGCCACCGCCACCACCGCTAGATGGTGACCGCCCGGCGGGGGCGTCGCCGGGGACGGCCTCGAAGGAGAGCGTCGTGTCGGGGGCACCCGAGCCGATCACGTCGGGACCCGGACGTCCGGCGGGACCGGGTGCGGGCGCCTCGGCGTTCCGGTTCGGCGTCTGGCCGGCGTCCCCCGGAGCCGCGCCGACGGGAGCCTCGGCGGCGTTGGGGCGGGCGCGGCGGCCTCGCTTGGGACGGCGCGGGGTGTACGGGGTGGGCCAGCCGTCCGGGTCCAGGGGCTCGCTGAGGGCGGCGGCGGAGCGGCGGGCCTCGGCGCGCGCGGGGGACGCGGCGGCGTTGAGGACGTCCAGGCGCAGGTCGGCCGGGATCGCGGCGACCGGCAGGTGGCCGAGGACCTCGTCGGGCGACAGGTCCGGCACCGGCTGGGCCGCGCACACTCCGCAGGATGCGACGTGGCCGCCCAGCGCGTGCGCCTGCGGCGGCGTGGGCGGCCACGACTGCGGGA
>NZ_RFFG01000216.1 GCF_003696215.1 Actinomadura harenae | reverse complement strand
TGTCCCGTCCCAGTTGAGTTGGCGGATTCTCACCGATTCTCGTTCGGTTTGGCGGATTCTCGGCTACCTGGCCTCGCGGTGAGATCACCTGCCCCTTGAGGCGAGCCCGGCATCACTTGTCGCTCGTTTCACCAGCTGCCCTGTCACGCTCTGATATCGGATGTGTCGGATCTGATACGGAGATGGGCGATGGATCTGGACTTGGTCGACGTCGAGTGGGTCGACGGGGAGCGTAACGGGTTTCGCCGGGGTGGCCTGGCGTCGGTGTCGGAGGTCGCTTTCGAGGCTGCGCGGCCCGTGCGCCGGTTCTCGTCCTATCGCGGCCAGCGGCATTTCACGGGGTGGTACTGGGCTGCGACCACGGAGTCCCTGGTGGGGTTCGAGTCGTGGCTGGAGCGGGACCGGGCGATGCTGCTGGACGCGGACCGGCGGGTGGTGGGCTTGTCGTCGCAACCGTTCCGTTTGACCTGGCCGGATGGACGCCGGGATGTCTCGCATACTCCGGACTACTTCGCACGGCTGGAGGGCGGATCTGGTCTGGTGGTCGATGTCCGGCCGGCTGATCGGATGGAACCGAGGGACGCGGAGAAGTTCTCGGCGACTGAGGCGATGTGCCAGGCGGTGGGCTGGTCCTACCAGTTGGCGCATGAGCCGGATCCGGTGCTGTTGTCGAACGTCCGGTGGCTGGCGGGCTACCGGCATCCCCGGTATCGAGTGACCGAGGTGAGCCGACGGCTCTTGGATGCCTTTGCTGAGCCTGCTGGGCTGGCGGCCACCGCTGAGCTGGTGGGTGATCTGGTCGCGGTTCTACCGGTCCTCTACCACCTGGTGTGGTGTGGTGATCTGCGTATCGAGTGGAGTACCCCGCTGGGTGACGGCTCGTTGGTCAGTGCGGCGGTGGTCGGCCATGGGTGAGGTGGTGCCTCGCGGGGTCGTCCGGATCGCCGACCGGATCCGCTTTGAGGGCCGGACGTTCCAGATCGTCGGCATGGACGGCATGGTGCTGCGGCTGCTCGCCGAAGACGGGGCGGTATCGGCGGTCGCGGCCGGGCATGTGATGGCGGCGACTGACTTCGAGTTGCTCGACCATGGGCCTGATGTTCTCCCTGAGTCGGTGTTGCCGCCGCTTGCGCTGGTCGACGCGTTGCCGGAGCAGGTGGTCGAGCAGGCCCGCTTCTGGGAGCGGCACATCGTCGAGGTGATCACTGGGCTGCCGTCGGATGCGGAAGAAGGCGCGGTTCCGCGTCCGGAGTACGACCCGGCCTGGCGGACGGTGATGGAGCGCCAGGCCGCGAAGGTCGCCGAGCTTACGGCGGCTGGGCATCCAACCAGCTCGCGGACGCTGATCCGGATGCGGGTGCGCTACGAGGCCGAAGGGCTGTGGGGTCTGGTCGACGGCAGAGCCCGGAAGGCTCCCGCATCAGTCTCCGGGACCGGGCGTGCTGATGAGCGGGTGGTCCAAGCGCTGAAGGAGGCGCTGGCTGGGCAGACCCAGATGTCGACCGGGGACGGTAAACGGCTGATGCATCAGACCGAGCAGATCCTCGCGGCCCGGCACGGCGAAGGAGTGGTGCCGCTCCCGAAGAAGTCGACCTTCTACAGGCTGGTGAAGGCTCTGGCCAGAGGCAACGACCCGTTCGGCCCAGCGACATCACGTCGGACGCGGGCACTGCGGCCGGGTACTCCATTCACTCCCTCGATGGCGTCCCGGCCTGGGGAGATCGTCCAGGTCGACTCCACGCGGCTGGATGTGATGGTGGTGTTGGACGACGGGGTGGTGGCCCGTCCCGAACTCAGCATCGCGGTCGATGTCGCTACCCGGAGTATCTGCGCGGCCCTGCTCAGGCCGGCGGGGACCAAGGCGGTCGACGCGGCGGTGCTGCTGGCTCGGATGCTGGTGCCCGAGCCGATGCGGCCCGGCTGGAGCCAGACGCTGTCGATGGCGGCGTCGGTGCTGCCGCACGAGCGGATGCTCGCGGTGGACGCGCGGCTGGAACAGGCCGCCGCCAAGCCGGTGATCATCCCCGACACCATCGTGATCGACCACGGGAAAGTGTTCGTCTCGGCCACCTTCACCTCGGCCTGCGAGCTGCTGGGGATCTCGCTGCAACCGGCCCGGCCCAGGACGCCGACCGACAAGGCGATCGTGGAACGGACGTTCTCCTCGATCAACTCGCTGTTCTGCCAGTACGTCGCCGGCTACACAGGCTCTGATGTGACCCGGCGGGGCGCCGACCCCGCCGCGGAGGCGGTCTGGACCCTGCCGCAGTTGCAGGACCTGCTGGACGAGTGGGTCATCACCTGGCAGCACCGCGCCCACGACGGCCTGCGCAACCCCTACCTACCAGGCCGGACGCTCTCGCCGAACGAGGCCTACGCCATCGCAGTGGCCCGCGCTGGATATCTACCGGTGGCGTTGTCGAGTACCGACTACATCGAGTTGCTGCCCGCCACCTGGCGGACGATCAACGACTACGGCATCAAGATCGACTACCGCACCTACGACGACCCGCAACTCAACCCGCTCCGGCGGCAGCCATCGGGGATGAAGGCCAAACAAGACCAGTGGGAGGTCCACTACGACCCCTACAACGTCACCCGGATCTGGGTACGGCGCAGCGACGACCGGCAATGGATCGAGGTCCCCTGGACCCACCTGCCCATGGTCCGCTCCCCGTTCGCCGACTTCACCTGGCGGCACGCCCGCCAACTCCTGGCCGACCAAGGGGCCGATGACACCAACGAGACCGCGATCGCACGCGTACTCGCCCGCCTGCTCACCAGGGCAGGCAGCCCACCCGAAGGATCAGCGCAGGTAGTGGCCCGCACCTGGGCCGCGCTTCAGACACCCCCACCACTGGCCCTGCCTGCAGCTCAACCCGCTCACGACACCGAGCCGGGACACCCGGACGCCAATGAGCCCGACGAGGACGTCGTGCCGTTCGGCGTCTTCAACCCCCTGGAAGAACAGGAGAACCCCCTGTGGTGACCCCACCGGCCGAAGAAGAACCCGAGCACTCCCCGCTGACCACCAAAGACGGCTGGGGGCGGTTCGTTGACGACACCCCCACCTGCCCTCGACTGCTGCCGGCCAGAGAACGCAAGCGGCTGACCGAGCAGGAACGGCAGGCCGACGACGAAGCCCGCCTGGACTACCACGCACGCCTGGTCGTCGTCGCTACCCCGACCGTTCGCCGGGTCTTCACCACCGGCCGCCGCCTGGTCCTGCTCAACCGACACCAGATCTCCGGACGCCGCGGCCTGATCGTCACCGGACAGGCCGGAACCGGGAAGACCACCGCCATCACCCAACTCGGCCGCAACCACGAACTCCTGGTCCGTCAACGCCTCGGCGCGACCGCAGCCGCAGGACGCCTACCGGTGGTCTATGTGACCGTCCCACCCCGCGCCACTCCCAAGATGCTCGCCATCGAGTTCGCCCGCTTCCTGGGCATCCCCGTCTTCCGCGGCGACACCCAGACCGCCATCACCAACGCCGTCTGCGACCTGCTGATCAAACTCCGGGCCGAGCTCGTCTTGGTCGACGAGATACACAACATCTCCCTCGCCACCCGCGCTGGGGCAGAAGCCTCCGACCAGCTCAAATACCTGTCCGAGCGGATCCCCGCGACGTTCGTCCTGGCGGGCATCAACGTCGGCGCGAGTGGCCTGTTCTCCGGAGTCCGCGGCCAGCAGATCGCCGGACGCTACACCCTCATCGACACCGAGCCGTTCCCCTACGGCACCACCCCCCAGCGCCAGCAGTGGCGGCAACTGATCGCCACCATGGAAGACTCGCTGCGCCTGCATCGGCACAAGCCCGGCAGCCTGACCCGCCTCGACGCCTACCTGCACGAACGCACCGACGGAGCGATCGGCAGCCTGTCCCAGCTGATCCGCGGAGCCGCCACCGAAGCCATCCTCGACGGCAGCGAATCCCTCACCCGCAAGGCCTTGGACGGCATCACTCTCGACCAGAACGCCGAAACGGCCCGTGAACAGCGGCGCAGGAACCGCAGAAGGAGACAGGACCCCGGCGCCGACGCGGCATGACCACCCTGCACCGGCTACCGCTAACACCACCACCGATCCGGAACGAAACACTCGGCTCCTATCTTCACCGCCTCGCCATGGCCAACAACCGCCCCGCCCGAAGCCTTGCCGCCCTACTCGGGCCGCCACCCATCGGCTTCTCCCCGATCAGCGACGACACCTCAGGATGGACACCGCAGTCACCAGCCAACCTGGCGGCCCTGACCGGCCGACGGGTCGAGAAGCTGGCCAGAGCTCTGCCTGCCCTGGCCAGCTTCCTCGCGGTGCCATGCGATCATCCGACGCAGCTGATCGGCCGAGCCTGCCGCTGCTGCAGCGCCCGGCGACGAGCCGGCACCGCCTCAGTGTTCACCTACATCCCGATCCACCAGCACCTCTGCATCCGCCACCAGCGCTGGACCCGGGCCACCATCGACATCCCCCTCGCCAAGCTGCCAGCAGTGCTCCAAGCCCAGCACCGCCTCACCCGCCTTGCTCACCGGCACCGTTCCGACGAGATCAAGGACGCCTTCTGCTCAGCACAGAAGATCCTTCGTGGCTGGACTACAACCCAGCTCCCGATCGACCTCACCCCCGACTGGAACAGCCGGCTCGAACGCATTAGAGACCACCCGCCCGGCAGAGGGATCTCCAGTCAGGACCAGCAACTGGTCGCGTCCTTCCCCGACACGGTGACCCTCACGGCCCTCGTTCTCAGCCCGCCTACTGGAAGCGATGCCCGAACCACCTACCTGGCGGCCACGACCGAACTCGAAGACCGATACGCCAGGCCCTATAACGCTCCAGGCATCAGAGATCCGCTCTACCAGTACTTCCGCAAGAGCCAGATAGCGTGAGAACGCCCGACACCGCAGTCCCAAACATCGCGGCATCCCCGCAGGTCACCCACTCTTCATTGGCCACCTACAGTCGAACGGGACAGTG
>NZ_RFFG01000215.1 GCF_003696215.1 Actinomadura harenae | reverse complement strand
AGGTTGCCGCGCGGGGACGTCCGCACCAGCAGGACCCCGGCCGCGCGCGCCACGTCCGGGGCGGCGGACGCCCCGCGCCGGGCGACGGCCCGGCGGAAGTGCTCGGCGAGGCCCTCCTCGGCGAGGTCGCGCGTGCGGACGACGTCGAACGCGCGGACGAGGGCGGGGTTGAGGTCGAGGAGACGGCGGTCGCCGTTCGCGCGGCAGAGGGCGACGACGTCGAGGGAGGGCGAGCGGGCGAGGAGGCGGCGCAGTTCCTCGACGGCGGCCGGTCCGCAGCGTTCGGCGGACGCGAGGCGCTCCAGGTCGTCCACGACGAGGAGCAGGCGCGCCTCGGCGCACTCTCGGACGCGGGAGGACAGCCACATCACGGCCTCGCTCACGCCGAGCGAGGCGAACGACTGGTCGGAGATCCACAGCGCGGACCGGACGGCGCCGAGGCGGGCGAGGCTCTCGGCGAGCAGGTCGGTGGCGTCGGTGCGCCCGGTGCCCTCGGGCCCGGCGATCAGCATCCGGACGGGACGCCGGCCGGCCGCGCGGTCGGCGAGCGCCACGCGCATCGCGCGCACGAGCTCGGGCTGCCCGACGACCGGTTCGGCCTCGATCTCGTCGCCGGCGGCCATCGCCTCGACCTCGTCGCGCGCGGACGGCCGTCCGACGGGATGGCCCGCGAGGGAGTCGCGCAGCGGGTTGGCGACCCTGCGGAGCGCGAACAGGCGCCGCAGGTCCTCCTGGAAGTGCCCGACGGGCAGGCGGCAGCGCGGGTTCACCGCGACGCCCGGCAGCCCCTGGACGGCCCCGGTGACGCGCGCGGCCATGTCGAGCCAGGCGCGGCACGCGTCGGCCTCGCCCGCGACGAGCCCGCGCGCCAGCCAGGCGCGCAGCCGCGGCTGCCAGAGGTCGGGCTCGAAGTCGCCGGTCTCGGCGGCGAGCCGGTCGGCGACGTCCGCGTAGCCGTCCGCGCCGAGCGGGACGGCCAGCTCGGCGGGCGCCTCGGTGATCTCGCCCGCCGCGAGCAGCCGCGCGAAGGCGACCTCGAACGGCTCCGCGCCGCGCGCCGCGCGCGACAGCCGCCCGTGCGCCGCCGCGAGCCCGTCGCAGGCCCAGGTGAGGTAGGCGACCGGTCCGGCCAGCTCGGGCAGGACGGCCAGCTCGTCCTCGGTCAGCTCGGCGGCCCAGACCTCCTCGAGCCGGTCGCGCGGGGTGCTCATCGCGAGCTCGCGCAGGTCCGGCCGCTCCTGGAACCGGTCGAACAGCCCGGCCAGCGCGAGCCGCCGCTCCTCCAGCGGCGCGAGCCCGGCGAGGACGTCCAGCCCGGCGCGGCCGAGCTCGAACATGACGGCGCGGCGCTCCGGGTCGTCCCCGGCGGGCTCGGGCAGCCACAGGCCCGGCGGGCGCCACCGCCCGCCCTGCGAGAACCAGGCGAGCGGGTGCCGCACCGGGGTCTCGGGGTCGGCGAGCAGGTCGCCGAGGAGCTCGAAGTCGACGTCCCCGCGGTTGCCCGCGCGGATCGAGCCGGCGCCCAGCAGGAACGTCAGCAGCGACCACAGCTCGGCCCCGGCGGCGGACGTCCCCGGCCCGTAGAAGTCGCTGAGCCGCCGGGTCAGCACCACCGCCCGCTCATCGGCGTTGAAGGCGACGGCGCGTTCGCGCATCTCCTTGTAGAGCCCGTCGGGAACCCGCCAGGGACCGGACGCGTACACGTCCAGAACGGGCTCGTCGGTCAACAGCAGCTGAAGATGGGACGGAAGCCGGGGGGAAGCCACGACAGCACTGTAACCACGCGGAGACGGTCCGAACCGGCTTCCCGCCCCATTCCGTGACCGCCCCGCCACCGCGCGGCGGCGGGCCTCAGCGAACCCGTGAGCGGTGGGACGTCCCGCGCCCGCGTCCCGGGGACAGCGGCACCGCGTCGGGGCGCTTGGCCGTCCGCCCGTCGCCGGAGGAGCGCCCGGTGGCGCGGCGGCCGATCCAGGGCAGCAGGTAGGTGCGCGCCCAGTGCACGTCCTCGCGGCGCTGCGTCAGCCAGTCGGCGGAGTCGAGCGGCGGCCACGGCTCGTGCCAGTCGCCGTCCGCGTCGACGCCGATCACCTCGGCGACGCGGAGCGCGAGCCGCCGGTGCCCCTCGGACGACAGGTGCAGGCGGTCCTCGAACCAGGCGCGCGGGTCGTTGAACACCGGCATGAGCGCCCACAGGTCCACGACGTCGCAGCCGCGCCGGTCGGCGATGGCGCGCAGGTGCATGTTGTAGGTGGCGGCCTTGCCGCGGATGCGCTTCCCGGACCGCAGGCCCTGCGGGTCGAACCCGGTGAACAGGACGACGCGCGCGCCCGTCCCCCGCAGCGCGCGGACGGCCTCGTCGAACTCGATCGCGAGCGCGTCGGGGTCCCCGCCGGGACGGATGATGTCGTTGCCGCCCGCGCAGAACGTGACCAGGTCGGGTTCCATCTCGACGGCACGGGGCACCTGCTCCTCGGCGATCTGCCGCAGCAGCTTCCCGCGCACCGCCAGGTTGGCGTACCGCAGGCCCGGGTCGCGCGAGGCGAGATGCTCGGCGAGCCGGTCGGCCCACCCCCGGAACACGTCGTCCTCACCGGTCACCGGGTCGCTCAGCCCCTCGGTGAAGCTGTCCCCGATCGCTACGAACGTCCCGATATTGTCCGCGTCACTCATCAAGCAGTTCCTCGTGCAGGTCCCAGTAGTCCGATCACCTAGGAACTAATAGTGCATCGTGCATATTTCCTACGCGACCGTAGTGAACGCACGGTGACACCCCGCACCGGACGCACCGACCGAAACCGGGGACCCGCAACGACCGCAACCGGCGCGAATGCGTGAACAACCGCACGGGGGGCGACGCCGTAAGGCGAGCCCCCCGTGCGGTTGATCGCGAAGCGATGCCGCATTCGCACGAGCGTCCGGTCCGAGGCGAGCCGCCAGGCGAGCCTCGGAGCCGGAGGCTCAGTGGGCGGAGCCCACCATGGACAGAGCGTGGGTCACCAGGGTGATGAGGACCCGCTTCGTCGATTCGCGGTCGCGGGCGTCGCACTCGACGATCGGCACGTGCGAGCTGACCGAGAGCGCTTCGCGGATGTCCTCCATGGCGTACTGGAACTCGCCGTGGAATCCGTTGACGCCGACGACGAAGGGGAGCCCCAACTCCTCGAAGTAGTCGACGGCGGCGAAGCAGTCGGCGAGGCGCCGGGTGTCGACCAGCACGACGGCGCCGATCGCGCCCTTGACCAGGTCGTCCCACATGAACCAGAAGCGGTGCTGGCCCGGTGTGCCGAACAGGTACAGGATCAGCTCGCTGTCGAGCGACACGCGGCCGAAGTCCATCGCGACGGTCGTGGTCGTCTTGTCGGGCACCGCCGACAGGTCGTCCACGTCGGCGCTGGCCGCGGTCATGACGGCCTCGGTGGTGAGCGGCATGATCTCCGACACCGAACCCACGAACGTGGTCTTGCCGACGCCGAAGCCGCCGCCGACGACGATCTTGACCGAGGTCAGCTCCGGCCCGTCCCCGGGCGCGGCCGCAGCCGACGGTTGGTCATAGCTTCCGAAGCCCACTCAGAACCCTCTCAAGCAGTCGGATGTCCGGCTGCGCTCCCGCCGCGCGGGACTGGTGCAGCCGAAGGAGGCCCTCCAGGGCCATGTCGGCGACGAGGACGCGTGCGACACCGAGCGGCAGCCGCAGCAGTGCCGACACCTCGGCCACCGACCGCGCCGTCCGGCAGATGTCCATGATCGCCCGGTATTCCGGGGTAAGCGACGAGACGTCGCGCGGCGGATGCGGTGCCGCGGTCACCATCGCCTCGATCGCGAGGTCGTACCGGGGCCGGGTCCGGCCTCCGGTGACCGCGTAGGGGCGCACGAGCGAGCTCGTGTCGCCCGCGTCGCCGCCGCCGTGTCTCGGCCTGGGCGTGCGGCCCTGACCGGGGTGGGGCTGCTGCCCCTGTACCGGGTAGCCGCCGCTGTGCCCGCCCTGGGGGACGTCACCGTGCCACCCCGGCGGGCCACCGCCCGCTCCGGGACCGAAGGAACCACCTTGATCCATGCGCACCGACCTCCGTCTTCAGCGTCCGCTAGTACCGGGCGGGCCCGGCGCCCAGCGGGCCGGCGTAGGGGGGCTGCTGCTCGGCGGTGCGCAGCGCGGGGGTCAGCACCCGGCCCACGCGCTCGACCAGAAGCGTCATCTCGTAGGCCACCAGGCCCAGGTCGCAGTCCGGCGCGGCCAGCACCGCGAACACCGCGCCGTTGGCGATGGACATGACGAACAGCAGTCCGCGGTCCATCTCCACGACGGTCTGGTTCACGCCGCCCGCGTCGAAGATCTTCGCCGCGCCCTGGGTAAGGCTCATCAGCCCCGAGGCGATCGCCGACAGCTGGTCGGCGCGCTCCGGCGGGAAGCCCGCCGAGTACGCCATCGGCAATCCGTCGGAGGAGACCACCACGGCGTGCGCGACCTTCGGGACACGGTCCGCGAAGTTCGTGACTAGCCAGTTGAGATCCTGCCCGCTCACCGCGTGCCTCCTGTCTCTCCGCCGCTCCTGCGCGACGGATCTTCACCATTTGTGCCGCTGTCCGCGGATCCTCCGCCGGGCAGGTCGGAGGCCGTGCCGCGGGTCTCGGTGCGTCCCCGCGCGACGCCGCGCTGCAGGCTCGCGAACCGGTTCCGCACCGCGTCCGGGGGTACGGCGGGCTGCCGTGCCTGGGCCTGGCCCTGTTGCTGGCCGGGCGCCTGGGCCGCGCCGTTCGTTCCGCCCGCCGCCTGCTGGGCGCCGTTGGCGCCGCTGCGGGCGCCGCCGACGGCCCCGGGGACCCGGTTGCGTCCGGGGACGCGCTTGGGCAGTCCCGCGGTGGTCTGCTTGCCCTTGACCGGCTCGCGCAGGGCCTCGACGGCCTGGAAGCCGTCGTCGCCGGGAGACGCCCAACCCTTTATGGGGTCGGCGTCGGCGGCCGGCTCGGCGCCGCGCTGGAACCACTCCGACTGCATCGCCTCGAAGATCGGCGAGCGGGGCGGGCGGCCGGGCGGCTGCTGCTCGGGCGAGGCCGGGGCGCCGCGGCGGCCGCCGGGGG
>NZ_RFFG01000214.1 GCF_003696215.1 Actinomadura harenae | reverse complement strand
TCCGGCGGGCCTGTCCTGCTGCGCCAGGTGCGGGACGGCCGGGTGGCCGAGCACGCGCGCGGCGGCGCGGGCCGCGGCGGCGTGCGCGGCGCTGTCGGTGAGGGGGTGCGGCACGGTGGCTCCCTTGCCGGGGACTCAGGGGGACTCAGGGGGGTCGGGTGTGATTCCACCCACGGCCCGGAGTATGCCAGCCTCGAATGTGTCATTGTCTAGTGTCACATCGTGTGGTGTACGGCACGCGGCCGGGAAGGGCCGCGGGGGCCTGGAGGAGGCAGGGTGCGCGCGTCGAGGTGGCCGGTGCCGGTCATGGCGGTGGTGGCGGCAGTGCTGGTGTCGGGCGCGGGGTGCGGGAAGCCCGCCGCGCAGGCGCGCTCGGAGACCGGCGGCGCCTCGCCCGGCCCGGCGCCCGCGTCCGCCTCCGCGCCGTCGTCTCCGTCGTCTCCGTCGTCGCCGGACGGCGTGTCCGGAGGGTCGTCGCCGGGGGTGACCGAGGTGCGGGTGTCGGTGGCGCGGGGGCGGGTGGTGACGGCGTCCCGGACGGTGAGGGTGCGGCGTGGCGCGACGGTCGTCGTCACGGTGACCAGCGACGTCGCCGACGAGTTCCACCTGCACGGCTACGACCGGGAGCTGGCGCTGGTTCCGGGGCGTCCGGGGACGGTGCGGCTGGTGGCGTCCGTGCCGGGGGTGTTCGAGGCGGAGCTGCACCACTCGGGTGCGCGGGTGTTCGAGTTGCAGGTGGGCTGAGCGGTGCGAATTCTGGCCGGGGCCGTCGCCGGCGGCGCGGAGTGGGGCGGGCTGCTGCCGGGCGGCGGTGTGCCGGGCGGCGGTGTGCTGGGCGTGGGCGGTGGTGTGCTGGCGCACGGCCTGGGCGGCCGGACGGATCTGCCGATGGACGGGGTGACGGCGATCGCGGGCGGTGGCGCGGCGGTCGCGGTGTCGTTCCTGGCGTTGACGGTGGCGTGGACGCGTCCGAGGCTGCGTCCGGACGCGGGCCGTCCGCTGCCCCCGCGGCCGGCGCGGTCACTGGACGCGTCGTGGCTCACCTGGGCGGGGCGGGCGGTGGCGCTGGCGGTGTCGGCCGCCGTCGTCGGGGTGGCGTTCGCGGGGCCGTCCTCGGACGCGCGGAACCTCGCCCCGTGGGCGCTGTTCGTCACGTTCTGGGTGGGTTTGGTGCCGGTGAGTGTGGTGTGCGGGCCGGTGTGGCGGCGGGTGAATCCGCTGCGGACGCTGCACGCCGCGCTGTGCCTGGTGGCGCGGTTCGATCCGTCCGGGATGCGGGCGGCGCCGAAGCGGCTGGGCTGGTGGCCCGCGGCGGGGTGGCTGCTGGGGTTCGTGTGGCTGGAGCTGGTCGCGCCGCATCGGGGTGATCCGCGCCTGGTGGGGTGGCTGATCGTCGGCTACGCGGCCGTGAACGTCGGGCTGGCGGTGTGGTTCGGGCGGGGCTGGTTCGCGCGGGGGGACGGGTTCGAGGCGTACTCGTCGCTGCTGGCGCGCATGTCCCCGGTCGGGCGGCGCCCGGACGGCGTGCTGGTGTGGCGGACGCCGCTGACGGGCCTGATGGGGGCGGGCGGTGAGCCGGGGCTGGCGGCGACGGCGTGCGTGCTGATCGGGTCGACGGGATTCGACGGGGTGACGCGGACGACGTACTGGCGTGACGCGGTGGATCCGGGCGACGTCGTGGCGGGGACGGCCGGGCTGCTGGCGTCGGTGGGCGTGGTGGCGCTGCTGTACCGGGCGGCGATGGGGGCGGGGGCGCGGGTGTCGGGGCAGGCCGCCGGTGAGTGGTCGTCGCGGTTCGCGGGGTCGCTGCTGCCGATCGCGCTCGGGTACTCGGTGGCGCACTACTTCTCGTTCTTCGTGCTGGAGGGGCAGACGACGGTGATCCTGGCGAGCGATCCGCTGGGGCGGGGCTGGGATCTGCTGGGGTCGACGGGGCACGTGGTCGACTACGGGGTGCTGACCCCGTCGGTGATCGCGATGGTGCAGGTGAACGCGATCGTGTTGGGGCATCTGGCGGGGACGGCCGCGGCGCACGATCTGGCGCTGCGGACCGTCCCGGCGGGGCGGCGCCTGGCGGGGCAGGCGCCGCTGGCCGCGGTCATGGTGGCCCTGACCTGCGCGGGCCTGTTCGCCCTGCTCAGCGGCTGACGGCCGCGGCCTCCGCACCGCTCGCGCTCCCGGACGCCGCCCCGGACGCTGACGCGGTCGCCGGCCCGGTCGTGGGCCCGGTCGCCGCGTCGCCGGTGGGGGTGGTCTGTATGGCGCGGCGGAGGTGGGGGGCGGTGGGCGAGCCGGACGCGTGCAGGAGTTCGGCGGGTGTTCCGGTGAAGGTGACGTGTCCGCCGCGGGTGCCGCCGCCGGGGCCGATCTCGATGATGTGGTCGGCGTGGGCGATGACGTCGAGGTCGTGCTCGACGGCGATGACGGTGCCGCCGTCGTCGACGATGCGGTCGAGCAGGGCGATGAGGGCGGTGACGTCGTCGCGGTGGAGTCCGGCGGTCGGTTCGTCCAGAACGTAGAGACCAGGGCCGGTGCCGGTGCCGGTGCGGGCGCGTCCGCCGGCGGTGGTGCGGTGGAGGTGGTCGGCGAGTTTGAGGCGCTGGCGTTCGCCGCCCGACAGTGTGGTGAGGGGCCGTCCGAGGGTGAGGTGGCCGAGTCCGGCGCGGCGCAGGGCGGTGAGGCGGGCGTGGACGCCGGGTTCGGGGAAAAGCGCGGCGGCGCGGTCGGCGGTCATGGCCATGACCTGGGCGATGGTGTGGCCGCGCAGCGGGTAGCGGTCGGTCTCGGGCCGGTAGCGGGTGCCGTGGCAGGTGGGGCAGACGGTGGTGACGGGGTCGAGGAACGCCAGGTCGGTGGTGATCGTCCCGGCGCCGTCGCAGGTGGGGCAGGCGCCGGTGGAGTTGTGGCTGAACCATCCGGGGTCGACGTCGTGGGCGGCGGCGAACAGGCGGCGCAGCGGGTCCAGCAGGCCGAGGTAGGTGGCGGGGCTGGAGCGGCGGGTGGCGGTGATGGGCGACTGGTCGACGACGACGGCGCCTGGGTGGGCGGCGGGGAACAGGCGGGCGGCCAGGGTGGTCTTGCCCGCTCCGGCGACGCCGGTGACGCAGGTCAGCACGCCGGTGGGGAACCGGACGGTCGCGGGGTGCAGGTTGTGTGCGGCGCGTTCCTCCGTCCCCCTGGGTACGGCGGCGGTGTCGAGGGTGAGCCAGCCGGTGGGACGGCGGGGGCGGGTGTTGAGGCGGGCGGGGCGGGTGAGGGCGCGGCCGGTGGGCGTCCCGGCGGCGCGCAGCGCGGGCACGTCGCCGGTGAACAGCAGGCGTCCGCCGTCCTCGCCCGCGCCGGGGCCGAGTTCGACGACGTGGTCGGCGGCGGCGATGACGGCGGGGTCGTGGTCGACGACGATGACGGTGTTGCCGCGGTCGCGCAGGCGGCGCAGCAGGCCGGTGAGGCGGTCGACGTCGGCGGGGTGCAGTCCGGTGCTGGGCTCGTCGAACAGGTAGGTCAGGCCGGTGAGGGTGGAGCCGAGGTAGCGGACGACCTTGAGGCGGCGGGCCTCACCGCCCGACAGGGTGCGGGTGGGGCGGTCGAGGGTGAGGTAGCCGAGTCCGGCGTCGGCGAGGCGGTGCAGGCGGGTGAGGGCGTGCTCGGCGATGGCGGCGGCGACGGGCCCGCCGCCTGCGGCGATATCGGTGAGGACGCCGGTGAGGTCGGTGATCTCGCGGCGGGTGAGGTCCGGGAGGGTGTGCCCGGCGAGCCGGGCGGCGCGGGCGGCGGCGTTGAGGCGGTCGCCGCCGCAGTCGGGGCAGGTGCCGCGGGTGGTGACGGCGGCGACGGCGCGGCGGTGGGCGGCGGGCTGGTCGGCGATGTCGCGGCGCAGGTACATGCGGTCGAAGCGGTCGGCGAGCCCTTCGTAGGCGTTGCCGCGGTCGCCGCCGACGCCGCCGTCGCGGGACACCTTGAAGCCCTTGCCGTGCAGGAGGGTGTGGCGCTGCTCGGGGGTGTAGTCGCGCAGCGGCAGGTCGGGGTCGAACAGCCCGGAGCGGGCGTGGGTCTGCCAGACCCAGCTGCCGACGCCCCACGGCTCGAACCTGATCGCGCCGTCGTTGAGGGAGCGGGTGGTGTCGAGGAGGGCGTCCAGGTCGAGGCGGGTGACGGCGCCGAGGCCGTGGCAGGCGGGGCACATGCCGTCCGGGTCGTTGAAGGAGAACGCCGACGCCTCCCCGGCGGCGGGTTCGGCGCGGCGCGAGTACAGGACGCGCAGGATCGGCAGGACGTCGGAGGCGGTGCCGACGGTGGAGCGGGCGCCGCCGCGCGGGGGCCGGTGGTCGACGACGACGGCGGGGGTGAGGCCGTCGACCAGGTCGGCGTCGGGGCGCGGGTGCCGGGGCATGCGGTCGCGGACGAACCAGGGCAGGGTCTCGGCGAGCTGCCGGTTCGACTCGACGGCGAGGGTGTCGAACGCCAGCGACGATTTGCCCGACCCGGACACCCCGGTGATCGCGACGAGCCGGTGCTTGGGGAGCGCGACGGTGAGGTCCCGCAGGTTGTGCTCGCGGGCCCCGGTGATGGTGATGACGTCGGCGAGCCCCGCGGCGGCGTGCGGGCCGGGGCTGTCGTGCCGGCCGGGGGCCTGGCGGTGGTCCTGGTCGTCCTGGTGGTGGTCGTGGTGGTGGTGCATGCGGGTCACGCTAGGCGGCGATGCGGTCAGGTCCTGTCCTCATTGGCGGGCATGCTGAGGGCATGAGCCCTGAACCTGGCACCACCCCGGACCCTGGCCCGGACGACGCTCTGGACGGCGCTGTGGACGGTGCGTCGGGGACGGCGGCGCGGCTGCTGCGCCTGCTGGGGTTGCTGCAGGCGCGGCGGGAGTGGAGCGGGCCGGAGCTGGCGCGGCGGCTGGGGGTGTCGGTGCGGACCGTCCGGCGGGACGTGGAGCGGCTGCGGGCGCTGGACTATCCGGTGCGGGCGGCGGCGGGTCCGGTCGGCGGGTACCGGCTCGAGGCGGGCGCCGTGGTCGCGCCGCTGCTGCTGGACGACGCGGAGGCGGTCGCGGTGGCGGTGGGGCTGGTCGCGGCGGCGTCCGGGGGTTCGGCGGCGGGCGCCGCCGGTGCGGTG
>NZ_RFFG01000213.1 GCF_003696215.1 Actinomadura harenae | reverse complement strand
GACGTCGCCGGTGCGGCCGCGTCCGCTGCCGCCGCCGCCCGAGGCGCCGCGCGCGCCGGAGCCCGCGATCACGCCGCCGGACCCGGAGCACGAGGTCACCGGTGGTGGCCTGCGCCGGTTGTTCCACGCGGTCGGCGGCGGGCACGGGGACACCGATGCCGAGTACGAGCAGCGGCTCCAGCAGCCGTTCCAGGGGTCGCGGCACATCGTCGTCCTCGGGTGCACGGGCGGCGCCGGGCAGACGGTGACCGCGCTGATGCTCGGGCACACGTTCGCGCAGCACAACGGCGAGCCGGTCGTGGCCGTGGACGTGAACCCGGGGCCGGGCGCGCTCGCGCGGCGGACGCGCAGCGAGACCAACGAGACGCTGACCGGGCTCATCACGCGCGCCGACCAGATCGGCAGCCTGACCGCGATGCGCCGGTACACCTCGCAGGCCAAGTCCGGGCTGGACGTCATCGCGGCCGGGAAGAACCCGCTGCAGGCGCTGGACGACCGCGACTACGCGCTCGCCATCCGCACGATCGACAGGTTCTACTCGGTGACGCTGCTGGACGCGGCCGCCGCGGTCGTCGCGCGCGTCCTGCCGTACGCCGACCAGGTCGTCCTCGTGGCGCCGGCCAGCGCGGACGCTCCGCGCGCGGTCGCGATGACCTACGAGTGGCTGGACGGTCACGGCTACGCGGACCTGCGCGAACGGGCCGTCACGGTGATCAACGGCGTGAGCCGCCGCAGCATGGACGATGTTGAACAAGCCGAGGCGGTGGCGCGGGGCCGATGCCGCGCGCTCGTCCGCATCCCGTGGGACGATCACCTCAGCATGGATCGTGCGCCGCGCAACGAGTTGAAGGCGCTGCGGGCGCCGGCCCGGCGCGCCTATCTCGCCCTCGCCGGTGTGGTCGCCGGCGGGTTCGCCGCAGTGCCCGAGCGTTACACCGAGCAGCAGCAGGAGGCCGCCCGATGAGCTCCGAGCCAGGTTCGGCCGGACGACCGCGACCGGACCGGAGGCACGAGCGATGAGCCGGATGACGAAGGCGCGGTCGAGCCGGCTGCCCGTCCGCTACTTCGACGACCGGGTGCTGCTGACCGACACCTCCGCGTGGGCGTACTTCCGGCTGCCGACGGTGTCCTACGAGTTCACCACCGGCGAGGAGCGCGAGGCGCTCGCCACGAACATCACCATCGCGCTCGCGGGCATCCGGATGTCCGACGCGGAGATCCACCTGCGGATCGCGCACCGCACCTACCCGGCGGCGGAGTGGGCGCGGGCGCTCGACCGGACGTCCGACGGCGGCCCCGGCTGGGCGGACTACCTGGAGGAGACCTACCGGCACGTCTGGGCGAAGGTCTTCTGGACCAAGGAGATCTACCTCGGCGTGCGGCTGGGCCCGCGCGGCATGGGCGCGCAGCTGTCCGGCGGGGCGATCGCGCAGCTGCTGAGCCTCTACAAGCGCAGCGAGTCGGTCCTCGGCATCGAGGACGACGCGATCGACGGCAAGGAGATCGCGCGCTGGACCGAGCAGGCCGAGCGGATCGGCCGGGCGCTCGGCGGGTCCGCGCTGTTCGCGCGGCACGCCACCTCGACGGAGGTCGCGTGGCTGTTCCAGCACGCGGTGACGGGGTCGCTGACCGACCCGCCGCCGTCCGCCGTCCCGCGCCGGACGTGGGGACGCGGCGAGATCGAGGCGCTGGTCGAGGGCGCGATCCACAACGGCCGCTCGTTCCTGCGGATGGAGCAGCCGAACTTCAACGGCGCGGGCGTCGGCGCGACGGCCGAGTCGTTCGTGGCGTACCTGTCGTTCGCGCGGTTCCCGGACCTGATGCCGTTCCCGGACGGCGAGCCGTGGTTCCACTACGCGGACGCCCTGTCGTTCCCGGTCGAGATCAGCGCGCGCATGAAGCTGATCCCGCCGGCGAAGGCGTCCAAGGACGTCTCGCGGAAGCTCGCGCACGCGCGCGACATGGACCAGCACATCCGTGAAGCCGGCGTCGAGGCGCCGATCGCGCTCGCCGAGCAGATCGACGCGGCGCGGATGCTGGAGCACGGCATCACCAAGGAGCGCCTGCCGTTCGTGTACGGCTGGCACCGCCTCATCGTGTCCGCGCCGTCGGCGGAGCTGCTGGCGCAGCGCGTGGACACCGTCGTCGAGCACTACCGCGACATCGGCATCGACGTGGTGAACTCGACCGGCGACCAGTTCAGCCTGTTCAGCGAGTCGCTGCCCGGCGACCGCATCCGGCTGAACGCGTACGCGCAGCGGCAGCCGCTCCGCACGATCGCGGGCGGCATGCCGACCGCGACGGTCGACCTCGGCGACCGTCCGGACGACGCGAACGAGGGCTGGATCGGCCCGTACGTCGGCGAGACGCTGGGCCGCGCGCGGTCGATCGTCCACTTCGACCCGCTGGTCGCGGCGGCCCGGAACCGTCCGACCGCGGTCGCGATCACCGGCGAGCCCGGCGGTGGCAAGACCACGCTCGCGCTGCTGCTCATCTACCAGATGGCGCTGCGCGGGGTGACGGTCGCCGCGATCGACCCGAAGGGCGACGCCGAGTCGCTCGTCGAGCTGCTCAAGGCGCGCGGACGCAAGGCGCGGACGCTGCCGCTCGGGTCCGCCGCACCCGGCCTGCTCGACCCGTTCTCGTTCGGGGACGACCTGGCCGCGAAGAAGACGATGGCGACCGAGACGCTCCGGCTGCTGCTGCCGCGCATGTCGGAGGAGCGCGAGTCCGCCATGATCCAGGCGGTCGGCGCGGTCGCGAACGCCGCGCGGCCGTCCCTCGGGAAGGTCGTGGACCACCTGGAGTCCGCGCCCGACCCGGCGTCCAAGAACCTCGGCGCGGTGCTCCGGTCGATGTCGGAGATGCGGCTCGCGCGGCTGTGCTTCGACCCGTCCGGCAACGAGCGGATCGACACCGAGGGCTGGACGACCGTGTTCACCCTCGGCGGCCTCACCCTCCCGGACGTCTCGATCAGCCGCGAGGACTACTCGTACGAACAGCGCCTCTCGGTGGCGCTGATGTACCTGGTCTCGCAGTTCGCCCGGCGGCTCATGCACGGCCTCGACCGCCGCCTCCCGAAGGCCATCTTCCTGGACGAGGCGTGGGCCATCACCTCGACACCCGAGGGCGCCAAGTTGGTGCCGGAAGTGTCGCGCATGGGCCGTTCTCGCAACACTGCGTTGATCCTCGTCTCACAGAACGCCGGGGACCTCTTGAATGAGCAGGTGACCAACTGCCTGTCCTCGGTGTTCTCGTTCCGCTCGACCGAGCGTGTCGAGGTCGGGAACGTGATGGCCCTGCTGGGGGTGGAGCCGTCCGACGAGCACAAGGCCGTCCTGCGCAACCTCGGGAACGGTGAGTGCGTGTTCCGCGACCTCGACGGCCGGGCGGGCCGCATCGGAGTCGACCTGGTCTCCCCCGAGCTGCGCGCCTGGCTCGACACCAACCCGACCCGGCAACACCCCGGAACGTCCGACCTGTCCGCAGCGGGGGCCCACACCGAGGAGGCCGCCCCATGAAACGCCGACCCCCCGCTTCTCTGGGCCACCGCATCCAGCGGCGTCCTGGTGAAGGTCTCGATCTGACCCGGAAAGACGGCAGGCGTCGGCGGGGCCCCCGCCGGTCGGCGCTGCTGACGCTCATCCTCGCCCTGTTCATGTTCGGCCTGACGCCGATCGCGAGCGCGGGCCCGTTCGGCGGGGACCCGTGCCGGCCGGCGGACAGTCCGGCGCCGGAGCAGTACGGGGCCGGCTCGGACGGGATGATCAAGCCCCCCGACTATCCGAGCGACAAGCTCAAGACGACGCCGCCCGCGCAGCTGACGTACTACGACCGGTACGGGACGGCGGGGCAGTCCTGGTACGCGGTCGACATGGGCTGCTCGGACGCGATGGCGATGATGGGGAACGCCCTCGCGAACACGACGTTCACGCTGGTGCGGGCGATCGACCGGACGACGATCAGCGTGTACCAGGCGGCGGCGAGCGAGTCGCTGCTCGGCTGGCTGAAGGGCACCGTGGACGGTGTCATCACCCAGATGGGCAAGACGTTCAACGCCCGGTACTGGTCCTGGGTGGTCATCCTCGGGGCGATCACGCTGGCCTGGTGGGGGCTGGTGCGCAAACGGGCCAGCAAGGTCACCGAGGGCGTGATCTGGATGGTCGCGGCGATGGTCGCGCTGATCTGGCTGATCGCGCGGCCCGCGGACTTCACGACGCTCGGGACGAAGGTGTCGGAGGCGACGAGCGCGGCGTTCAACGCGGCGTTGCCGCAGAGCGACACCAAGGGGTCGACCTGTGTTCCGGCGCCCGCGCCACCGGCGGGGCAGCCTGCCCAGCCGGCCCCGGCGCAGCCGGACGCGACGACCCGGAACGCGAACGGCCTGTGGGTCGCGCTGGTGTGCAAGCCGTGGCTGATGGGCGAGTTCGGGACGACCGACCCCAACGCCAAGATCGTCAAGGACAACGCGGACAAGCTGCTGTACGCGCAGGCCGTCGACCTGCCCGAGACGTACGGGCAGCAGAAGGTCGACCTGGCGAAGAAGGCCGACGCCTACAAGGAAGTGTCGAAGAACGTCAAGGACAACTACTCCGGCACGTACGCGCTGTTCCAGGGCAAGAACTGGACGAGCCGTCTGGCGGTGGCGTTCGGCGGGTTGTTCGCGGCGCTGGTCGCGGGGTTGCTGATCCTGGTCATCGCGATCGCGTTGATCGTCGTGAAGATCGCGTTTCTGCTCTTGCTCGTCGCGGGGCCGATCTTCCTGGGGATCGGCATCCATCCGGGGATCGGGCGCGTGATCGCGATCCGGTGGCTCGAGCTGCTGCTGTCGATGCTGCTGAAACAGGCGGCGTTGATCGGTGTGCTGTCGCTGCTGCTGTGGGCGTACGGGCTGATCCTCGGCGAGACGCTGCCGTGGGGTCTGCAGATCCTGCTGATCGCGCTGGTGACGTGTGCGGCGTTCGTGTACCGCAAGCCGTTCCAGCACCTGTTCTCCGCGGTCGGGTACTCGGCCGTCGGGGCGCGGGAGAAGAGCGAGGCGCATCTCGACAAGTCGGTCGCCGAGGCGCGAAAGAACACCCTCGCGGCGGCCATGGTGCCCGCCTCGGCCGGGTACCGGCTCGGCCGGTGGGCCAAGCGTGACGCGGCGGCGGACGCGGCGTCCGAGGGCGGTGTCACCCCCGCGGGTGTCGTGGTCGCCGATCGGCGCGCCGGTGCCGCCGGGGTCGCGGACGCGCCCTCGCCGGACTCGGCGCCGGTGCTGGCCGCCAAGCCGCGCGGGACGACCGCAGTGGGGGCCTCCGGTTCGGGCCGGTCGCGTCGGGACGCGCCGCCGCTCAACCTGCCGACGCGTGCGGGTTCGCTGAGCGGGACCGGCGGTCCGGACGGTGAGGGAGGCGTGTCGGGCGCCGCGTCCGGGGCGGGGACGGGTTCGCCGCGTCCGGCGTCCTGGTCGGCGCGTCCGTCGGCCGGTGGCGGCGCCGCTGCCGCGGTGTCGGGCGGACGGTCGTCCGGTTCGAGTGGCGGCGGTGGTGCGGCGGTCGCCGGGCGTGGTGCGTCCGGCGGGTCCGGTTCGGGTGCCGGGAGCGGCGCTGGCGCA
>NZ_RFFG01000212.1 GCF_003696215.1 Actinomadura harenae | reverse complement strand
GGCCGCGCTGCCCGGCCCGGCGCCGAGGGAGCCGTCGACCGCGTGGGCGACGGCGGCGGCCGCCAGCCCCGCGACGGTCGCGGCGGCCAGGCTCCGCACGTGGACGTCGAGGAGGCGGCGGCCGTCCACCCGGCCGAGCCGGTGGCGCAGCGTCAGGGCCGTGACCAGCAGCCCGGCCGTGTAGGCCACGGCGGTGCAGGCGGCCAGCGCGATCACCAGCCGCGCGCCGCCGGTGAACCGGGACGCGACCAGCACGGCGGTGACCGTCACCGCCGAGACGCCGACGCTGATCAGCGCGGGCGTCCGGGTGTCGCCGAGCGCGTAGAACGCGCGCAGCATGATCTGGTACCCGGCGAACGGGACGAGCGCCAGCCCGTAGGCGGCGAGCGTCCGCCCGGTCAGCCGCGCCGCGTCCGGCGAGGTGTTGCCGTGCGCGAACATCAGCGTCGTCAGGGCCGGGCCGAGGACGATCAGCGCGGCCGCGACCGGGGCGAGGGCGACGCCGGTGAGCCGCAGGCCGTGCGACAGGTCGGTGGTGACGCCCGCCAGGTCGCGGCGTCCGGCGGCGCGGCTCATCCGCGGCAGGACACCGGTGATCACGGTGACGGCGATGACCCCGTAGGGCAGCTGGAAGATCATGGACGCGTTGCTGTAGACGCCGAGCATGCCCGCCCCGGCGTGCGAGGCGAGCCGGGAGCAGACCACGAACACGGCCTGCGCGGCGGCGACGGACGCGACCGTCCAGCCCGCCATGGCCGCGATGCGCCGGACGCCGATGCCGCGCGGGTCGGCGTGCAGCCGCAGCCGGAACCCGGCGCGGCGCCCGGCGAACGCCAGGACGGTCATCTGCGCGGCGACGCCGGCGCTGGTGCCGACCGACAGCAGGAGCGCCTGCCCGGTGGTGAGCGACTCGATGTGCCCGGTGCCGCCGACCAGGACGAACGCCAGCCCGGTCGCGGTCACGACGAGGTTGTTGGCGACCGGCGCCCACATCGGCGCGGCGAGCCGTCCGCGGGCGTTCAGCACGGCCGCCAGGGTCGCGCTGACGCCGTAGAACAGGATCTGCGGCATGAAGAACCGGGTGAACAGGACCGCGACGTGCCGTTGCGGCGGCGAGAACCCGGAGACGGTGGCGTCCACGATCAGCGGCGCGGCGATCACCGTCAGGATCACGACCGCGCCGAGCCCGTAGACCACCAGCGACAGCAGCCGCTGGGCGAAAAGGTCGGCGTCGGGCCGGGACGCCTGCCGGACCAGCAGCGGGACGACGACGCTGGCGACCGCGCCGCCCATCACCAACTCGTAGATCGTGTTCGGGGCGACGTTGGCGGCGGTGTAGGCGTCCAGCAGCCGGGTGCCCATGCCGAGCGCGGTGACCAGCACCAGCGCGCGGAGGAACCCGGTGATCCGCGACACGGTGGTCGCGATCGCCATGGCGCGCCCGGTGCGGAGCAGTTCGCTCATCGATCGCGTCCCTTTCGTCCCATGTCAGGGTAGGCGATCAGACAGAACGGGCGGCGGCCCGGACGCCCACCCGGGGGCCGGGCCGCCGCGGGGAAGGGTCAGACGGACTTCTGGTAGGAGCGGAAGGTCGCGACGGAGATCCCGACGCACACCACCGCCAGGGCCAGCAGGCCGCCGCCGCGGGCGGCGACCGAGGCCCAGTCGGGGCTGGTCGTGAGGGCCGAGCGGCCCGCGCGGACGGCCCAGTCGAGCGGGTTGCACGCGGTGATGACCCGGATCCAGCGGGGCATCAGCGCGGTCGGCATGAACGCCGAGGACAGGAACGTCAGCGGCAGCATGAACAGCACGTTGAACCCGATGATCGCCTCACGCTGCCGCAGCAGCATGCCCATCGCGTTGGACAGGCCCCCGAACACCGTCCCGAGCAGGACGCCCGCCGCGACGACCGCGGCGCACCCGGCGATCCCGCCCGGGTAGTGCGCGCCGCCGAGCAGCCCGAACAGCAGGATCGCGACGGACTGCAGACCGGTGGTGACGGCCTGGTCGGCGACGCCGGAGGTCATCAGCGCGACCCGGCTGACCGGGGACGTCAGGAACCGGTTCAGCGTGCCCCGGTCGATCTCCTCGATCATCGCGACACCGGCCCACATGCTGGCGTTCATCGCGTTCATGGCGATCACGCCGGGCACGAGGTACCCCAGGTAGGAGCCGTGGCCGAAGCCGGGGATGTCCACGACGCGGCGGAACAGCGACCCGAACAGGAACAGCCAGATCGCGGGCTGGACGAGGTTCCCGGCGATGACGGCGGGCTGCCGGGCCACCGCGTGCAGGCGGCGTCCGGTGAGGAGCCAGGTGTGGCCGATCAGGCGCGGCACGGTGAACGCGCGGGGCGCGGGGGCGGTGACGGGCGCGGCGGTCATCGCGCGGCCTCCTTCCGGGCGGACGGGCCGGGCTGGGGGACGGCCTGGACGCCGGGCGCGGCATCCGCGCCGGGTGGGGTCTCCCTGCCGGGTGGGGTGCCGTCGCCGGAGGGGGTGTCGGGGTCGGATTCGGGGGGGTAGCGGCGGCCGGTGTAGCGCAGGAACACGTCGTCCAGGGACGGGCGGGCGACGGTCACGGACGCGGCGGGCGTCCCGGCGCGTTCGAGCGCGGCCAGGACGGCGGGGACGGCCGCCGCGCCGTTGTCGGCGCGGGCGCTGACGCCGCCTCCCGACACGCGGACCTCCCGGATGGGCGGCAGGTCCTCCAGCACGGCGCGGACCTGCGCGGGGACGGTCCCGGACGGCAGTTCGAGGTGGACGGCGTCGCCGCGCAGCTCGCCCTTCAGCTCGTCGGGGGTGCCGCCCGCGACGACACGTCCGTGGTCGACGATCGCCAGGCGCTCCGCGAGCCGGTCGGCCTCCTCCAGGTAGTGGGTGGTGAGGACGACGGTGAGGCCGTCGTCCCCGGCGAGCCGCCGGATCTCGGCCCACATCGCGGCGCGGGCCTCGGGGTCCAGGCCGGTGGTGGGCTCGTCCAGGAACAGGACGGCGGGCCGGTGGACGAGGCCGAGCGCGACGTCCAGGCGGCGCTGGGTGCCGCCCGACAGGGTGCTGACGAGCCGGCCCGCGACCTCGGCGAGGTCGAACCGGGCGAGCAGCTCGGTGGCGCGGGCGCGGGCGGAGTGCCGTCCCATGCCGTGCAGCCGGGCCTGGAGGACCAGGTTCTCGCGGGCGGTGGCGCGCGGGTCGCTGCCGGAGCGCTGCGCGACGACGCCGATGAGGCGGCGCACCTGGTCGGGGCGGCGGCGGACGTCCACGCCCTCGATCACGGCGGTGCCCCGGTCGGGGCGGGTGAGGGTGGTGAGGATCTTGACGGTGGTGGACTTGCCCGCGCCGTTGGGGCCGAGCAGCCCGAAGACGATGCCGCGTCCGACGGTGACGTCCAGGCCGTCCAGCGCGCGGACGCCGCCCTTGACGCCGCGGACGGCGTAGGTCTTGCCGAGGTCGTGCGCGCGCACGGCGCACGGGTCGGTGGTCATGGGACTCTCCCGTTCGTGGGATCGGTGGGACGATCCGGCGGCGGAGGGGGTCCGGCTAACCTTGTGGTGTCGCCCAGGTCGCTGGTTCCGTTGCCGCGGATCGGCGTTCTGGTCTCGGGCCCCGGCCCGGTGTTGCCGCACCGGCCGGGGCCTTGACGTTGCTGTGGGTGGCCTGTCCTCAGGCGGACGTCGTCAGTCGGCCTCCTCGTGCGGTGGCGTGGCCTCCTGCGGTGGCGGGGCCTGCTGGGCGGCGCGCCGCCGTTCCTCCTCGTTGAGCCGGGCGATCTCCTCGGGGACCTCTCCGGTCTCGTGGAAGCGGGCCCAGTCGGCGAGGCCGGGCATGGTGCCGTCCTCGAGCCGGGCGAGCAGCGCGCGGACCCACTCGGTCTCGGCGGCGGCGAGCGTGCGGTGGTAGTCGGCCTCGATGAGGAGCAGTTCGGGCAGCCAGGCGCGGGCCTCGGCCAGGCGCCGGTCCTGCTCGGCGAGCTCGGCGTCCAGCGCCTCCATGCGGCGGCGCAGCAGGCCGGTGAAGTCGCCCGGGTGCAGGACGGCGGCGTCGGCGAGCGCGGCCTCGAAACGCGGGTACTCGCGCTCGGGGACGGCGACCAGCTCGCGCAGCCAGTCGGCGAGCTCGGCGCGGCCCTCGGGGGTGATCGCGTAGACGGTCCGGTCCGGCTGGTTGCCCTGACGGACGGTGCCGGTCGACTTGATCAGCCCGTGTTTCTCCAGGTTGCGGACGACCGTGTAGAACGACCCCCAGTTGATCTTCACGCTGGCGTCCTTGCCGCGGCGCCGGAGCGTGGAGGCGATCTCGTAGGGGTACATCGGGCGCTCGCCGAGCGAGCTCAGCACCGGCAGCGCCAGCAGGTTGCCGACCCTGCGCCGCTTCGCCACCGGGGCCACCTCCGCCCGTCCCTACTCGCCGACGAGTACTCGTGGACGAGTACTCGTCTCCGACGGTACGCCTCCGCGGGCTCCCGTCACCCCTCTTGGGCGAGATTGCCCCGTTCCGGCCGCCCCCTTTCGGGCATCGCGGGACGCCCACTTCCCCCGGCCGGATTTGCCCCCGAACGTCCCTGCCGCCCGGACGCGCCCCCTCCTGTCGTTTATACCGACAGGTATCCCTCCTCTTTGAAGCGTTCCACCGGGGATGAATTCCCACCCTTTCCTGAACGCGTGAATTCGCTCCGGGATATCGCTTTACGCGCCTTATCCGACGCGTACGGTCAGGGCCCTGGGACACGCACTCGCAGAAGGGGGGCGCGGTGGGCATCAATGGCTGCATGGAGCAGATCATGACGATTCCGGGGGCGCGTGGCGCGACCCTGGTCGACTGCTCCACCGGCCTGGCGGTGGCCGCGTCCGGCGGCGCCGCCGGGGCACTGGACCAGCACCAGGACGCGGCGGGCACGACCGACGTCGTCCGGGTGGTGCTGGCCAGCCCGGCGCTCAGCGCGTCACCGGCCGGCGACGACGTCCAGGAGATCATCGTCTCCGGGACGTTCGGCTACCACCTGCTGGTCTGCGTCGGCCGGGCGTTCGGCACCCAGCTGTTCCTCCACGTCGTCCTCGACCGGGACAGCGGCAATCTGGCGCTGGCGCGGCTGCGGGTCCGGGAAATCGTCGATCTGCTCGCGGAGGGGGCGTGATGGGGTCCGAGTTCTCCGGCGCCCCGCGGTTCTCCGGCCCCGCGGGCGAAAACGCCGCCGGTTCCCCGGTGCGAGGGGAATCCGCCGCCGTCCCGTCGATGCCGCCCCCGCCGGGCGGGGGCCCGCAGGGTGAGGGGGGTGACGTCGCGCTCGAGGAGTTGCTGCTCCGCCTGGAGCGGGACCGCTGTTCGGGGGAGGTCAGCTGCGGCATGGAGGGGCGCGTGCTGCTCTCGGAGGGGCTGGTGTGCCGTGCCGAGTCCCGCCGTGCGACGCCGCTGGCCGCGTTGTGGACGTCCGGCGGTCCGGTCGGGGAGCAGCCGTGGTGGCCGGGCCAGGGCGGGGTTCCGGAGGGGCCGGCGGGCGGGGAGGACGACGCGTCCCCGCTGCAGATGTACGCGCTGGCGGCGACGTTCGACGCGATGGCGCTGCTTCTGGACGCGTCGTGGTCGGCGTCCTGGCCCGGCCGTCCGGACGGCGGCCCGGCGGGGCGGCGCGGCGGGCCGGGGTTCGAGCCGCGGTTCGTCGCCGGACGGCTC
>NZ_RFFG01000211.1 GCF_003696215.1 Actinomadura harenae | reverse complement strand
GGGGTGGCGGGCGCGGGCGCGGGCGCGGAGGCGGGCGGGAGCGCGGGCTGGCCGGGCGTGGCCGAGCCGGCGTCCGGTGTCGCGCCGCCGTCAGGGGCGGGAGCCTGCACAACGCCGCTCTGCTCGGACGCCGGGTCCGTCGAGTGTTTCGGGTGCTTCGCGGGCCCGGAGGCCGGTGCCTGCTGGTCGTTCCCGGTTACGGTCGGGCCGGAAGTCGGGCCGTCCTCGCGCGGAGTCAGCGACAGGACGGTCTGCTCGGACGCGTTGCCCGCCCGCGCCACGATCACCACGTGCGGGACGGCCGCACGGCGTTCGTTCCGCGCGGCGTGCTTCCCCGGGACCCGGACGGCGATCGGGACCATCCGGCGGTCGCTGAGGTCGCCGAGGGGGCAGCTCAGCTCCGCGCGGTCCTGGCCGGGCGCGCAGGCGGAGGCCCGTCCGGCCCAGCTCAGCGGGCGTTCCGCGGCCAGCGCGAGCGACGCGCCCCGCGCGACCCCGCCCACCGGGCGGACCCCCACGAGATAGAGGAAGACGCGCCCGCCGCGGCGGCGGCGCTCCCCCACCGGCTCGGCCGTCGTGATCAGCCGCACGGCCGTGACCTGCGCATTCGCCGCTCCCGAAGGAGCCGACGCGGTTCCGCCCGCGCCCGAACCCGAGCCCGAAGGACTCGGTGTCGGCGTGGCCGTCGAAGACGCTGTCGCAGACGTGGACGTGGACGCGGAGGTGGGTGCGGTCGCCGGAGCGGTCCCGTCCTGCGGGACCGGGGTCAGCGGGGACGCGGTGGCCGTGCCCGCCGGAGCGGGCGCGCCGCCCACGGCCGAGGCGGACGAGACGACCATGGTCGAGGGCACCGCCAGGGCGCTTCCGAGCACCGCCACGCCCAGGCGGCAGGTCCTCCGTGCGCGTGTCCTTCTCGGTCCGCGGCGTCGCATCGCCTGGTGCCCCATCGCCGGTTCCTCTCCGCTACGCCGTTTCGGTCAGGTCGCGTCGGGGGGCACACGCTGTTATAACCACTCGGACACGAACCGTAACCACATCGATGTCTTTCGCAGAGTGAAATCCGTTCTCCGTAAGATGGGGCGATCGCTCGGGGAGAGGAGTCATCGGTGGCGGAGGCCGTACGGTCCCTGGAACGCGCCTTCGAGCTGCTGGAACATCTGGCGGACGCGGGCGGCGAGATGGCGCTGTCCGAACTGACCGAGGTGTCCGGGCTGCCGATGCCCACGATCTACCGGCTGATGCGGACGCTGGTGAACCACGGCTACGTCCGCCAGGAGCCGAACAAGCGGTACGCGCTCGGCCCCCGGCTGATCCGCCTCGGCGACGGCGCGAGCGGCCTGCTCGGCACCTGGGCGCGGCCCGCGCTCGCCCGGCTGGTGGACGAGGTCGGCGAGACCGCGAACATGGCCGTCCTCGAGGGCGACTCGGCGGTGTACGTGGCGCAGGTCCCGTCGCGCCACTCGATGCGGATGTTCACCGAGGTCGGACGGCGCGTCCTCCCGCACTGCACGGGCGTCGGCAAGGCCCTGCTCGCGCAGCTTCCCGAGCCGCGCGTCCGGGAGATCCTCTCCCGCACCGGCATGCCCGCCCGCACCCAGCACACCTTCACCGACCCGAACGCCCTGGTGGACGAGCTCGCGCGCGTGCGTCAGCGCGGCTACGCCGTGGACGACGAGGAGCAGGAGATCGGCGTCCGCTGCGTGGCCGTCCCCCTGCCGGGCGCGCCGACGCTCACGGCGTTCTCGGTGTCAGGGCCGTCCGCGCGGATGACGCACGAGACCGTCCTGGAGGTCGTCCCCGTCATGCGCGCCGTGGCCGCGGGCTTCGCCGCCGACCTGGACGGCGCCTCCCGCACCTGACCCGGGCACGCGAACGGCTCAGGACAGGCGAACGACTCAGGGCACGCGAACGACTCAGGGCACGCGAACGACTCAGGACATGCGAAAGGCCGACGGCGCGGAGCCGTCGGCCTTCGGAATCGCCGCAGGTCAGTCGACGATGTCGCCGACCACCACGTGGGGGCGGCCACCGCGCTCCCAGGCGACGTAGTCGCCCGCCGCGCGGATCAGGACCGTCGCCATCCACAGGGCCACGCCCGTGTCGTCGACGACGCCGACGATGGGCAGCATGTCCGGGATCGCGTCGATCGGGGAGATGATGTAGACGATCCCGAGCGCCAGCAGGCCGAGCGAGCCGATCGACATGCCCTTGTAGTCGCCGCGCAGGATCGACTTCAGCATCCTCGGAACGGCGCGGACGCGCTCGCCGAAGCGCGGCGCACCGTCTTCGAGCGTCTCGCTGTAGATCTGCCAGGCCTGGCCCGCGGCCGCCGCTCCTCGCTTCCCCTTCACGCGTCCTCCCAGGTGCTTCGCGGGCGATCCGACACCGCCCGTACCTTTCTAGGACGCGAACGCGACCTATCTTGTTCCCTCGGCCACCCTCAGGCCGTCCCCGTGACCACGGTCTCAACCTCGCCACGAGGCGCCAGGCCGGTGATGCGAGGTGACAGTTTGCTATCTCTCCGGAACAGAGTGTGCGGATTGGGGGGCATTCTTCGCCGTCCGCTGGAAACATGAGCTTCGGGAACTCCGGACTCGTGGGAGGGGCGCCGCCTCCCGTCCGTCCGCGGGCACCGCACGCCCCGGACGTTCGGGCCCCGGGACACGGCGGTGTCCGCGCAGGCGACCGCCGCGACCGCGAGGAGCTGAGCTGACGATGACCGCCCACCCCGCCGGCCCCGATCCCCGTCTCCGCCCCACCGGGCCGGACGACCCCATGAGCACCGCCCCGGACGAGCCCGGAGGCGGCCCGGCCGCGTCGAGCGCGCGCCCCCAGGTCCCGGCCACCGGCCTCGCCAGGCGCGCCGAGAGCACGCCCGCACCCGCTGACGCGACGCGCCCGGCCGAGCCGCTGTGGCCCGTCCGGGGGACGGCCGCCGGGCTCGGGTACGTGGCGCTGCCGCCGACCGCCGTGGACGCGCGCGCGTCCGGCCCGACCGAGCTGATCGTGGCCTGGCCCGGGTTCGACCCGCCGCGCACCGCCGCGGCGATGGCGACGGCGGTGCCGATGACCGGCGTCCCGACCTGGCGCGTCTTCCTGGACCTGCCGCACCGGGACGATCCGTCCTCCGTCCTCCCGACCGGCCTCGACTCGCAGGGGTTCCTCACGGACGCGGGCGTCACGGCGTTCGGCGCGTCCGTCGAGCAGGCCGCGGCGCTGCTGCCCGCCGTTCTCGACGACCTGCGCCGCGACCTGGACGTCCCCGTGGCGCCGGTCGCCCTGGCCGGGTTCTCGGCGGGCGCGGCGGCCGTGCTGCTCACGCTCGCGCGGCAGACCGTGCAGGTCAGCACGGCCGCGCTGGTCGCGCCGGTCGTGTCGCCCGCCCGGCTGGCCATGTCGGTGGAGAAGCGCGCCGGGCGGGAGCGCTCCTGGAGTCCCGCCGCGGACGAGCTGGCCGAGCGGCTCGACTTCGCCGTCCAGGTCGGGCGGGTCGCCGGGGCGGGCGCCGCGCTGCTGCTGATCGGCGGCGCGCGCGACCGGATCGTCCCGCCCGCCGAGGTGACCGCGCTGCACGACCTCCTGGCCCACTGCGGCGCCCCGGCCGTGGAGGCCGCGACGTTCCGGATGGGCCACGCCCTGGCCGCCGCGCCCGGGACGGAGGCCCGCGCCCCGATCACCGAGGCCGTCCGCGTGGACGGCGTCCTCACCGACTGGTTCCGCGAACGCCTCGCCGAGCCGACGACGCCCGCCGCGCCGCCCGTCTCCCTGCACCTGACCGGCAGCAGCTCAGCCTGACCGGCCGGCCCGGAGGCCTCTCGCCCCCGCCTCGCACGAGCCGCTCCCCTGATCGCGACACCGGCTAAAGACTTTTGGTGGTTGCGGGAGGCGCGTGGTGAGCCGTCGGGTGTGGTTGCTGGACGCCTTCACCAGGGCGCGACGGACGATCTCGGAGTAGAGAGGGCGGGCTCAGCCGCGGGAGAGGACCTCGTAGCGGACCGGGATGACGCCCGCGCCCATGCCGTCCACCTGCTTCATCGCGGCGGTCGACAGGTCCAGGCAGCGGCCGGACACGAACGGGCCGCGGTCGTTGATGCGGACGACGACCGACTGGCCGTTGCTCTTGTTGGTCACGCGGACCTTGCTCCCGAAGGGGAGGGTCTTGTGCGCGGCGGTCAGCGCGCTCGGGTCGAACCGCTCGCCGCTCGCCGTCGACTGCCCCTCACCGTAGGAGGACGCCTGGCACGTGCCGGTCGACAGGACGGTGTACTTCGGCTTCTTGGGCTTCGGCTTGGCCTTGGGAGCCTGGGTGATCTCCACCGGCTGCGGCACCGGGTCCCGCTTCTCGCCGCGACTGGCCTTGCCCGGCTTCTTGCGCGGCGGGTCGGCCACCGGGGCCTGGGAGGGCGTCTGAGCGGGGGGCGGGGTCGGCTGGGCCGCGAGCCGACGCGTCTGCGCCGCGTTCGCGGAGCCGCTGGAGCCGCCGCCCATGAGGAGCGCCGCCGCGCCCGCCGCCAGGACGGCGACCGCGACGCCGGACGCGACCAGAACGGTGCGCAGCCGGAACCTGGGACGATGCTTGCCCACGGAGAGATCCTTCGTTCGGGGACAGGACCCCGGACGTCCGCATTCCGGGCCGTGTTTCCGGCGCACGCCGACAAAGGACTTTCGTTCTTGATCGCGTACGCCCGCGGGATCTCCTCCGGCGAGGGGCTTCTCCGCCTCGCGTCCCGCTCACGGCACCGGTGCTCTCGACATGTCCGCCGCTCAGCGGTTCGGACGTCCGGCGGTGCGGCTCCCGGCCATCTTCAGTTGGACGAACCAGAGCTCATTCATGTGGGGCCGCACACAAGTCCTTGACCGTACGTTGCGTTCCGCTTGGTGCAAACTTCAGACTTGCCTTTGTGGGCTTTGTCACCACGTATTTGTCACTCCGAAGTGGATCTAGTGCGCTCCGTCGATATCGCACCTGCCGATCTCGGCAAGATAACAACGATGTAATTCACCCTGGACAAGCGAACGGGACGCCCGCGCCGTCGTGGCGCGGACGTCCCGTGGGAGACCGGATCAGGAGGCGGCGGACCGCCTCTACTTCAGGCCGGGCAGGCCGACCTGCGCCGGGTCCGAACCCCCGTTGACGCTCTTCAGCACGTCCGAGATGACCGGCACCGGCGGCAGCCCGGCGGGCGCCTCGGACGCCTCCGGAGCCGTGGCGCGACGCTCGGCCGACGTGGCCCGCCGCGCGGCGGACGGAGGCGCCTGCCCGCCGCCCTTCAGCAGGTCGGTCAGGTTCTTCAGCAGGTTCCCGCCGAGCGGCGGAGCCTTGGACGCGTCCGGAGCGGAACCGTCCTGCTCGCCGCCCGAGCCCAGGTTCTGGTCCGGGTTGGGGCTCGCCACGGACAGGCCCCGCTCGTCCGAGCCGTACTGACCGCGAGGAGCGAACTGACCGCGCGGGCCGTACTGGCCGCCCGGACGGTGCTGACCCCGCGGGCCGTGCTGGCCGCGCGGACCGTACTGGCCCTGCTGCCCCGGCTGGCCCTGCTGACCCGGGCCCTGCTGGCCCTGCGGACCGCTCTTGCTGCCCTGCTCGTCCGGCTGGGGCATGAGCTTGCCGAGGATGCCGCCCAGGATCGGGATCTGCGACGCGGGCGAGTCGTTCGGCCCCGGCTCGCCGTGGACGGTCGCGCCGTGCCCGGCCGGGAAGGTCGCGAGGCGCTCGGCGGCCGCCCGGCCCCGCCGGTGCGGCGCGGTCGGGGCCTTGTGCGCTCCGGGCGCGCCCGGAGCC
>NZ_RFFG01000210.1 GCF_003696215.1 Actinomadura harenae | reverse complement strand
TGCGCGCGCGCCCGCTCGGCCTGCCGCCGCCGCGAGTCCGCCTCCCGGACGAGCCGGACGACCCGGTCGGCGCGGGCCGCCGCGTCGAGCCGGGAGGCGAGGTCGGCGCGCTCCTCGGCGCGTTCGGCGAGATCGTCCCTGCGGCGGACCGCCTCGGCGTGCCGCTGCTGCAGTCCTTCCAGGTCACGGGCCTGTTCCAGGGCCTGGCGCGCGGTGACGGCGAGGTCCGAGGCGTCCGAGAGCAGGTCCTCCTGGAGGGCCAGCAGGTCGGTGTGCTCGACGCCGAGGGCGCGTGCCCACGCGGGCAGCGCCTCCACCGTCTCCAAGGTCTCCTGCGCCGTGAACGGGGCCTCTCCGGAGCCGGAACCGGAGCCCGGCCGGGGCGCGGGCACCAGCGCGACGGACTCGTGCGGGCTCGGCTCCCCGGCCGCCTCGGCGACGCGTCCGGCGAGGGACGCGGCGCCGGCGCGCAGCGCGTCCGCCTCGCGGCCGGTGTCGCGGCGGCGCTCGCCCAGCCAGTTCTCGACGGCGGTGAAGACCTCGGCGGAGAACAGGCGTTCCAGCAGTTCGCGGCGGCCCTTGGCGTCGGCGCGCAGGAACCCGGCGAACGCGCCCTGCGGCAGCATCGCGACCTGGCAGAACTGCGCGGCGGTCATGCCGAGCAGCGTGCCGATCACGTCGTCGGCCTCGCCCACCCGGGTGGACAGCGCGACCCACGCGCCGTGCTCGAACTCCTCCAGGACGACCTTGGCGTTCTCCTTGATCAGGCCCTCGCCGCGCTTCTTCGGCCGGTGCCATTCAGGGGACCGGGTGACGCGCAGCCGCCGCCCCCGGACGGTCGTCTCCAGCTCCACGCTCGGCGGGAGGCCGGGCGCGGCGTGGTCGCTGCGGAGCCCGCGCGCGCTGTTGCGGACGCCCGGGACCTGCCCGTACAGCGCGAAGCAGACCGCGTCGAGCACGCTGGTCTTGCCCGCGCCGGTCTGCCCCTGGATCAGGAACAGGCCCGCGTCCGACAGCGCGCCGAAGTCGATCTCCTGCCGGTCGCTGAACGGGCCGAACGCGGTGACGACGAGCCGGTGCAGTCGCATTACCGCAGCGCCTCCTTGCGGCGGAACGCCTCGAACGCCTCGTGCAGCAGGTCGCTCTCGGCGCCGGACGCGGGCGTGCCGGTGACCTCGGTGACGAAGTCGTCGGCGATGTCGAGGGGGGACCGCTCGCGCACCCGGTCGGCGAACGTGCGGCCCCCGGCGGAACCATCGGCCGCGTCCGGTTCGAAGGACAGCGCGAGCGTGTGGGGGAACCGCCGCCGCAGCCGCTCCATCGCCGAGGTCGGGCGGTTCGGGTCGGTGATCGTGAACTGGAGCCAGTGCCCGGTGAGGTCGTCGTACCGGGACGACTCGAGCAGGTCGTCGAGGCGTCCGCGCAGGCGCGCGAGCGGGCGCGGCACCGGCGCCTCGACGAACTCCTCGCCGAGCGAGCCGTCCGGGCGCAGGTCGATGAGCCAGGAGCCCTTGACGTGGTCCTCCTCGGAGAAGGAGTAGGCGAGCGGCGAACCCGAGTACCGGACCCGCTCGGTGATGCGCCGGCGTCCGTGCAGGTGGCCGAGCGCGGCGTAGTCGACCCCCTCGAACACCGCCGCCGGGACGTTCGCGGCTCCGCCGACCGAGATGTCGCGTTCGCTGTCGCTCGGCTCACCGCCGGTGACGAACGCGTGCGCGAGCACCACCGACCGGGCGCCGCCGCGTGCCGCCAGGTCGGCCCGGACGCGCCGCATGGCCTCGCCGAGCGCCGCGGTGTGCCCCCGCTCGGAAAGGTCCCACTCCGAGCGGACGATCTCCGGCTCCAGATAGGGGATCCCGTAGACGGCGACGTCGTCCACCATGACCGGCTCCCCCACGCGCGCGGGGTCGGTGCGCAGGTGCACCCCGGCGGCGTCCATCAGCCCGGAGCCGAAGCCGAGCCGCCGCGCCGAGTCGTGGTTGCCCGCGATGAGGACCACCCGGGTGCGCTCGGCGAGCCGCTCGAGCGTCTCGTTGGCGAGCTTCACCGCGTCCACGCCGGGCAGGGCCCGGTCGTACACGTCGCCGGACACCAGCACGCAGTCGACCCGCTCGTCGCGGACGGTCGCGACCAGGTGGTCGACGAACGCGGCCTGCGCGGACAGCAGGTCCTCGCGGTGGAACGAGCGGCCGAGGTGCCAGTCGGAGGTGTGGAGTATTCGCATCGCGACCACACCCTAGGCGTCACCTCCGACACTTCCGGCCCGGAAACGCCGCCCCGCCCCGTTTCCCCGCCCCGCCCCCTCGCGTTCGGTCACGCTCGGTGAGATCGTCCGCACCCAGCGCGGGCGGGCCGCGCGGTCGCCTAGAGTGGCGCGCGTGAGCGACCGTCCCCACGTCCTGCTGAGCTGCGCGATGTCGATCGACGGTTACATCGACGACGCGGGGCCCGAGCGGCTGCGCCTGTCCACCCCGGCCGACTTCGACCGGGTCGACGCCGTCCGCGCCACCTGCGACGCGATCCTCGTCGGCGCCGGGACCGTCCGCGCGGACGACCCGAAACTGCTGATCAAGAGCCCGTCGCGGCGCGAGCGGCGGGTCACCCAGGGGATGGCGCCCGACCTCACCAAGGTGACGGTCACGTGGAGCGGCGACCTCGACCCCGGCGCGCGCTTCTTCACCACCGGCGAGGCCCCGAAGCTGGTCTACGCGTCGTCCGGGAACGCCCCGGCGCTCGCCGCGCGGCTCGGCGACCGGGCCGAGGTGATGGACGCGGGCGACCCCGTCCACTTCCCCGCGATGCTCGCCGACCTGGCCCGGCGGGGGGTGCGGCGGCTGATGGTCGAGGGCGGTGGCGGCATCCACACCGCGTTCCTCCAGCAGGGCCTCGTGGACGAGATCCAGCTGGTCGTCGCCCCCTTCTTCCTCGGCGACCCGGCCGCGCCCCGGTTCGTCGGCTCGGGCGTGTTCCCGCAGTCCCCGGAGCGCCCGATGCGCCTGGAGGAGATCACCCGCATCGGCAACCTCGTCCTGCTGCGCTACCTGGTCGGAGAGAACCGTGGCTGACGCCACCCCGCCCGCCACCCCGCCCGCCACCCCGCCCGCCGTGCCGTCCGCCGGCCCGCCCGCCGACGCGGAGTGGCTCGCGCTGGCCTGCGACCTGGCCGCGCTGTGCCCGCCGTCCGAGACCGCCTTCTCGGTCGGCGCGGTCATCGTCGCCCCGGACGGCACGGAACTCGCCCGCGGCCACTCCCGCGAGTCCGACCCGCACGACCACGCCGAAGAGTCGGCCCTGGCGAAGCTCCGCGCGGGCGGCGTCCCGCCCGGCACGACCGTCTACAGCTCGCTCGAGCCGTGCGGGGCGCGGAAGTCGCGGCCGAGGCCGTGCGCCGAGCTGATCGTCGCGGCCGGGATCCGGCGCGTGGTGTTCGCGTGGCGCGAGCCGTCGCTGTTCGTCGAGGGCACGGGCGACGAGCACCTGCGCGCGCACGGCGTCGAGGTCGTCGAGCTCCCGGCCCTCGCCGACCGGGCGCGGCGCCCGAACGCGCACCTCCTCGGCCCGGCCTGACCCGCCCTCCTTCCTGAGACGGCGGCCGAGACCGGCGTCTCGTCCCCTCTTGCGGACGCCCCGGTGGGTCGTGCGATGCTGTCTCCCAAGCAAGCATTCGGTCAAGTCCGGGAGGCGGCATGCGCGAACACGATCGGCTGTTCATCGGCGGCGGGTGGGAGGCCCCCGCGGGCACCGGCGTCATCGACGTGGTCTCCCCGCACACCGAGGAGGTCGTCGGCCGCGTCCCGGACGGCACCGAGGCCGACATGGACCGCGCCGTCCAGGCCGCCCGGCTCGCGTTCGACCACGGCCCCTGGCCCCGGATGACGCCCGCCGAGCGCGCGGCGATCCTCGGCCGCCTCTCCACGATCTACGCCGAGCGGCAGCAGGAGATGGCCGACCTGATCACCGAGGAGATGGGCTCGCCGATCCTGTTCTCCATCTTCGGCCAGGCCGCGCTCCCGCAGATGGTGCTCCAGTACTACGCCGACCTCGCCGTCGACTTCACCTGGGAGGACGAGCGTCCCGGCATGCTCGGCCCGGTGACCGTCACCCGCGAGCCGGTCGGGGTCGTCGCCGCGATCTACCCCTGGAACGTCCCGCAGTTCACCCTGATGCTGAAGCTCGCCCCGGCCCTCGTCGCGGGCTGCACCGTCGTCGCCAAGCCGTCCCCGGAGGCCCCGCTCGACGCCTACCTGCTGGCCGAGTGGGCGCGCGAGGCGGGCGTCCCGGACGGCGTGCTCAACATCGTCCCCGCCGGACGCGAGGTCGGCGCGTACCTGGTGTCCCACCCCGGCGTCGACAAGGTCGCCTTCACCGGCTCGACCTCCGCCGGGCGCAGCATCGGCGAGGCGTGCGGCCGGCTGCTGCGCCCCGCGACCCTCGAGCTCGGCGGCAAGTCCGCCGCGATCATCCTCGAGGACGCCGACCTCGGCACCACCATCGAGGGCTTCAAGATGGCGGCCCTGATGAACAACGGCGAGGCGTGCGCCGCGCAGACCCGGATCCTCGCGCCGCGCAGCCGCTACGCCGAGATCGCCGACGCGCTCGGCGAGATGGTGTCCGCGCTCGCCGTCGGCGACCCGGCCGACTACGCCACCGAGATCGGCCCGCTCGTCGCCCGCCGCCAGCAGGACCGCGTCGAGAACTACATCCGGATCGGCCAGGACGAGGGCGCCAAGATCATCGCCGGGGGACTGGACCGCCCCCGCGACCGCGGCTGGTACGTCGCCCCGACCGTCTTCGCCGACGTCACCAACGACATGCGCATCGCCCGCGAGGAGATCTTCGGGCCCGTCCTCGCCCTCCTGCCCTACGACACCGAGGACGACGCCGTCCGGATCGCCAACGACAGCGACTACGGCCTCGGCGGCTCGGTCTGGACGGCCGACGTCGCCCACGGCGTCGACGTCGCCCGCCGCATCCGGACCGGCTCCTGCGGCGTCAACCTGTACGTCCTCGACCCCAACACCCCGTTCGGGGGTTACAAGGACTCCGGGCTCGGCCGGGAACTCGGCCCCGAGGGGCTCACCGCCTACCTGGAGCACAAGTCCATCCCCCGTCCGGCCTAGAACGCCCGCGGTCGACGAGAAGCCCGCCCCAGGCGCTGAACGCCTGGGGCGGGCTTGGCGGGTCTAACGAGGACGGCCCCGGGCGGACGGGGACCACCGGGCGCCCGTTGGTCGGTGGTCCCCGTTCGGCCGGGGCCGTCCCCGTGGCCCGGCGGCGGGGCGGAATCGCCGGCGGGCCCTCGGAAGGGTGGTGCGCGGGCCGGGGTCAGGTCACGGGGACGGGACTCCAGCCGTGCCGGTGATGGCAGGCGCGCGCCACCTCAGGGTCGACGGTCCCGGTCACCAGAAGGCGGACGTCCGGGACCGGGACGGGGGCGTGGTCGAAGGTCAGGGCGCGCAGCTTCTCCGGGGTGACGACCGCGGCCGTCGCCCGGTGCGCGCCGATGGCGTGGAGCAGGGGCGCGACCTCGGGCTCGGGGACGCCGACGAGCGTCGCCCCGTGCGCGAGGCACAGGTCGGACAGCCCGATGAGGACGTCCGGGCGGCAGTCGCGGACACCGCAGACCAGCACGTCCCCGGAGTGGATCCGGGTGACGGCGGCGAGCCGGTGCAGCGCGGCGAACCGGTCGCCGTGCGTGAGGTCCACGGGCGGCTCGAACAGCCGCAGCGCGGGTTCCGGCGGCGGGACGCCCGGCCCGGCGCTCCCCACGCCGGTCCCGGGCGTCCCGCC
>NZ_RFFG01000021.1 GCF_003696215.1 Actinomadura harenae | reverse complement strand
TTCGTCCTGAGCCAGGATCAAACTCTCCATCAAGGTCCAAACGACAGGAACCAGGGGCGAACCCGGAACCCGCCAAACCCGAAAGAGGAATCCGAAGATCCCAGCAAAACAACCCCCCGAAAGGGATTGCATTTGCCTCAAAGAAATCCCTGCACCCGAATCCGAAGATCCACGTGCACGGGGTGATCAGGCACTGCCTGATCTATAAAGGCACTGGCTTTTGTCACGCTGTTGAGTTCTCAAGAAACGGACACTCACGCGCTCCGTCCGCGTTTCCGCGGCCTTCGCTCCGTGGCGACTCTCTTACTTTATCAGTTCCGGCCGGCTTGTCAATTTCCGGCTGATTCTGATTTCCGCACTTCCCGTCCGCTTTCGCGGCCGTTCCCTGCAGCCCTTCTATTTCACCAGACCGGCGCCGATTCGCAAAATCGAGCCTTTCTGGCATGCCTCAACACGCAGGGCATGACGAATCGCCGTGTCCTGATGATCGTGAAGGGGCTCCCCTGGCCGGCCGCTGCGAGAACCGCGCGTCCTGCATCCCTTGGGGACGAGGAGTCAACGTACGTGCTCCTGGGAGGGGTGTCAAACCAACGGCCGACGGAATAACGTTCGGGGCGCCCGGCGCTGTCCGGGCATGGCTTTGGATGATCTTCGGGAGGTAACCGTGACGGGACGGACGGCACTGGTGCTGGGCGGGGGTGGCGTCGCGGGCATCGCCTGGGAGATCGGCGTGCTGGTGGGGCTGGCCGAGGGTGGTGCGGACGTGCTGGGCGCCGACCTCCTCGTCGGGACTTCGGCCGGGTCGTCGGTGGCCGCCCAGGTGGGCGCGGGACTCTCCCCGGACGAGTTGTACGCGCGGCAGACCGACCCGGCGCGGCAGAACCACGAGTTCGTTCCGCAGGGCGTGTCCCTGGAGCGGGTGTGGGAGCGGATGCTGCAGATCCAGGCCGACCACTCCGACATGACGACGATCCGCCGTGAGGTGGGGGCCTTCGCTCTTGCCACCGAGACCGTTCCGGAGAAGGAGCGGTACGCGGTGTTCGAGGGACGGCTCCCGGTGCACGAGTGGCCGGAGCGTCCACTGGTCGTCCCGGCGGTGAACGCGACGACCGGTGAGCCCGTGATCTGGACGAAGGACTCCGGGGTGCCGCTGGTGGACGCGGTGGCGGCGAGCTGCGCCGTCCCGGGGATCTGGCCGCCGGTGACGGTCGGGGACGTGCGGTACATCGACGGCGGTATCCGGTCCATGGTGAACGCGGACCTGGCGGCCGGGTTCGAGCGCGTCCTGGTCGTGGCGCCGCTGGTCGACCCGACGCTGGACGCGCAGGTGGCGGGGCTGCGGGACGCGGGGGCCGTGGTGGACGTGATCCTCGCGGACGAGGCGTCCGTGGCCGCCTTCGGGACGGACCCGCTCTCCCCCGAGACCCGCGGCCCGTCGGCGGAGGCGGGGAAGGCGCAGGGGCTCGCCGCCGCGTCGGTGGTCGCCGAGCACTGGGCGGCCGGCGGCGCCTGACCGAAGGTCGGCTTCCGGACCGGGGCTTGTCCCTTGGCTTGGAGCCTGCGGGGAGGTGATGCGGGCCGCTGCCCTTTCGGGCAGCGGCCCGTTGGTGTTTCCAGGTCAGGCGGTGGTCTCTTCGCGGATGCGGTCCCAGGCGGCGAGGATGTGGCGGCGTTCGGTGCTGGGGGCGCCGATCGCCATGCGCAGCAGGACGTGACCGCCGATCTTGGTGTGGCTGAGGAGGAGGTCGCCGGACGCGTTGAGGCGGTTCAGCGCGTCCATGGTGGCGGCGTTGGCCTCGTCCGTGGTCAGGCCGTCCCAGAGGGGGCGGAAGCAGACCAGGCCGAACGGGTGGTCGGGGCGGACCTCGTAGCGGGGGTCGGCGGCGATGAGGGCGGCGAGCTCGTCGGCGAGGCCGGAGCCGGTGCGGATGTGCTCGCGGAGGCCCTCGGCGCCGTACCAGCGGATGACCGACCAGAGCTTCAGGGCGCGGAAGCGGCGGCCGAGCGGGATCTGCCAGTCGCGGTAGTCGATGACGTCGCCCGAGGTGGTCGCGTTGTTCCGCAGGTACTCGGGGAGGATCGACAGCGCGTTCAGCATGGGGGCGCGGTCGGCCATCCAGAGCAGGGTGCAGTCGAAGTTGGTGAGCATCCACTTGTGCGGGTTCGTCGAGTAGGACGAGGCGTACTCGGCGAGGCCCTCGTTGACCCAGCGGAACTCGGGGCAGACGGCGGCGACGCCCGCGTAGGCGGCGTCCACGTGCAGCCAGACGCCGTGCCTGCGGCAGACCTCGCCGATCGCGGGGACGGGGTCGACGGCCGTGGTGGAGGTGGTGCCGACGGTAGCGCAGACCATGGCGGGGACGGCTCCGGCGGCGGCGTCCTCGGTGAGGAGGGCGTCGAGGTGGGCCGGGTCCATGGCGAGGGTGACCGGGTCGACGTCCACCACGCGGACGTTGGCGGAGCCGACGCCGGCGACGCGGGCGGCCTTCTCCAGGGACGAGTGCGTCTGCGAGCTGATGTAGAGGGTGCGGCGGCGGTCGATGCCGTCCGGTCCGGGCGCTCCGCCGCCGGCCTGGTGGAGGGCGGAGAGGAGCGCGACGAGGCAGGCGCTGGACGCCGAGTCCTGGATGGCGCCGTTGCCGCGGAACTTCGCGGGCAGGTCGAGGAGGTCGGCCGTCCAGTCGGCGACGCGGGTCTCCAGTTCGGTGGCCGCGGGGCTGGTGGCCCACATCATGCCCTGGACGCCGAGCCCGGACGACAGCAGGTCGCCGAGGATGCTGGGCCCGGTGGAGTTGGACGGGAAGTAGCCGAAGAACGAGGGGTGCTGCCAGTGGGTGACGCCCGGCATGATGTCCCGGTCGAGGGCGGCGAGCAGGCCGTCGAAGCCCTCGCCCTTCTCCGGCGGGTGCTCGGGGAGCGCGGCCAGCACGTCGCCCGGCTCCGCCCGTGACATCACGGGCCGGGACGCGATCGACTCGTGGTAGTCCGCGATCCAGTCGATGACCTGCTTGCCGTACCGCCGGAACTCGTCCGGTGTCATGTGGCCCGCCACCACACCTCCTCAGTTGACACGAACACGGGATACCTGCCGGTTTGTGCCGTTCTGTTCCGGCAGGCGCTCGCAGCATAAGTGCGCACTGTCCTGCGCTTCCAGCCCTGCGTGGCGCGGGAGTAGGCAGGACCTGCCGACGCGGTCGGGGCCTGCCGGGCGGAGGCTGGTGGAAGGCGGGCCCGGCCCGGGAGGTCCCCAGGGATCCGCGGCCGGCGGCCGGCCCGGCATCGACCGAGGGGAACCGACATGAAGATCACCGTTGTGGGACGAGGGCACGTCGGCGGCGGCCTGGCGCGGCTCTGGTCGGCCGCCGGGCACGAGGTCGCGGGCCTCGGCAGGGACGGCGGCGACGCCGCGGGCTCCGACGTGGTGGTCGTCGCCGTGCCGGGCCCCGCGATCGCCGACGCGCTCGGCCGGGTCGGGGGCCTGAACGGCCAGGTGACGATCGACGCCTGCAACCTCTACGGCGAGCGGGACACGGCGTTCCCCTCACTGTCGCACCAGATCAAGTCGATCACCGGCGGCCCGACCGCCAAGTCGTTCTCGACCAACTTCGCGGTCGCCTACGACCGGATCGCGGCCCAGCGCGTCACCCCCAGCAACCTCTTCGCCGCCGAGGAGGGAGCGCGGGCCGTCACCGAGCGGCTGATCCGCGACGCGGGCTACGAACCGCTGTACGTGGGCGACCTGGACCCGGGAGCCCGCCTGCTGGAGGACGGCTCCGCCCTCACCCGGGCGATCGCCGGGGAGATCGGCCCCTTCTTCTACCGCTACGCCCCCGTCGACCGACTCTGAAGGACGAACATGGACTCTCCCGTCACCGTGGCGGTCGTGTACTACTCGGCCACCGGCAACGTCTTCCAGCTCGCCAAGGCCGCGGCGACCGAGGCCGAGAAGGCGGGGGCCGAGGTGCGCCTCCGCAAGGTCCGCGAGCTGGCCCCCGACGAGGCGATCGCCGCCAATCAGGGGTGGTACGACCACGCGGCCACCACGCAGCACATCGTCGAGGCCCGGCTGGACGACCTCGACTGGGCCGAGGTCGTCCTGTTCGGGACGCCGACCCGGTACGGGCTCCCCGCCGCGCAACTGAAGCAGTACATCGACACCACCGGTCCGCTGTGGAGCCAGGGGCGTCTGGCCGACAAGGTCGCGTCCTCCTTCACGTCCACCTCCACCGCGCACGGCGGCCAGGAGTCGACGATCCTCGCGCTCAACAACACCTTCTACCACTGGGGTTGCGTCATCGTCCCGCCCGGTTACACCGACCCGATCCAGTTCCAGGCCGGCAACCCGTACGGAACCAGCCACTTCTCCGAGGGCGGTGACCGGCCGCCGGGCGAGGTCGAGCTCGCCGCCGTCGAGCATCAGACGCGTCGCGCGGTCGAGATCGCCCGGCTCCTGCGGAGCGGGCGGGACGCCGCCTGAGCCAGGCCTGCCGGCGGGGCGGGAGGAGCGGCGTCCCGTCCCGGCCGAGGGCCGGTGCGGTTCTCGGAGTCGCGGTGTCGGAGTCGTGGTTCTCAGAGTCGCGGTTGTCAGAGTCGCAGCTCGCGGAGCTGGCGGCGCGAGGTGATGCCCAGCTTCCGGTAGATGCTGCGGAGGTGCGCGTCGATCGTCCGGGGACTCAGGAAGAGCTGGGCGCCGACCTCCCTGGACGTCGCGCCCGCCGTGACGAGACGGGCCACGTTCAGCTCCTGGGCGGTGAGCCGGCCGGTTTCCCCGGCCCCGCGGCCCTGGACCTGTTCGCCGGTGGCGCGCAGTTCCCGGGCGGCGCGCGCGGCGAACGCCTCGGCGCCCATCGCCGACAGCGCGTCGAAGGCCGAACGCAGTTCCGTGCGCGAATCGCGTCGTCGGCCTTCGCGGCGCAGCCATTCGCCGTAGGCGAGCCGGGCCCGCGCGAGGTGGCCGGGGAGGCCCGCTGCGGTGAGCCGTTCGACGGCTTCCACGAAGAGCTTCTCGGCGGAGGAGTCGTCGGTCAGCATGGCGCGGGCGCGAAGGCCCGTTCCCACGGCCCAGTCGGTGTCGACGGCGTGGACGCGTTCCCGGAACCGCGTCAGCGCCGGGACCGCCAGGTCCCGGCGCCCGGCCCTTGTGGCGGCTTCGAGGAATTCGGGGACGACCCAGGGCAGGAATCCGGGCTCGTCCAGGTCGTGCGCCGTTCGGCAGGCCTCCAGCGCGGCCTCGTAACGTCCCAGGCCGTTCAGCAGGACCGTCCGCGCGTGCTCGGCGAGCGTAACCAGTCGGCCCTCCCCGCGCGCGGTGCCCTCCCGCAGGGCCGACCCGATGAGCGCGGACGCGCCCTGCTCGTCGCCTCTCCACGCCGCCAGCGCGAGCTCACCGTGGACGATCGCCGGAGCGCCGATCGCGTCGGCGACCGCCGACGCCTCCGCCAGTCTCGCGGCGGCCTCCGGCAGTTCACCGGCGTGCACGTGAGCCACCGCCTGGAGGTTGAGAGCCATGGGGAGCGCCGTCACCGCTCCGGTGGAACGGGCCGCCTCGACCTGCCGGTCCGCCAGCGCCTTCCCTGCCTCGTGATCCCAGAGGTCCATGGCCGCGTCGCCTGCCAGGAGGGTCCGGGCGATGCCGTGGACGGTGTCCTGCTCGGCTTGGCCGTCTCGCACGGCGGGACGCAGCAGAGGCACGGCCGGGAGGTATCCGTCGATGACCCTGGTGGTGTGCGCGTTCAGCAGCCGGTCGGAGGGGTGCAGCGCACGTGCGGCCGCCGCCACCTCCAGGAGCCGGTGCGGCGGCCCGAAACGTCCCGCGAACGCCGCCGCCGCGAACGCCTCCAGGAGGGTCTCGCGTGCGAGCCGGACGTCGAGTGGTGCGGTGAGCCTCGCCGCCGTGAGCAACCGGGCGTACGCGGCGTCGTCCCGTCGGGTCTCGAAGGCGATCCGGGCGCGCAGCGTCTCGACGCGCGCGTCCCGGAGCGTGTCGGCGGGGCCGGCGGCCGCCACGGCCAGCAGTTCGAGGGACTCCTCCGCCGCGCCGGCGTCCCGTTTGGCCCGCGCCGCGGCCAGCGCGCGGTCGGCTCGACGTGACGGGTCCGGGGTGAGCGCGGTCGCCAACTCCAGGAAGGCCGCCGCGGCCGCCGCCCCGCCGCGAGCCCGCGCCCGGCCGGCCGAGTTCTCCAAGTCGTCGGCGACGTCCGTGTCCGGGCCGACGGTCGCCTTGCCCCGGTGCCAGGCCCGCCGGACGGCGTCCGGGGACACCTCCGCGAGCACCCGGTGCGCGGCGCGACGATCGGGTGGCGGCGCCGCGCGGTAGAGCACCGACCGGAGCAGCGGATGGTCGAACCGCGCCCGGGTTCCGACCTCGAACAGGCCGGCCCGCCGGGCGGGCGACAGGTCGTCCGGCCCGGTGCCGAGGCGCGTCGTGGCCCGTTCCAGCAGTTCCGGATCGCCTGTCGGGTCGGCGGCCGCCACCAGGAGGAGCAGCCGCGTCCGTGCGGGGAGCGCCGCCAGCGGTTCCCGGTACCGTTCCTCGATCTCCGCCGGAATCCTTGACCCGCCGAACGCGAAGCCACCGGCCAGGTCCGCCGGTCCGCCGCTGCGCGCGACGTCCAGCAGCGCCAGCGGGTTGCCGCGGGCCTCGGCGACGATCCGGTCACGGACCCGCTCGTCCAGCGGCGCGTGGATCCGGGAGAGCAGGAGGGCTCTGGCGTCGCCGTCCGGCAGGCCGTCGAGCCGCGACCGTGGCAGCGCGGCCAGCTCCTCGCCTCCGCCGCCGCGTCCGCCGTCGCGTCCGCCGTCGCGTCCGCCGCCGTCTCGTGCGGCGAGGACCATCACGATCGGTTCCCTCCGGGCGTGGTCCGCCACCAGCGCCATCGCCTGTGCCGACGCCTGGTCGAGCCACTGTGCGTCGTCGACGACGCACAGCACCGGCCGTGCGGTCGCGGCCCGTGTCATCAGGCCGAGTGCCGCGAGCCCCACCGGCGTGGGGTCGGGAGCGTCCGCGTCCGACAGTCCGAACGCGGCTCGCAGGGCGGCGCGCTGAGGCTCGGGAAGTTCGCCGATCGCGCCGAGCAGGGGCGTCGTCAGGCGGTGCAGCGCGGCGAAGGCCAGGTCCCTCTCGGGCTCGACACCGATCGCGTGCAGGATCCGGAAGTCCGTCGCGGCCTCGCGCAGGCGTTCCAGGAGCGCGGTCTTGCCGATGCCGGGGGCGCCCTCGAACACGACGGCGCCACCGCGTCCGGCCCGGCCCGCCTCCAGCAGCCGTTCCAAGGCGGCCCACTCAGTGCGGCGCCCCCGCAACCGTGTCACCCGGCCAACCTAAACGATCGCCTGACGAGCGTTCCGTCCGATTTTATGATCCTGCGAATGGGCGTGTTCATCTCACGAAGGCCCGAGCGGCAGCGCCTTGAGGGCCTGCTGCACGCGGCGCGGGACGGCCGGGGCGGCTCGGTCGTGGTGCACGGTGAACCCGGCATCGGCAAGACCGCGCTCCTGGAACACGTGTCGGCCGCCGTACCCGGTTTCGGGCACCTGCGGACGGTCGGCCGCGAGTTCGCGGGCGAGGTGCCGTATTCGGCGCTCGAGGAACTGTGCGGTCCGGTCCTGGACGAGCGGAGAGCGCTGCCCGGGCCGCAGCGCGTGGCGCTGGAGGTGGCGCTCGGCCTTCGCGACGGTGACCCGCCGGACCGTTTCCGTGTCGGCCTCGCCGTACTCGGCCTGCTCTCGGAGGCCGCCGGGGACCGGCCGATCGCCTGTCTCGTCGACGACGCGCAGTGGATCGACCACGCGTCGCTCCAGGCCCTCGCGTTCGCGGCGCGTCGTCTCGCCCGGGAGCCGGTGGCCTTCCTGTTCGCCCTGCGGGACCCGCGGGACGCGCCCCCGCTGGACGGCCTGCCGCGGATGCCGCTGACCGGCCTCGGGCCCGACGCCGCCCGGAACCTCCTCGACTCCCGGCTGCACACCTCCCTCGACGAGCGGGTCCGCGAGCGGATCATCACCGAGACCAAGGGCAACCCGCTGGCGCTCCTGAGCCTGCACCACGGCGTCGACCGGGCCGGTCTGGCAGGCGGGTTCGCCCTGCCCGAGGTCCAGCCGCTCCAGGAGCGGATCGCGGCGAGCTACCGGACGCGCCTGGCCGCGCTGCCGGAGGAGACCCGAAGGCTGCTGCTGGTCGCCGCGGCGGAACCGCTCGGTGATCCCCTTCTGCTCTGGAAGGCGGCCGGACACCTGGGCCTGGGTGAAGGGGCCATGGCCCCCGCCGAGGCCGATGGGCTCCTGGAGATCGGCGTCCGGGTCCGCTTCGCCCACCCGCTCGTGCGCTCGGCGGTCTACTGCTCGGCCGCACCCGGGGATCGCAGGGCCGCGCACCGCGCGCTGGCCGACGCCACCGAGTCCGCGACCGACCGGGACCGCCGGGCCTGGCACGGCGCGCAGGCGGCGGAGAAGCCGGACGAGGACATCGCCACCGAGCTGGAACGATGCGCCGACCGGGCACGGGGCCGAGGCGGCGTCGCGGCCGCCGCGGCCTTCCTCGCACGGGCCGGTGAGCTGAGCCCCGATCCCGCCCGGCGCGCTCCGCGCGCGCTGGCCGCCGCGGAGCTGAAGTTCCGTGCGGGAGCCGCTCCGGACGCGCTCCGCCTGCTCGAGGTCGCTCGGGCCGGGCCTCTCGGCCGGGCGGGCCTGGCCACCGCCGAGCTGCTGGCCGCGCAGCTGGCGGCCCATGCCGGGCAGGGGCGGCAGGCTCCGCTGCTGCTCCGGACGGCCGCCGTCCGGCTGGCGGCCCATGACCGTCCGCTGGCACGTGAGACCTGCCTGGACGCCGTCGCCGCGGCCATGTGGGCGGGCAGGATCGCCGGGCCGGGCGCCCTCACCGCCGCCGTCCGGGCCGTGGCGTCCGCCGTCCCGGACGCGGCGGAGACCCGTCCGCTGGACCTGCTGCTCGACGGGCTGATCCTCCAGCTGACCCGGGGACACCGCGCGGCGGTCCCCCTCATGCGGCGGGCCGTGGACGCCTTCCTCGGCCAGGCGGGTGAGAGCCGCTGGCTGTGGCTCGCGTGCAGCGTCGCGACGGACCTGTGGGACGAGGCCGCCTGGCGCGTGCTCTCCGAGCGGCAGGCCACGCTGGCCCGCGAGTCGGGAGCGCTCACCTCGCTTCCCACCGCCCTGCACTACCGGGCGCTGGCGCACATCCACGCGGGAGAGTTCGCCGGGGCCGCCGACCTGGTGGACGAGGCGTACGCGGTCGAGGAGGCGGGAGGCACCGCCGGTGTCTCCTGCGCCGATCTGGCCCTGCGGGCCTGGCGCGGAGACCAGGGCGGAACGTCCGAGGCCATCGCGACGAGCGCCCGGGTGGCGCACGAACGCGGCGAGGGCCGCACCCTGTCGGCCATCGACTACGCCGCCGCCGTCCTGCACAACGGCAGTGGCGACCACGCCTCGGCTCTGAAGATCGCCTTGAGCGCCTGCGAGGACGACGAGCCGGGCTTCCACACCTTCCTCCCGCCGGAGCTGGTCGAGGCCGCAGCGCTCGCGGGACGGCCGTCCCTCGCCGTCCCGGTGGTGGAGCGGCTCGCCGAACGCGCCGAGGCGAGTGGAACCGCGTGGGCCACCGGCATCGCGCTGCGGTCCCGGGCGCTGCTCAGCACCGGTCCCGAGACAGGCGAGCTGTACGCGGCGGCGATCGAGCATCTGAGCCGCAGCGAAGCCGTCCTGCATCTCGCCCGCACTCACCTGCTCTACGGGGAGTGGCTCCGGCGTGAGGGGCGTCGACGCGACGCGATCACCCACCTCAGGACCGCGCACCAGAGGCTGACGTCGGCCGGGGCCGCGGGTTTCGCCCGGCGCGCGGCCCGGGAGCTGGCCGCGGTCGGGGAACGGCCGCCGAAGGCCGCCGCGTCCCCCTGGGGCGGGCTCACCGCGCAGGAGGCCCGTGTCGCCGCGCTCGTCGCCGCCGGCGCGACCAACCGGGAAGCGGCCGAACGGCTCTTCCTCAGCCCGCGCACCGTGGACGCTCACATGCGCAACATCCTGCGCAAACTCGGACTCGCCTCACGCAAGGCGCTTCGCGACCTCAGATGACACGCCCGGCTCCGCCGGCTTCCTCGCGGAGGACGGAGAACGGCCGGGCTCCGTCATTCGGCTGACAGAGCCCGGCCGGGGACGGCGTGTGTGGGCCGTCAGGACGCGGTGGCGGGGACGGACTCCTCCGTGTCGGCCGGTGGCCTGCGGGTCAGGACGTTGAAGAACAGGTTCAGCAGGACCGCGGTGAGGCTGCCGAGGACGATGCCGCTGTTCAGGATGGACGCGACGTCGCGCGGCATGTTCTCGCCGAACGCCGGGATGGTGGACGGCACGAACGCCATGCCGACGCTGATGCCGACGATCAGGGCGTTCCGCTCGTCCCGCAGGTCGGCCTGGCCGAGCGTCTGGATGCCGACGACGGCGACCATGCCGAACATGACCATGGCCGCGCCGCCCAGGACGTCCGGCGGGATGGACGCGACGTACGCCGCGGCCTTCGGGAACAGGCCGAGGATCATCATGATGAACCCGGCGGCGACCACGACGAACCGGCTGCGGACGCGGGTGAGCCGGACGAGCCCGACGTTCTGCGCGAAACAGGTGTACGGGAACGCGTTGAGCGTGCCGCCGAGGAAGGTCGACAGGCCGTCCGCGCGGAGCGCCCGGGTGATGTCGCCGTCGCTGACCGGCTTCCCGACGATCTGGCCGGTGGCCTTGGAGTCGCCGACGGTCTCGACGACCGTCACCAGCATGACCAGCAGCATCGCGATGCAGGGGCCGATCTGGAAGGTCGGCGCGCCGTAGTGGAACGGGGTGGTGACGCCGAACCAGTGGGACCGCCCGACCTGGTCGAACGAGGTGTCGCCGAGCATCCACGACACGACCGTCCCGCCGACCAGGCCGAGCAGGATCGCGACGCTGGACAGGAACGGCCGCCGCAGCCGGTACAGCAGCACGATGAACAGGACGGTGCCGCCCGCGTACGCCAGGTGCTTCCAGCTCCCGAAGTCCGGCTTGCCCTTGAGCGCCGCGCCGCCGGCGGCGTCGGTGAGCGCGTTCGGGATGAGCAGCAGGCCCATGATGGTCAGGACGGTGCCGGTGACGACCGGCGGGAACAGCCGCAGCACCCGTCCGAGGACGGGGGCGGCGAGGAACATCACGACCCCGGACGTGATGGTCGCGCCGTAGATCGCCAGCAGCGCCGCGGTGGGGGTGGCCGCGCCCTGGCCGATGGCGATCATCGGGGCGACCGCGGTGAAGGTGACGCCCTGCACGATCGGCAGCCGCACGCCGATCTTCCAGAATCCCCACGCCTGGATGATCGTGGCGATGCCGCAGGTGAACAGGTCCGCGTTGATCAGGTACACGAGCTGCTGCGGGGACAGCCCGATGCCGCTCGCCACCAGGATGGGGACGACGACGGCTCCGGCGTAGAACGCCAGGACGTGCTGGAATCCGTAGAGGGCCAGCTTGGGCAGGGGGAGCACCTCGTCCACGGGGTGCTTCCGCGTGCCTTCCTCCGACATGCCTGCCTTGCCTTTCGAACGGTAGGTAAATGACATGCGTGGTGGCCCCGGCCTAAGGGCGGGGCCGAGGTCGCAGAACCTATCGCCCGGCGTCCGGGCGCTCGCAGGCGGGGGCTTGTTGACCTCGGGAAACACCGAGCGGATCATGGCGGCATGGAGATGGGGCAGCCGGAGCGGGACGAGTCGCTGGACGCCTATGTGGGCCTTCCCGCCGACCAGGCGGAACGCCGGGCCCGGGACCTGGGCTGGACGTCGGTGCGGCGGCTCGGCCCTCACACGGTGGTCACGATGGAGTACCGGCAGGGCCGGATCAACTTCACGGTGGAGGGCGGGCGCGTCACCAAGTGCTGGTCCGGCTGAGACGGCCCGGCGGGCGGGTTCGACTCAGAGGGGACGGGCCCGGGGGCCGGGACGGGCTCGACTCAAGGGGCGGGCTCGGGCCGGGAGGGGCTGCGGAGGCCGTCGAAGAGAAGCGCGGCCAGGCCGTCCGCGACGGCCTCGGCGGTCATGCCGCCGTCCGGGCGGTACCACTCGGTGAGCGAGTTGACCGCGCCGAACAGCACGCGCGCGGCGAAGCCGGGGTCGACGTCGTCGCGGACCCCGCCCTCGGCCGCGGCCCGCGCGACCAGGCCCGCGAGGCGGTGGTCGAACTCTCGGCGGCGTTCGAGGGCGCGCCGCTCGACCTCCGAGTTCCCGCGCACGCGCAGGAGCAGCGTGACGTAGGGCTGCTCGTCCACCAGGACCCGGACGGCGCCCCGGACCGTCCGCTCCAGCCGCTCGGTGGCGGTGACCGGCGGATCGATGATCGCGGTCCCGCCGGAGGCCCCCGGGGGGCGGTCGAGTTCGGCGTCCAGGACGGCGAAGAGGGCGTCCAGGGCCCGGTTCACGGCGAGGTCGAGGAGTTCCTCCTTACCGGACACGTGGTGGTAGATGGCGGACTTGGTGATGCCGAGGCGCCGCGACAGTTCCTCCATGCCGGTGCCGTCGTAGCCGCGCTCGTTGAACGCGGCGACGGCGACGTCCAGCAGGCGGGCGCGGTCGTACCCGGGCCGTCCGCGCCGTCCGCCGGTGACCGGTGTGGTGCTCATGTCGGTCACTGTCGCACAGGTTGCTCGGGGGCGGCCTCCCGGCGGGAGAGTTCGCGGGAGCGGCCGCGGAACTCGGCGACGACCTCGTCGCCGCGCCTGATCGTGACGTCGTAGACGCCGCTGCGGCCGTAGCGGACGCGTTCGCGGGCCTCGGCGTGCAGGACGTCCCCGGCGTAGGCGGACGTGACGAAGGTGACGTCGGCGCCCGCGGCGACGGTGACCGGCCCGTGGCTGTTGCAGGCACATGCAAACGCGGTGTCGGCGAACAGGAAGATGTAGCCGCCGTGGGCGAGGCCGTGGCCGTTGACCATGGTCTCGGTGACCGTCATCCGCAGGTCGGCGGTTCCGGGGCCCCAGTCGATCAGTTCGATGCCGAGTTCCGCTGAGGCCCGGTCGGTCGCGAGCATCGCGTGCACAGGGCCTTCGGGCTTGTCGGGCATGTCCGGGTCCTCCTGGGGTGTCTTGCCGTGGACGGGTGTCATCCCTCAGACTAATTACTGAACGAATGGTCGGTAAGGAAGTGGGGCCGATGACGCAGACCACGACCGCCGCGGAGCCCGGGGCCGAGGACCGCCTCCAGGCGCACTTCGACGGGGTGATCGCGCACGACCGGCGGATCGAGCCGCGCGACTGGATGCCGGACGCCTACCGGAGCACCCTGGTCCGGCAGATCGCGCAGCACGCGCACTCGGAGATCATCGGGATGCAGCCGGAGGGCGCGTGGATCACACGCGCGCCGTCCCTGCGCCGCAAGGCGATCCTGTTCGCCAAGGTCCAGGACGAGGCGGGCCACGGGCTGTACCTCTACGCGGCGGCGGAGACGCTCGGCGTGGACCGGGCCGACCTGACCCGCCGCCTGATCGAGGGTCGGCAGAAGTACTCGTCGATCTTCAACTACCCGACCCTGTCGTTCGCCGACGTCGGGGTGATCGGCTGGCTGGTGGACGGCGCGGCGATCTGCAACCAGGTGCCGCTGTGCCGCAGCAGCTTCGGCCCGTACGCGCGCGCGATGGTGCGGATCTGCAAGGAGGAGTCGTTCCACCAGCGGCAGGGCTACGAGCTGCTGCTGACCATGATGCGCGGCACCGCGGCCCAGCGGGCGATGGTGCAGGACGCCGTGGACCGCTGGTGGTGGCCGTCGCTGATGATGTTCGGGCCGCCGGACACATCGTCCCCGAACTCGGCGCGCTCGATGGGATGGAAGATCAAACGGCACAGCAACGACGAGCTCCGCCAGCGGTTCGTGGACATGACCGTCCCGCAGGCGGAGAAGCTCGGCGTCACGCTGCCCGACCCCGAGCTGCGCTGGAACGAGGAGCGCGGCCGCCACGACTTCGGCACCCCGGACTGGGACGAGCTGAAGCGCGTGATCAGCGGCGACGGCCCCTGCAACGAGGAGCGGATCGAGCGGCGGCGCCGCGCCCACGAGGACGGCCAGTGGGTCCGCCAGGCCGCCGCCGCGCACGCGAGGAAGCGGGCCGCCCGGCAGGACGCCGAGCACGAGGCCGCGGCCGGTAAGGAAGCGGCCGGTGGGACCGCGGCCGACGGGACCACGGCGGGCGAGGCCGGGCAGGCGGACGAGCGGGAGGCGCGATGAACGAGGACTGGCCACTGTTCGAGGTGTTCGTGCGGGGCAAGCGCGGGCTGAACCACGTGCACGTCGGGTCGCTGCACGCGGCGGACGGCCGGATGGCGCTGACGCACGCGCGCGACCTGTACACGCGGCGGAACGAGGGCGTGTCGATCTGGGTGGTGCGGTCGTCCGACATCACCGCGTCGACGCCGGACGAGAAGGACCCGTTCTTCGAGCCGAGCGGCGACAAGGTCTACCGGCACCCGACGTTCTACGACATCCCCGACGACGTCCCGCACATCTAGGGAGGCGACGATGCGCGAAGACGATCACGTGTACCTGTCGCTGGCGCAGGAGCAGGACGACTCCCGCTGGGCGTTCGGCACGGGCTTCCAGGACCCGCTGCACGGCGTGGACACGACCGTCCCCGACGGCGTGGACCCCGCGGGTCTGGCCGCGCTGTGCCTCGGTCTCGGGGACGACGCGCTGATCGCGTCGCAGCGGCTCGCGGAGTGGTGCACGCGCGCGCCCGAGCTGGAGGAGGAGGTCGCGCTCGCCAACATCGGCCTGGACCTGCTCGGCCAGGCGCGCATGCTGCTGACCCGCGTCGGCCAGGTGGACGGCACCGGCCGCACCGAGGACGACCTGGCCTACCAGCGCGAGACCGAGGAGTTCCGCAACGTCCGGCTCGTGGAGCTGCCGAACGGCGACTTCGCGTTCTCGATGGCGCGGCTGCTGGTGTTCTCCGCGCACCGGCTGGCGGTGTTCGAGCGGCTCGCCGCCGGGCATCCGGACCCGGTGCTGCGGGCCGTCGCGGCGAAGGGCGTCAAGGAGCTGACCTACCACCGGCAGTACGCGGCCGAGTGGGTCGTCCGGCTCGGGGACGGCACGGACGAGTCGCACCGCCGCATGCAAGAGGGCCTGGACACGATCGCACCGTACGTCGACGAGCTGCTCCGGGCCACGCCGTCCGGGCAGGACGTCCGGGACGAGGTCGGGGCCGTCCTGGCTCAGGTGGCGGAGGCGGCGACGCTGACGGTGCCGGAGTTCGAGCGGATGGACGGCGAGGGCCGCGCCGGGGTGCACACGCCGTGCCTGGCGCCGCTGCTGTTCGAGATGCAGAGCGTCGCGCGCGCCCTCCCCGGAGCCCGATGGTGAGGTGGGGAGGATCGAGATGAGCGCACGCGAGATCGCGGAGCGGGTCGCCGACCCGGAGCTGCCGATGCTGACGCTGGCGGACCTCGGCGTCCTGCGGGACGTCGCGGAGGCCGCGGACGGCTCGGTCACGGTCGCGCTGACGCCGACCTACAGCGGCTGCCCGGCGATGGCCGAGATGCGCGCCGACGTGGTCCGGTCGCTACACGCGGCGGGCTACGCGGACGTGCGGGTCACGACCGTCCTCTCCCCGCCGTGGACGTCCGACTGGATCACCGGGGAGGGCCGGCGGAAGCTGGCCGAGTACGGGGTCGCGCCGCCTGGAGAGGCCCCGCGCGGGCCGGTGCCGCTGACGCTGGGGGGTGTCCGGCGGGCGGTGCCGTGCCCGCGCTGCGGGTCCCGCGACACCGAGGAGACGTCCCGGTTCTCGTCCACGGCGTGCAAGGCGCTGTGGCGCTGCCGGGCCTGTTCCGAGCCGTTCGAGCAGGTCAAGGAGATCTAGCGTGACCGTTTCGGCGACCACCGCCCCCGTCCGCCGCCGCCGGACGTTCCACCGGCTGCGCGTCGCGGACGTCGAGCGGCTCTGCGCGGACGCGGTGGCCGTCACCTTCGACGTGCCGCCGGAGCTGGCCGCGGAGTTCGCGTTCCTGCCGGGGCAGGCGCTGACGCTGCGCCGGATCGAGGACGGCCGGGACGAGCGCCGCTCGTACTCGATCTGCGCGCCCGCCGGGTCCCCGCCGCGGATCGGCGTCCGCGAGGTGCCGGGCGGGCTGTTCTCGTCGTGGCTGGTCAACGAGGCGCGCGCGGGCGACGAGGTCGAGGTGATGGGCCCCACGGGCACCTTCACCCCGGACCTCGGCGAGCCCGCCCACCACGTGCTGGTCGCGGCCGGGTCGGGGGTGACGCCGATGCTGTCGATCGCGGCGTCCGCGCTGGCCGCGCATCCGGACACGCGCGTCACGCTGCTGTACGGCAACCGCCGCACCGACACGGTGATGTTCACCGAGGACCTCGCCGACCTGAAGGACCTGTACCCCGCGCGATTCCACCTCGCGCACGTCCTGTCCTGGGAGCCGCGCGAGGCCGAACTGCTGTCCGGGCGCATCGACGCCGGGCGGTTCGCCGCGCTCGTCGACGGCCTGGACCTGCGGGACGCGTCGCACTGGTGGCTGTGCGGGCCGATCGGGATGGTCGAGGACGCCCGGCGCGTCCTGGACGGCCTCGGGGTGCCCGCCGGGCGCGTCCACCGGGAGCTGTTCTTCGCCGAGGACGAGCCGGTCGAGCCATTGCGGCACGAGGACGCGGCGCCGCAGGGCCCGGTCAGCCGGGTCACGATCACGCTGGACGGCCGGTCGACGACGGCGGCGCTCCCCCGCGACCGGACCGTCCTGGAGTCGGCGCAGCGCGTCCGGCCGGACCTGCCGTTCGCGTGCAAGGGCGGCGTCTGCGGGACGTGCCGGGCGAAGGTGACGTCCGGGTCGGTGCACATGCGGCGCAACTTCGCGCTCGAGCCGGGCGAGGTCGACGCCGGGTACGTGCTGACCTGCCAGTCCCTCCCGGAGACCGACGAGCTGTCGGTCGACTACGACGCCTGACCTGCGCGGCCGCCGCCACTCAGGGCCGTCCTGAGGTAGGGCGCGGTGCGGCCGGAGGAGGCGGCGACGTCGGCGGGGGCGCCCTGCGCGATGACGCGTCCGCCGGCCGCTCCGCCTCCCGGGCCGAGGTCGATGACGTGGTCGGCGGTCGCGACGACGTCCATGTCGTGCTCGACGACCACGACGGTCGCGCCCTCGCCGACGAGCGCCCGCAGCTGCCCGACCAGGACCTCGGTGTCGGCGGGGTGCAGGCCGGTGCTCGGCTCGTCCAGGACGTAGAGGGTGCCGCCGTGGCGGGCCCGCTGGAGCTCGGACGCCAGTTTCACGCGTTGCGCCTCGCCGCCGGACAGTTCCGTGGCGGGCTGGCCGAGCCTCAGGTAGCCGAGGCCGACCTCCCGCAGCGTCCGGAGGGACCGCGCCGCCGGGCGGACGTCGGCGAGGAACTCGGCGGCGTCGTCCACGGTCATGTTGAGGACCTGCGCGATGTTCACGTCCCGGTAGGTGACCTGCAGGGTCTCGGGGTTGTAGCGGGCTCCGCCGCACACCGGGCACGGCGCGTAGGTGCTCGGCAGGAACAGCAGCTCGACGGAGACGTAGCCCTCGCCCTGGCAGTTCTCGCAGCGGCCTCCGGCGACGTTGAACGAGAACCGCCCGGCGTCGTAGCCGCGCGCCCTGGCCTCGCCGGTCTCGGCGAACACCTTGCGGACGGCGTCGAACAGACCCGTGTACGTCGCGAGGTTGGAACGCGGGGTGCGCCCGATGGGCTTCTGGTCGACGCGGACGACGCGTCCTTCACCGTCGGTGGGGGCGTCAGCGATGGCGTCGAGCAGGCTGGACTTGCCGGACCCGGACACGCCGGTGATCGCGGTGAACACGCCCATCGGGACGTCCACGTCGAGGTCGCGCAGGTTGTGGCGGGAGACGCCGCGCAGCTTCAGCCATCCGGACGGCTCACGCGGCGCGTACTCCGGGCGCCCGGCCTCGCCGAACAGGTAGCGGCGCGTCACCGACGCGGGGACGTCGCGCAGGGCGTCCACCGGGCCGCTGTACAGGACCTCCCCGCCGTGGACGCCCGCGCCGGGCCCGACGTCGACGATCCAGTCGGCGCGGTGCACCACCGACAGGTCGTGCTCGATGACGAACAGGCTGTTCCCCGCTGTTCTCAGCCGTTGCAGGCTGGCCATCAGCGCTTCGGTGTCGGCCGGGTGCAGGCCCGCGGACGGCTCGTCCAGGACGTAGACGACGCCGAACAGCCCGGAGCGGAGCTGCGTCGCCATCCGCAGCCGCTGCAGCTCGCCCGCCGACAGGGTCGTGCTGGCCCGGTCGGTGCCGAGGTAGCCGAGGCCGAGCTCGGTCAGCACCTCGACGCGTTCGATGAGGTCGCGGGACAGCACGGCGGCCGGGCCCGTCCCGCGCGCATGCGGGCGCAGGACGGCGGCCAGGTCGATGAGCGGCAGCGCGGCCAGGTCGGCGACGTCGCGTCCGGCGAAGGTGACGGCGAGCGCCTCGGGCCGCAGCCGCTTGCCGTGGCAGACCGGGCAGATCGCGCTGGTCATGAAGGTCTCCGCCTTCTGGCGGCGCTTCTCGCTCTTCGACTCGGCGTACGCGCGCAGCACGAGCCGCTTGGCGCTGTGGAAGGTGCCCTGGTAGGTGCCCTGCGTGCGGTGGGCCTCGCGCACCGGGTGGACGGTCACGACGGGCTGCTCGTCGGTGAACAGGATCCAGTCGCGGCGGTCCCGGGGCAGCTCGCGCCAGGGCCTGTCGACGTCGACGCCGAGTTCTTCGAGGATCTCGCGGAGGTTCTTGCCCATCCAGCCGCCCGGCCAGGACGCGACGGCCCCCTCCCTGATCGACAGCGACGCGTCCGGGACCAGGGACGCCTCGGTCACGTCGTGGACCTCGCCGAGGCCGTGGCAGTTCGGGCAGGCCCCCACCGGAGTGTTCGGCGAGAACGCGTCGGAGTCCAGGCGGGCGGCGCCCTCGGGGTAGTCGCCCGCGCGGGACAGGAGCATGCGCAGCGAGTTCGACACCGCCGTGACCGTCCCGACCGACGACCGGGACGACGGGTTCGAGCGGCGCTGGCCGAGCGCGACCGCCGGGGGCAGCCCGCTGATCTCGTCCACGTCGGGGGCGCCGACCTGGTGCAGCAGCCGCCGCGCGTAGGGGGCGACCGACTCCAGGTAGCGGCGCTGCGCCTCGGCGTACAGCGTCCCGAACGCCAGGGACGACTTGCCCGATCCGGACACGCCGGTGAACACCACGAGCGCGTCGCGCGGGACGGCCACGTCCACGTTCCGTAGGTTGTGCTCCCGCGCGCCCCGGACCCGGACGAACGGATCCGCGGCGCCTTCCGGTGCGGCCGGGTCGATGGGCTCGGATTCCCCCCGTGAGTCCATGATCCTCACATTACGGCAGGCCGGTGGGGCTCGATTAGCATGGCCCGTTCCGAAGGGGGTGGGAGGGATGGGCGCGATCGTCCTCGGCGCGGCAGGTCCGGCGCTGGTGGCGGTGCTGATGGTCGCGGCACTCGGCAAGCTGCGTGATCCGGGTGGTTTCGCGCGGGCCGTCGCCGGGTACCGGCTGGTGCCGTCCGGGCTGGCGCAGCCCGCCGCGTGGGCGGCTCTCCTCGCCGAGCTCGTGGTGGCGGGGCTGCTCGTCCCGCCCGGGACGCGGCACATCGGGGCCTTCTGCTCGGGGCTGCTGTTCCTCGTCCTGCTGTTCGCGCAGGTCTCCGTGCTGCGGCGCGGGCTGCGGGTGGACTGCGGCTGTTTCGGCCGTCCCGGGCGGACGACGCTGGTCGGGCCGGTGAGCCTGGCCCGCGCGGGCGCGATGCTCGTCCTGTCGGTCATGGCGGCGTTCGCGCCCGGCATGCCGGTTTCCGGGCTTCCGCTGGCCGCCGGGTATCTGCTGGTCATCGCCGGGCTGGGGCTGGTGCTGCGTCCGGGGCCGGTGCCCGTGGAGGCGCCCGCCGCGCCGGAGACCGCGCGCGGGCCACGGGCCGGGGACCCGTTCGTCCTGGCGGGCGAGGTCGCGGCGCGGCGCGAGCCGACGCTGTTCGCGCTGGTCGCGCCCACCTGCGGGACGTGCCTGGACGTCCTGCCCGCGTTCGTCGAGGCGTCCAGGGACGTCAGTGTCGTGGTGGTGACCTCGTTCGGGGAGGCCGCCGCGTTGCGGCGCGGCGGCCTCCCCGTGGTCGTCGACCCGGACGTCTTCGACGCGAACGGCGTGCCGTGGCCGCCCTACGCCGTGCTCGCCGACGCGTCCGGGACCGTCGTCACGGCCGGACCGGCGGACGCTCCGGGAGGGCCGGCCGCGCTGGTGCGCGCGGCGCGCGGCGTCCCGGCGCCCACCACGCCCACTCCCCCAGCAGGCGCATCACGGCGGGCACCAGCAGGCCGCGCACGACGGTCGCGTCCACGATCACGGCCAGGATCAACCCGACCCCGATGACCTGCATGAACACGATCCCGGACGCCAGGAACCCGGCGACCACCACGACCATCAGCAGCGCCGCGCTGGTGATCACCGTGGAGGTCCGGCGGACGGCCGACGCGATCGCCTCGGCCGGGTCGGTGGTCCGGGCGCGCTCCTCGCGGATCCGCGCGAGCAGGAACACCTCGTAGTCGACGGCGAGACCGAACGCGATCGCGACGATCAGTACCGGGAAGTCGGCGTCCACGGCCCCGACCGGCGTGAACCCGAGGACGCCGGAGAGCCACCCGTCCTGGAAGACCAGCTTGATCGCGCCGAACGCGGCCGACAGCGACAGCAGGTTCAGCAGCAGCGCCTTCACCGGCAGGACGACCGACCCGAACGCCCCGAACAGCACCGCGAACGTCACGAGCGCGACGAACGCCAGCATCCACGGCACCCGGACGCCGATCATGTGGACGATGTCGACACGGGACGCGGGCATGCCGGTGAACAGCGCCCGGGTGTGGGGCGGGGGCGAGGTCGCGCGCAGGTCGTTCACCGTCCGGACGGCCTGCCGGGACATCGGGTCGAAGGCGTAGCCGAGGGAGATCCGCGCCTGGTCCCCGGACGTCCCGGTGACGGCCGCGCCGCGCACGCCCGGGACGTCCGCCAGACGGCGGGCGTAGGCGTCGAGCGCGGGACGGTCGGCGGCGCCCTCGACCACGGCCGTGATCTGCTTGGCGGGGTCGGCGGCGAAACGGCTCCCGAGCTCACGCGTGACGACCCGGGCGTCCGCGCCGGACGGCAGCACCCAGTCGCCCGGCCGCGCCCAGTTCACGCCGAGGAACGGCGCGCCCAGCGCCAGCAGCACCGCGACCAGCCCGATCGTGCTGAGCAGCGGCCTGCGCATGACCAGGTGGGCCGTCCGGTACCAGCGTTCGCCCGGGTTCCGCAGGCGCGGCAGCGGGACGCGCAGCGCGTTCACCCGGTGCCCGGCGAAGCGCAGCAGCGCGGGCAGCAGCGTGAGCGAACCGGCGACCGCGAACGCCACGACGGCCGCGCCCGCGTACCCCATCGAGCTGAGGAATCGGGACGGGAACACCGTCAGCCCGGCGAACGAGACCGCGACGAGCAGCCCGGACACCGCCACCGTCCGCCCGGCCGTCGCGACCGTCCGGGCGACCGCGCCGTCCAGGTCGGCGCCGTCCTCACGCAGCTCGTCCCGGAACCGGGTGACCATCAGCAGCCCGTAGTCGATCGCCAGGCCGAGCCCGAGGATCGTGACCACGTTCACCGAGAACGTCGACACGTCCGTGACGAGCGTGACCACGCGCAGGGCCGCGAACGAGCCGAGCGCGACGACCACCCCGACCGCCAGCGGCAGCGACGCCGCGACCAGGCTCCCGAACACCACGACCAGCAGGACGGTCAGCAGCGGCATCGACACACTCTCCGCCCGCGCCACGTCCCGTCCCGCGCGGGCGTTGACCTGCTCGGTCATCGCCGTCACACCGCCGAACCGGACCTTCGTCCCCGGCACGGCGAACGCCGGCTCGATCTTCTTCAGCGCCTTGACGCGCTCGTGGTCGTCGCTGGACGCGAACCGCACGGTCACGTACGTCGCGTGCCGGTCGCGGGACACGAACGCGGGATCGCCGGTGTCCCAGAACGTCCGGATCTCGGCGACGCCGGTGCGCGGCACCGCGTCCACGGCCTTGCGAATGGACGCGGCGACGGACGGGTCGTCCACGCCGCGCGCTCCCGTGTCGTACAGGACGACCACGTCGGGCGCGTGCCGTCCCAGCGGCCCGGCCAGGATCCGGTCGGCGGCCACCGAATCGCTCTTCGGATCGTCGAAGCCCGCGCCGCCCGTCAGCGACCCGAACACGCCCGTCCCCCACACCCCGGCGAACACCGCGAACGCCACCGCCGCGATCACCACCCAGCGCCGCCGCCGGGCCACGAACCGGCCCAGCGCGGCGAACAACCTCTGCTCGTTCATGCCCGCCAGAGTCGCGACGCGCCCCGGCCGCACACCTCCCCCGGCGGGCCCGTCCCCGCGCCCGAACGGCCCGCCCGGACGGCCAGGTGAAGGAGGCGGGGTCGTCCACGGGGAGGAGCACGTGCCCGGTCCGTCCGGTTTAGGCTCGTTCCGTGGCCGGGACATGGGGACGGGCGCGAGTCGCGCGCGTGATGGTGGTGGCCTGCGCGGTCGGCTACCTGGTGCTGATGCGCAGGCCCGGCACTCCGCACGCCCTGGAGGAGTGGACGATCGCGTCCGCGTCCCTGGGCGTGCTCGTCGCCGCCGTCCGATGGCCGCTCGCGGCGGCGTTCGTCCAGCCCGTCCTGCTGGTCCTCGCCGCCCGGTACGGGTCGGGCACACCGATCGTGGAGAAGGTCGCGGCGAGCATCGCGGTGTTCGAGGTGACCCTGCGGCACGACCGGCGGGAGGCCGCGCTGGCGCTCACCGCCCTCGCCGCCGGATACACGGCCATGTGGGCCGGGGAAGCCGCGCAGGACATGGCCTCGCTCGCCTACAAGGGCACGGTCATGCTCGCGCTCCCGGTGCTGCTGGCCGCCTACCTGCGCTCGGTGGAGAACGAGGCGAAGGCGGCGCGCGAACGGGCGGCCGAGGCCGAACGGCGGCGCGAACTGGCCGAGCAGGCCACCCGGATGGCCGAACGCACCGCCATCGCCCGCGAGCTCCACGACATCGTCGCGCACCACATGGCCTCGATCGTCCTGCGCGTCGGCGTCGCCCGCCACGTGTTCTCCGACGCGCCCAAGCAGAACGGGGACTCCCGGATCGGGGAGGTGCTGGACGACGTGCACGGAAGCGCCGCCACCGCGCTCGCGGACCTGCGCCGCCTGCTCGCCGCACTGCGCGCCGACCCCGGGCGCGATCTCGGAGCGATGATGACCGACCCCGGCGACCTGCCCGCCACACTCGCCGGGGTCGTCGACAGCACAGAACGGGCCGGGGTGAAGGTGGACGCCGAGGTCGGCGCGGATCTGACGCGACTCGACGCGGTGCGGGCGCTGACCGTGCTGCGGCTCGTCCAGGAGGGGATGACGAACGTGGTGAAGCACGCCGGTCCGGGCGCGGCCGTCCGGCTGGAGGTCGCGGCGGACGAAGAGGGAGCGGTGCGCGTGGAACTGGAGAACGACCTGCCGGACGGCACGTCCTCGCTGGGAGCCGGGCACGGCCTCCCGGGAATGCGCGAACGCGTCGAACTGGCCGGCGGGACCCTGACGGTCGGACCGTCCAGCGGCGGCTGGCGCCTCGCGGCCCTCCTGCCCTCGGGAGGCGCCGCGTGATCCGGCTGATGATCGTGGACGATCAGCACCTCGTCCGATCCGGGCTGCGCATGCTCTGCGACTCCGCACCGGACCTGGAGGTGGTCGGCGAGGCCGCCAACGGCAACGAGGCCGTCCGGATGGCGGCACGCCTGGCCCCCGACCTGATCCTCATGGACCTGCGCATGCCCCTGTTGAACGGCACGGCCGCGACCGAACGCATCCTCCGGGACCGTCCGGGAACCATCATCGTCGTCCTCACCACCTTCGACGACGACGACCACCTCTACCCCGCGCTCGCGGCGGGCGCCCGCGGCTTCCTCGCCAAGGACGTCGAACCCGCCCAACTCCTCGACGCCGTACGACGCGCCGCCGCAGGCGACACCCCGTTCAGCCCCCGCGCCCTACGCCGCCTGGTCGAACGAGCCGTCGCCGCCCGCGACGCCCACACCACCGAGCCCGACACCACCAACCCCGACCTCACCGACCGCGAACGCGAGGTCTTGACCCTCGTCGCCGAGGGCCTGGCAAACGCCGAAATCGCCGCCCGCCTCCACCTGGGCGTCACCACGGTCAAAACCCACCTGGCCAGCCTCCTCACCAAGACCGGCTGCCAGAACCGCGTCCAACTAGCCGTCCACGCCGCCCGCAACGCCCTCGTCGAGGCCTCCCCCACCAAAACCCGATAGGCACCGGCTCAGGCCCCGGGGCACGATGTGGCATGACCTCCGCTGCGGAATCGCTCATCGCCCTGTTCGGCTCCGTCTGGACGCGCACAGCGGACCGGCTCGCTGGTCTCACCGACGCGGAGTACCTCTGGGAGCCCGTCCCGGACGGCTGGACGGTGCGTCCTGACGCGTCCGGGCGGTGGCGCATCGACGCCGAGGGCGCTGGCGGCCCCGCCCCCGACCCCGTCCCGTTCACCACCATCGCCTGGCGAATAGGACACACCGCACTGACCCTCATCGACTACAGCGAAAGCCTCTTCAACAACCGAAACATCACCATCAACGACGTCGATTTCCCCGGCACCGCCGAAATCGGCGTCCTACGCGACCTCTACGGAACGACCAGCCCCACCCACTGACCTGCGTTGCCCGGGGGCGGCGAGAACGAGGACAGGCCCAAGCGCCAGCCTGAGTCCTCCCCTTGCGGGCTGCCTGTTGCGAGCCGGGACTGTTGCGGACCACCTCCGCTCGCGCGGAGAGAACCTCCACCGCGAGACGCACGCGACGTTCAAGGACGAACCACCTCCGCTCGCGCGGAGAGAACGCGTGCCGGGCGATGTCGGTGGCCAGCACGCTCGAACCACCTCCGCTCGCGCGGAGAGAACGCTGACCACCTGCATGAGCTGGTTCGTCCTTGCGAACCAGCTCCGCTCGCGCGGAGAGAACGTGCACGAAGCCCTTGAGGGTTACGAGCGCAGCGAACCACCTCCGCTCGCGCGGAGAGAACGTCGTCTCGTCGCATGTGCCGCACCACGCGGGCGAACCACCTCCGCTCGCGCGGAGAGAACACTTCGCGACCTGCGTCGATTAGGTGCCGTTATTGTTTTGTGACTTGCTCTGGCTGGTTCGTTCGTGGTGGATCACTTGGGCAGCTTACGGGTCGCTGGCGCGGAAATGTCGGTGGTGTGTGATGGGGTGGTCGCTCCCAGTTGTGAGAGGCTCGGAGGGGCTCATGCCAGAGCGGGATCCCGTGCGAGTGGTGGGTGTTGATGGTCGTCTCTGGGGTAAGCGGGCGGGGCTTCCGGGGGCGTATCCGGTCGCGTGTCATCTCCTCGACACGGCGGCGATCGCTGGTGCGTTGTGGGACGCCTGGCTGGCGGGGACGCCCGCGTTGCGGTCCGACGAGCTTGGTGTTTCTCGTGGTGAGGCGAGGCGGCTGGTCGGTTTCTGGGCTGGTCTGCATGACGTCGGGAAGGTCTCTCCGTCGTTTCAGGTGCTCGTGGACGATCTCTACGAGGGGTTGATCAGCGAGTCTCCGGAGTTCGCGCGTGATCAGCCCGTGAAGGGGCTGGCGCATAACGAGGTCAGTCACTGGGTGCTGGTGACGGCGCTGCGGGAGCTGGGGTATCCGGCTGCGGAGTCGGCTCGGGATGACGTTGCTCATCAGATCGCTCAGATGCTCGGGGCGCACCATGGCCGGTTCTGCCCGGCTTTGAAGCGGCGGGAGCTGCGTGATCCGCGTGGGGCTCGTGATGGCGTCGGCAAGGGGCCCTGGGAGGAGCAGTGCCGTGCGCATGTGGCGGTTCTCCAGCGGTTGACCGGTGCGTCGCAGGCGTTGTCGGCGCGGCTTTCGGCTCCGGTCGCGGTCGTGGTGACCGGGCTGGTCATTGTTGCCGACTGGCTGGCCAGTCAGGAGTCGTTCATTCGGGCGCGCATGCCCGGCCCGGGGTGGAGTGCTTCGGACCAGGACCTGGAGGCGCATTGGGCCCAGGCTGTGGCGGACGCTCCGCAGGTCGTGCGGGAGGCCGGTCTCGGGCAGGCCGATTTCCGGGACCGTCCGTTTGAGGAGCTGTTCGGCTTCGCGCCGAACGCGCTGCAGGATTCGATCGTGCGTGAATTGCCGCAGCTGGTCGGCGGGCCTGGGCTGCTGCTGGTGACCGCTCCGCCCGGGGACGGGAAGACTGAGGCGGCCTTGTACGCGGCGGGGGTGCTGGCGCGTGCGTGTGGCGTAGGTGGCCTGGGGTTCTCGTTGCCGACGATGGCGACCACCGATGCGATGCATCGCCGAGTAGAGCGGTTCGCCAGGCGTGCCTTGGCGCGTGACGCGGCGCTGACCCGCGTGCACAGCATGGCGTGGTTGTCGGCTGCCACTGCCGGGGAGGCGGCCGTCTCGGCGGCCGGCGGAGACGTCGTCGTCACCGAGCCCGGGACTTCGGTGGAGGCGGCCCAGTGGTTGCGGGGGAGTCGGCGTGGGCTGGTCGCGCCGCTCAGTACCTTCACGATCGATCAGGGCCTCACGGGGGTCCTTCCGGTCAGGTATGGGGTCCTTCGCCTGCTGGCGCTGGCAGGGAAGGTGATGGTGGTCGACGAGGCGCATGCCTATGACGCGTGGATGCACGCGTTGCTGGTGCGCCTTCTGGAGTGGCTGGGGGCGTTGCAGGCGCCGGTCGTTCTGCTGTCGGCCACTCTCACGGGAGAGTCCGCTCGTTCGCTGGTCGACGCCTACATGCGGGGGGCCGGGCATTCCGCCCCCGCGGGTGTCCTTCAGCCGTGCTATCCGGGATGGGTCTTCGCGGACGCGGCCACGGGGATCGTCCACAAGCCGCGCGCGGTGCGCAGTGAGCGTGAGCGGGAGTTGCGCTTCGACGTCCGTCCGGTGCTGCGGGGGCCCGACACCGGCCGCCCCGGCCATCGGTTAGGTGTCGTCAAGGAGTTGCTCGGTCCCTTGGTGGACGATGACCAGGGATGCGTGCTGGTGTGCTGCACCACTGTCGCCGAGGCTCAGGACACCTATGCGGCCTTGGCCGACTGGTTCGCCCAGTTGCAGGACGACGGCCGGGAGCCGCCAGAGCTGAGGCTGCTGCACTCCCGGTTCCGGACGGCCGACCGGGCGGCGGTCATCGGCGACTGTGAGGCGGCGTTCGGGAAGGACGGCTCGCGGCCTCGGACGGTGCTGGTGTCTACACAAATCATCGAGCAGTCCCTCGATCTCGACTTCGACCTCCTGATCACCGACCTTGCTCCGATGGCACTGCTGCTGCAGCGTGCCGGACGGTGCCAGCGGCACCGTGATCGCGAGCGTGACCTGCACGGAGACCGGCGTCCGGCTTGGGCCGGAGCGGAGCCGCGTGTCGTGGTGCTGGATCCGGTGAAGGCCGACGGCGACTTCTCGGTTCCGGCCGAGTGGGGCACGGTGTACAGCGAGTCTCTGCTTCGCCGCACGCATCTGCTGCTTCGGAAACTGGGCGCCTCTCTGGTCGATGTTCCCCGGGACGTGCAGGGGCTGGTGGACGCCGTCTACGCCGAGGACTTCGCGCGGGCCGTCGAGCTGGGCGCCGAGTCGGCGTCCGCCGTGATCCGAGCCGATTCCGAGAGGATCGCCGAACAGGCGGCCCACCGGCAGCTGGCGACTCTCGTCGGCATCGACCCGCCTTTCGAGCGGCGTCTGCATGACCTGCGGCGGCTCAGCAACACCCGGGTCCCGGTGGACGAGGCGATGATCGCGACCCGGCTGGGTGCGGATTCGGCTCGCCTGGTGTGCGTCTATGAGCATGGCGGCGGTCGGTGGACGCTCGATGAGCAAGGGCTCAGCCCGGCACCGGGACTGCGCGGGGAGGCGCGGGTGACGGCTCCGGAGGCTCGGCTGATAGCCGAGCACATGATCCCGGTCCCCGGCCCTTGGCTGGGCGAGGGGACCGACCTGCTGGAACCGCCACCCGCCTGGATCGACAACCCGGTGCTGAGGGGGTGGGCGCTGCTGCCGATGCGCCGTTCCGCTGACGGATTGTGGCATGGCCGCATACGGACAGCGAGTGTCCAATACTCCAAAAACCTGGGCCTCACCTAGCACCGCTTGCGTACATTCGGCGGCGTCGCGCTCGTTCTGAGCCCTGCTCCCCCGCCTGCGCGGGGACACAGCGACGGCCGTCGATTCTCTGACCTATCACCGCGGCTCACCCTCGCCGAGGCGAGGAACGCAGGGCAGCTTACCGAACCGTGTATTCGCCTGGATGAAGGGCGCTTTCATGCACCGTCGTGCCAGCTTCGACCTGGTCGTCCGCCCCTGGATGGCCGTGCGTTGGAAGAACCCCGGCGTCGACCGGCCCGGCAGCGTGGGTCTGAGGGACCTGCTGATCCACGCACACGAGATCGAGGCGCTCACCGTGACACCGCCCCCGGCGCTGTCGGCGCTGTACCGGCTGCTGTACGCGCTGACCGCCCGCATCACCGGCTTGGACGAGGATCTCGACGGGGCGGATTGGGACGAGCGCCGCGAGGATCTCTTCGGGAAGCCCTTGGACGCCGACGCGGTCCGTCGCTACTTCGTTTCCCTGCCCGGCCGCTTCGACCTCTTCGATGCGGAGCGGCCCTTCCTGCAGGATCCTCGCTTGGCCGACCCGTCGGTCTCCTCGAAGAGCGCAGGGGTCAACAAGCTCGCCATTGGCCGTCCCGCTGGCAACAACAGCGTGTGGTTCTCCCACCACTGGGACGCGACTCCCGAACCGCTCCCGAGCGCCGAAGCCGTCGCGGCCATGCTGATCTGGCTGTACTACGGCCCGTCGGGGCGATGCGCATCGCGCACCCACCTGGATGTCAAGGCCGCCGACGTCGCTGCAGGCCCCCTACGCAGCAGCCTGTCCTACCACCCTGAGGGTTCCACCCTGCTGGAGACCCTGCTGGCCGGGCTGACGCCGCCCCCGCGAGGCCTTCGCCGAGAGGACGACCCGTGCCCATGGGAGGTGCCGGATCTGCCCGATCCGCTGGCCCCGCCGAGGCAACCGCTCCCCTACCCCGGGCCGTGCTCACGCCTGACCGGCGCGTGGCAGCACGCTCTCCTCCTCGTCCCCGACGACACCGGCGACCAGGTCCTCGATGCCTACATCACCTGGGGCAAGCGCGCCAAGCAGCCCGATACCGGCGATGCCTACGTCGTTCACCAGCTGAGCAAGCAGGGGAACCTGTACGCCCGGCCCGCCATGTCTGGTCGTGCGCTGTGGCGTGACCTGGACGCGTTGCTCCAACTCGACAACACGGCCGGGTCACAGCCGCGCCGTCCCGAAGTTCTCAACGACCTGGACGATCTCGGGGTGTTCACCGTCCGGGCGCTGGGGTTCGAGCAGGACGGCAAGACCAAGGACATCCAGTTCGTCTCTGCGGCCACTCCCCCGTTGCTGTTCCGCATCAGGGAGTACGCGCCCCGTACAGCGCGGCGCATCGGTGACCTGCGCACGGCTGGGGAGATGTACGGGCAGCGGCTGGAGTACGCCGCCAAGCGTGCGTGGGCGTCGGTGACCGATGGGAAGCTCGGCGCCTGTGCCTGGGCCGAGCACGCGTCCGCCGCCTACTGGCCAGCCGCCGATGACCTGTTCTGGGACCGGCTGCAGCGCCAGGACTTCACCGAGGACGCCTGGCGGGACTTCTTGCGCGCTGCGACCTCTGCCTACGACCTGGTGACCGCCGACTACGCACGCAACATTCGCACGGCTCGTGCCATCGAACATGCCCGCCTGGAGCTCTGCGGCGGGCAACGCAAGACCAAGCGCACCGCCTGACCGTCCCTCCTCCCCTTTCTTGGCAGGACGTCATGACTGATGAATCATCCTCGGCCGAGTCCATCTCGCCGACGCCGTTCCAGGCCCGATACGTGAAGGTCTGCGAGTTCGTGGACCAGGTCCACGAACTGTGCAGGTACCCGGGTGACCGAGCCGCCCTGCGAACCGGCCTGGGCCGTCCGCTCGACCGATGCCACCGCATGCACCGGGTCATCGCGGCCCGTGTCCCGAGCGGCGGTATGGATCAGGAACGCGCCTACTACGCGGTCGCCGCCATGATCGCCGCGCTTCCACCCCATGCCCGCGGGCTCGCTCCCCGATCTGGGACGCAAGCGCGCAACCTCGGCGTCTGCCTGGCCGAGGGCGTTGGACGCGGCACACTGCGCGAGTCCTCCGCCGAGGCCCGGCTCAGCCTGCTCACCCGGCAGAGCATCGACGGCATCCACCGCCACCTGCCCTCCACTGTGCGCGTCCTGGCCGACTCCTCGACGGCCATCGACTGGGCCCAGCTCCTCATGGATCTGTCCTCGTGGACCGACTACCGCGACCGCATCACCCGCCGATGGCTGCAGTCCTTCTACCGGACCCGATTCCGCTCCGAAGACACCGACGCCCAACCCCCTGCCCCCAGCGACCAGCCCACCTCCAAGGAGTCCTGATGCCCGAGATCGCCGGCCGCTTCGTTGAACTCCACGTCATCCAGGCGATCCCCTTCGCCAACCTCAACCGCGATGACACCAACTCGATCAAGACCGTCACGTGGGGGGAGGCCGAAAGGACCCGGGTCAGCAGCCAGTGCTGGAAGCGCGCCATACGCCTGCATCTGCAGCAGAGCATCGGCCAGGATGCCTTGAGAACCCGGCGTCTGGCCGAACGCCTCGCCCACCATCTGCGTGAGCAGCGCGACTGGCCCGACGCCCTGGCTGAGCGCGCGGGCCGCCACGTCGCCGTCGCCAGCAGCGTCGGAGCCGAGCCGCCCAAGAAGAGGAAGGACGACGAGGCCGAGGGGCCTGCCGACGCCTGGCTCAACGCCGCGATGGTCTACATCCCCGACACCGCGCTCACCGAGCTCGCCGACCTCGCCGACCTCCACCGCGAGGCCCTGGAGAACGCCAAGGACCCCGCCAAGTTCGACCGCAAGCACTCGGTCATCCCCGGAGCGGACGTCGACGCCGTCCTGCGCAGCCGCAACGGCGTCATCAACCTGTTCGGCCGCATGCTCGCCCAGGTCGACGGCGCGCACGTCGACGGCGCCGTCCAGGTCGCCCACTCCTTCACCACCCACCGCACCGACGTCGAGGTCGACTACTTCAGCGCCGTCGATGACGTCACCGCCGCCTGGCAGGACACCACCGGCAGCGCCCACATGGGCCAGAACGAGCACAGCGCCGGCGTCCTGTACCGGTACGTCGTCCTGGACCTGCACGACCTGCACCGCAACCTCGGCGGTGCGCTGACCGAGACGCACGACCTTTCGGCCGCGCTTCTCCGGGCGGCGCTGCTGTCGCTGCCGCACGCCAAGAAGAACTCCACCGCGCCCCACACCATCCCGCACCTGGCCCACCTGACCGTCCGCCAGGACCGGCCCGTCTCCTACGCCGGCGCCTTCGAGAAGCCGGTCCGCGCCGACCGGCACGGCGGCCACAGCGACCCGTCGGTCACCGCCCTGGACGCCTACGCCGCCGCCGTCCAGCGCCTCCTCGGGAGCACCGGGCTGACGCACTCCGCCCACGCCACCCTCTCCGACCTGGCTCCCCAGGCGCTCGGCGACCGCGCCGACTCCTTCGACGCCCTCATCGAGGACGCCCTGGCCGCGGCCCTGCCCACCACCGTCAAGGAGCCCGCGTGACCCCACTTCCGACGGGCCTGCTGGTCCACCTGAGTGGCCCACTGCAGTCCTGGGGCGAACGCTCACGGTTCAACCAGCGCGACACCTCCCGCGCCCCCACCCGTTCCGGGCTCATCGGACTGATCGCCTCCGCGCTCGGCCGCGGGCGCGACCACCCCATCGGGGACCTGGCCGCCCTGCGCTTCACGGTTCGCATCGACCGGCCCGGCACGCTGCTCCGCGATTTCCACACCGTCGGCGGCGGCATGCCGCGCGACCTCACGGTGATCACCGCCGAGGGCGCCCGCCGCGGCGCCGGAAAGCGGACCGTCACCTCCGAGCGCTACTACCTCCAGGACGCGGCGTTCACCGTCCTGGTCACCGCCCCCGACCCGACGCTCCTGCAGACCTGCGGCGAAGCGCTCCGCCATCCGCACTGGCCGCCCTACCTGGGACGACGCGCCTGCCCGCCCAACGCTCCCCTGCTGTTGGCGGCCCTTGAGCGCGAGCCCACCATGTCGCTGCTGAACCTGCCGCTGGCCCGAACCTCCCCTGGCACCTCCACGCTTCGCGTCGAGTTCCGCAGCGATGCCCCGTTCAGCGGCCCCGCCTGGCCCCCCACGCCCGAGAACGAGACGGACGTCTTCACCGAAGCGCAGGACGATCCGATCTCGTTCACCCCGAACCGCAGCGCATACCGCAGCCGATCCGTGTACCGCCGCCACCTGGACATGCCCGCCTCCCAGTGCGGCGGGCTCGGGGTCGGCTACCTCACCAGCCTGAGCGAGTACCTGACCGTCCTCCGCACCGAAAGCTCACCGGCATCGCCATGACAACAGAGCTGTGGATCACGCAGATCCTCCCCAACCAGAACCGCCTCGTCCTCAGCGAACTGAACGACGCGGTCAAGCTGCACCGCCGCATCATGACCCTGTTCCCCGAGCAGCTCGGTCCGACGCCGCGTCAGCGTGCCGCTGTGCTGTTCCGTCTTGATGAGGCACCCACCGGGTTCAGCATCCTCGCCCAGAGCGCCCTCAAGCCGGACGTCAACCAGCTCCCGGCCGACTACGGCACCGCCCTCGTCAAGCCCCTCACCCCCTTGCTCGGCCACCTCAGCCGCGGTGTCAACGTCCACTACCGGATCACCGCCAACGCCACACGCAAGCTCGGCAAGAACACAACCGCCGGACGCCCCAAGGAGGTCGTCCCGCTCCTCGGAGCCGAGGCCGACCAGTGGTGGGTCCGCCAGGCCGAGAGCATCGGCCTGGCGCTGCACACCGTCCACAGCAGCCAGCTCGCCAACGCCACCGGACGCCACCGCCACGGCCGACTCACCCACGCCCGCACCCGCTTCGACGGCACCGCCACCGTCACCGACCCGGCCATCCTGATCCACCACGTCCAGAGCGGGATCGGACGCGCCAAAGCCTTCGGCTGCGGGCTGCTCACCCTCGCCCCCGCCACCAGATGAGCCGCCCACCCCGCAACGCCCGGCAGCGGCTGGCAGCGCCGACCGCCGCGATGCTCCCCCGCATCGGCGACTCCCTGTCGTTCCTGTACATCGACGTCGCCCGCATCGTCCAAGACGACACCGGCGTCAAAGCACTCATCGAAGTCGGCGACCAGAAACGCAAGATCGCCCTACCCACCGCCGCCCTCGGCTGCCTGCTCCTGGGACCAGGCGTATCCATCACCAGCCGCGCCCTGTCGGCGGCCAACACGTGCCTGTACGGCATCACCCACGCGGCGATCAACGCCATCGGCTGCAGTCCAGGCCTCGGCTTCGTCCACACCGGCACCTCACACGCCTTCGTGTACGACGTCGCCGACCTCTACAAGGCCGAACTCACACTCCCCCTGGCCTTCGCACTGCACGACGTCCCCGACCCCGAAGGCGAAGCCCGCCGCTCGTTCCGCGACGGGCTCCGCCTCTTCCGCCTCCTGCCCCGACTCGTCGCCGACGTCCAGTCCCTGCTCGTCCCCGACGACGGCACCCGGCAAGAGGACGCCCAGGAGGCCTCCGAGGAACTGGTCGACCTCTGGGACCCTGACCTCGGACGGCTGGCCGGCGGAACCAACTACGGGCACGACTGACATGGCCACCATGACGGTCATCGCCACCACCGCGGTCCCCGACCACCTGCGAGGCGCCCTCACCCGCTGGATGATCGAACCCATGCCCGGCCTCTACGCCGGAACCCTCTCCGCCCGCGTCCGCGAGGAACTCTGGTCAGCCGTCACCGCCACCATCGGCGACGGCGCTGCCGTCCTCCTCCACCCCGACGACAACGAACAGGGATTCACCCTCCACACCGCAGGCGAACGCCGCCGAGTCCCCATCGACCTCGACGGCCTCACCCTCATCGCCCTCAACCCCACCGAGACAGATAACGAAACAGTAAACCCTTGACATCGCCGCAGGTCGCGAAGTGTTCTCTCCGCGCGAGCGGAGGTGGGTCGACGGAGCGGGTCGGCGCCCGGGTCGCCGCCGTGTTCTCTCCGCGCGAGCGGAGGTGGGTCGGCCCGGCATCGACTCGCGTTCTGCGTTCAGGCGTTCTCTCCGCGCGAGCGGAGGTGGGTCGTGCTTGTTGAACGAGCTGGTCATCTTCACCCCGTTCTCTCCGCGCGAGCGGAGGTGGGTCGCAGTCTGGTCACCACCGCCTTCCTTGTCGGCGGTTCTCTCCGCGCGAGCGGAGGTGGGTCGTTCCATCAGCAACAACGTCGCGGACCGCGTCTGTTCTCTCCGCGCGAGCGGAGGTGGGTCGGTCATGGCGGCCCCGTAGACACCCGCGGCCCAGTTCTCTCCGCGCGAGCGGAGGTGGGTCGCGCCTCGACGTCCAGCCGGTCCGCCTCACCCGGTTCTCTCCGCGCGAGCGGAGGTGGGTCGCTCGACGGCCGGCACGTCGGGATCACCGCGTCGTTCTCTCCGCGCGAGCGGAGGTGGGTCGCGCTGTTCCTCACCCTGGCCACCGCCTGGTGCGCTCTCCCCGCGCGAGCAGAGGCGGTCCGAGCCGGTCCGGTTAGGCGTGGAATCGTCCCCGCCCTATGCCAGCCTCGCCGGCCTGGAGCGCTCCGAGGAGCTGGCTATAGGCAACCCATGAATCGGCCCGCTTTCGCAAGGCGTGGCAGTGGGGGCCGGTGGGCACAGGCTGCGGGTGATCACGGGATCTTGCGGCGCACCCTGTGGGGACTTGACCTGGGAGAATCGGATTCAGGCGGACGGTTCCTCACCACAAGCACTCTTCTGCAGGCACGGGTTGTGGTTGGTGGGTTCGTCCGGTGTGCTGCTGGTGGTGCGCTGCGTGATCTTTGTGGGAGGCGGGGGCGTTCGCTGAGCTGGGAGGATGGGGGCATGGCTGAGCGTGGGGCTGAGGGTTGTCCTTGTGGGTTGGGTGCTGCGTATCGGGATTGTTGCGGGCGGTTTCATCGGGGGGAGGCTGCGGCGGGGACGGCCGAGTTGTTGATGCGGTCGCGGTACTCGGCCTTTGTGAAGCTGGATGCCGGGTATCTGCTGCGGAGCTGGCATCCGGCTACGCGGCCGGAGGGGCTGGAGTTCGAGCCGGGGCTTCGGTGGGAGGGGCTGGAGATCGTCCGGACGGTGGACGGGGCGGTTGGGGACACGCGGGGTGTCGTGGAGTTCCGGGCCCGGTACGTCCAGGACGGTGAGCCTGGTGAGCTGCACGAGGTCAGTCGGTTCGTTCGGCACGATGACGCCTGGGTGTATGTGAGCGGGCGCATCCAGGCCTGAGTGGCGGCCGGGTCTTGCCCGGCCGCCGGGTTCGGGTCAGCTGCTGGCGAAGACCTGGAGGCGGCTCAGGTCGCCGTTGAAGTAGTCCTGGTCACCGGGGAAGGTGCCGCTGTCGGACCACTGCCAGATGGTCTGGTAGCCCCAGTTGTAGGGCATCGCGCCGGGGCTGCCGTTGTAGTTGGCGATCACCAGCGGGTTGGTGGACGCGAAGGCGCCGAGGTTGCCGGTGCACTGCGTCCACCAGCTGGTGGACGTGTAGATCGCCGGGTAGCGGCCGGTTCGGGCGCGGTACTCGTTGCTGAAGGACAGGATCCAGTTCACCATCCCGCTCTGCGAGAGGCCGTAGCAGGCGGCGCCGTAGGGGTTCCACTCCATGTCGAGCATGCCCGGCAGGGTGCGTCCGTCGGCGGACCAGCCGCCGCCGTGGTTGACGAAGTAGTCGGCCTGCGCGGCGCCGGATGAGTTGTTCGGCACGGCGAAGTGGTAGGAGCCGCGGATGAGGCCGACGTTGTAGGAGCCGTTGTACTGCTGCGCGAAGTTCGGGCTGGTGTACGTGGTGGACTCGGTGGCCTTGACGTAGGCGAACTTCGCGCCGTTGGCGGCGACCGATGACCAGTTGACGTTGCCCTGCCATGCGCTCACGTCGAGGCCGGGGGTCTGGGTGGCGGCCAGGGACGGTGCGGCGGGGACGTGCTTGAAGTGCTCGTGCTTGGCGATCTGGGAGCCGAGCCAGTGCCGGTCGGGGCCGTTGGCGGCGGGGGCGGCGGACGCGGCGGGGGCGACCGCGGCCAGGGTGCCCGCGGCGAGCGCGGCGGACAGGACGGCCGTGGGCAGGGTGCGGCGAGGGGACATGGGGGTCTCCTGAGGGCGGGGGGACGAAAGAGACGTTGCGGTGGTTATAACCCGGTCTCGAACCCGCTGCGAAGACCGTCCGGCACGTTTGATCCGTTCTTTGAGCCGTGCCACCGATCTTTGGCAACTTCCGTCCTCCCGCCGCGCCGCCCCGTCGGCTATGCGCCGCCGCGCAGGCGGGCGGGCTCAGGCGGTGCGGAGGCGTTCGGCGGCGTCCTCGGGGCGGACGTCGTTGAGGAACGCGCCCGATCCCGTCTCGACGGAGGCCAGGAACTTGAGCTTGTCGGCCGTCCGCTGCGGCGTGTAGATCTCGGCCCACAGGTGGGCGCGGTCGCGGGGGGCGGCGGGCGGGCCCTGGTGCCAGCCGGCCATGTACGGGACGTCCTTGTCGAAGAGGCGTCCGAAGCGTCCGAGGACGTCGGCGTAGAGGCCCATCAGCTCGACGGACCGGTCCTCGCCGAGGGCGGTGAGGTCCGGGACGTGCTCGCGCGGGACGATCTGCGCCTGGTAGGGCCAGCGCGCCGCCTCCGGGACGAACGCGACGAAGTTCGCGGTCTCGGCGATGACGCGCTCGCCGTCCGCCTCCCGCTTGACGACCTCGCAGAACACGCAGCCGTCGTGCTCGAGGATCCGGCGGGTGCGCGGTGTCAGGTACGGGAACGCGTAGATCTGCCCGTGCGGGTGGGAGAGCGTCGCGCCGATCTCCGCGCCGCGGTTCTCGAAGAGGAACACCTCCTCGACGTCCGCGCGGGCGCCGAGTTCGCGGGTGCGGTCGGCGAAGGCGCGCGCGACGGTCGCGAGGCGCTCGGGCGGCAGGTCCGCGAACGTCGCGTCGTGGTCGTCGGTGAAGCAGACGACCTCGCAGCGTCCGCCGGCCGGGCCGCCGAGCGACGGGAACCGGTTCTCGAAGATCGCGACGTGGTAGCCGTCCTCCGGGACCTCGCTGTCGGCGTGCCCCGGGCAGAGCGGGCAGGCGGCGCGCGCGGCGGCGTCGGCGGTCGGCAGGAAGGTCCGGGTCTGGCGGTGCGCGGCGATGACGATGTGCTCGCCGCTGACCGGGTCGAACCGGATCTCGGGGCGCGGGTCGGACGGCGGGAGGTCGCGCCGGTCGGGGGCGGTCCGGTCCAGGCCGGGCGCGTCGTCGAAGTAGATCAGCTCACGGCCGTCGGCGAGCGTCACCGAGGTGCGGGCGGTGTCCGCCATGGGGTGCTCCATCAGGGTCGTTCTGGGTTCGATGCGGGTCAAGGGCCGGCGCGGTGGACGGTCACGCCCGCCTCGCCGAGCGCGGCGAGTTCGGCGGCGTCCGCGGCGGCGTCGGTGAACAGGTGCGCGATCCGTCCGGCCGGGACGGTCTGGAACAGCGCGTCCGCGCCGATCTTGGTGTGGTCGGCGAGGACGACGGGGTGTTCGGCAGCGGCGGCGATCGCGCGGTCGACGGAGGCGACGGCCAGGTGCGGGGTGGACAGGCCGCGTCCGGCGGTCAGCCCGTTCCCCGACAGGAAGGCGTGCCGGACGCGGACGGTCCCGAGGAGGCGTTCGGCCTCCGCTCCGACCAGGGCGCGGATCGGCCCGCGCAGCGCGCCGCCGGTCAGGACGACCTGCGCGGTGCGCGAGTCGGCGAGGGCCTCGGCGACGGCCAGCGAGGTGGTGATGACGGTCAGTCCGGGCACGGCGGCGAGCCGGACGGCCAGTTGCCGCGTCGTCGTGCCGGGGCCGATCACGATCGCGTCGTCGGGCCCGACGAGCGCGGCGGCGGCCTCGGCGATGGCGGCCTTCTCTGCGACGGCGACGGCCGCCTTGTCCCGCTGGGTGGGTTCGTGCGCCAGCCCGGCGACGGGCACGGCGCCTCCCCGGCTGCGCGCGAGCAGCCCGCGGGCCTCGAGAGTGCGCAGGTCACGGCGGACGGTGGCCTCGGACGCGGCCAACTCCAGGGCGAGCGCCTGGAGCGGCATCGCCCCGCGTTCGCGCAGCAGCCGGAGCAGCCGCTCGTGCCGCTCGGCGGCGAAGCGCGGCTGCGTCTCGTCGGTCACGATCCACCCCCTATCGGTCATAAACGTATCACTGCTCCGCACTATCGCTCACTAACGTGCAGATGGTCTCCGTGAGTGAGCAGTAGTGAATGAAAGTGAGGTATTGCGCACAGTTTCGAGCATCTCTACGCTGCGATCATTCACACCCCCACGCGTCCCGGAGACCGCATGCGCACCCGCTTCCTCCTGTCCCTCGGCCTGACGGCCCTCGCCACGACGGCCCTCGGTACGACGGCCCTCACCGCCGCCCCCGCCTCCGCCGACTCCCCCCGCGCCGACCACTACGTGGACTGCTCCGCCCCGTCCGACGGCCAGGGCACCGCGCGCTCGCCCTGGAACACGCTCGCGTCCGTCAACGCGCACGCCTTCGGGCCGGGCGACCGGATCCTGTTCAAGCGCGGCGCGACCTGCACCGGGACGTTCGCCCCGCAGGGCTCGGGCCGCCAGGGCTCGCCGATCCGCGCCGGCGCCTACGGAAGCGGGTCGGCGCGTCCCGTCATCGCCGGGGCGGGAGCGCCGGACGCGGTCGTCCTGCACGACCAGCAGTACTGGGAGATCCGCGACCTGGAGGTCACCAACACCGCCGCCACGCCCGGCAAGCGGCGCGGCGTGCGGGTGAGCGGCGGCGACGCCGGGACGCTCCGGCACATCGTCCTGTCCGGGCTGAACATCCACGACGTCAACGGCGACGACAGCAAGGACGTCGGCGGGTCCGCCGGGATCATCGTCTGGGTCGAGGGCACGACCACCCCGACCGTCTTCGACGACCTGCGGATCACCGGCAACACGGTCGCGCACGCCGACCGGTCCGGCATCTTCCTGTTCTCCACCTGGAACCGGTCCGGCTGGGGCGGCGGCGAGCGGGGCGCCTACCACCCGTGGACGCGCGTCGCGGTGAGCGGCAACACCGTCTCCGACATCGGCGGCGACGGCATCGTCGTCGGCAACGTCAAGGGCGCGACCGTCGAGCACAACCGCGTGGACGGCTTCCAGAAGCGGTCGGCGGGCTACAGCGCCGGCCTCTGGACGCACAACTCCGACGACGTCGTCCTGCAGTACAACGAGGTGTCGGGCGGGCGCACCACGCGTGACGGCATGGCCTTCGACGTCGACCAGGACGCCTACGGCACCGTGTTCCAGTACAACTACAGCCACGACAACGAGGGCGGCTTCCTGCTGCTCTGCAACGCCGACGGCGCCATCAAGGACGCGGTCGTCCGGTACAACGTGAGCGTCAACGACCGCTTCCGGGGCGTGGAGAACTGCGGCGGGACGATCGACAGCGCCGCGATCTACAACAACACCTTCTACATCGGCGACGGCGTCTCGCAGAACGTCGTCAACGAGAACAACACCAACCTCCGGAACGTCACCTTCGCCAACAACATCGTGGTGAAGGAGGGCGCCGGGACGGCGGCGCTCAAGCTGATGTCGGGCGGCTACCAGGTCCGCAACAACCTGCTGAACGGGCTGTCCGCGCCGTCCGGGGCGACCGGGACGATCACCGGCGGCGCGCGGCTGGCCGCGCCCGGCGGGACGAGCGCCGCCGACTACCGCGTCCTGCGCGGTTCGGCCGCGCTGCGCGCCGGGATCACGATCGCGGACAACGGCGGACGCGACTACTTCGGCAACCACGTGCCGCGCACGTGCGTCCCCGACGTGGGCGCGCACCAGCTCCGCTCCGGCTGCTGACACACACGAGTAAGCGGCGGCACCCCGGCTCCGGGGTGCCGCCGCTCTTTCGTGTCCCTCAGGCGGTGTTCATGCGGAAGTCGTACTCGTGCGGCACGGGACGTCCCGGGTACACGGCCGTCCAGAGCGCGTCGAGCGAGACCTCGCCCTCCTTGAGGTCGTCCACCTCGAGGCCCGCGTCCAGGATCGCCCTGGCACGGTCGAGGTCGCCGGTGCCGATCGCCGCACGCGCCTCCAGCAGGCGGACGCGGCCGAGCGCGCGCAGGGCCTCGTCCAGGTCGTCCACCAGGGACAGCGCCTCCGCCGGACGGTCGGCACCGAGCAGCATCGTCAGCGCCTCGACGGCGAGGTCGCGGGACGCGGGCAGCAGCGCCCGCGCCTCCACGAGCAGGTCGGCGTCGCCGTCCAGCTGGGCGAGGGCCCGCAGCGTCCACGGCGTCCGGTGGAGGTCCAGGGAGCGCCGCCAGGCCGACCGCGCCGCCTCCGGCGCACCGTCGGCGAGCCGGACGAGCCCCAGGTGGTAGAGCGCGTGCCAGTCCTCGGCGTGGTCCTCCAGCAGCGCGCGCCAGTGCGGGCCGGTGATCGCGGCCGCGGGCGGCTCGCTCGCGGGGAGCGTCCCGCCGCTCAGCAGTTCCAGCCACGGCCGCTGCTCGTCGCCCAGTTCCCCGGACGGCAGCGCCGCGTCGGCCACCTCGGAACCGGCGGCGATCTCCAGGGCGAGCCACCCCGACCCCGCCGCGAGCCGCTGCTCGGGCAGGCTCAGCACGGTCCGGGAGGCTTCCTCGAGCCGTTCGGCGGTGACCAGGCGCTCCAGCGCCTCGGCGGCGGCCGTCCGCGCCTGCTCCCACGGCCCGTGGACGCGTTCGGCGTCGGCCTCCAGCAGGCCGTACGCCTCCGTCCACTCCCAGGTCGTCCGGCCGGGCATCGGCAGGTGCTCCAGCTGGGTCCGGGCGAGGCCCGCCTGGATCTCCAGGTAGCGCGAGCCGGGGCCGCTCAGCCACTCCTGCCAGCGGTCGCCGCCCGTGCCCGTCCCCCAGTGGAACAGCTTGCGCCCGCGCAGCCGCGCCGTGGACGCCTGGACGAGCCCGCGTCCCTCGCCGTCCAGCGCGGCGACCCAGTGCCGACGTCCTTCGGGGATGTCGAAGAAGTAGTCGGCCGAGCCCTGCACGCGCGTCGTGTAGCTGCGGTCCACACCGTCCAGCTCGGGGAAGCCGACGCGGCGCAGCGAGCCCTCGTACCCGAAGTGGTAGGCCGCGTCGGCGGGCGCGAGGACCCGCACGTCCGGGGCCTCCGGGACGGCGATGTTCGACCACCAGTACACCGGCGTCTCGCCGTCGGAGGCGTTCCGGATCCGCACGCGCACGAACAGGACGGGTGAACCGGCGGGCAGCCACGCGTCGACGCACAGCGTCAGGCGGCGCTGCCGCTCGTACTCGTACATGCGCAGCACGGGCGTGCCGTCCTGCGCGGTCGTCCGGACGGCGTGCAGCGGCTCGCAGGTCAGCGGCCAGTGCCCGGTCGTGCCGAGGTTCCACTCCACTCCCCCGGCGAGCCACGCGTCGCGCAGCGCCAGGTTCGCGGGCTGGAGGATCGGGTTGCGGTGCAGCAGCTCCCGCCCGGACGGCCGGTGGACGAGCGACCAGAGCCGTCCGCCGAGGCCGGGCAGGAACGTCGCGGTCAGCACGTCGTTCTCCAGCACCACCGACGGGATCTCCCGGACGGCCCGCCGCCGGTCGTAGCCGTCCTGGCGGGTGTAGGGCAGCAGCGTCGGCGGCTTCCCGTACCCCAGCTGGACGGCCATCTCCGGGTCCGCCTCGGCGATCTCGGTGGGCGGCGCCGACACGGGAGCGGGCCGGTGCAGCATGGGGAGCGTCCCCGTGCCCGGGAGGGCGGCGGGGACGCTCAGCGTGTCGAGACGAAGTTCCATCACTTCCCGATTCGGTGCGTTCTGTGCGTTACTTGCCGATTCCGTGCTTCATTTCCCGATCTCGTGCTTCATTTTCCGATCCCGACGGTCATGCCCTGGATGATGCGGGTGCCGAGCCAGGAGAACAGGGCGACCATCGGCGCGAGGATGATGGTCATCCCGGCGAACAGCGCGCCCCAGTCCATGCCGCTGAACTGCTGCGACTGGACGAAACTGATCAGCGCGACCGGCAGCGTGCCCTTCTCGCCCTGCATGAGCACGACGGCGAACAGCGTCTCGTTCCAGTTCGCGATGAACTGGAGCAGGAACGCGGTGATCAGGCCGCCGCGCACGACGGGCAGGACGACCTGGACGAACGTCCGCGCACCGGACGCGCCGTCGATCGCGGCGGCCTCCTCCAGCACGCGCGGGACGCCCGCGAAGAACCCGGTCAGCAGGAACACGGTGAACGGCAGCGCGAGGCCCGTGTAGACGAGGATCAGGCCGGTGTAGCTGTTGGTGAGCTGCACCTTCGACAGGCCCACGAACAGCGGCACGACGAGCGCCTGCCCCGGCACCCCGAGCCCCATCGCGAACACCATGGTCAGCGCACTGGACGTGCGGTTGCGGCGCCGCGACAGCGCGTACGCGCACGGCGCGGCCAGGACGATCGCCAGCACGGACGCCACCGTCGCGACGTACACGCTGGACAGCGCGGCCTTGGAGAAGCCGCCCTCGTTCCACGCCTTGGCGAAGTTGTGCCAGCGCGGGGAGGAGGGCAGCCCGAACGGGTGCCGGAAGATGTCCCTGGTGTCGCGCAGCGCGGTGAGGAACACCCACGCCAGCAGCAACAGGGTGACCGCGACCAGCAGCCAGACCAGGCCGCGGCCCACGATCTTCAGCGGCGCGACCCGCCGCGGGAGGATCTGCATGGGGGGCTCCTAGAACTGGATCGGGTCGCGGCGCATCAGCCGCCGCAGCACGACGGTGAAGACGGCCACCATGAGCAGGCTGACGATCGCGGCGGCGGCCGCGAGGCCGAGCCTCGGCACCGCGCTCTGCGGGAACGCCGACTGGTACACGTACATCGCCGTCGTCCAGGACTTGACCGACGGGTTGGTGTTGGCGGTGCCGAACAGCAGCACGATCTCGAAGATCTTCACCGAGGAGACCGTCCAGAGGACGGCGCACACCGACACCACGTCCCAGGACAGCGGGAGCGTGACGTGCCAGAACTTGCGCCAGGCGCCCGCGCCCTCCAGCTCGGCGGCCTCGTAGAGGTAGGGCGGGATCTGGTCCACGGCGGCCATGATGATCGTGGTGTAGTAGCCCGTCGCCGACCAGATCACGATCGCGGTGATCATGCTGAACGAGTTGTCGGTGGACAGCCACTTCGGCGGGTCGTCCACCCCCGCCCAGCGCAGCGCGGTGTTCACCGGCCCGGACGGATGGAAGATGAACCCGGCGGACGCCCCGAACACCATCGCGTTCACCAGGCAGGGGAAGAACAGCGCGGACCGGGCGAACATCCGCCCCCACATCTCGCGCAGCGCCAGCGTCAGCGTGAACGCGATCCCGAACGTCACCACGCCCCCGACGACCAGGATCGTGAGGGTGTTCTTCAGCGAGGTGTGGAAGGTCGGGTCGTCGATGAGGGTCTGGTAGTTGCCGAAGCCCTTCCAGGTCTTGGCCCCCATCCCGTCCCACCGGTAGAGGCTGATGTAGGCCGAGTAGGCGATCGGCGCGAGGAACAGCACCGCGTAGAACAGCAGCGCCGGCGCGGCGAACGGCCAGAACAGGCGCCGCTGCTGGCGTTCCAGCGGGTCGCGTCCCGTCCCCCGACGGCGGGACGCCCCCGCCCGGGACCCACGGGTCCGGGCGGGGGCGGGCACGGTGGCGGTCATCAGCCGGTGGCCTTCACGTAGGCCTCGTGGGCCTTCTTCGCCGCCGCGACGAACTGCTCGGGCGACGACTTGCCATGGAGCAGGTCGAGCCACGCGGGATAGAGCACCTTGTCGCCGTAGTCGCCGTCGATGTTGTCCTGCATGGCCCGGGACGGGTTCTTCTGCAGGATCCGCTGGACGTCGGCCAGCTCGGCCGGGGCCGGGATGTCGTCACGCGGGGTGATGTTCTTGGCCTCGGTGGCGATGCCGGACAGGTTGTCCTTCTTGATGAAGCTCGCGATGAACTTCTTCGCCGCGTCGGCGTGCTTGGCGCGCTTGGGCACCGAGAACCCGAACATGATCGCGTTCGCCTCGGCCGGTCCGCCCGCCTTGACCGCCGGGAAGTTGATCGCGGCGAACTTGAACTTCGGCGAGCGCTGGGTGGCGGTCTCGCTGTCCACCCACGAGCCGTTCAGGAAGAACGCGGCCTTGCCCTGCGCCCAGTTGGTCTCCTGCGCGGGCAGCTTGGACGCGTCGTACCCCTTGAGGAAGTACCCGCCCTTGACCAGCTTCTCCACGTCGCGGGCGGCGGCGAGCACCGCCGGGGAGTCCCAGCCCGCGCCGGACTTGTCGGCGGCGATCTTGCCGAGGCCGCCGCCCTCGCGGGCCAGCAGGTAGTCCAGCCAGAGCGAGCTGGACCAGCCGTCGTCGCCCTCGGTGGTGAAGCACGCCTTGCCCTTGGACTTCAGGGCGTCGCAGAGCTTCGTCAGGTCGTCCATGGTGGCGATCTTCGCCGCGTCCGCGAGCGCCGGGTCCGCGCCGTCGTAGTACAGGTTCGCCGAGACCAGCTCGTAGGGGACGATCCACTTCTTGCCGCCGTCCGGGCCGGCGGGCAGGGTGTCGGTGTACTTGGCGGTGATGACGTCCGACACCTTGGCGCTCTCGCCCGGCACCTGCGCGTCGTACACCGAGGACAGGTCCGCGGCCTGGCCGTTCTTCACCGTGTTGGAGAAGATCACGTCCGCGCCCTGGTCCCACAGGTCGGGCGCCTGGTTGGCGGCGATCGCGGGACCGATCTTCTTGCGGATGTCCCGGCCCTGCCAGACGATCTTGACCTTGGCACCGGAGTCCTTCTCGTACCGGTCGACCGCGGCCTTGATCACCTTGGCCTGTGGCTCCTCCTGCCGCCACATCGACCAGTAGGTGAACTCTCCGCCCTTGCCGCCGCCGTCACCGTCGGAGCCGCCGCACGCCGTGAGGGCGAGGCCGCCGACGAGAGCCAGCGAGAGCAGCCCTGCCGACGCCTTGGTCTTGCGCATGAGATGCACCTTTCGGGGGTTTCGCGTGCGTGAACGGTAAGAGGCAATCGATCATCAGAGCAAGACCTGATTGCAAAATGTTGCACGCTTCGCCCGCGATTGACGCATCACCGCGCAGACCCCGCGCACCATCAGGCACACGGGGCCACCCCCTCACCGGGCCTCAGGACGCGGAGATGTTCACCATCCACTCGACGCCGAACCGGTCGGTGCACTGACCGAACACGTCGCCCCACATCTGCTTCTCCAGCGCCAGCTGGACGCTGCCCCCGTCGGACAGCCCGGCCCAGTACCGCCGCAACTCCCCCTCGTCGTCCCCGCTCACCGAGATCGACACGTTCCCCGGCCCCCGCGCGCTCATGCCGGGCGGCGTGTCCGACGCCATCAGCGTGAACCCCGCCGAGGTCTCGAGCATGGCATGCATGACCTGGTCCTTCAGCTCCGGATCGGTCTGCCCGAACTCCCCGAACAGCATGACCCTGAGCTCCCCGCCGAACACCTTCTGGTAGTGCTCCATCGCCGCGCGGGCCTGCCCGCCGAACACTAGATACGGATTGAGAAGCGAACCCATTGCGATCCTCCTGTCACTGATCGCTACGATCGTCCCAATCCCCACAGAACCGGGCCACAAGGGACACCCCATCCCCGCCCCCGATTTCCGCAAAACCCCACCTCAACCCATGATCCACCCCACCCGCCCAGCCTCTCCGCACCGCCCCCTCACCCCACCGGCCCCCTCCCGAACCACCCCCACCCGACGATGCGCGAACACCCCCCGACATGCGCTAGAGTTCTTCCTGCCGGGAACGCCGCAAGGCCGACCAGCAGGGGCGATTAGCTCAGTGGGAGAGCGCTTCGTTCACACCGAAGAGGTCACTGGTTCGAACCCAGTATCGCCCACCCCGCAAGACCAGCTCAGAGGCTGATTCCGATCAAGGAATCGGCCTTTTTGCTTTTCTGATCATGGATGGGGAGCCAAACGGGGAACCACCGTCACGCGGACGTCACGGACGCAGGCCGACGCCTCTGGGAACGTCGGGCCTTCTTCTCGGGGGCGTCGCCGAAGATGCCGTGCATCGTCTGCGCGCCCTGGGTGATCACGGGCTTGAGCTGGTGGCGGTAGACCTTCTCCGTCACGGAGGTACCGGCGTGGCCGACGAGGTCTGCGATGGTCTCGATCGGGACGCCGCTGTCGCTCATGATCGAGACGAACGAGTGGCGCAGTTCGCGCGGAACCCAGTCCTCACCGATGTCCGCGCGGCGAGTGACCGCCCGGAACGCACGACGGACGTTGCCCGCGTCGAGCGGACGGCCGGACCGGGTGCAGAACACGAGGTTGTCGTCCTGCCAATCTTCCCCCGCCTTGAGCTTCCATTTAGCCTGCCGGGTGTGCTGAACCTTGAGGGCGTCGGCGACGCCCTTCGGGATCTCCAGAGTGCGACGTGACTTCCTGGTCTTGGTGTCGCCGTGCTTGCGGACCGACCGCCACACGTAGATGGCGAACCGCTTGCGGTTGAATCCAGCCTCAGCGACCGGACGCCACTCCTTCGCCTTCGCGTCCCACGCGAGAACATGCATCCAGCGAAGCGCCCGCGCCTCCTCCGTACGCACACCGGTCATGAGGCTGAGGACGATGTAGGCGTGAAGCTCTGACGACTCCGCAGCCTTGAGCACCGCCTTGGCCTGCTCCAGGGTGAGCGACTTGCTCGGACGCCCCACCTTGCCCTTGGGCGTGGTGACCAGTTCGGCGACGTTCCGGATCACCTTGTCGCGCGCCTGCGCCTGCCGGATAGAGCGCTTGAGGATCGAGTGGACGCCGAGGAGCGTCCGAGTGGACAGCTTGTCGGTGAGGCCATCAAGCCACTCGTCCACGTCGTCGGCACGAAGCTTCGTCAGCTTGGCCTTCCCGATGTTGGGGATGATGTGCTTCTCGGCGAGGATGCGGTTCGTGGTGACCGTGTCGGGGTCCCTGTCTTTGAGTCCCTTGTCGAGCCAGTCCCGCACGGCGTCAGTGACGGTGTAGCTCTCGGCGCTCGTGACTCCCGCCTCCAGCTCGTCGGCGAGCTTCTTGAGCTTGGCCTTGACGATGTCCTTGGTGCGCCCCTTTCTCTTGGCGCGGTTGCGCCTTCCGTCCGGAAGGAAGCCGAGGGAGATGGCTCCGGTGTAGCCGTTGCCCTCCTCGTAGATCGTGGCCTCGTACTTGCCGATCATGATTTTCGCCAAGAGAAACCTCCTTGTCCCCCGCGCTGGGGGCGCGGCTTCACCTCGGACGATAACTCAAGACGTCCCTAGACGTCCCTAGGTTCGGAGGGCGGCCTTTGGTGGGCCGCCCTCCGGTCTGTCAGTGGTGGGCGTCTTCGAGGGAGGCGATGAACTCGGCGAGGTGCTGGTCAGTGATGCGGCGCAGCTTGCCGATCTTGATGCTGCGGAGTCGGCCGGTGCGGATGAGGGCGTAGACCTTGTCGCGGCCGACCTGGAGGATGTCGGCGACTTGTTCGACGGTGTATGCCTGCACGCTCACCTCCTTCTCCCGAGTCGTGTGCTCGGGGTGTCGTGTTGGTCGGGCATCATCTCCGTTCGTCACGGTGAGTGATGTTCTTCGTGCATGTCTACGTCTCGTCTATGCGCCATACGTGCAGGCGCACGCGAGACGTAGACGTAGACGAGTTACTGAGAGTGGCGGTCGGCGGCGCGCCATCGTCCTCGGGAGACCTGGGTGACGCGGCCGTTCTGGGCGTGGTGACGGAGCCTCTGGTAGATCCACGGACGACTCATCCCCGTCGCCTGGATCAGGAGTTGGACGGGCGTCCCCTCATCCGGCGCGCCGCTCAGGACGGCCATGAGCGCCGCGTCAGGGTCGTCGGCGTCCCCCGCAACGGAGGTGGGTTCGGGGACGTTCGTGGGTGCGGTGAGGCCCGCTTGTGCCTCTTCGATGGCCGTCCGTGAGATGGCGTCGAGCGCGGGGCGCTGGTCGGCGTGGTGTTCTGCGGTGCGGGCTACGGTCTCGTCGGCGAGCAGGTAGGCGCGGGCGCGGCGCGGAACGTCGTGCTCAGGTGCCGACAACAGGAACTTGCCGGGTGCGTTGAGGGTGTGGGCGTGCCAGCCGGCGGCAAGCATGCCTTGCCCAAGGATGAGGTCGACGTCTTTGCGCTCGCGGACGCGGAAGCTGACCCTGACGTCCATCTGGGAGCGGACGGCGCCGCGTCCCATGGCCTTCTGTGTCGGACGCTGGGTCGCAGCGATGAGCTGGACGGCGACGGCCCGCCCTCGGCGCGCGATCGAGTCGGTGTCACTCGCGCTCTCGGGGGCGTCCTCGGCGAGTTCGGCGAACTCATCGATGACGATGACCAGGGCGGGCATGTCCGGGGACGGCTCCCAGACACGGCGACCGTTGGCGGCGAGCCAGGATGCGCGGGCTTCCAGGACCGCCACGGCGTCGTGCAGCAGGACGCGGGCTTGCTCGGGTGTGGTGGCGAGGCGGTCGATGCAGGACGCCCACGGCTGCAACTCCATGCCGCGTTTGAGGTCGATGGCCCAGATCACGACGTCTCGGCAGGCGGTGAGGTTACCCATGAGGACGTTGATCCCGCCGCTCTTGCCGGAACCGGCGACGCCTCCAATGAGGCCGTGTCGACGCAGGAACAGGATGCGCGCTGCGGTGGCGTCCTCGAACGGTCCGAGGTCGATGGGCTCGTTGATGGTCGTGACGGACGGTCCGGGCCACGGGATGGCGTCGCCGTGCGGGTCGATGTTGAGGACGCGCAGCTCGAACCGGTTGGCCTTGTCGTCGCGCGTGGGCAGGACGCGGACCGCTCCGCGGAACGTGCCGAGTGCCGATTCGATCGCGGGGATCTTGGCGGTCGCGTCTTGGATGGTCTGGCCTCGGGCGAGGGCGAAGCGTGCTCGCCATCCCCACACGTCCACCACGGCCGTTTGCAGCCGTGAGCCGGGAAGGCCGATGGCCTTGGAGATCTCCGGCCATGCGGCGAGTTGCCGCTCGACGCTGACGCGGGCGCGTCGTCTGCGGTGGGTCCACCAGGGGACGCCGAGGACGACCGTCTCAGCGGTGAGGAGTTGCGGCAGGAACCCGTACAGCGCGCCGAGGCTGATGGCGGACGCCAGCCAGCTCCCCGCCGCTGCGACGACAGCGGCGGCGTAATAGCGCTCAGCGCGCAGCGACAGGCCGACGCGTCCGCCGAGGAACGCGAGCAGGCACGCGGCGATCGCCGCGCCGACGAGGGCGCGCCACCACCACGCCGGGTGGCCGGCGTGGAGGGACGCACCCATGAGGAACAGCGTCAGCGCCAGAGCGGGCGGGGCGAGTTCGGAGCGGTAGCGCCACACCGTCCGCGCGATGACCACGCCGACCAGGTCCGGAAGCCGATCGTTGGCGTCGATGACGACCATGGGCTGTAGGCCGTTGCGGCGCATCTTGCGGGCGTGCCGCCGCATCTTGGCGTTGCGGCTACTCATGCGCCGTCCCGATGGCGCTGCTGTTGGGCGTTGACCTCGTCGCGCACGTAGTAGAGCGGGTCGGGGTCGGTGCCCTCGTCGGCCGCGCCGAGGGTGGCTCGGGCAGCGGCGAGGAGGTTAGCGCAGTCGTCGCGGAGCAGGCGGTTGGCGGCGTTGAGGCGGTTGATCTCCACGATCAACATGAGGGTGTCGGCGAGAGCGGCGTAAATGCGCCGCCACAGTTCCGCCATGGACGGAAGGGCATCGTCGAGGTAGGAGACGATCTCTCGGGCGATACGGCTCTTCTCGCGGACCTCCGTGAGGTTGACCGTGGTGGACGTCGGCGGGTTGGGCACTAGGCATCCCTCCTTCGCTTCCGGGGTGGTCAGTGCTTGGTGGTGACCATCCGGACGAGGCCGGTGAGCAGGCGGTCAATGCTCGGCGCGGCGGCGCTGGACGCCAGCAGGAACCCGAACACCAGGCACAGGACCAGGTGCCAGACCCGAAGGCCGATGTAGCGCCAAGCGACCCACACGGCCACGCCGACCAGGACCACGAGCGGAACGGTGATGGTCACGAGGGTGGTTCACCTCCCTTTTCGGTCAGTTCCACAGGTCAGGGAAGCGGGCGCCCGCCCGGCGGCGCTCGTACCGGGCACGGGCGCGACATTTGCGGCAACCGCGCTTCCCGGGCTCGACGCGAGCGCCGCACGAGCAGGCGTGGCCGGTGATGATGCGCACCATGCGAGCCGTCCTCATCGACCAGCCCCGACCTTGGTGGACGGCTTGTCGCTGGTCCGGGTAGTAAGCAGGCGTCGCGAGACGGTTCCGGCCGTGCCCGGGACCTTGTTGGTGCGGGCGCGTCGTTCCTCGGCGTGGATGCCGAGGACGATGAGCGCGAAGATCCCGCAGACGCATCCGGCGAAGAACACCGCGATGATGGAGACCAGGACGAGGATCATCACCGGTCACCGTCCCGTCCGGAGGAACCGGCCGAAGCGCCGGGCGTGGTTGACCGCGTAGCGGCTGCGGGCACGGCACTTGCGGCACTGGCCGTAGTTGCTGGTGGCGTTCGCGCCGCAGGGGCAGCGACGCTGCCATCCGTCGAGAGTGCGTCCGAGGTAGTACATGCGGGTGCCTCCCTTACGTAGGGCCCGTGTCCGGTGAAGCGGCTCGGGCTGTGATGTGCGCTACGTGATCGAGAGTGCGCCGACGTGGCGGGACGAGATCACCGCATGACTGGACGTGTTCAAGACGTCTCCGTAGGCTGAGACGTCCCGAAGTCGTCCCAGTCCCCGGACGGGTGCATGCCGAACGAACGCCTACGCGCCGCGCTTCTTCAGAAGCGGATCACGATCGCCGCGCTCGCCGAGGAAGTCGGCGTCGATCCCAAGACGGTCGAACGCTGGGTCACCCAAGACCGCCAGCCGTACCGGCGCACCCGTCTAGCTGTGGCTTCGTTCCTCGGCGTCGATGAGACCTACCTGTGGCCCGACGCGCTCACCACCGACCAGGTCGCGTCCGCGTCCAACAGCGAGATCGTCACGATCTACCCGCACCGCTGGGCCGTCCCCCGGGACGCTTGGGGACGTCTGTTCGCGGACGCCAAGAACGAGATCGGGATCCTCGTCTACAGCGGACTGTTCCTCGCCGAGGACAGCGGGATTCACCGCCTTCTCGCCGACAAAGCCCGCGCTGGTGTCCGCGTCCGCGTCCTTCTCGGCGACCCGGATTCGTCCCAGGTCGCCGAACGCGGCGAGGACGAAGGCATCGGTGCGGCCATGGCCGCCAAGGTCCGCAGCGCCATCGTGCTCTACAAGTCGGTTCGAGCCGTCGAGGGGGTTGAGTTCCGGCTGCACAGCACGGTGCTCTACAACTCGATCTACTTCGCCGACGACGAACTGTTCGTCAACACGCACGTCTGGGGTGTCCCAGCGAACAACGCGCCGTTCTGGCACATGCGTAAGCTCCCGGGCGGCGAGATCGTCAGCACCTACCGCGAGAGCTTCGAACGCGTCTGGGAAGGCGCGAAACACCTGGCACCGGAGGCGTAAGCGTGGGACGCAGGATCGACTACTACGACGACCCGAACGCCCCGAAGGCCAACAGTCTCGTTCCATCGGTCAACGTCGTCGTCACCAACGATGAGGGCGAGATCCTCATGATCCGCCGTACCGACAACGACAACTGGGCGCTTCCGGGCGGAGCCATCGACCTCGGCGAGTCCATCGCGGAGGCGGGCGTCCGCGAGACCAAGGAGGAGACCGGGATCGACTGCGAGATCACCGGACTCGTCGGCCTCTACTCCGACCCCAAACACCTCATCCACTACACCAGCAACGACGAGGTCCGACAGGAGTTCTCGATCCTGCTCACCGCCCGCCCGACAGGTGGTGCGCCCCGTCCCAGCGATGAGTCACGCGAAGTGCTGTGGGTTCCTGCCGAGACCGCCACGGACCGCAAGATAGACCGCTCGATGCGGCTGCGCATCGGCCACTTCTTGTCATCCCCGGCAAACCCAATCATCGCCTGAGCGGTCGCCTCGGCCAGTTGGGGAGTTACGGACACCTGTCGGATCCTCAATTTGGCGAGCCCCCACAGAATCTCCGCCGTGATCAAGAGGGTGTCTATGAGTGAGTCGACTTCAGCTCGGAGGGTCGTTCGTGCCGGTCTGGAGAAGGTGACGGACTTCGTCGTGGACCTGGCCGGTGAGTTCGTCGTTCAGGTGCTGAGCTGCTTGTTCTTGATCGGTGTGTTTGCTCTGCTCGTGATGAGCTGGCAGCACAGCGCTGTCATGGCGACCGGAGCGGCGACCCTGCTGGTTACGGGAACTCTGATCGGGGTGATGGCCTACAGGAGTCGCCGGATCAAGCGGCTGATGATGTCATCGCTGGCTACCGCTCTACTCCTTGCCCTCTGGTACGTGGCCTACGGCCTCAACTGCGATTGTTGATCGCCCGCAGCAGGCGGGCGGCACAGGTTCCGTCGGTCAAGGGCGGTCTCGAGGTTCCTGCGTCGCCCGGTTCACCGCGCTGATCAAGCTCGGGGATGGTGATGGAGCGTGTAACGAGGTGTCCGTCTCCGTACCGCATCAGGACCTCGGCCAGATGCACCGGTTGGGCTCGTGGTCTTGCCGGAGTAGATAAGCGCCTCAGTGAGGTCCGGGGTACTGCGCCGAACTCCTCCGCAGGGCCGTCGGCAGGTCCGCGTTAATCGTCGCGAAGGGGTGAGCGGGGCAAGCTAGGGCGTTGCGCCATCCAGATGGTCGCGTCCCTCGCGATGCGACTCGTGTCGGTCTGGACGGTCAGTTCGTGCTCACGGGTTTCAGGGTCGCGGAACTCGACCTCGTACTCCTTGGGTGAGAGCCGGGCGATCGACACGTACCAACCGTGCTCGGGCTTGATCGGTTCGATGGTCACGAAGGTGTTGTCGATGCCGTTGAGGTCCTGAAGCAGCATGTAGATGGCGTCCTCGGAAGGATCACCGATCACGTCACCGTCCTCGGTCTCAGCACGGTAGTAGTTGGCCGCCTGATCGGTCATCCGGGAAGGATCGCACGTCCGGCCAGGTGCACGCGTCCGCTCGACACAGCTCAGGCCGAGCAGAAGCGTTCTCCCAGTTCTGCCGAGACCCGATGTACGGCATCGATCAGGTTCGGGGATGACCGGGTGATCGATCGAGTGACGGGGTGTCCGTCTCCGTAGCGCGAGAGGATCTCGGCGAGACGTTGCTCAACCGGAAGGTAGTCGCCGTCCGGGCTCGTGGTCATGTCGCAGTAGATGAGTGCTTCAATGAGGTCGGGGGGTGTCGCGCCGAACTCATCGACGAGGAGGTCGGCAACACCGCGCTCACGGGCCTCAATCAAGGCGCATGAGTGGTGAGCGACCAGGCGGCACAGGTGTTCTTCGGCGCGCTGGACGTCGCGGAGGTACCGAGCTCCGTCCAAGGGATGGAAGCCGGTGATTGCCAGGTCGGGGGCGTAGCCGATGTCGTGCAGCCAGGCGGCGGCTTCGAGGAGGTCGGCCTGGTCGCCGAGGATCAGTACGAGGCTGCGGGCTTGTTGGGCCACTCCCTGTGTGTGCGCCCATCGGCGCGGGAGCGGTGACTCAAGATGATCTCGCGCGAGTTCCCGCGCCCACCTGGCTACGTTGCTCATGTACCCGACGGTAAGAGCGCGGGAGTGGACATCCACGGACACCTAAGGATCATCTGGGGACGTCTTGGGTGACGAAACGTCCCCTCCCTTGCTTGGCCTCTACGAGATCATCGGCTTCCAGCTCGGCGAGCGCCTGCCGGACGGTGAAGCGGACGCACCCGTAGTGCTCGCAGAGTTCGCGCTCGCTGGGTAGTACCGCGCCCGGCGCGAGGACGCCGTTCCTGATCTGGGCGCGCAGGTCAGCGGCGATGCGCTGGTAGACCGGGCGAACAGGCGGACGTTCCTCCGTACCGCTGTCTCGGACGAACCGTCCCATGCCCGCGTGCACCTCGATCAGCCCCTCCGCCTGGAGGATCTCCAGCGCACGCCGGAGGGTGTTGCGCGTGGTCGCAAACTCAGCGCATAACGCGTGTTCGCCCGGCATACGCGCACCAGGCACGTAGGTGCCGTCCAGAACGCGTGCGCGAAGTACGGCGGCGATGCTTTTGTAGGTGCCCCATGGGGTTCGTGGTCGTCCGTCGCCGCGCTGCACGCGTGCGGGAGGCTCGGAGTCGGAACTCCGAGCCTCCCATTTGGACGGGGTGTCCTGGGTCATTCCAGATCCACCAGAGCGCCGATGATGCGCCGCGCGAGTCCGCGTCGGTGACGTCCGCCGTTCCACTCCTGGACCGGCGGGAGTGGGGTGGGTGACGCGGCGGGACGGGATGATCCGCTGGTGCGGGGGCGCTCAGCGAATGCCGTCCGTCCCGCCGCGTCGGTCTCGGTGCGCGCATGCGCCGGACGATGCGTCCGGCGATGCCTGCCGGCCGGGCGGGACATCAGTCCTGAACCGGCTTGGTGGTGAGGACGGCGACCAGCCACGGACCAAGGCACGTGGTCAGCGCATGCGCCGCGTTGGTGGGGTCGTCGCAGTCCGCGAGGTGATCCCCCGTGCTGCTCCAGTACGCCCAACCGTCCGGGCCGCGCACGGCGGAGAGGTGCTCGCCGATGGTCGGTGCGGCCTCGGAGAAGACCCGCAGCAGTGGCGGGGAGCACTGGTACAGGTGCTTGGTCTCCCAGCCGAGCCGGTTGAGACGCCGCTCCAACCGGTTGAGGTGGCGGAGCGTCCGGAAGCCTGTCCACGCGTCGCCGAACCAGCGCGGCACGGGGATGACCAGCGGCTCATGCTCCGGAATCGGCCGATAGGCAGCGGTGAAGTACTTCGGCCCGTCGCCGGATGGATCGGTCCCGAGGGTGGTCACCGGCGATCACCCCGCCGTTCCGCAAGCTCACGCTCTTCCAGCAGTGCGTTCCGAAGCTGGTCGGCGGTGTCGCGGATGACCGTGGGATCGACGCCTTGCATCGGGTCGTGCAGGGTGGCGATCCAGCACCCGAGGCCCCCGTCCCAGCGCGGGGACCGCCAGATGCGGTGACCTCTGAACTCCTCGCGCAGGTCCGCAAGCCGCTGGTCGTCGGTGTGCGACTTTGTCTCGGCTCGTGTCGGTGGGGCGTCGCGGTCTGCGCCGCGCCGCGGCTGGATGGGCATGGCGACTCCTCGTCGCAGGTCACGGATGTGGGAGCTTGCCGAGTCGGTCGCTACGGGCAGTGACTCGGCGGGCTTGTGCAAGAGGTTCGTCCGGACGCCGGGACGTCTCCACCGGCAACTAGGGACGTCTAGGGACGTCTTCTGTTAGCGTCTGGCGTAGTGCCAGCTCCGGGAGGCTAGGTGAACGACCTTTTGCGCAGCGCCCTCGCCGATGCGCGCCTCACAAACCACCAGGTGGCACGCCGTCTCGGCGTCGATCCCAAGACCGTCCAGCGCTGGATCGACGGACGCCTTCCCTACCCCCGCCACCGCCGGAGCATCGCCGAGATGCTCAGCGTCGAAGAGGCGCTCATCTGGCCGAACCTCGCCCCGCGGAACTCGGCCCCCGAGCCACCACCGGTGGCCGTCCTCGGCACATACCCGCACCGCTGGGCCGTCCCTCGCGCCGTCTGGCTACGCCACTTCGAGAGCGCCCGACGCGAAATCGACATCCTCGCCTACGCCAGCCTCTTCCTCGCCGAGGACTCCGGCATCATCCGCGCCCTGGTCAAGCGTGCCCATGCGGGCGTCTCCGTTCGGCTCCTCCTCGGCGACCCGGACGGCGCACACATCCGCGAACGCGGCAACGACGAACGCGTCGGCGACTCCCTCTCAGCCAAGATCCGCAACGCCCTCGTCCTGTACGAACCCCTCCGCGAGGCACCGAACTTCGAGATCCGGCTACACGACACCGTGCTCTACAACTCGATCTACCGGGCCGATGACGACGTCCTCGTGAACCACCACGCCTACGGCGTCGCAGCGTCCGACGCCCCCGTCCTGCACGCCCGCCACACCACTGACGGCGACATGGCCAGCACCTACCTCGCAAGCCTCACCCACGTGTGGGACAGCGCCACCGCCATCTGAGCCATCAAGCGGACGCCCCGTCGAGCCTGCCAGCGGCTCGACGGGGCGTCCGACGTTCTCAGGCGGTCAGTTCCTGCGCCATGGGCTCCCCCGCAGGGGAGCCACGGGAGCCAGATTCGGGAGCCAATGCACTTCGGTTCCCTCCGACCCAGCGGGACTTGGTCAGGGCGTTGGTGCAGGTGGGGGGCTCCCCGTTCGACTTGGGGCGACCTGGTCGGATGCGTCTTGGTTGCTTCACACCGAAGAGGTCACTGGTTCGAACCCAGTATCGCCCACCAGAAGTACCAGCTCAGAGGCCGGTTCCTGAAGATCAGGAACCGGCCTTTGATCGTTTGTCCGTCGTTTGTCCGTCGTTCGTCCGCGAGATCGAACGTCAGGCGTCGGCACCGTCCACACCAAGAGCGGCACCTGACGGCCGGATCAAAGGGCGGTCCACCCCGAACAGCGCAGCCCGTTCTGCAGCCGTTGGAGGAGGCTGGTCGGCCGCTCGGTGCAGCGGTCGTGTCGTGCGTTCCCGTGGACGAACCTCATCACCGCAGCCGCGACTCTGTCAGGGGGCGCTGGGCGGAGTGTCACTGACGGCGCTTCTGAGCCAGAAAGCCGAGGAGCATCGGTTCGCGCGCGAGCGGCGGATGAGGCAGGACGCCCAACGCGCCGACGCTCATGCGGATTTCCTCCAAGTCGCCCGCATGCTTGCGATCGTCCTCACGTGCCTGACACGTGGCACCGACGCGACCAAGGCCGTCAAGGACGTTCGCACTCTCGCCGTCAAGTCCATTCAGCGCTCGCCCTGGGGGGATAGTCGGCACCGATGCTGGGCTTCGAGTGGCACACAACGTCGCCGACTGACAAGACATGTGGGACGGCTCTGCGTACATGCCTACGAGCAAGGTGAGCTACTAACGTTAGGGAATCGAACCTCCATCCACCCCAGGGCGCTTCACTCATCCAGGGCCCTTCCTGACAGACAGCCCCATCGGCATCCTCGCTCCCCCGCGCGACTTCGGCGAATGGCCCAATGCTGCGCCTGAGCTGCCGGAATAGATCACGCCGCTGAACCAAGTGGCTGTGTGGCCTCGTCGCATCGTCATCTGGCAGGCGGGTGTGGGGCTCAGCCATCAGCTGGATCGGGGCGGGACGCTCCGTGGTTGGCGTTTCTCATGTCCCGATCGGTTCTGCGCGGCAGCATGGGGGAATGACTCCGTCGTGGCTCCCCCAAGTCCTGTCCTCTCTCGGCACCGCTGGCGTTGTAGGTGGGTTGACGAGCTACCTCGTTGGACGACGCCAGAGTCGAGCCTCGTTGCAGGTCGCTGATGTTCAGGCACGAACCCAGATTGAGCTGGCGGACCGCCAGTTCCAGGCGCAGCGGGCAATCGAAGAGGACAAGTTCTGTCGACAAAAGCTTGAAACCGCCTATGAGGCTGTAACGGAGTGGCTAGACGGCATGGAACGTCTGATAGATGAGCCCTGGGGGCACATCTGCGCCGATGGCCCGGAGCATCGAGAGGCCGCACGCAAGATCGTTGATGATTGGCCATGGGAGACCCTTCGCCCTCCGCTAGCCGTTTCCCGGCTGAGCTACTGCTGGAGCGAAGAAGTCCGTGAACTCATCTACTCCCTTGGAGGGATATCATCCAAGCTGTGCTTTGGAGCAAGTGTCGCTAATACAAACAGGGAAGCACCAAAAGAAAAACAGGGCGATTACCGCAGAGCGCAATCCGAAGTCTGGGAGTCGCGTCAGGATTTTCAGGTGAAAGTAGCTAAGACAAGACGGACGATTCGCAAAGAGCTGCTTGGAGCAGAATCCTGACCGTTCGAGAGGTAGATGTCCATGATGGATCGCGAGATAAGCCGAGGCTGGTTCCACAGGGCCGATGTATAGGCCGACGAGAGTGCCGTGGCGGCCAGCTCGTCCCCGCCGGCCCTGTACACACCAGCGGCCCCGAAGGAGTTGATCGTCCGGGGGGCGCGCCGTGCCGGTCAGGGCATTACTAACCGCCGCATTCCGTGCTTCTCGCTCCCCGGCAGCTAAAGCGTTGCAGACTAGGGGCCATGCGGCGAGAACGAGCGACTGAACTGCTGGAGCACGTGCTCCGCAACCTCGATGCCCGGAAGGCCGAGTGGCCACTCACCCTCGTGACCGAGGTCAACGTCTTCGGCTCGTTCGCGCGTGGCGCGCTCGAGCCCCATGACGTCGACATGGACGTCGAGTACGAGACCACCACGGAGTGGGCGTCCAGGGCTGTATCGATGCATGCGAAGGGGCTGGATCCGTATCGGATGTTCCGCCAACCGCTTCTTCAACGTCGCCGCGGCTGCCAGATGCTCTTCAACTTCCGCAGAGAATCCGACTTCGACCTCCTGACGCTATGGCGCAGAGGCGACACACTGCGGACGGCTCTCGACCGGCTCCATGCGATCCCAGTCGATCCGACAGCGGGCCGAGCTCCCCGAGATGCGATGCTGCCCGAGTTCGAAGGCCTCGACCGATGGCTGCCTTTGGGGCTCCGAGAACACCTGGTCGCCGCCGTGGAGGCAGAGTCTGTCAAGATCGAACGAGTACTTCTCGAAGACGCACGGGTTTCAAGCCCCTATGTGGCGAGGTTGATAGGTCGGCGCTGGAAACCGGAGAGCCCGCTTCACCGAGCGGCACATGCCGTGATCAGACACTGGGAACAGCAGGGCATCGACCCGCTGACGATCCACCTCCACGGCCGGGACATGAGCCCCAATCACCCCGTCACTCCCTACTTCACCAGCTTCGGCTGCCGGTACCTCCATACAGCCCCTTTCTGTTTTCACGAGCACGAAGGCGTCGAGTGGATCGAGGTCGTCCACCCCACGCGTCGTCAGCCGCTCGATTGCCTGCGGATCGTCCCGATCGACAAGTCGAAGCTCAAGGACACCGATTGGCGGTGATCACGCGACTCGTTGGCCAGGCTCGTACAGCTACGCCGTACAGCAACCGCAGTCGATCTGACGGGGCTTGGCGAGACGCGTGGAGACATCGAAGGTGCTGGCGGAGGGGTGTCTGGCGAGGGCTGATGATCATGCGCCGATAATTCACACCGAAGAGGTCACTGGTTCGAACCCAGTATCGCCCACCCTGCACCACCAGCTCAGAGGCTGATTCCGAACACGGAATCGGCCTTTCTGCTTCTCCAGGCACGGGCGGGGAGCCACCGTCACGCGCGCTTCACGGACGCAGTCCGACGCCCCTGGGAACGTCGGATCTTCTTCTCGGGGCCGTCGCCAAAGATGCCGTGCGTCGTCTGCGCGCCCCGGGTGATCACGGACTCGAACTGATACCGGTGGACCTTCTCGGCCACCGACGTCCCGGCGTGCCCGATGGGGTCGCGATCGTCTCGACCGGAGCACCACTGTCACTCACGATCGAGGCTCCGAGTAGGCGAGGCCCCTTGGGGTGCTACGTCAGGCTGTCCAGGCCGGGTGGACGCATCGAGCGGCCTTCCTCTCCGTCCCGGCCGTTGCTCTTGCGAATCAGGCTCAGCACGGCCTTGGAGAGCTCCCTTACCTCTCGCATCGAGTAGCCGTGCGCGATGAACATCCTGCCCTCCACCTCGCACCGGAACGCCACCCCCTTGTTCCGGCGGAGGTAGGCGACGACCGTGCCCCCCACCGCCGTCCACGCGGCGGCGCTGCCTGCGGTGGCCACGAGGACCTCGGTCACCACAGCGCGCGCGTCACCTGTCGGGAGACGGAAGCCATGGCCGGACAGATGTGCGCGGAGTTCTCCGGCCTCGGCGTCAGGCAGCCGGAGCGTCAGGTGCTCGGCATGGTCGGCCGACATGAGGACGAAGGTCCTGCGGCCGTCATTCGCCTTGTCCCGGGTAATCAACGGACCCCCATGTGCCCCGGCCACCTCCGCCCGAGTTGAAGGGGAGGAGGGCGTCCGGTTCAGGGAGGGGGTGCACCGTCCGCCCCCTCCCCTGAACCCGACGGCTCCTCGACGCCGACGTCATCGACCATGCCCCCGAGGCGGTGAAGGCGCGAATCGGCACACCTTCACGTAAGGATCGATGATGAGGCGGGGGTGATCCGGGTGTTTGGTTGCGAGCCGCCCGGCGAGTTCCGGGCCGCCCTGCGTTGAGACACTCAGAACTCTGCCGCTTCGAGGTGGAGCTCGCCAGGTTGCGTTTGCACAGTGACGGACACGGCCGGTTTCGTTTCGATGAATGAGGACGGGATAGGCGCGGGGGCGAGGAGCGGGCTTCGGTCACCCCTTTTCGTCGCGGCCGTCGACGATGCGGATGGCGAGTTGCATGTCGCAGAGCGCGGACGGGGCATTGAGCAGGGACCGCTCGAGGATCTGCTCGACGCGGAGGATCCGTTTGCGTGTGGCCGGGACCGAGAGTCGCAGTGAGCGTGCGGTGCTGGGCAGGTGTCCGTTATTGCCGAGCCAGACCCGCAGCGTGTGCAGTAGGCGCGGATCACTCTTCCCGACATCGGACAGGCGGTTCTGCGCCCACCGGACGACGTGCGGTGCGCCGAGGAGCCGGTCCAGGGACACCTCGTCGGAGACGTCGTCGAACTCCCCTGCCCGCCGGGGCTGGCTGAGGAGGCGCTGCGCCAGGTGGAGTTCGGCCAGGGTGGCGAGGTCGTCGAGGTCGCAGTCGAGGAGGTCGGCGATGAGCCGCAGCCTGCCGGCCAGGGTGTTGCGGTGGATCTTCAGCTGCCGGGGCGCTCGGGTGGAGAAGTTCAGCCACGAGGCGAAGGTCGTCTGAAGCTCGGCGGTGTCCGGATCCTGGGCGCGACGCGGACGGTGATCGAGCAGCGGCTGGATTCGGCCGGCCGCCCACCGGCGGCCGACCGGGCCGATAAGGGACGCCAGCTCGTCGCGCGGGCTGAAGGTGGCATGCCGCTCGGCGCTGTTCCTCGCGACCGCGAGCGCGTGAAACGCCTGTTCGTACCCCGTCTCGATGTCGCGAAGATGCACCGCCTGGCCTATGCCCACGTAACAGTTCCGCCGGTTGGCCACGATGGCCCCCAACGCCTCGTCCAAGGGGTCGGACGCGTCCTCACGCTTTGGCGGAGCCAGGATGATGAGGTGGCGGGTGTACACGGGGCAGCGGACCAGCCATACGCGGCCGTGAATGGCCTGCTCACACTCCTTGAGGCATTCGTCCCTGAGCCGGGGCGGGCACTCGATGATGCAGACGCGCGTGACTTCGGGCAGGAACGAGCCCAGCGCCTGGGTGACGCGGCGGGCCGCGGCGGAATCCCCGACCAGTAGGAGCTGCAACGCCGCTTCATGGCTCTGCTCGTTCGCCAGTTCAATCCGTTCGCTGTGCCGTTGGAGTTCCTCCAGCCGCCACCGTAGCCACAGGTATCCGGATGCCTCCGATATCAGCTTTCGCCGCTGGGAGGAGAAGGGTTTGCCGGACGCGACGACCAGGATGAGCGGCGGGTCCTCACCACCGGCCGTCGAGACCCACACGGTGTGCGAGGCGGTGTCGACGGTCGCCGACGCGGCCTTCCCCGTGGCCACGCGCCGGATCCCTTCCCTCGCGTCCGCAAGAAGTTCCGTCGGCCACCGGGGGGACGCTTGAAGGGGTTCTCCCTTCGCGTCCGCCAGAACCACATAGCCGTTGATCTGCGACGCGAGCCACCGCAACAGAGCCTGCAGCCCGTCCGGTCTGGTCACCAACCGTCGTACCGTCTCGGATTGGGTGGCCGGTCGCCCGTCACCAAGGCCGGCTGTCATCTCGTACCGCCTCCCGCCAACGCCCATCGACCGTCTCCATACGAGTCTTCCCCGTCGGACACCCGACCGCAGGCGCTCAGGATCAACTGCTGTACTCCGGGCAGCAGTGCAGCGCATGGCACACGGGCAGGGACTCAATAGCCGCAACCAACGCCTGGTGTCGAGAAACTCGCCGAATGATCCCAACCGACGAGCAGCGCCATCTCGACGAGCACTCCGACCAGCGCTGGGGAGAGGAGGAAGCCGGGTACCTGGCCCGCCTCTGAGACCGAGTTCCCTCGCTCGCCGACACGTCCAGCTGCTATGCGGGGAGCTCGTCGATCATGACGGGTGGCAGAGGCACCAGTCACGGCGAACTGGATGCCTGGCTGAACGCCGATCGCCGCAACACCCGCCCCAGGTCCGCCCACGCGAACACCGCGACGCGGAAGCAGGCGTCGAGGAGAGCAGGGTGCCTCTCCTCTTCGCCCGCATCGCATCCGTGCCAAACAGGCAAGCCCTACTTCGGACACGTGGCCGACGAGGCGGTTGTGACTGTGCTGAGCACGTGATCGAAGACATGCCAACGTGACATAACGCGATCACGGTATTACCTGACGCGATCGAGGTTGCGCCGTAGGCTAAGGCATTCCGGGCTCACCCCAGGTCGCGGGACGCGACGGCGCCGAGGGCATCGGCACGACAGCGGCGCGTCTGTGGTGACTTCTCGCTCTACGTCCCGTCCCGTCTCGGCTCATGCGCAGGATCCCCGGCGGCGGATCGTGAGCGCGCGCCCGAGAGCTTCGAACGTATCTGGGACGGCAATGGTCCCCTGGCGCGGGAGGCATGAGTATGGGACGCAGGATCGACTACTACGACGACCCGAACGCCCCCAAGGCCAACAGCCTCGTCCCGTCCGTCAATGTCGTCGTCGCCAACGGCAAGGGCGAGATCCTCATGATCCGCCGGACGGACAACGACAACTGGGCTCTTCCCGGCGGGGCCATCGACCTCGGCGAGTCGATCGCCGAAGCCGGGGTACGCGAGACCAAGGAGGAGACCGGGATCGACTGCGAGATCACCGGACTCGTCGGCCTCTACTCCGACCCCAAACACCTCATCCACTACACCAGCAACGACGAGGTCCGACAGGAGTTCTCAATCCTGCTCACCGCCCGCCCGACCGGCGGCACACCCCTCCCCAGCGACGAGTCACGTGAAGTCGTATGGGTCCCCGCTGAGATGGCGGCAACCCTCAGGATGGATCGCTCGATGCGACTGCGCATCGGCCACTACCTGACACGTCCGGCGAGCCCGATCCTGGCCTGAGGGCGCCTCATTCGTCGCGAGAGACGGACAGAGTGAGCCGGGGCGTTGCGCCACCCAGCTGGTCGCGTCCCTCGCGATACGGCTGATGTCGGTCTGGGCGATCAGTTTGCCCCTCCGGGGGAGGCGATTCGGGGCTGGTCCGGTGGCGGGTGGCACGGTGGAGGGTGAGGTGGTGTCCCGTGAAGCAGAACATTCGCCTGGGGACGATCGCCGGTATCCCGGTCGGGCTGCACTGGTCGGTGTTGGTGATCATGGCGCTGATCACCTGGGGGCTGGCCTACGGCGTGCTTCCCCCGGCCCAACCGGGATTGCCGGTGGCGCTGTACCTGCTGGCCGCGCTCCTGGTGGCCCTGGTGTTCCTCTGCTGCCTGGTGGCACACGAGTTGGCGCACTGCGTCGTCGCGGTCCGTTCGGGCGTCCGGGTCAAGAGCATCACGTTGTGGATGCTGGGCGGTGTCTCCGAGCTCGAGGCCGAGGCCCCGACTCCCCGCAGTGACCTGGCCATCGCGATCGCGGGGCCTGCGACCAGCCTCTTGCTCGGCCTGCTGTGCGGGGTGGCCACGGTCCTGGCCAATGGCTGGCATTCGCCGAGACTGCTCGCCTTCAGCCTGGGCTGGCTCGCGGCGACGAACCTCCTGCTCGGCGTCTTCAATCTGCTGCCGGGTGCGCCGCTGGACGGCGGCCGTGTGCTGCGCGCGCTGCTGTGGGGGCACTACGGGAACCGTGCCCGCGCGGACAAGGCCGCCACCGGCGCCGGACGCCTCATCGGCGCGGCGCTGATGGGGCTGGGCGTGGTGGAGGTGCTGTTCGTGGGCATCGCGGGGCTCTGGCTGCTGCTGCTCGGCTGGTTCCTGATGCGTGCGTCCCAGGCCGAGGAGACCGTCCGTGAGGTCCGAGGGCTGTTGGACGGGCTGACCGCCGCCGATGTGATGACGCCCCAGCCCGAGGTGGCCGCCGCCTGGAGCACCGTCGCCGACTTCACCCGTCGTGTCGTGGACGACTCGCGCCAGTCGGTGTTCCCGGTCGTCGACGTGGACGGCCGTCCCGTCGGCATCCTCGACCTGGCGGCGCTCGATCGCCACCTCGCGTCCGGCTTGGCCTCGTCCCGCGTGGACGCCGTCGCCTCCGCCGTCCCGCCGGAGTATCGCGTCGCCCCGTCCGTCCCGGTCATGGAGCTCCTCGGACGCCGTCCCCTGGCCGGCGGTGTCCTGGCCCTCCTCGTCGAGGACGGTCACCTGCTCGGGATGGTCACCGTCGGCGACATCGACCGGGCGATCCGCCGGCGCCGACTCACCACCGAGGAGCCTGGCCGGCCCGAGGAGTGACGCCCCTCGGACGACACCGGGCTCTCGGTGCGCCGAGTTCGCCGGAGATCCGGGGCCATGGCGCTGCGGCGTCACCACTCCAGGCCGTCGCGCTGCCGCCTGGCTGGCACCTGCCGCTCACGTCGCATTCCGGTTCCGGGAGACGTGAGTGAGGCCCGGCCTCGGTGAGGGCCCGTTCGATCGCGGACGGCGGGTCCCCCGACGGGCCTGTCGGGGCGAACCGGCACCGCCCCTGACCTGGGCGCCCAGCCCGAAGTCTTGCATTGTGCAATGAAACGTGCCTACGCTTTGGTCAAGCGCTTTAAGCAGTTGACCAAACAGGAGGCGCTCGTGGCGGACGAGCCGTCCGGACCCGGGACCAGGACGCGGCTGTTGGACGCGGCGGTCGAGTTGATCGCCGAGAGCGGCTGGGCCGCGACCACCTCGCGGAGCGTGGCCGAGCGCGCGGGGGTCAACAACGCGCTGGTGCACTACTACTTCGGGTCGGTGGACGCGCTGCGCAGGGCGGCGGTCACGCACGCGTTGGAAAGTGAGCTGGAGGGTCCGGTGCTGGCGATCCTCCAGGCCGACGACACGCTGGACGGCGTGCTCCACGCGGTGGGGAGCCTGACCCGCGAGGACGCCGCGACGCCGGGACCGCGGGTGCTGGCCGAGGCGCTGGTGCAGGGGCTGCGTGACCCGGTGCTGCGCGAGCAGACCGCGACACAGCTCCGGGCGTTCCGCGAGTTGCTGGCGGCGCGGCTGGCCGAGGACCGTGCGGCGGGCCGGTTGCGCGGCGAGGCCGATCCTGCGGCGCTGGCCGTGGTGCTCACGGCGCTGCTGGACGGCCTGCTGCTGCACCGCCTGGCCGACCCCGGATTCGACGCGATGTCGCCGACCGCCTCGGTACTCGGTCTGCTGCGTCCACCGGGCGCGCCTCACTCCGCCGCGCCCGCGGGTGACGCGGCCCAGTCGTTCGGAAAGGAGAACACATGAAAGTGGTGGTGTGCGGGGCGGGGATCGCGGGGCTGGCGTTGGCGCGAAGGCTGGCGGAGCTGGACGCGGACGTGGTGGTGCTGGAGAAGGCGCCCGCGCCCCGAACCCAGGGGTACATGATCGACTTCTTCGGGCCGGGCTACGACGCCGCCGACGCCATGGGGGTGCTGCCGCGCCTCCGCGAGCTGGGTTACCGGGTGTCGGAGGCCGCGTGGTTCGGCCAGAACGGGCGGCGGCGCGCCGGGCTAGGCTACGCCCGGTTCGAGGAGGCACTCGGCGGGCGCCTGTTGAGCATCATGCGTCCGGACCTGGAACTGGCCCTGCGCGAAAGCCTGCCGGAGCGCGTGGAGGTCCGCTTCGGTGCCCGGCTGACCGGGCTCGAACAGGACCCGGACGGCGTACGGGTGACGCTCGCCGACGACACCGCCGTGGAGGCCGACCTGCTGGTGGGGGCCGACGGCATCCATTCGACAGTGCGCCGCCTGACCTTCGGGACGGCGGCCGACCAGCTGCGTTACCTGGGATTTCACACCGCCGCGTTCGTCTTCAGCGATCCCGAGGCGCATCGACGGGTCACCGGCCGGTTCTGCCTCACCGACACCATCGACCGGCAGCTGGGCTTCTATGGCCTGCGCGACGGCCGGGTCGCGGCGTTCGCGGTGCACCGGGAGTCCGATCCGGCTCTGCCCGCCCACCCGCGACAGGCCCTGCGGGAGATCTACTCCGGCTTGGGCTGGGTGGTGCCAAGGGCTCTGGCCGCCTGCCCGCCCGACGAGCAGATCTACTACGACCAGGTCGCGCAGGTCGTCGTGCCCCACTGGAGCGAGGGCCGGGTGACGCTGGTCGGCGACGCCGCCTACGCGGTGTCGCTGCTGGCGGGGCAGGGCGCGACGCTGGCGGTGGCCGGGGCGTACGTGCTGGCGGATCAGCTCGTCCAGGCCGACACCGTGCCGCTCGGCCTGGCACGGTACGAACGGCTGTGGCGGCCGGTGGCCGAGGAGAAGCAGCGCGCGGGGCGGCGCGGCGCACGCTGGTTCCTGCCCTCGTCACGCGGGGAGCTCCTCGTCCGCCGCCTGGCCCTGCGCGCCTCGCGCCTTCCCGGGGTCAGTCAGGGACTCGCGGGGTTGCTGGCGGGCAAGCCGGTCGGGTTGATCGACCAGCTGCGGTCGACGCCGCGTGACGCGCGCCGCACGGCACGCGGCTGAACCGGGCCGCCGGTCAGGCCCAGCCCGGTGGGCTCGGCTCGGTGGCCACCGGTTCCCCACCGGCCTCGGTGAACGCCCGCAGCGCCGTCACCAGGGCCTCGCGCTGCGCGCCGGGCATCTTGGCGACCACTCCCGCGAGTTCGGCGCGGCGGCGCGCGGTCACGTCGTCCACCAGGTTCCGGCCCGCCTCGGTGAGCCGGATCAGGATCTCCCGCCCACTGTGCGGGCTGGCCTCGCGGTCGACCAGCCCGGCCGCGGCGAGCCGGTCCACCATCCGCATCGCGGTGGACGGGTTCACCGCGAGCCGTTCGGCGAGCGTGGCCAGCTTGGACGGGCCGTGTGAGGACAGCACCACGAGCGTCCGGAACTGCGGCAGCGTGACCGTGTCCTCCACCGAGGCCAGCGATCGCGCCGAGATCGCCACCAGCAGCCGCGACGCCGTCAGCACCGCCGCGGTCACCTCGTCAATGCCGGCCGTCTCGACCGGCCCCTCTCCGGCCATGGGGATGTTGTACTCCGCGACGGCGACCAGCGCCAACGCGCCCTGTCCGCCGGACACGGGACCGGCGCCACCGGCTGCCGCACGCGGCGAGCCTCAGGAGCCCGCTCACCGTTGCACCGGTCGGTTCAGGGCGACCGGGCACAGTCGCACCACGGCCGGTCACAGCAGCGCGTGACCGGCCGTGGTGGGACCTTCCGTGCCGACGACAGGTGGGTTCGGCGCCGACTGGCTCGGTGTCCCGCAGGCTTGGTAGCGGGCTTGGGGATGGCGAATCAGCGTTCTTCTCTATCCCGGCGAGACCGGGCCGCCGCCGAGGCCGGCCGGGGCATCACCGGAAGGTCGGCCTCGCGGCCTGTGCTCGTCGCGGCCGATCCGGGTCGGCGTGCGACGTCCGAGGCTCGGGGCCCCTCAGCGGGCCCGAAGGAGTTCGAGAGTCGTGCCGGACGGCGACCGCTTTCGTGCCTCAGCGGGCCGCCGGGTAGAGGTGCGCGACGAAATCGGCGACCTGGTCACCCGGGAGGTTACGGCCGAGTTCCGCCTCGCTGATCATGCCGACCATCCGCTTGTCCTCGATCACCGGGAGCCGGCGGACGTGATGGTTCTCCATTTCGTGGCGCACATCCTGGATGTCGGCGTCCGCGTCGATCCAGCGCGGAGTGCCCTCGATGACGTCGGACGCCTTGCAGGTGGCCGCGTCGCGTCCTTCCGCGACGCATTTCACGACGATGTCCCGGTCGGTGATGATCCCGCACATCCGGTTGTCGCGAGTCTCGTCGGCGACGGGAAGCGCTCCCAGATTCATCTGGCGCATCAGCTGGGCCGCGTGCTGGAGTGTGTCGTTCCTGGTGATCCAGTGGGCGCCGGGATTCATGATGTCCCTGGCCGTGGTCATGCTGTCCTCCTGATCGCTGCGACCGCGGAGATCGCGGTCGTATCTTGCCTGGTCCAGCCCACATGTGGGCCTCCGCGAGTCACCTCGGTGCCCTGGCCGCGCGGACGCGGCACAGGGAGGCCCGGACACGGTTTCAGGTGGGTGCCCGGAACCGCGCGACCAAGCCCTCACACCGAGGTGGTCGCATTCGTGAACCCAGGCTTGCGGAGTGCCTCAGCGGTGTGTGACGGGCCGGACGTCAACCCGGCCTTCTGACGGCCCCAATGGTGACCGTGAGATCAATTACCTGCCCCCTCGGGCGCGAGGTTCCGCATGGCGTACAGAACGATTCTGACACGTCAACGCCGCACGCGGCCATCACCTTAAGCATTTACCGAGGTTCCATGGGGGCCAATTTGCCTCCAGCGTCGAGTGGCGAGAATTTTGGAAAGCATAAATTCTTCACAGATGGTTGCTCGAAAAATAACCTGCCGCCCGGAAAAGAGGCATGGAGACCCCCGCCGACGAATGCGCCTCCCCAGCCCACGGTCGGTTCGCATGCGGTCGGTCGACGGCTGTGCTCGTCGGGGACCTTCCAGAAGTGCAGGCGGAACAGGCGTCCTGAGCGTGTGGTCGTCCGCCGCACGGGGGTCATCCAGCGGTTCGGGATGGCGGCGTTGCCGGTGAGCGGTCCTGGGACGGCGGGCGGCCGGAACAGAAGGCCGCGAGGAGGCCGCAGGCATAGATCACCAGGACCAGGCCGGGCAGGTGTCCGTCCGGGGCGAAGCCGCTGATGGCGAGCCTGGCGAGCGCGGGCACCATGGCGGCGAGGCCGCACAGCACCAGGATCGGTGACCACCATCCCGCCGCCCCCAGCCCTTCGGGCAGGAGGCGCAATGGCCGATGGGCCCACATCAGGACAGCGGTGAGCGGCACCAGGACGAGCACCAGGAGAGCGACCCAGATCATGCGTGTGACCATCCACGCGACCGATCCGATGGTCGGCTGGGGCATGACACCGGTGGGGTAGAGCGCGACGGCCACGATGATCACCGGCACCATGTGCCACAGGTAGACGATCATGACTGTGCGGTTGAGGCGGGAGACCAGCCGCCACCGGGACGGGCTGGCGAACACGCGCGCAAGGATCGGTTCGGCCGCGAGAAGCAGCCCGGTCTGGACGGCGGCGAACGCCAGCAGGGCGATCGACGGCGGGCTGGTGTTGCCCATCCGCGCTCCAGTCCCGATCATGTCGATCGGGAAGAGGCCCCAGGCCAGGACCGCGATGAGGACCACGGCTCCCGTGACGGCCAGCGCCCCGCAGCGCCACCGGGGACGCGTGAGGGTGCCGTCCTGCCACGCGAACCCCCACTGGTGCATCGCCCCCCACACGAGCAGGTAGTTCGCAAAGCCGATCAGGGGCAGGCGGGGACCGAGCACCGCGGCGTCCACCCCCGCGGCCACGACGGCCATCACCACCGGCACCGCCAGCCCCCACCGCCGGTGCGCGGCCAGCATCAGCGGAGTGAGCGCGATCAGAAGCAGGTAGACGGGCAGGAACCACAACTGCAGGGCGACAAGCCACCCGCCCCGGTCCAGGTCGTGGCTCTCCACCCCAGCAACCCTGGCCACGGCGAGGACGAGAACGCCCACCACGACGTACACCGTGGTGGGCCACAGCAGCCGCAGCATCCGGCCGCGCACCCAGTCCGTCCAGACTCCCTGCCGCCGACGGTGCGCCGTCCAAGAGACCGCGTTGGCATACCCGCCGACCACGAAGAACACCGGCATGACCTGCATGACCAAGGTCAGCCAGCGCGCCCAGCCGAGGTACTGCAGAGCATCTCGCCCCGACAGGTGCCCGGCCCGGTAGGTGATGTCGACCAGCAGCCAGTGCCCCAGCACCACCACACCGATCGCACAAACACGCAACAGGTCCACATACCGGTTCCGCTGCGCCCCGCCCCCCGCAGAGGGGCCACCTTCACTCACGACGAGGCCCATCAGAGCGCAGGCGGAGCCCTTCTCGCAGCATGACGCAGACCTTTCATCTCGAGCTTGAGCCGCAACCGTCACGTCATGATGTCGGCTACTGCCAGTGGTTCCGCGATCAGCGCGCCGTAGTCTCCCGGTGCCGCGAATCCACACCACCAGACGAAGTCGGCTGGCGCCTCCCATTGCGGAGGTCGGCGAGGCGGGACCGTCTCCAGTCCCCCACATGCGGCACAGGCTCCTTCTGGCATGGGGCGCCATGGGGCCGCGTTCTCGGTGGTGGTCATGGCCTCGATGCCGGTCCCACAGCGGTGTCGTTCAGAGCGGGCGGTGCATCATGTGCAGGCCGACGTAGCCCTTGTCGGGGTGACGGAAGCCCTTGGGTACGGTGCCCAGGACTGTGAAGCCGAGGGATTCGTACAGTCGTACGGCGCTCAGGTTCGTCTCGACGACGGCGTTGAAGACCATGGCTTGGAAGCCCGCGGTGCGTGCCCACGTCAGCGAGTCTTCGCAGAGGGCTCGGCCGACTCCTCGTTGTTGGTGGGACGGGTCCACCATGTAGCTGGCGCTGGCGATGTGGGAGCCGTTGCCCCCGCGGTTGGCGTACATGTTCGCCGTGCCGAGCACCGTTCCGGCGCTGTCGACGGCGACGACCGTACGCCCCGGCTCCGGCACCAACCACATGTCTCGGCCTTGGTCCTCGTCCAGGTCGAGCGGGTAGGGGAAGGTCTCCCCCGCTGCGACGATCTGGCGGAGGAACGGCCAGATGGCGGGCCAGTCGTCGTTGGTGGCATTCCTGATCAGCACTCGGTGAAGGTTTCCGTCACGGGCCGAAGGACGCAACCCACTTTCGGCTGGGGTGCCCCGAGAGGAGACGGGCCTGCCCCTTCACAGGGGCAGTAGCCGACAGCGGGACGGTGTTGGGCCGGGACCACTTGCCGTGCTCACGAAGGCGCCGGGCCCTGCGCGCCCGCATCGGTCGTGCCGACCGGGCCTTGACCTTGTCGCGTGGGGCGACGTCCTCGGATGGTCGATACAGGCATAGTTGTCGGCCTAGGTTGAGGCGCTGGTGTTCAGCACCACTGCTGTGCCGACAAAGCTGTGCATGATTCCGAGCCCGTCGCCGGCGAAGCTGGAGATCCGCATGCCCACGATGGCATGTGCGCCGCCTCTGGCGGCCGACTGGGCCAGTGCGTCGAGGCCCCGGCTGATGTTGTCCGAAGCGTTGACCCACACGGGCCAGGCGTGAAGAACAGCGACTGGGCCTGTGGCGGTAGGAACCGTGTCGGTCGTGTAGATGGGGATCATTCGCGCATTATCCGACGGGAGCATGGAGCAGGAGACTTGCTGGCCGGTTGGAGCCAAGCCCAGAGCGTCAGCCCTACCACGGCATGACGGGGTGGGCAGGTGTGGCCGGTTCGTCGGCAGCGCCTACGGGCGGGCTCTCCTGAGTGGCTCGGGCCCGCAGGTCTTCGAGGGGGGTGGGTGATTCCCGGTGGCTGTTCTTGGGCCACCGGGAATCGGGGTGGGTTACTGGGGGGCTGTGTTGGTCCAGCCCATCTCTAGGAAGAGTTGCTGGGTGTAGACGGTGCCGGGCTTCATGCCTCTTGTTTCGGGGGTGGTGCCTGATACGAGGACGGTTTGGGTGCCGAGTACTCGGTAGGTTGCCGGGTCTAGGAGGAGTTCGGTGTCGAAGGTGCCGTGCGGGTCGGAGGCTCGGGCGGCTAGTGCGAGCGCTTTGCGGCCGCCTGTGTCCTTGACTGTTCCGGCGTTGCGGATGCCTGGTGTGTCGGCCAGGGCCTGGAAGATGGCGGCGGCCAGCTTCGGTGAGCCGGGTTGGGTCAGTAGGTAGGCCGCGCCGGTGAGTTCGGACTCGGGGCCGCCTTGGCCGGCGCCCTTGCGGAGCGCCTGTTGCAGGGCCGTCTTGTCATTGGCCAGCGCCTCGCGCTCTGTTGGGGACGGAGGGCGGTTCCTCGGGCAGGTTTGCGGCTTGGTGGCGCAGCGCTTCGCGGCCGAGGCGAAGAACGCGGACGCCTGCTTCTTCTGGGTCGGGGTCGTCCGACGTGTGTCCCAGGGTTCGGCGTCGGTGGTCTGCTTGATCTGGGAGCCGTTGGAGAGGACGCTCCAGGTTTCCGGTGATCCGGCGCGCCGCCAGGCGGCCTGGTCTGCGGAGGTCTGCGGATAGGCTCCGGCGAACCGGCTGCGGAAGGCGTCGCCGTCCTGGTCGGTGCGGCCGATCCACTGGTCGATCTCCATCCGGGCACCGGTGATCACGTAGTCGCCTTGGGCGACGTAGTACGCCTGGCCGTTGATCACGTGGGTGTGCCAGAAGCGTCCGACCGGGGCGGACGCCGTCTTCTCCGCGGCGGTGAGCAGCACCTGGCGTGCGGTCGGGGGTGTCGTCGGGGAACCGCCGCTCATGAGGAGGGCGGCGGCGGTGACCGCGGCGATGCCTGCCGCGGCGAGGCTCAGGCGGAACATCGCTTTGCGCGGTGTGTGGCGGGGTTCGGCCTGGGACAGGACGCGCCGACGGCCCTCGGCGGTGACCTCGGCGGACGGCGGGGCCTGGGCCAGGAGGCTTCGGATCATGCGCTGTTCATCCATTGTCGTCCTCTCCGAGTGCGGAGCGCACCTTCTTGCGAGCCCGGCTCAGCCGTGAACCGACCGTTCCGTAGGAGATGCCGAGTGCCTGGGCGATCTCCTCGTGGGAGAACTCGGCGAGGGCACTGAGCAGGAGCACGTCGCGCTGTCCGTGCGGCAGGTCGGCCAGGGCCTTGGCCAGGCGCGGTTCCATGCCTGCCGCGCGTACCCAGTCGACGACGCGGTCTTCGTGGCTGTCGGCGACCTCTTCCGGGCCCAGCTTGGCCACGGCGCGGTAGCGGCGTGTCTCCTGCCGCCGGTGCTGCGCCACGAGCCGGGTGGCGATGCCGAAGAGCCAGGGCCGTACGGTGCCGCGCGCGGCGTCGAACACGTCTCGCTTCCGCAGGGCGATGAGGAACGTGTCGGCGGCGATGTCGTCGGCCACGTCGCGGCCGAGCCGGCCCGCGACGTACCGGTAGATGTCGGGGAAGTGCGCGTCGTAGAGCGCCGCGAAGTCGTCGGTCGCGCGTGTGTCCGGCTCGGCCGTCCACACGCCCTTCACGTTCGAAACTCCATCATGGGGGGAGGGCACCTTCCAGTGAGCGGATCCTGTCTCCGGTACTCCGACGATGCCCTCCCCTTCTTTCCCGTCTAATTCGTCTGCTTCGGTTGCCGTTTCAGACCGTGTTCCGAGTCCGTGGGCTGGGTGCCGCACATGGCCGTGCGGTAGAAGGCCAGCAGTGCGTCGTCGATGGGGTGTCGCTGCGGCTTGCCCGACGCGTCCGGCTTGTTCCAGCGGACGAGGTTCATGGCGACCGACATCCGCCGCCTGCCGTCGGCGCTGGTCACGGAGATGGTCTGGGCGCCCCAGACCGTGCCGTCGTGTCCCCAGAAGGTGCCGCATCCGGGGATCTCGATCCTGCGCAGTCCGAGACCGTAGTCGATCACGCTCTGCCCGTCCTGGGTGAGGACCGGGACCGTGCGCTGCATCTCGGCCAGCGAGGACGGGGCGACGATCCGGCCGCTGAACAGCAGGCCGTAGAAGCGGTCGAGGTCGGCGGTGGTCGAGACCAGGGCTGCGCCCGTGCCCACCCACGACATGTCGTACTCGCTGTAGTCGCGCGGCGGGTCGATCTTGCCGTAGAAGGCCTCGTACATCCGCGAATGCGGTCCTCGCAGGTGCGGGCCGTCCGGGAACCAGGTGTGCTTGAGTCCGGCGCGTCCGATGACCTCGCGGGTGATGTACTTCTCGGCCGGGATGCCGGTCACCTTCTCCAGGAGTTGGCCGAGGAGCAGGTAGTTGGCGTTGGAGTACACCCCTGTGGGCCCGCCGGGGCGGCCCGTGGGCGGTGCGTCGAGTCCCATCTTGATCAGCTCGGCGGGGCTGAACCGGCGGTACCGGTTGTCGTCCAGGCTCTTGGTCGACGCGTCCGGCGAGGGGAAGGTCCGCAGGGACGGGAACGCGTAGGGCAGGTACTCGGGGATGCCGCTGGTGTGGTTGAGCAGCATCCGTACCGTGATCTGCTTGCCGCGTTCGCCCGGCACCAGGGTCGGAAGGTAGTCGCCGATCGGTGCGTCGAGGCGGATCCTTGCGTTCTCGACCTGCTGCATCACGGCGGCCGCGGTGAAGGTCTTGGTGATGCTGCCGACGCGCTGGCGCATGTCGGGTGTGACGGGACGGCCCATCCGGACGTCGGCGACCCCGGACGCGCCGCGCCATGCCCGGTCGCCGTCGCGCACGTCGGCGTACACGCCGGGCATTCCCGCGTGGTGGACGGCGTCCAGCGCGGACTGCAGCTCGGTGGGTTCGAGGGCGGTGGACGGCCTCGCGGTGCCGGCCGCCGCGGCCCCTGCCAGGTCGGGCGTGGAAGCGGTCCCGATCGCGACCACGCCGGTCGCCAGCGCGGCCACGCTTCTGCGCATTACTCGTCGTGATGTCAAGGCGTCGGTCCTTTCGTGATAGTCGCCTGGGGCGGTGTCAGGCGTGGGTCCGCTCCTCGAGGCGGCTTCCCCGCGGGAGGGTGACGCTCAGGATGTCGCCCGGGTCGACCAGTTCGATGCGGTGCCAGCGGCCGCGCGGCACGATGACCGCCTTTCCGGCCGGGAGTTCGGCCTCCTCGTCCTGCTCCCCCTCCTGGGGCTTGAGGAACAGGCGGATCCGGCCGGTGAGGCAGGCGACGACCTCGTCCGCGTTGGGGTGGATCTCCCAGTGGTCGGCGTGGAGGTCCGCGTCGGTGGCGACGTGGAACGCCATCACCTGCCAGTCGGCGCGCTCGGGGTGGAAGGCCGGCTGCTCGGCGTGCACCTGGCCGTCGGGGCGGAGGCGCAGGAAGGACTCGAAGAGATCGATCGCGGTGACGCCCATGGCGGTGTCCTTTCCTGGAGAGAAAGTGAACAGCGTTCACCGTGAACAATGTTCACGGTGAACGCTGTTCACGCTAGGAGTAGGCTGAACCCCTGTCAAGCCGCAGATCGCCTGCGGGCACCACCGGAGGAAGAGGTCTCGCATGCTGCTGCGCCGGGCCGACGTCGTGTCCGGGGCCCTCGACCTCCTCGACGCCGAGGGACTCGACGGCCTGACCATGCGCAGACTCGGCGTCGCGCTCAACGTCCAGGCCGGCGCCCTGTACCGGCACTTCCCCAACAAGGAGGCCCTGCTGGACGCCATGGCCGACCAGCTGCTGGAGGGGGTCGCCGAGCCGCTGCCGTCCGGCCTTCCCTGGCCCGACCGGCTCGAGCTCCTGGGCGAGCGCCTGCACACGGCGCTGCTGAGCCGCCGCGACGGAGCACGGGTGGTCTCCGGAACCTTCGCTCCCGGACCGCGCACGATGGCCGCGAGCCGCAGCGCGGCGCAGGTGCTCCTGGAGGCGGGGTTCCCGCCGAACCGCGCCTGGGAGATCGCGTTCGCGGGCTTCTACTTCGTCCTCGGCCACACGATCGAGGAGCAGACCCAGTCCCGTCTGCCGGCCGACGATGACTGGACGGCGCGCCTTGCGGCCTCCGGCCTGGAGGCCGACGACCCGCTCGCCATGGGGCTGAAGGCCTTGGCCGCCGGGGACCCCGGCGAGCGTTTCTCCTACGGCCTGCGCGTCTTCATCTCAGGCGTCCGCCAGCACACGCCTGGCAACGCGACCGCTTAGGGAATCTCACCACTGCGGTCGGGTGGGACGCGGCCTGCACAAAATGCGTCGGCGCCGCGACCGGTGAGGGCGGTCGCGGCGCCGACATGGAGGGGTGGCGTGGGGTCAGCTCTGTTCGACGAAGCCCAGGTACATGACGTCGCGGGCGGTCGGGTTGAAGGCGATCGACTTGATGCCGTCGTGCGGGTTGTGGGCGATCGACAACCGGTGCGTGCGGATGTTGAGGGTGTAGAGGGAGGTCCGGTACACCGGGTCGCCGTACTCGAAGAACACGACGTCCGGGTCCCACGGGCTCGGCTTCAGCAGGCCGCCGTTGGTGATGGTCACCTCGCCGCCGTGGTCGGCCACCGGGCGGAACGACTTCCCGCCGTCGTCGGAGCGGTACACGTGGCGTCCGCCGCCGGGGCCTCCGCGGTCCATCTCGCTGATGTTCAGGGCCTGGAGATAAACGATCTTCGGGTCGATCGGCGACATCGCGACGGTGAACCCGTTGACCCTGTCGCCGGCCCGGCCGATGGTGGTGCGCCGCCAGGTCCGTCCGCCGTTGTGGCTGGTGAGGGCGCCCACCTCGGAGATGCCGATGACGATCTCGTTGGGACGGGACGGGGCGATCTTCGCGTCGTAGACGAGATGGTCGGGGCCCGCGATCTGGACCGGTGCGGCGCCGATGGGACGGAACGTCCGTCCGCCGTCCCGCGAGTCGAGCACCCGGCCCTTCTGCGTGACGCCGCGCAGGTGCGTCGGCTTCCGCTTGTCGGCCGTGAGGGTGACGAAGCCGCCCAGGCGCGCCGCGTCGAACGCCGGGCCCTCGAACACCCGCTGCCCCTCGACCCGGTAGACGCGGTCGCCGCGGAAGTTCCACACGTAGGCCGCGCCGCCGGCGGCGGGGCTGATCGACCAGATGCCGGTGGACGGCAGGGAGGCGAGGGGGCTCCAGGTGCATCCGGCGTCATTGGAACGTGCCAATTGGCCACGGTCGTCGACCGAGAGGAGCTGGTTCGGCTGGGCGAGCGCCTCCAGGCCCATCACGTACTTCACCGGGCGCATGACGCCCGTCGTCGGGGCCACGGTCTGGCCGCCGTCGCGGGTGAAGGAGACGGAGCCGTCGCCCTCGACCGTCTCGCAACGCGGCCCGCGCCACGGGGATCCGGCGGCGTCGGCCGTGGCGGCTCCGGCGGTGCCGGGAAACACGGACAGGCCGATACCTGCCGTCACAATGAGTGTCGCGAGGCTTTTCACGTGCGCTCCCTCGGTTTTCGGGTGTCCTTAACGAGGTAACGTGATCACGTGGCCCCCCGTCCACGATCTTGGTTGGCGGACCGATGCCACGTCGAGAACACGTCAACCTGGGGAGGGACGCGCATGCTGGAGGCGTTCGGGGTGACGAAGGCCGATGAGGGGATCTATCGGCTGCTGCTGCGCCACCCGCCACTGACCCGCGACGAGCTGGCCGAAAGGGCCGGCCTCACCTCCGCCGAACTCGGTCCGGTGCTGGCCCGGCTGGAGGAACTCGCCCTGGTCAACCCGCTGCCCGGCGCACCGGTCCGGCTCGCCGCCACACGACCGGACGCCGCCGTCGAGATGCTGGCCACCCGCTGGCAGGAACGCGTGACCAGCGCCCGCGCGACGGCCCGCGCGCTGCTCGCCGAGCTGCCCGTCGACGCCCGGCACCGTCCCGAGGACCAGGTCGAGATCCTCTTCGGGCAGGACGCGGTCGCCGCGCGGTTCGACCGGCTCCAGCGGGCGGCCTGGCACGAGGTGCTCGTCCTGGACCGGCCGCCCTACGCGCAGGAGCCCTCCGAACCCAACCAGGCGGAACTGGAGATGCTCGCGCGCGGCGTCCGGGTGCGCGGCCTGTACGCCCCCGAGGCGCTGGAGGTCCCGGGCGCGTTCGAGACGTTCGCGCAGACCATCGCGGCCGGGGAGGAGGCGCGGCTGCACGTGGACATCCCGCTCAAGCTCGCCATCGCCGACGGGCGGACCGCGATCCTGCCGTTCAGCAGCGACGAGCGGGAGATGGTCGACAGCGCGTTCGTCATCCACGCCGGGAACCTGCTGGACGCGCTGGTCCGCCTGTTCGAGCTGCTCTGGGCCAGCGCGATCCCCATCCCGGGCCAGGACGCCCCGATCGAGACCGACCTCGACCGGCAGCTGCTCACCCTGCTGGCCGCCGGCCTGAAGGACGACGCGACCGCGCGGCAGCTCGGCATCAGCGTCCGGACCCTCAACCGCCGCGTCAGCGAACTGATGCAGCGTCTCGGCGTCCGGACCCGTTTCCAGGCGGGCCTTCAGGCCGCCCGCGACCTCGACGGCCGTTCCTGACCCGATTCGACCGTCGGCGATGAACCGGGATGGTGCCGCCGCCGTCCCCTCGGCGGGGTCATGCTCGACCGCAATTCCAACCGGGGGTGAGCACGCGCCTTGCCGCGATGGGCCGTGCTCACTCCGGTAGCGTCGAGCCCATGTCCATGCCCGGCGTTCACGACGAATCAGAAGCGTGTGCCGGAGCCGGCACCCGTGCCTCGCAGACGTTGATCGTGCTGCGTGGCAACTCTGGTTCGGGCAAGTCCAGTGTCGCGGCCGAGATCAGGCGCCTCTACAGGAACAGGGATCTGGCGGTCATCCCCCAGGACGTGGTCCGGCGGCAGATGCTACGGGACCGGGATGTCCCTGGAGCTGCGAACATCGACCTGATCGACACCATCGCGCGCTGGAGCCTGGGGCACGGGTATCACGTTCTACTCGAAGGGATCCTTTACAGCGACCGTTACGGTTCGATGATTCGAAGCCTGGTCGCCGACCATTCCGGGCCGAGCCTTCTGTACTACATGGACATTCCGTTCGCCGAGACCCTGCGCCGTCACGCGACCAAGCCGAACGCGCACGAATTCGGAGAGCCGGAAATGGCCCAGTGGTACCGCGAACGGGATCTGCTGCCCGGAAGGCATGAGACCGTGATCGGCCCCGACCAGCCCTTGCGGGGCACGGTGGAACAGATCATGCGCGATGCGGGCCTGTCGTCGGCCCCGGAGGCGACGTCCCGGCGTTCAGGCTCTCGCTGACCGGCAGGGCGCCGTGGGGGTTCAGGAGTGTTGGGCCCAGGCTTGGGCTCGGGCCACCGGGGACACGTTGTACTCGTCCTCGACGGCCGCGGCCAGCAGGTGGCAGAACAGGTAGCGCTGGAGCGGGGCGAGGCCGACTCTCGCCAGGTGGGCGTAGAGCATGTTGATCGCGAGGCGGTGGCCGAGGAACCAGGAGGACGAGAGGACCTCGGTCTTGTAGCGGCCGGTGCCGAGCAGGATCTCGTGGAAGTCGATGGTGTGCGGTTGCCGCATCTCGGGTTCGGGGCCGCGGCGTCCAGTGGCGGACGTAGTAGGGCCGCGTCGCTGAGCGAGGCTGCGGCGAGCTACGCGTCCGTAGGGATGGAGGCGGCGGTCATGGTCCGACATGCCCCCAGCGGCGGCGAAACGTTCGGCGGCACTGGCGTATCGAATCGGGTCCCAGGTGCCTTGCGCCGGGTGGGCGGCCAGGTGGTTCCTGAGTGTGGTCGTGGTCAGGGCCTCGACGGCGGCGGTCCGTCCGGTGGGGCGCAGACGCAGCCGCACGTGGGGGCCGCCCTCCCAGTAGCGGAGGACGAGGAGACCGGCCAGCAGGTCGTCCTCGTCCAGACGGCGGACCACCGCGCCGACCGCCTGCGCGATCAGGGCGTCGCAGGTCAGGGGCGTGTCGGGCCGGGGCCGGTCACGCTCGGAATCGGTCGGGCATCTACGCCTTTGGGGCGGCGCCGACGAGTCGGCGCCACGAGCTGACGGGGGTGATCGGCGGTGAGTTCGGCTCATCGTTCCGGTGGCCGGCGCGAAACGCTCTGGGCCACGAGTTCGGCGAAGCCCTGGACCCTCGCGGTTTGGCGGGATACGGGCCAGAGCAGGGCGTATTCGATCGGGGGCGCGTCGTGGAAGGGGACGATGACGACGTCCGGGCGCGCGTAGTACCCGCCGGCGCGGACGCAGGTGATCGAGACGCCCTTGCCCGAGCCGACCAGGGAGAGGGCCTCCTGCCAGTAGGTCGCGCCGGGGCCGTGGGGGATGGGCTGCCCGGACGGGGTGCGGCGGGGATAGTGGGCGTCCAGCCAGTACTGGGGGACGGCTTCGCCCGCCACGGGGATCAGGGTGGTGCTGGCCAGGTCGTCCAGCGACACCGACGGGCGTTCGGCGAACGGGTGGCCCGCGGGGACCATGAGGGCGCGGCGTTCGCTGAACACCACGGAGCCGACGGCGATGTCGGGTTCATGGATGGGGAGCTCGGTGAGCTGGAGGTCGACCTCCCCTGCGCGCATCGGCCCCAGCGGGTCGGTGAGCTGCACCTCCCTGTAGTGGACCTCCGCGTCGGGGTGGCGGGCCTGGAACAGGTCGGACGCGGCGATGACGGCCTCGCCCGACCAGGGCGCGGAGAAGCCCACGCGGATCGGTCCGGCGAAGCCGCGCGCGGCGGTGCGGGCCTGCCCGATCGCCCACTGGATCTGCCGGTGGCCCGGCAGGATCCCGTCGCGCAGCCGCTGCCCGATCGGGGTGAGGGCGACGTGGCGGCTGGTGCGGTCGAACAGGGGTGCGCCGATCTGGCGCTCGAGCTTCTTGACGATCTGGCTGACGCGGCCCTGGGCCAGCCCGAGCCGGTCGGCCGTGCGCCGGAAGTGCAGTTCCTCGGCGAGCGTCAGGAACGTCTCGATCTCATGCCGTTCCACGGCGCCTCCATCGGTGAGCCGGGCTCACCGGACGTGTCCAATGTCGATCTTGATCCGGACATTCTCGACCTTCAATGCTGGTCACGTCCAAATCGGGCATCTGACCAGAGGAAACACCATGATGAACACCAACCGCCGCCGCGCCCTCATGCTCGTCCCCGCCCTCGCGCTGGCCGTGGGGGGCACCGGCGCCGTCGCGGCCGCCGCGTCCGCCCCGGCCCGCGTCCCCGCCGTCGCGAACGGATGGACGACGGGCTGGGAGGCGGCGATGCAGCGGCCGAGCATCGGCTTCGAACCGAACTGGTCGGAGGCCGGATTCTCGCGGCAGACGGTGCGGCAGGTCGTGCGGGTCACCGACGGCGGGACGCGGCTGCGGATCCGCCTGTCCAACCAGTACGGCGGCTCGCCGCTGAAGGTGGCCGGGGCGACGATCGCCCGGACCGGGAAGGGCGCGGCGGTGAGCCCGGGGTCGCTGCGGCACCTCGCCTTCGGGCACGGCGCGCGCTCGGTGGACGTCCCGGCGGGCGGCCAGGTGGTGAGCGAGGCGGCGGACGTGACGGTGAAGCCGCTGGAGTCGGTGACGGTCACCCTGTACCTGCCGGAGACGACCGGACCCGCCACCACGCACCTCCAGGGGTACGCCACCACCTACCGGACGTCCGGGGACCACCGGGCCGACACCGACGGGTCGGCCTTCCCCAAGGGCGACACCACGCACTCGTGGTACTACCTGTCCGGCGTCGAGGCGGCCGGGGGACCGGCCCGCCGCGACACGGTCGTGGCCGTCGGCGACTCCATCACGGACGGGTTCGGATCCGGCAACGACGCCGACTCCCGTTATCCCGACCGGCTCGCCGACCGCCTGGCCTCGGCGGGACGGCAGCGGCCGGTGCTCAACGCGGGCATCGGCGGCGCCATGCTCCTGTCGGACTCGGCCTGGTTCGGGGAGAAGATCGGCACCCGGCTCCAGCGGGACGTCCTGGCGAACCCGCGCGTCAGCACGATGATCCTCCTGGCGGGCCTGAACGACGTCGGGTTCAGCGAGGCCGACATCCCCACGTTCAAGCCGAACCCCGACCGCGGCGTCGCCGAGCTGATCGCCGGATACCGCGCCGTCATCCGCCGGGCGCACGCCCAGGGCATCAGGGTGGTCGGCGGAACGCTGCTGCCGATGGGCGGCGCCGAGTACTACACGCCGAAGTCCGCCGCCAAGATCCGGCAGCTCAACCAGTGGATCCGCACCTCCGGCGAGTACGACGCGGTCGTCGACTTCAACAGGGCCGTCGCGGACCCGGACGACTCCGAACGGCTCCGTCCGGGCTTCGACAGCGGCGACCACAAGCACCCCAACGCGGCCGGATACAAGGCCATGGCCGACGCGGTGAACCTCGCCGACCTGCACTGACCTGACCTGCACTGACCCGACCGCTCCGACGCCCGCCCGGGACGCACCGGGCGGGCGGCACGCCACGAACAGGAACCCCATGGACACCTCTGGTGCGCCCCCGGCGCATCTGGCCTCGCTGCTGCGGCACTTCACCGATCTGCGCGACGGCACCCACGGACACCCGCCCGCCCGTCCCGTCCGCGACCGGCCCGGCAAGGAACTGCTGTTCCTGCGAGCGGTGCCGCTCGTCGACCCCCACGCCCGCCGGGTCCTGGACGAGATGAACACCCACCTGCTGCACGGCACCGGACAGGTGCACGCCACCGGCGTCCGCCGCACCCCGGAACGCGGCCTGGACGCCCGGTGGGAGTTGTCCTGGCCCGCGCAGAAGGCCGCCGGTCTCGCCCCGGTCCTCCTGCACGCCTTCTACGGCGCCGGATTCCATCACCCGCACCTTCAGGGAGGGACCGTGGGCCAGTGGCCGTTGAACGTCGTCACCGAGCGGGACGCCGCCGCCGAACTGCCCACGCTCCGCGCCGTCGCGGCCGCCGACCTGCACAACCTCGTCTTCCAGGGCGGCCATCGGATCGTCCCCGCCGACGCCGGGGCGGACCCGGCATGACCACCGAGTCGATCACGGGAACGCCCGTGTCCGGGACGGCGCGCGCGATGCCCGGGGCGCTCCTGGCCCTGGCGGTCGGGGCGTTCGGCATCGGCCTCACCGAGTTCGTCATCGCGGGGCTGCTGCCGGAGATCTCCGCCGACGTCGGCGTCTCCATCCCGGCGGCGGGCCTGCTGGTCTCCGCGTACGCGATCAGCGTCGCCGTCGGCGCGCCGCTGCTGACGGCCGCCGGAACCCGGGTCCCGCGCAAGACCATGCTGGCGGGGCTCATGGCGCTGTTCATCGCGGGCAATCTGATCTCCGCGCTGGCGCCGTCCTACGGTGTGCTGATGGCCGGGCGGATCGTCGCCGCGCTCACCCACGGCGCGTTCTTCGGCATCGGCTCGGTGGTCGCGGCGAGCCTGGTCGCCCCGGCCAGGAGGGCCTCGGCGGTGGCTCTGATGTTCACCGGGCTCACCGCCGCCAACGTGCTCGGCGTGCCGCTGGGCACCGCGCTCGGCCAGCAGCTCGGGTGGCGTTCGACGTTCTGGGCGGTCACCGCCGTCGGAGTGGTCAGCCTGGCCGGCATCGCCCTGCTCGTCCCGGCGCGGCCGTCCGAGGCGTCCGGCGGCCTGCGGGCCGAGCTGCGGGTGTTCGGCCAGGTCCAGGTGTGGCTCGCGCTGGCCGTCACCGCGCTCGGGTTCGGCGCGGTCTTCGGCACGGTCACCTACGTGGCCCCGATCATGACCCGTGTCGCGGGCTTCGGCTCGGGCGCGGTGCCGTGGCTGCTGGTGCTGCTCGGTGCGGGACTGTTCGCCGGGAACCTGGCGGGCGGACGGGCCGCCGACCGCCGTCCGATGCCCGCGCTGTACACCTCGCTCGCGGGCATCACGCTGGTGCTCGGCGTGTTCGCGGTGACGGCGCACGCCCGGGTGCCCGCCGCGCTGACGCTCCTGGCCCTCGGCGTCACCGGGTTCATGCTCGTGCCCGCCGTCCAGACCCGGGTGATGGAGAAGGCGGCGGACGCGCCCGCGCTCGCCTCGGCCGCCAACATCGCCGCCTTCAACCTCGGCAACGCCGTCGCCGCCTGGCTCGGCGGCGGCGCGATCGGCGCGGGTCTCGGGTACACGGCCCCGGCCTGGATCGGTGCGCTCCTCGCCGGGGCCGGCCTGCTCGTGGCCGTCCTGGCCGGTGCGCTCGACCGCCGGGCGCGCCCGGCGGTCGAGGCCGACGTTCAATGAGGACGCCGCCGCCTCGGCGATGGGTCGGGGGGAACCTCGCTGAGGCGGCGGCGGGTCAAAGGGGTGGGGTCACCAGCGCCATTCGCGCCGGCCGTAGAGGTGGCCGGAGCGGACGCTGTTCTCCGCGCACCACGACTCGAACTTCTCGATCTGCTTGAGCTGGTAGGAGTCCTCGTTGTAGCTGGTGGCCATGACGTGGCCCAGCCAGGGCTCCTCGCCCATCGCGTAGACGTAGGCCTCGTCGGCGCCCAGTTCGGTGACGATGGCGGCGGCCTGCTCGGCGTCCGAACCGGAGAGCTTGCGGGTGATGTTCATCGCGCGCGGGACGGGCTTGGTCAGCAGGGCCTGGTAGAGCCAGGTCAGGGGCGCGCCGTCGCACTCCATCCCGACGAAGGCGACGTCCGCCTTGCCGAGCTGGCCGCGGACGTGCCGGTAGAGCATCGGGTCGATGCCGGACGAGTCGGCGCCGACGAAGATCCTCCGGCCCGCGAGCTCGATCCAGTAGGTCGACTTGGCGCGGATGTCGAGGTCGGCGTGCTCGCCGAGGAACGGGGTCGCGGTCACGCGGCCCCCGGGGAAGGGGACCTCCTCGAACGAGTCGACCTCCACGACCGGGAAGCCCGCGCCCTCCAGGTACAGCCTGAGGGACGGGTCGGCCATCCCCCCGCCGGACGAGCGGGGCACGACGACCGCGCCCACGCGTCCCCGGAGCTGGAGCAGGGTCTCCAGGACGACGTGGTCTTGGTGGCCGTGGGTGAGGAGCACCAGGTCGATGTGGTCGGGGAGGTCGGCGAGCGTGTAGCGGTCGGTGGCCGTCGTGTCGGCGCTGATGAACGGGTCGGTGAGGATCGCGGCCTCGGGCGTCTGGAACAGCAGGCAGGCGTGGCCGAGGTAGCGGATCCTCCCGCCGCCGTCGATGTGCCGGTCGGGGGCCTGGGACGGGTCGCTGGTGAGCAAGCCGGACAGCTGGGCGGCGCCCGCGTCGTCGAGTTCCAGCGCGTCGCGGAGGGACCCGAGCGTCGCCGGGCGCAGGCGGGTGCCGAACAGTGCGTCCAGACCCGGGTGCCGGAACGGGATCCCCAGGTCGAGGACGTCCGGGGAGGACAGGCGCGGGGTGCTGAGGACGAAGGGGCGCTCGACGCCCGGCTCGATCGACAGCTGGACCGACTGGCGCGCCTCGGTGTGCACCGCGCTGCGGTACACGACCGGCTCCAGGAAGCGCAGCGACGCCTGGCTGTTGGTGTCGTAGACGAGCTCGACGAGCCCGGCCAGCTCCGCCGGGAGCCTGGCGTAGAGCGGGGTCAGGTCGTAGCCCGTCGCGTGCTCGCGCAGCAGGTCCTCGGCCTCGACGACGGCCTCGGCGAAACGCAGCATCGGGGCGCGGTCCCGGCGGATGGCGTCCAGCAGTGCCCGGACGTCCTCGGCGCGCTCCTCGTCGATGTTGATGAAGTACCCACCGCGCAGCGCCGGGTTCCGGCTGGCCTCGGTGTGCGTCGACGGGGATTCCAGATACGACTCCAGGAGCGGCACCTGGAGGAACGCGAGGTTCATCGCGGCCTGGACGGGCGCCACCGAGTGGAACCACGCGGAGAACCCGTCGACCAGCGGCTCGATGATGACGTTCGGCCGGAGGAAGAGCCCTTCAGTGTTCATGGCCGCCAAGAATTCCGCTCTTCACTACAAAAGCGCTTCCGGCGGCGTGTATCGCCTTTATAGAGAGAATATAGTGGGCCCTCTTCCGTTTTCTTCCGTTCTGCTTAGAGTCGGCTGCCGTGAACATTCAGCAGGCCGTTGCGGTGCAGGTGAGGAAGAACCCCGGCCGGATCGCCGTGGTCGCGCGGAATCTGCGCGTCACCTATGAGCAGTTGGAGCGGCGGTCCGACCGGATCGCGCACGAGTTGCTCCGGCGGGGAGTCCGTCCGGGAGAGGCCGTCGGGGTCCTCATGGACCGGGGTGTCGATCTGGTTCCCGCTCTTCTGGGAACGCTCAAGAGTGGTGCCGCATATGTGCCCCTCGACCCCGCGCATCCCCTGGACCGGCTGGCGTACATGGTCGCGGACAGCGAACTGCGGCATGTCGTCACGCTTCCGTCTCTCATCGGACGGGTTCCGGTCGGCGCCTCCCCGGTGCTGGTGGACGCCGTGGAGGACGACGCGCAGGAGGGCGACGCCCAGGTGGGCGACGCGCTGGAGGGTGACTTCGGGGTGCCCGTCCCGGAGGACTCGGCGGCGTACGTCATCTACACCTCGGGGTCGACGGGGAAGCCGAAGGGCGTCACCGTCGAGCACCGGAACGCGCTGAACCTGCTGGCCTGGGTGGGCGAGACCTGGGGAGAGGCCGCCACCGGCGGCTGGCTGGCGTCCACGTCGATCGGGTTCGACCCGTCGGTGATGGAGATCTTCGGCCCGCTGGTCCACGGCGGGACCGTCATCCTCGCCGACGACCTGCTCGCCCTCCCCTCGCTGCCCGCGGCCGGCGAGGTGACGGCGCTGGGTGGCCCGCCGCCGGTGCTCTCCGCGCTGCTGCGCTCGGGGCCGCTGCCGCCCTCGCTGCGGCTGGTCTACTCCGGCGGCGAGCCGCTGCCGGGCGACCTGGTGGAGCGGTTCACCGCGGCGGCGCCCGGCATCCGCTTCTTCAACTGCTACGGGCCGACCGAGTGCACCACGCAGGTCCTGGCGCACGAGGTGTCCCCGGGCGAGGGCCCGGTGCCGATCGGGCTGCCGATCGCGGGCGCGGACGTCACCGTCCGGGACGCCTCGGGACGCGAGGTCGCCCCCGGCGAGACGGGCGAGCTGGTGGTGGCCGGGCCGGTCGTGACCCGCGGCTACCTCGGCTCGGACCCCGGCGGGTTCACCAAGCTGGACGGGGTCGGCTGGGCCTACCGGACGGGCGACCTGGCGCGGTTCGAGGACGGCGTCTTCTGGTTCGCGGGACGCGCCGACGCCCAGGTGAAGATCCGCGGGCACCGGGTGGAGCCGGGAGAGGTCGAGCACGCGCTGACCGCGCATCCCGCCGTGTCGGAGGCGGCCGTCGTGGCCGTCCCGGACGCGGACGGCACCCATCGCCTGATCGGCTACGCCGTGGCCGCGACGTCCGGCGCGTCCGAGGAGGAGCTGCGCGAGCATCTGGCGGCGAGGCTGCCCTCGCCGCTCGTCCCCGACCGGATCGTGATCCTGCCGTCGCTGCCGCTCGGCCCCGGCGGCAAGCTCGACCGGGACGCCCTGCCCTCCCCCGCCGCGCCCGCCGGCCGGGCGCCTGGCACCGCCGACGAGCAGCGGGTCGCCACGATCGTCGCCGACGTCCTGGGCCTGCCCGAGGTGGGCGCGGACGACGGCTTCGCCTCCCTGGGCGGCCACTCCCTGGCGGCGGCCCGCGTCGTCGCGAGGGTCGCGTCCGACCTCGGCGTCCGGGTGCCGCTGCACGAGTTCCTGGCCGCGCCGACGGTGGCCGCTCTGGCGGAGCTCGTCGCCGAGGCGCCCCGGGCCCTCCCTCGGCCGCGGCCGCGCGCCGAGACGCACCTGCTGAGCGAGGTGCAGCGCGGTCTCTGGGCGATGCGCCAGATCGACCCCTCGACGCTCGCCACCACGATCGGCCTGCGGCTGCGGGTGACCGGCACGGCGGACGCCGCCGCCGTCCGCTCGGCCCTCGACGGCATCGTCGAACGCCACGAGTCGCTCCGAAGCCTCGTGGAGACCGTGGACGGCGAGCCGGTCATCCGCGTCGCCCCGCCCTCCCCGGTCCCCGTCACCGAACACGATCTGCGATCGCTCGACGCGGCCGGGCAGGAAGAAGAGGTGTCGCGTCTGGTCGCGACCCTGAAGCCGCTCGACCTGACCGCGGACACGCCGCTCCTGCGCGCCGTCTGCGCCTGGACGGGCCCGAACACCGCCGAGCTGCTGCTGGTCACCGACCACATCGTCTTCGACGGCTGGTCCGAGCGCGTCCTCCGCGAGGAGCTGGCGGCGGAGCTCGCCGGGCAGGCGCCCGACGCGCCCCCGCTCCAGTTCGGCGACCTCGTCCCCGACGCGACCGAGGATCCGTACTGGCGCGAGGCCCCGTACTGGCGCGAGGAGCTCGCCGGGGCGGTCATGCCCTACGACCTGCTCGGCGACCCGGACCGCGTCCCGGGGCCGCGCGGACGGCGGGTCGGCAGGCCCGTCGACCCGGCGCTGCTGGACGGCGTCCGGGGGCTCGCCGCGCGTCTCGGGCTGACCCCGGCGGCGGTGCAGCTCGCGGTGCTGGCCACGGTCGTCGGCGGCCTGTCGGGACGCACCGAGACCACTCTCGGGCTGTCCGCGACCGTCCGCGACCGTCCGGGGCTGGACCGGGTCATCGGCCCGCTCCTCGACGTCCTTCCCGTCCGCGCCGACTTCGCCGACGATCCCGGCCTCGGCGTCCTCGCCTCGCGGGTGAGCGAGCGGATCACCCGCGCGTTCGGCCACCGGGACGGGCTCGCCGCCGCCGTCGCGGCCGCCGTCCCGCGCGCCCACGGCGCCAACCCCCTGCCGGTGGTGCTGGCGTTCCAGCCCGACGAGGACCCGGTGACGCGGATCGGCGACGTCCGGGTCGAGCTGGGCGGCGAGCTGGACATGGGCGGCGCCGTCACCGAGCTCACCCTCCTGATGAACGCCGGTGCCGCGGGCCCGGAACTGGTGGCGGAGTACGCGACCGACCGGTACACCGAGGAGCAGGCCGCGCTCGTCGCGGACGCGTTCCTGGACGCGCTCGCCCAGGCCGTCGCCGACCCCGGGCGCACGGTGTCCTCCCTCGACCTGGTCTCCCCCGCCGAGGACGACCGCCTGCGGACGCTCGGCACCGGCCCCGCCCTGCCGGACGCCGCGGTGTCCGGCGCCGCGACGGTCGTCGAGGCGATCCTGCGCGTCGACCCGGCGCGTCCGGCCGTCGCCTCGGCGAAGGGCGTGCTCACCTACGGCGAGCTGTTCGACCTGTCGGAAAGGGTCGCGTCCGCGCTGGTCGACGCCGGGATCCGCCCCGGCGAGCCGATCGGCGTGAGCCTTCCGCGCGACCACCGGATGCCCGCGATCCTGCTGGGCGTCCTGCGCGCCGGGGCGGCCTACGTCGCCATGGACCCCGACCTGCCGCCCCTCAGGCTGGCCATGGTCGCCGAGGACTGCGGCATCCGCCACGCGATCGTGCTCGGCGAGCACGCGCTCCCCGAGCTGGTCCTCCACGACGCCGAGGCGCTGATGGCGGCGGCCACCGGGGCGGCGCTGCCCGAACCCGATCCCGGACGGCCGGCGTACCTCATCTTCACCTCGGGCTCGACGGGACGTCCCAAGGGCATCCAGATCCCGCACCGCGCGATCGCGGCCTTCGCCGGCGCGATCCACGCCGATCCGGGGATGACCGGGGACGACGTGGTCGTCGCGATGGCCCCGCTGGTGTTCGACATGTCGTCGTTCGAGTTCTGGGCGACGCTGTCGGCCGGCGCCCGCGTGTACGTCGCCGACTCCGCCACCGCGCGGGACGGCCGGGCGCTCGCCGCCCTCCTCGACTCCGCCGAGGCGACCGTGATCATGGCGACGCCGAGCAGGCTCCGGCTGCTGGTCGCCGAGGGCTGGGCGGGACGTCCCGCCCTGCGCGTCCTGATCGGCGGCGAGATCCTGGACGACGCGCTCGCCAGGGAGCTGACGGCGCGGACGGCGGGCGCGTGGAACGTCTACGGCCCGTCGGAGGTGACCGTGGTCTCCACCGTCCACCCGGTGGCCGCGCCGCCGCACGGCTCCCAGGTCGCGATCGGCCACCCGATCCCGGGCGAGCGGATGACCGTCGTCGATCCGCTCGGGCGGCTGCTGCCGCTGGGCGTGCCGGGCGAGCTCTGGCTGAGCGGCCCCGGCGTCGCCGACGGCTACCGCGGCCGTCCCGACCTGACCGCGGCGGCGTTCGTCCCCGCCGCCGGGGACGGCGGCATGACGTACCGCTCGGGCGACCGGGTCGCCTGGCGTCCCGACGGCTCAGGCGGCCACGTCCTGGTCTTCCTCGGCCGCCGCGACAACCAGATCAAGCTCCGCGGCTACCGGATCGAGCTCGACGAGATCGACGCCGTCCTCCGCGAGCACCCCTCGGTCGTCGACGTCGCGACCACCCCCGGGCCCGGCGGCGACGCCGGTCTCCGGGCGCACGTCGTGGCGTCCGGCGACGTCGCCGACGAGGACCTGTTCCCCGCCATCGAGGCCCACGCGCGGGACCGCCTTCCGGCGTACATGGTCCCCCGGATGTGGATCAGGCACTCCGAACTCCCCCGCACCGTCAGCGGCAAGCTCGACCGCCGCGCCCTGGATCCCGTCGTCGACGATCCCGCCGACGAACCCGCCGAAGCCGAGGACGCCGAGCCAGGAGGAACCGGCGCCGGGTCGCTGGTGGAGCTGGTCGCGGAGGTCTGGGGCGCCGTCCTGAAGGCGAGCGGGCTCGGCCCGGAGGACGAGTTCTTCGCGCTCGGCGGGACGTCGCTGATGGCCACGCGGGCGACCGTCCGGCTGCGGGAGGCACTGGGCTACGACCTGCCCGTGTGGGCGCTGTTCGACCACCCCGTCCTGGCCGACTACGCGGCCGAGGTGGAACGGATCCTCCTGGAGGAACTCGCTGGAGAGGAGGCGGGCGCGTGACCGAGGTGTCACAGGACCGCGTACGTGAACTGCTCGACCGCCGGGTCGCCGCCGCGCGCCGGGCGCCGGCGGGGATCCCGCGCGGCACCGGCGACGGGACGCTCTCGCCGGTGCAGCGCCGGATGTGGCTGGCGGGCGCCGCGGAACCCGACAGTCCGGCCTACAACGTCCCGGTCGTCCTGCGGCTGCGCGGGGTCCTCGACGTCCCCGCGCTCGAGGCGGCGCTCGCGGACCTCGCGGCGCGGCACGAGGTGCTGCACTCGCGGATCGTCGCGGGCGAGGGCGAGGGCGAGCCGAGGGCCGTCCCGGGCGGCGCGCCCTCGGTGGCGCGCGAGCGGATCGAGGCCGCCGAGCTGGACGCGCGGCTGACCGCGCTCGTCGAGCGGCCGTTCCGGACGGCCGAGGAGATCCCGTTCCGTCCCACGCTGATGGAGATCGACGCCGAGGAGCACGTGCTGGCGCTCATCGTCCACCACCTGGCGGTCGACGCCGGTTCGCTGCCGCTCCTGGTGGACGAGCTCGCCGCGCTCTACCGGTTCAGGACGGGCGACGGCCCCGCGCTCGACCCGCCCCCGCTCCAGTACGGCGACGCCGCCGCCTGGCTCAACGACCGGGCCACGTCCCCGGCCGCCGAACGGGCGCTGGACTGGTGGACCGGACGGCTCACCGGCCTCGACCCCGCGCCGGTGCTGGCGCCCGTGCCCCGCACGGGCTGGTCGGGCGCGGAACTCGACATCGACCTGGACCCGGCGACGGTCGCGGCGGTCCGGGATCTGGCGCAGGGCTCGTCGGTCTTCATGGTGCTGCTGGCCGCGCTCCAGGTCCTGCTCGCCCGGGTCGGCGACCCCGACGTGGCGGTCGGCGTCCCGGAGGCGGGCCGGCGCCACCCCGACCTGGAAGGGGTGATGGGCTGCTTCATCGAGACCCTCGTCGTCCGGGACACCGTCGACCTGGAGGCCACCGGACGCGAGCTGATCCGGCGGGCCCGCGCCGCGGCCCTGGACGCCGTGGGCCACGCCGAGGTGCCGTTCGACCGGGTGGCCGAGCGCGTCGCGCCGGGACGCCCGCTGTTCGGGACGCTCCTCAACGTCGTCCCGCCGCCGCACGCCCCGACGGGGTTCCCCGGCCTGTCCGCGGAGGTCGTCGACGTCCCGATGACCGCGGTGAAGGCCGCTCTGACCTGGACGTTCATCGAGGACGGCCCGGACCTGCGCGGCCGTCTGGCCTACCGGAGCGACGTCTACGACGCCGGGACGGCGCGGCGCCTGGCGGGCTGGTTCGGCGCGCTGCTGACCGGCCTGGCCACCGATCCGGACCGGGCCGCCGCGGACCTCCCCCTGGAGCCGGGAGCCGACCACGTCCTCAGCGCCCCGGCGACCGACCGGGACCCCCGCGCCGTCCACGAGCGCTTCCTCGACCATGCCCGGCTGACGCCCGGCGCGTGCGCCGTCGTCGCGTCCGACGGCACCCTCACCTACGCCGAACTCGCCGACCGCGCCCGGCGGCTCGCCGGCCTCCTGCGCGCGCTCGGCGTCACCCGGGGCGACCACGTGGGCGTTCTCATGGAACGCACGCGGGACCTCCCGGTGGCGCTGCTCGGCATCCTCATCGCGGGCGCCGCCTACGTGCCGGTGGACGAGACCGCGCCGCCCGGCCGGGTGGCGCGGCTGCTCTCGGACGGCGGGATCGCCATCGCCTCCCCCGCCCTGGCCGACCGCCTGCCACCGGGCCTCACCGTCCTGTCGACGGACCACCTGGACGACGCCCCGCCGGAAGCCGCAGAGGGCGCGAGTACCTCGCCCGCCCCCTCGGACCCCGCGTACGTGATCTTCACGTCGGGTTCCACGGGCACGCCCAAGCAGGTCGTCGTGGGGCACGGCAATCTCGCCGCGTACCTGGACGCCGTCGCGACCCGGGTCGGGCGCTCCTCGTCCTACGCGCTGGTCTCCACGATCGCCGCGGACCTGGGCCTGCTGAACGTCTTCGGCGCGCTCACCACGGGCGCGACGCTGCACCTGCTGGACCTGACCGCGTCGACCGACCCGGCGCTGTTCGCCGAGCGCGTCCGCGGCGTGGAGACCTTCAAGTGCGTCCCGAGCCATCTGGAGGCCCTGGCCGCTCACGCGCCGCTCGCCTCGCTCCTGCCGGAGCGGCTGCTCGTCCTCGCGGGCGAGGCCGTGCCGTGGTCGCTGGTGGACCGCGTCGCGCAGGAGCGTCCCGATCTGGAGGTGCAGGTCCACTACGGCCCGACGGAGACCACGGTCTCGGTGCTCGGCTGCCTCGGGGCCGGCGCCGCGCGGGAGTCGGCGAACGTGCCCCTGGGGTGGCCGTTCCCGGGAGTGAGCTGTTTCGTCGCCGACGCCGCGGGCCGTCCGCTGCCGTACGGCGTGCCCGGCGAGCTGTGGATCGGCGGGCCGCAGGTGGCGCGGGGAGGGCTGCACCGGTCGGGCGACCGGGCGCGGGTCCGTCCCGACGGGATGGTGGAGTTCCTCGGGCGGATCGACGACCAGGTGAAGGTGCGCGGCCACCGGATCGATCCGGGCGAGGTCGCCGCCGCCTGCCGCGCCGTCCCCGGCGTCGCCGAGGCGGTCGTCCTGGGCACGCCGGACGGGCTCGCCGCCTGGCTGGTCGCCCCCGGACTGGACGAGGCGACCGTGCGGCGGACCCTGCGGGGCACGCTGCCGGACGCCATGGTCCCGTCCTCGTTCACGTTCCTGGACGCCCTGCCGCTGACCGTCAACGGGAAGATCGACCGGGCCCGGCTGCCCGCTCCCGTCAGGGCCGTCCGGGAGGCCGGGGCTCCGTCGTCGGCCGCCGAGCTGCTCGTCGCCGAGGTCTGGTCCGAGGTGCTCGGCGTCACCGGCGCCGGCCCCGGGGACGACTTCTTCGCCCTCGGCGGCGACTCCTTCTCTGCGGTCCGCGCCGCGGCGCTGCTCGCCGGGCGTCTCGGCTCCGCGGTGCCGCCGCGGCTGCCGTTCGACCATCCGGTCCTCGCCGACCTGGCCGGGGCGCTGGAGTCCCTGACCGGGGACGCCGAGGAGCCGATCCCCCGGCGCGACGCGTCCGGGCCCTGGCCGCTGACCCCGCTCCAGCGCCGCCTGTGGCTGGCGAACGAGGTCGACCCCGACACCACCGCGTACAACGTCCCGGTGCTGCTGCGGCTGCGCGGCGACCTCGACCTTCCCGCCCTGCGCGCGGCGGTGAACGGGCTGGCGCGCCGCCACGAGATGCTCCGCACCCGGGTCGTCCTCGTCGACGGCGAGCCGCACGGGATCACCGGCGACCCCGCCGAGGTCCCGCTTCCGGTGGAGACGGTCCAGGATCTCGACGGCCGCCTGGCGGAGCTGACCGCGCGTCCCTTCACGCTGGCCGAGGAGGTCCCGTTCCGCGCGACGCTGCTCGCGCTCGGGCCGCGCGAACACGTCCTGGTCCTGCTCCTGCATCACATCGCGAGCGACGCCCGTTCCCGGGGCGTCCTCCTCGAGGATCTGGCGGCGCTCTACTCCGGCCGCGCGCTGACCCCGCTCGACGTGGGCTTCCCCGACGTCGCCGTGTGGCAGCACGGCCGTCCGGCCTCCTCGTGGTGGACCGAGCGGCTGGCGGATCTTCCACCCGAGCTCGACCTTCCGTGCGACGGCGCGCGGGAGGGCGGGTCCGCCGCGGGATTCCTCCTGCTGGAGCTCGGCGACGAGCTGGTCGCGGGGGTGCGGGGCCTGGCCGCCGACGCCGGGGCGACCGTCTTCATGGTGCTGCTCACGGCGTTGCAGGCGACCCTCGCCCGCGTCTCCGGGAGCGACGACGTGGCCGTCTCCGTCCCCGAGGCGGGACGGCGCCACCGTGACGCCGAGCACCTCGTCGGCTGCCTGCTGGACACCCTCGTCGTCCGGACACGGCTGGACGGCGCGCCCACCGGCCGTGCGCTGCTGTCCCGGATCCGGGGCGAGGTGCTCGACGCGTTCGCGCACGCCTCCGAGCCGTTCGAGCCGCCGCCCCTGCAGGTCCTGCTGAACCTCTACCCGGCCCCGGGCGCCGTGACCGGGTTCGCCGGACTCACGGTCGAGGCCTTGGAGACGCTGCCCACGACCGCGCGGTTCGACCTGAGCTGGACGGTCCAGGACGACGGATCCGGGCTGCGCGGCGGACTCACCTACCGGCGCGACCTGTTCGACATCGGCACGGCCCGCCGGATCGCGGGGTACTTCACCTCCGTCCTCACCCAGCTCGTCGCCGCGCCCGACGGCCCGCTCGACGAACTCGTCCTGGACCCCGGGGCCGACCCGGTCCTCACCGGGCCGCCCGTGTCCGGCACGGACGAGCCGACCGGCCTCCACGAGCGGATCGAACGCCGCGCCGCCCTCACCCCGGCCGCCACCGCGGTCGAGGCGTTCGACGGCGCGTACTCCTACCGCGAGCTCGACGGCCTCGCCAGCACACTGGCGGCGAACCTGCGGGCCGCCGGGGTGAACCCCGGCGACCGCGTCGCGGTGCTCCTGCCGCGTTCCCGCGACCTGCCGGTCGCGCTGCTCGGCGTCCTCAAGGCGCGCGGCGCCTTCGTCCCCCTGGACGACGCCGCTCCCGCCGACCGCGTCGCCGCGATGTGCGCGACGGCCGGCGTCCGCGTCGCCGTCACGACCGCCGACCTCGCCGAGCACCTTCCCCAGCACGTCACCAACATCGCGCTCACCGGCCTCACCCCGACGGACGGCCCGGAGGGCACGGAGGACACGGACGGCACGGGAGGCACGGCGGGGAGCGACCTCGCGTACGTGATCTTCACGTCCGGGTCGACGGGCGCGCCCAAGGGGGTCGCCGTCGAGCACGGCAACGTCGCCGCCTACCTCGACGGCGTCCTCCCCCGGGTCGGGGAGCACCGCTCCTGGGCCCTGGTCTCCACGATCGCCGCCGACCTCGGCATGCTGAACGTCTTCGGGGCGCTGACGACCGGCGGGACGCTGCACCTGTTCGACCGTGACACGGCCGCCGACCCGGAGGCGTTCGCCGCCCGGATCGAGGGCGTGGACTTCCTCAAGTGCGTGCCCAGCCATCTGGAACTGCTGGCCTCGCACGGGGACCTGGCGTCGGTGCTGCCCGAGCGGCTGCTGGTGCTGGCGGGCGAGGCGGTGCCGTGGTCGCTCGTCGACATGATCGCCGAGGTGCGGCCCGACCTGGACGTCCAGGTCCACTACGGGCCCACGGAGACGACGGTGGCGGTGCTGACCTGCACCGCGCTGGACGAGGCGCGCAGCACCGCGAACGTCCCGCTCGGCCGTCCGCTGCCCGGCGTCCGGTGCCTCGTGGCCGACGCCCGGGGACGCCCGCAGCCGCCCGGCCTGCCCGGCGAGCTGTGGATCGGCGGACCCCAGGTCGCGCGCGGCTACCTCCAGGGCGCCGACTTCGGCGAGTACTACCGGTCGGGCGACCGGGTGCGCGTCCGGCCCGACGGCGTGGTCGAGTTCCTCGGACGGATCGACGACCAGGTGAAGATCCGCGGCTACCGCGTCGAGCCCGGCGAGGTCGCGGCGGTCTGCCGGACCCTGCCGGGTGTCACCGCGGCGGCCGTCCTGGCCGTCGGGACGGGCTCGGCGCGGCGCCTCGCCGCCTGGCTCGTCACCGACGAACGCGCCGAGGACGGCGTGTCGGACGCGGCCGGGGCGCGCGGGATCCTCCGCGCCCTCCTGCCCGACTACATGGTCCCGTCCACGATCACGTTCCTGCCGGAGCTGCCGCTCAACCCCAACGGCAAGGTCGACCGCGCGCGCCTTCCCCTGGACGCCCCCGAGACCGACTTCGCGGAGCCGGAATCGGAGGCGGAGAAGCGCATCGCCGCGATCTGGGCCGAGCTGCTGGGCCTGGAACGCGTGGGAGCCGACGACGACTTCTTCGCCCTGGGCGGCGACTCGTTCCAGGCGGTCAAGGCCGTCCAGGCGATCGACCCCGGTCTGCGGGTCATCGACCTGGTCACCAACCCGACCGTCCGGGAACTGGCCGCCAGGCTCGGCACGACCGGCGAGGCCGGGCTGCTGCACCGCCTGAGCGGCCCGCGCCAGGGGACCCCGACGGCGACGATCGTCTGCGTCCCCTACGGAGGCGGATCGGCCGCCGTCTACCGCCCGCTGGCGGAGGCGCTGCCGGACGGGACCGAGGTCCTCGCGCTGGAACTGCCGGGCCACGACCCGGCCCGTCCGGACGAGCCGACGCGTCCCCTGGAGGACGTCGTCGACCAGTGCGTGGCGGAACTGGCCGAACGGACGACCGGCCCCATCGCCGTCTACGGCCACTGCGTGGGCTCCGCCCTGGCGACCGCCCTCGCGCTGCGCCTGGAGGAGACCGGCGTCGTCGTCACGGGCGTCCACGTCGGCGGCAGCTTCCCCACGGCCCGCCTGCCCGGACGCCTGTCCGCGTGGTTCAACCGCCGCCTTCCCGCCGACCGGTGGCTGTCCGACCGCGCCTACCGCGACGCGCTCCGCTCCATGGGCGGACTCCCCGAGGACCTCGAAGGGCCCGCCGTGGAGACCGCGGTCCGCGCGATCCGCCACGACGCCCGGCAGGCCCAGGACTGGTTCACCAAGCGCCTGAGCGACCCGCGGAGGCTACGCGCCCCGATTCAGGTCATCGTCGGTGAAAGCGACGGAGCGACCGACCTCTACCAGGAGCGCTACCGCGAATGGGAGGCGTTCTCCCCCGAGGTCTCCCTCTCCGTCGTCCCCCTGGCCGGGCACTACTTCCTCCGCCACCAGCCCGAGACCCTCGCCTCCTTCGTCGCCGACCCGCCGCCGCCCGAACCGCACACCGAGACGGCGCCCTTGGCGAAGTCGGGAATGCGCGGGTTCCACATCGTCGCCGCGGGACAGCTGGCGTCCATGGTCGGCAGCTCGCTCAGCTCCTTCGCCCTCGGCGTCTGGACGTACCAGCAGAGCGGCCAGGTGCTGAACTTCGCCCTCGTGACGATGCTGGCGCTCCTCCCGGCCGTCCTCGCCGGACCCCTCGGCGGCGCGATCGCCGACCGCCACGACCGGCGCAAGGTGATGCTCGCCTGCGACGGCCTCAGCGGCCTCGCCATGGCCGCCACCGCGCTCCTCCTCTGGCGGGGCGGCCTGACGTTCGCGGCGGTCTGCTGCGTCGTGACCGTCCTGTCGGTCGTGTCGGCCTTCCACCGTCCCGCCTACCTGGCGGCCGTCGCGCAACTCGTCCCGAAGCCCTACCTCCCGCAGGCGAACGCCCTGGCCCAGGCGGGTCTCGGCCTGGGGACGCTGGTGGCCCCGCTGGCCGGAGGCGCCCTCATCGGCCTGGCCGGCCTCCCGACCGTCGTCGCGGTCGACGTGGCCACGTTCGTCATCGCCCTGCTGACCCTCGTGGCGGTGCCCTTCCCCAACCGGATGTTCCGCAGGAGAGAGGAGTCGTTCCGCTCGGCGCTCGCCGGAGGCTGGCGGTTCATCGTCAAACGCCCGCCGCTGCTGGTGATGGCGGTCTACTTCATGGGCGTCAACTACTTCACGGCGCTCACCCTCTCGGTCGTGTCCCCGATGGTCCTGGCCCGCGGCAGCGCCGTCGAGCTGGGCGTCGTCACCGCGGCGGGCGGGCTCGGCGCCGTGCTGGGCAGCGTCCTGATGGTCCGCTGGGGCGGGACGCGGCGGCTCGCCGACGGCATGATCGGCTTTGTCGTCGTCGCCGGGATCGCGACCGTCGTCACCGGACTCGCGGGCGTGACCGCCCTCGTCCCGCTGGTCGCCCTCGGCCTCGCGCTGCGCTGGGGCTCCACGAGCATCATCAACACCCACTGGCTCGCGATCATCCAGCTCAAGGTGCGCATGGAGCTGCAGGGACGCGTCCTCGCCACCAACCAGATGATGGCCACGGCCATGACCCCGCTCGGCTACCTCAGCACGGCCCCCCTCGCGGCGGGCGCCGGAGCCCTCACCGGGGCGGGACGCGGCGGCTCGCTCGGCTGGCTCCTGGCCGTGATGGGCGTCCTGCTGACCGGCTGGGGCCTCGCCGGCCTCCGCCTGCGGCGCCTGCGCCACCTGGAGGACCTGCTGCCGGACGCGCTGCCCACCGCCGAGACCACCCGTGACCTGGACGAACTACAGGAGGAGGCCGACCGCTCACTGACCGGCCACTGACGGCACTGACGGGTTAGCACCATTGACACCGCGGTGTGACGCCGGTAAAAGGGGCGAGTTTTTGATCTTCGATGTACGCTCCAGGAGGTGTACGTCAGCCTGCTCGGCGAGATCGAAGTCCAGGTCGCGGGCCGTGCGCTGCCGCTCGGCGGACCGCACCGGATCTCGCTCGTCGCCCTCCTCGCGCTGCGGGCGGGGAACGTCGTCCCCGTCTCGGAGCTGATCGAAACGCTCTGGGACGGGGCGCCGCCGCGCAGCGCCCTCGCCAATGTCCACGGCCACGTCAGCGCCCTGCGCAACGCGATCAGGGCCGCGGGACTCGAGGCCCCGGAACGGGTGCTCGTCACCCGTCCCCCCGGTTACCTCATCGACCCGGCGTACTGCCAGACCGACCTCGGCCTGTTCGAGGAACTCAGGGAACAGGCGTGGTCGGCGCGCTCCGACCCGTCGGCCGCGGCCGCCCTGTACGCCAAGGCGCTGACCTGCTGGCGCGGCCCGGCGCTGCTCGACGTCGGCAGCGCCCTCCTGCGCAGGCACGCCGAGCACCTGGAGGAACGGCGCCTCCAGACCGTCTGCGACAAGGCGGAGGCGCAGCTCGAGCTGGGACTGCACCACGCGGTCGCGCTCGAACTGCGCCCGCTCGTCGACGCCCATCCCTACGACGAGCGCCTGCGCGCCGTCCTGATGCTGGCCCTGTACCGGGGCAGCCGGCAGGCGGAGGCGCTGACCGTCTACCGCGAGGGACGCCGCGCCCTGGTCCAGGACCTCGGCCTCGAACCCGGCCCCGAGCTGCGCCAGCTGGAGGCCGCGATCCTCAGCCAGGAACCGGCCCACCCCGCGACGACCTCGACGGCCTCACCGGTTCTCGCCACGCTCCGCCCCCGGCAGCTGCCTCCGGCGCCGTCCCTGCTGATCGGCCGTTCCGCGCAGATCGACGCCCTGCACACCGCCCTGACGACCGCGCCCCCGACGTCCCTTCCCGTCCTGGTCGTCACCGGGCCGGTCGGGGCGGGCAAGTCCGCCCTGGCCCTGCACCTGGCCCACCAGCTCCAGGCGACGCACCCCGACGGGCAGCTCTACGCCGACCTGACCGAGGACCCCGGCCTGATCCTCGTCCGCTTCCTCCGCACGCTCGGCGTTCCCCCGGACGCTGTCCCCGACCCGCTCCCCGACCGCGTCGCCCTCTTCCGGACGCTGACCGCCGACCGCCGGATCCTCCTTCTCCTCGACGACGCCTCCGACGAGTCCCGCGTCCGCCCCCTCCTCCCGGGCGGCCCGACCTGCTCGGTCGTCATCACGGCCCGGCGCCCGCTGACCGCCCTGGACAACACCGCCACGATCCGCCTGGCGCCCCTCCCCGACCACGAGGCCACCAGCCTCTTCACCGCCCTCACCGGCGCCACGCCGGGCCCGGCCGTCGTCCGCCTCTGCGACGGCCTCCCCTCCGCGATCCGCGCCGCGGCCGCCCTCCTCCAGTCCCGTCCGCACTGGTTCCCGTCCGACCTGGCCGCCTGGCTCAGCGACGACCACCGCCGCCTCAACCTCCTCACCACCGACGACCAGAACCTCCAGACCTCCTACGCCCGGGTCACCTCGTCCCTCCAGGCCCCGGCCCGGCGGGCCCTGTCCGTCCTGGCCCTCGGCCCCGCCACCCCCATCGACCTGTCCAAGGCCCTCGCCATCCCCGAGTCCGACGCCGAGGAACTCCTGGAACACCTCGCCGACCACCACCTGGCCACCCCCAGGCGCTCCGGCCCCACCTGGTCCTACGCCCTCCCGACCCTCCTCCGCCTCCACCTGACCCAGACCGCCGCCTGACCCACCGCGTCGCAAGGAGAGGCAGCTTGGCCACGACTTCGCATGGTCAAGCTGCTTGCGCGAGACCAGGGGCCGGAATCGCGGTTGACCCTGACGCGAAACGTCCGCCATCGTCAGAACCGTGGGCACCTTCGACTGGTGGGACGACGTCTTCCAGCAACTGCCGCCTGAGGTCCTCGACGACTATCTCCGGATCCTTCGCGCCGTCCACCGCCACTTCGAGGGCCGGATCATCAGGTCACCGGGCCTGAGAGACAGCGCATGGTTCTCCATCGACGCCGCAGGCCGGTTGCGCGGCGGACGCGCCGACGCGTCCCACTTCACTCCCAACCCCTACGCGGGAGAGCGCGGCCTGCCAGGCCCGGCCGAGGGACATCTCCACGACTTGATGACCGCCTATCCGGATTGTCGCTGCGGCGCCCTCGTGACCGGCAACATCATCTTCAAGTACTGGTGGCCCGGCCGCCGCCGAATCGAGGACACCGCAGTCGATGTCCACCTCGCCCACCGTCCACCGGCCGGCGTCAATCACGGATTCTTCAGGCTCCCCTTCGAAACGGAGGGACGTCTCGTCCGGCGAATGAGAATGGATCCGGACACGGTGGAGTTCATCGAGCGAGCGCGGTGAGCGCGATGCTCCCCTTCGGCGATCTCACTGACGGAAGCCTGCACCGCCGGATCAGGATGCCGGAGGATTGGAACCCCCGCCGCTCGGCCACCAGCACGTCCAGGACGATTTCCTCGCCGCCCTCGCCACCACTCCGTTCGCCGACGACCTGATCCTGTGCGGCGGCATCCTGCACAACACACGGCTCGGCAGGACCAGCTTCCCCGCCGACGACTTCTCCTTCATCTCCCACGACCTGATCGGCATGGGCTCGCTGGAGTACCTGAAGGACATCGTTCAAACCATCGCCGACGGGAAGCCGCCCGAAGGTCTGGATTCTCGTGAGCCCCTTCATGGATTCTCCGGGGAAGCAGCGGCCTCGGGACGTGATGGGTCCGGCCTTGACTCTCGCATCCTGTTTCGAGACTCAAGTTCAGGCGTCTCCGCAAGCTACACCGGCTGCGCCTTGTGCAGCTGTGAGATCGCGGGCCGTGGGTGCTCCCTGAGTGTCGCGTTCGGGGATCGATGGTCGTGGTGGGTCGTGTCGAGGTTCGGTGGGGTGCCTGATCTTGTCATAGTCAGATGATCTGTATATAAAGAGCACATGAGTAAGGCCATGCAGGAGCCGACGTTCCTGATCCTCACGGCGCTGGCCGATGGCGCCCAGCACGGGTACGGGATCATCTCCGACATCGATCGCATCTCCGGCGGGCGGACTCGCATGCGGGCCGGGACGCTGTACGCGGCGCTCGACCGGCTTCAGGGCGAGGGGCTGATCGCCCCCGATCGGGAGGAGGTCGTCGACGGGCGGCTGCGCCGCTACTACCGCCTCACCGACGACGGGGCCGCCGCGCTCGCCGCCGAGGTCGACGCGCTGCGGCGTCGCACCGAGGTCGCGGCCCGGCGGCTGGCGGCCCGCCCCGCCTCCACCTTCTTCTCCCCGGCGGTCGCCGGGCCCACGCCGGAGGGACTCCGATGAGCACACTCGAAGATCGCTACCGCCGCCTGCTGGCCGGGTACCCGGCGGCCCACCGCGCCGTCCATGAGCAGGAGATGCTGGACGTCCTGATGTCGGCCGCGCGGCCTGGGCAGACCCGCCCGTCGCTGGCCGACACCGTCGATCTGCTGAAGGGCGCGGTTCGGATCCGGTTGCGGGCCTCCATTGGGGGCGACGGGCCGTCCGCTTGGCCCGGGGCGCTCGCCGTCGCCGGGTTCCTCGCGATGCTGCAACTGCTGTCGGACGGCGTGCGGTTCGTCATCGACATCCCGAGCATGGCCTCGCTCGGCGAACGTCCTTCCTGGTCGACGCCGCACACGCTGGCGGCCCACTTCGGGATGGGTCCGTACTGGCTCGCCTGGACGGTCGTCGCCGTGCTGGCCTGGCGCGGGCGGCGCGCGGCGGCCGCCCGCGGGGCCTGCGGGGTCACCGGCGTCCAGGTCGTCCTGGCGCTCCACGGGACATTCTTCGACTCCAGCGTCTTCGGTTCGCTGGCGGCCTCCATGGCGGGGACGGCGCTCCCTCTCGCACTGCTGGCCACCGCGTCCCTGGTCGCGTCGCCCGGTCCGCGCCACGGCATGCGCCTGCTCGGCCGCGTTCGCGTCCGGACGGCTGCGGCGATGGCGTGCGTCCTCGCCGTGGCCTCCTCCAACGAGGGTTTCGCGCTGTTGTTCGGGTACGCACCCACGTCGGACAAGGTGTCGTTGGAGCGGCTCAGTCGCGATGGCGCCGACTGGAACCGGCTGCGGTTCGGGGTCCTGCTGCTGGTCACGGTCCTGGTCGTCGCGGCGCTCGCGCATGGCCGCGAAGGCCGCCGCGCCTGCGCCCTCCTGACGGTCGCCGCCGTTCCCGCCCTGGTCCTGGCGGCGAGTCCGTTCGCCGACAAGGGGCTGGACGACCTGATCAACAACAGCGGCGGCATCGACCCGTGGCTCTCTCTGGCCCATGGCCTGATCGGATTCGCGCTCACCACGCTCGGCGTCCGCCTGATCGAGCTCCCCGCCCAGGCGCGGGCGCGCCGTCGCGAACGGACTCCCGCCTGATCGACGAAACCTCAACTACTGCAATTGAAGTACTTCGCTTGATGTGGTTAGCTGAGGGCACATCAAGACGAGGGAGGGAGTCGAGATGAGTCGGAACCCGGCTCGGCGGGCCGCGCTGCTTGACGGGGCCATCGAGGTCCTCGCCCGCGAGGGGGCGCGCGGCCTGACCCAGCGGGCGGTCGACAAGGAGGTGGAGGTGCCCATCGGTACTACGTCCAACTACTTCCGCAACCGCGACGACCTCCTCGTGCAGGCCGGTGTCCGCGTCTACGAACGGCTCCGGCCTTCCGAGGAGGCGCTCACCGAGATGTTCGACCTCGCCAGGGACACCGAGTCGTACCGCGCGATGCTGCGGGGGTCCGTCGGCCGGGTCAGCGCCTTCCGGTCCGGGTACCTGGCGCTGCTGGAGCTCCGGCTCGAGGCCACTCGCAGACCGGAGCTGCGCGCGCTGCTGACCGAGCGGGTCCGCGCCGACATCGACGAGAACATCAGCCAGCACGAGGCCGCGGGCCTGCCCGGGGACGCGACCGCCGTCCTGCTCATGTACCTGGCGATGAACTGGCTGATCGTCGAGCAGCTCACGCTCCCGGACGTCTTCACCGGCGCCGAGCGCGACGACCTGGTCGCGCAGGCGGTGGAGCGCCTCATCCCTCCCTTCCCCCCGGCCACGGCCTGACGCCCCACCGATCGAACGAAGGACGCCCTTTGCGCAAGCTCGTCTACTACATCGCCTCCACGCTCGACGGCTTCATCGCCGGCCCGGACGGATCCGACCCCACCGGCCCCGGCGGTTTCTGGACGCCGTCCGAGGACTACCTGGCCCACCTCATCGAGGAGTACCCCGAGACGCTGCCCGGCCCGGCCCGCGCCGCGCTCGGCGTCACCGCCGAAGGCGTCCGCTTCGACACCGTCCTCGAGGGCCGCGGCAGCTACGAGGTCGGCCTCGCGGCCGGTGTCACCAACGCCTACGCCCACCTGCGGCACCTGGTCTTCTCCCGGACGCTGGCCGAGAGCCCGGACCCCGGCGTCGAGCTCGTCGCCGGCGACCCGGTCGCGACGGTGCGGGACCTGAAGCGCGAGGACGGCAAGGACATCTGGCTCGTCGGCGGCGGACGGCTGGCCGGCACGCTCTACGGCGAGATCGACCGGATGATCGTCAAGCTCAGCCCGCTCACCATCGGCTCCGGCATCCCGCTCTTCGGACGGGACGCCGCGTTCGACCCCGGCGCGTGGCAGCTCGTCGACCACACCGCCCTCAAGGGCGGAGCCGTCTTCCTCACCTACGACCGGGCTCCGGGCACTCCCCGTTCTTCCGGCGACTGAGGCGCGAAGGGGCCGTCGAGGGCGGCCCATTGCAGGAGCAGGATGGTCTTGCCGTCGGTGATGCGCCCGTCGCGGGCCATGGCGAGGGCCTCGGCGAAGGGCAGTTCGAGGACCTCGATGTCCTCGCCCTCCTCCTCCAGCCCGCCGCCTTGCCCGGTGCGGTCGGCCGGGACGTAGGGGGCCGCGTAGAAGTGCAGGCGCTCGGTGATCGAGCCGGGGCTCATGTAGGCGTCGAGAATGTGGGTGAGCGGGCCGAGCGTCACCCCGAGCTCCTCGGCGGCCTCGCGCCGGACGGCGGCGAGCGGCGCGTCGCCGTCGAGCAGCCCGGCCGCCGCCTCGACGAGCATGCCGTCCGGGTGGTCGTTGACGTAGGCCGGGTAGCGGAACTGGCGGGTGAGCAGCACACGCCGCCGCGCGGTGTCGTAGGGCAGGACGACCGCGCCGTTGCCGCGGTCGTACGTCTCGCGCTGCTGGGTCTCCCAGCGTCCGTCGCGGCGCCTGTAGTCGTAGGTGGTACGGCGTAGGACGTGCCAGCCCTGCGAGGTGAGCTCCACGTCCCGGATCAGAACGCCGGGGTTGCGGTCCAGCCCGCGTCCGGCACGGTCGAGGCCGGTGCGGCCGCGGTGGTCGGGGACATCGATACCGGGACGGCCGGGCGTCGGATTGTCGGTCATGGCGCGCTACAGTACACACGAACGTGCAAGACCGTGCAAGAACAGGATGGAACGCGGATGCTGGCTGCCGAACGGCGCGACCACCTGCTGGGCCTGCTCGCCCGCGAGGGCAAGATCGTCGCCAAGGACGTCGCCGCCCATCTGGGCCTCTCCGAGGACAGCGTCCGGCGCGACCTGCGCGAACTGGCCGCCGAGGGGCTGTGCCACCGGGTCTACGGCGGAGCGGTCCCGGTGTCCCCGGCCGTCGCGGACTACGCGTCCCGGCAGAGCGTCACCCCGGACGGCAAGCGGAAGGTCGCCGCGGCGGCCGTCGCCCTGGTGCGTCCGGGCGGCACCCTGATCCTGGACGGCGGCACCACCGCCCTCGCCGTCGCCCGCCAGCTCCCACCGACCCTGACCTGCACCGTCATCACCCACAGTCCGACCGTCGCGGTCGCGCTGCTGGAGCATCCGCGCGCCGAGGTCCTCCTGCTGGGCGGCCGGATCTTCAAGCACTCGGCGGTCGCCTGCGGCGCCGTCACGATGGAGGCCGCGCAGAACGTCTCGGCGGACCTGTGCTTCCTCGGCGTCACCGGCGTCCACCCGGAGGCGGGCCTGACCACCGGGGACGCCGAGGAGGCCGCGATGAAACGCGCCCTGGCCGCACGCGCCGCCGACACCTACGTCCTGGCCTCGTCCGAGAAGATCGGCACGGCCTCACGGTTCCGCGTGCTCCCCTGGCACGAGGTCACCGGCGTGATCACCGACGCCGCACCGGACCACGCCGTCCTCGAACGACTCGCGACCCACAACGTGGAGATCCTGGCCGCCGCCTGAGGGGCGTCTCAGCCGGCCTGCTGGAAGATGCCGGCGAACGCCGTGTAGGCGACGGCGCCGAGGCCGATCAGCCAGAAGAAGGGCGCACCGTTGTGCCCGGACGCCAGACCGCCGACGAAGCCGCCCAGGTTGGCGATGGTCAGCACCACGCCGGTGCCCGCCCACGCGCGCCCGCTGATGTGCAGCGAACGCTCGTCGACCTCCTCTGTGAGCGCCCGGTACGCCTCGCTCCGCCGCGCCAGCATCAGCGCCCCGAACGCGCAGAGGGCCAGGACCGCGAGCATCCCCAGCCCGAGCAGGGTGTGGCCGCCGACACCGGCGGCCACCAGGCTCACAACGCCGACCCCCAGAAAGAACCCGGGAACCGTCCGCCGAGCCGCAAGAGTGCTGGTCATGGTGCTACTGCTCCTCGATGTCGAACACGTCCTCCACCCCGATACCGAAGAAGCGGGCCGTCAACAGGACCTGCGGCAGGGAGGGCGTGTACCGCTTCGCCTCGATCCCGCTCCTCACATGTAAAGCGTACTTGTCACCCCAGGCCCAATGTCAAGTGTCCTTTACATGTCGAAAGCCCGCCGCCCCTGAAGGGACGGCGGGTGAGGAGTCGGATCCGTCAGGCGTCGGGTGCCGGCGGGAGCGACAGGCGGTACGGCCCTTGGGGCAGGCGCGGGAGGTGTCGCGGGGGGCCACGGGGATCAGTACGCGAGCGGCGGTTTCAGCCTCTCTGCCGGTATGTGCGGCGAGGCCGGTTCCCCGGCATGTGGGGAACCGGCATCGCCGAGTCAGGCCCGCGTTCGGCTGGGTGGCGGGAAGGTGCTTCGGAGGACCGGGCGGAGTGAGGTCAGGGCGGAGAGGACCGCCAGGGCCAGGCAGACCAGGGCGCTCAGGGCCAGCGCCGTCCAGGGCAGCGTGTACGGGACGCGGGCGGATCCGGTGAGGATGGACGTGTTGATGGTCCGGACCACCGCCATCTGCGTGAGTGCCGTGACGGCCAGGGCCAGGAGCGCGGCGGTCAGGACGGTCAGGGTGGTCTCGGCGGCGACGGCGCGGGACACCTGGCGGCGGGTGGCGCCGACGGCGGTGAGCGCCGAGATGTCGCGGACACGGTCGCGGGTGGACATGACCATCGTGTTGACCACCGCGATGAGCGCGTACAGCAGGGCCGGGGCGAGGATCGCCAGGATGGTGAGCCGCTGGAAGTGCGCCGCCGTCGCGGCGTCCGGGTCGTGGCGGTCGCCGGCCGCGGAGACGAGGACGCCCGGGAGGGGCGCGGCGGGACGTTCGGCCAGGTAGGCGCGCGAAGCCGGGACGGGACGGCGCAGCGCGGAGCCGGGCAGCAGCACCTCGGGCAGCCCGAAGGACGGACGGACCGTGGCGACCAGGCGGAGCGCGGCCGGGGTCCCGTCGGGGAGGCGGGTGTTGAGGCGGTCTCCGACGCGCCAGCCGTAGGCGCGGGCGAGTTCGGAGGAGACGGCGACGGCCGCTCCGGTGAACTGCGGGAGGGATCCGGACGTGACGTGCAGCCGCCACGCCGACGCGGGGTCGCCGTTCACGACGAGGGCGCGGTACGGGATGGGCGCGTTGGCGGCGTTCTCGTCGCTGCTGAGCGGGCCTACGCCGAGACCCGTCACCATGGCGCTCGCGGTCGTGGCGGCCAGGAGGCCGGGCTTGGCGTGCAGCGCCCGCAGCGTCTCCGGTGCCAGCGCGGGCCCCGTGGACGGGGACGCGACGTAGGGGGCGGCGGCCATGCTGCGTGCCTCGGTGTCGCGGGCGTCCGCGAAGGCGAGCCCGGCGCCGACCACCGATCCGGTGAGCGCGACGACCAGGAACACCGGGGTGGCCGTGGAGATGGTCCGGCGGGCCGAGGCCAGCGCGTTCCGTCCGGCCAGGAGGCCGGCGGCGCCGTTCAGCATCGGCAGCGGCAGGGCGAGGGCCCGGACCAGCGGCGGGACCAGCAGCGGGGCGAACATCGCCAGGCCGATGATCACCATCGTGCCCATCTCCAGCGACCAGGTCGCCTTGCTGTCGGGGCCGCGCATGCCCGGGGCGCGGAGCTGGTAGGCGGGCGCGTTCATGGAGGAGATCATGTAGCCGCCTGCGGCGAGCAGGTAGAGGAGGCTCCAGACCCACCGGCCCACCGTCATGACGCGGCCGTCCACGACGGCGTCGGCCAGGGCCTCCGCGGGGCGGACGCGGCCGGCGCGCCGGGACGCGGCGAAGGCGCCGAGCAGCGCGACGGCCAGCCCGGCGACCGCCGCGAGCAGCGGCGGG